>CABOGK010000023.1 GCA_902399855.1 Erysipelotrichaceae bacterium
TGGTTTAACTCCAGCTGAATGCATGCCATGCCCGGCACACCAAAAAAAGGATCCCTCTTACGAAGAATCCTTCCAGTCTAAATATCAAACCACTGAATTGCACAGGCATCCAGTTCAACCTCAAAGGAGGAACCGTCACCTTTATAAATCGTTGATTTTTGTGGTTCATACGTATTGTTGACAACGCAGAAACTGTTGGTCGATGGATAAACATTGACATCTAAATTATAGTTGTCACTGTACCATTTCTTCATGTCATTTTCTTTATGTGCCGCAAAGAAGATCGCACGATATAATAGACGTGTATTTTCAAAGCTGAATGGAAGACCGTTCATATAAACGGAACGTCCTTTACCATATTCATTCACAGCCAAATTTACATGAAAATCTTTTTCCCTCAGGATCATTGTGCCCGGTAAAGCATACACGTTATTGACACATTCACCCCAGTCCTCATGTTCTAACTGTTCGGTGATAAAGTGTTCATGCGTATCCCAGTTATACTTATCGGTATGCATCGTAAATCCTAACTCTTTATCCACACCTAATACATCGTATAGTGTAAAGAATTTACCATTCTTGGCACAGGCTGTTGGTTCGCCGACACCAATGAAACCGCCACCGTTATCGACATATTTACGTAAAGCGGCAATCACGGTTTCATCAAATTCTTCACCACCGCTAAAGCTTGTATAAGCAGCACCTACATTCAACAAGACATCAATATCATTTAATACCGATGGATCGTTACGCACTTCATCAAAACTGATAAAACGCACATCAAACGGGTATCCGCTCAAAGCTTCCATAACACCGGTAAACGAATAAATCTGTTTATACCAGATCGCATGGTGTACCAGATGTGTTCCCCAGCGACGAAGTTCACCCCAGCTGTTCAATACACCAACCTTCATAAGTGTATATGGTTTTTGCTGGTTGACATGAGAATATAACTCACGGAATTCATCACAGACTTTTTCGATGTAGTCAATAAATTCCGGGAATTTTAAAGCCAGTTTTAAATAACCGCCATATCCGATACGATCGACCGGACTTCTTAAAATGGCACGACGGGCAGTCACCCAGTTGATCTTGGCTTCCTTTAAAGGATCGCCACCTTCATGGAAAGTATCCGGGAAGAAGTATGGCAAAAATCTTCCTTCGGTATATTTCACACCTTTGATATCAGAAATTAGACGAAGTGTTGTTCCGGAACCTACCGAACCAACCACAGCATCTAAACCAATGGATTCAAAATACTTACCGAATGGTTCAGTACCAATCCAGTGATCGCCTAAGAACATCATGGCTTCTTTACCATATTCATGGCAGATATCGACAAACTTTTTAGCAAGCTTACAGACTTCTCTTTGTTGGAAATCCATAAAATCGCGATATTCTTTGGTCGGTACACAGAAAGTAGAATTGTTGAAGCCTTTATTGATAATGTATTCTGGTCTGAACTTATAACCCACTTCTTCTTCAAAATGTTTTAAGATGTATGGAGAAACCGAAGCGCTGTAGCCAAACCAGTCAACGTATTTTTCTCTGGCCTGTTCGTCAAACTGTAATGTGAACTGATGAAAGAATGTCGTAAAACGAACAACGTTTACATCATCGCGTTCCTGACAAAACTTTCTGAATTTTTCCAGTACATACTTTTGTGTCTTTGGCTGACGCACATCAAAGGTCATCTGATGTTCTTCATCCTGCCAGTCATTTGTCAATGAATTGTACATGTGAACCGGATCCCAGATGACAAACGCCAGAAAGCTTACTGTATAGGCATGATAAGGAATCGCATCATGAATGATCACTTCGCGATTTTCTTCATCGTAATCCCAGTTTGTCACTACGGTATCCGTTGTACGATCAATGACTTCCCACCATAGGTGAATATCATCGATCGTGTTGGGTTTCAGCTGATCCTTATAGAAATGCTTCATGATCTGAATCTTACATTCAGTCTCTTTGGCCGTTACAAAATCAGACATCAGATACATTTGTTGAATTTCTTCCGGATTTGCCTTAGCCCATGTGTTATCTTTACGTGTTGTATAGTAAGTCGCATATTGTTTGATATCCATGGAACGTAGTTCTTTTGGCATATCCGTTCCATCGCAATCGCGAATCGCATCCGCCTTCCAGCGATGAATGATATCGATCGTATCATCTATGACATCGATATCCGTTGGTACAGTCACTCTTCCTTGTTTAATCATGTTAATGTCCCTTCTATTGTGTCAATCAATTTTTGAAACGCAATATCTCCTTTTTCATCAAAAGAATAGATGCCGCAATGTCTTAGTCCTTCCACAAAGACCCTGGCGACTTCTTCCTGCAGCTGTTCTTCCACGTTTTCTTTTGTCCAGGTCATGGATTGTTGAAGATTCTGCAGCCATTCTAAATGTGAATCTAAAAGATCTGAACAGGTACCATCTAATAAATAATCCTTCATTGCCTGCATTTCCGTTTTTAAACGGGCCGGCAATACTGCAAGTCCCATCACTTCGATCAGACCAATGTTTTCTTTTTTGATATGATGTACTTTTTCATCAGGATGAAATATCCCCATTGGGTGTTCCTTGCTTGTCCGATTATTTCTAAATACAAGATCCAGTTCATATCGATTGTTTCGATAACGCGCAATACTGGTAATGGTATTGTGCATCTGTCCATCTGTTTTGGCATAAACTTCAACAGCTGGATCATCATACTGCCGCCATACTTGCAGTATAGTATCCGCTACATCGATCAGTGTCTCCTTTTGCACCGATGATAAGCGCAATACGCTTAATGGCCAGAACAGACGATCGGCTCTTACATCCTCTGTCAGCTGAAAGCTTTGAACGACTTTCGCATTGGCCATGGCAAATTCATAATTCCCACCCTGAAAATGATCATGGGACAGGATCGATCCTCCCACGATTGGAAGGTCGGCATTGGAACCTAAGAAATAATGTGGAAACTGTTCGACGAATTCCAGCAGTCGAATAAAGGTTTTTCGACATGTTTTCATAGGTACATGTTCACCCTTTAACACAATACAGTGTTCATTGTAGTAAACATATGGAGAATACTGGAAGAACCAGTCTTCTCCATTTAATTTCAAAGGGATGATGCGATGGTTGCTGCGACCATCACATCGTAAACTTCCGTAATATCCTTCACATTCCTTACAAAGCACACACGATGGATAGCTTGTTGATACACTTTTTGATGCTTTGGCGATATCTCTGGGATCCTTTTCCGGCTTGGATAAATTGATCGTTATATCCATGATGCCGTACTCCGTATTCACTTTATAGGAAACATTCTTATCGATTCGGTCCTTGCGAATATAGTTACTGGCGATGCTGGTATGATAGAAATAATTGGTTGCTAGTATAGGAGAATTATTTTTTTTCGTCTCAAACGTATGAATCATTTCGGAAGGTCGCGGCATGAAACAATTCATAAGCTGAGAATCAAACGCATCGCGATTTCGCAAAGTATCTTCCAAGATTCCCTTTTTAACCGCAATATCACAAAGCATCTGCAGCAATTCACTGACATAGTGATAGGATACCCTTTGATCCGTTGGTGTATAATCTTCTTCTTTTAAACAGGCCAGAATGCGATTACGGGCATAGATTCGATCGGTTGGTTCCATCAAATGCTGCTCGATCGCATATTCCAGCAAAGTTTCAATGATTGCTTCCATACGTATCCCTTTTATACGATACGATTTTCTGTTTCCGGATCGAAGAAATGAATCTTGCTAAGATCCATGGTCAGATCCAAATCCTCATGTCCTTTGGCCTCCAGACGAGATGCAATCTTTGCACTCATGGCTTCTCCGTTATAAGTTCCATGCAGGATGTATTCATGACCTAATAATTCGGCTACGTCAATGTGGAAGGTAAAACGGGCACTTGGATATGTCTGGGCGACGATACCCTCGGCATGCATATCTTCCGGACGAATACCCATGATGACTTTTTTGCCGTTATACGCTTTCATCTTATCCTGGAACATATCCGGTACCTGAATCTTGTGATCTCCGGCTGTAAAGATGCCATCGGCATACGTTCCATGAATGAAGTTTGTTGCCGGTGCTCCTAAGAAGCCTGCCACAAACATATTGGCCGGATTGTTGTAGATTTCCTTTGGTGTACCGATCTGCTGGATATAGCCGGCTTTCATGACAACGATACGATCGGCCATGGTCATGGCTTCGGTCTGGTCATGTGTAACATAAATCGACGTTGCACCGATACGCTCATGCAGCTTGATGATCTCACTACGCATCTGAACACGCAGCTTGGCATCCAGGTTACTTAATGGCTCATCCATTAAGAACACCTTGGCATTACGCACAATGGCACGACCTAAGGCAACACGCTGTCTTTGTCCACCGGACAATGCCTTTGGTTTACGATCTAAATAATCGGTAATTTCCAAGATACGAGCCGCTTCTTTTACACGTTTATCGATTTCATCCTTTGGTGTTTTTCTAAGCTGCAAGCCAAATGCCATATTGTCATATACGCTCATATGCGGATATAGCGCATAGGACTGGAATACCATGGCGATGTCACGGTTTTTGGGTTCAACATCGTTCATCAGTTTTCCATCGATATAGAACTCTCCGGCGGTGATATCTTCCAAACCGGCAATCATACGAAGTGTCGTTGATTTTCCACATCCGGATGGTCCTACAAATACGATAAATTCTTTGTCTTTGATCTCCAGATTAAAATCAAAGACAGCTTGTACATTGTTATCATAGACTTTATCTATATGTCTTAAAGACAATTCTGCCATATTACTTTCCTCCTACTGATACTTTCGATTGTAGAGATAGATCAGGATCATAATACCAATGACACCGACGATCTCCATCATCAAATTTGGGATTCCTATCGTTTTTTGTCCGATGACTACCAATGCAACACAAACAATAAAGGCAATCAAAGACAAAATTGTTTTAATGATATTGCTGTTTTGCATATGCATCCTCCTTCAATTAGTCTTTTAAACCACCAAGGCTCATACCTTGTGTCAACTTCTTTTGAACGATGATATACAAAATCAATGTAGGAACCATCGCAATCACCAATCCGGCATACATGACACCGTATTGAGCTGCTGAACGCTGTGCCTGCATCAGATTACGTAATCCGACAGATAAAGTCGCATGATCTGTCTGCAACAATGTAAAGGCAACGATATATTCATTCCAGTAAGCTAAAAACTGGAACAAAATAACAGTAATGATACTTGGTCTTGCCATTGGGATCATGATCTTTGTCATGGTCTTAAAATAGCCACATCCATCTATCAATGCAGCTTCTTCATAAGCTTTTGGCAACGTCTGGAAGTAACCTGTCAACAAGTAAACTGTAAATGGAAGACTTGTCGATGCATAAACAATCGCAAGTACTAACTTGTTGTCTATCAAAAAGTTAGTCAATCCAAGCATGTTATCAAAGTTAAACAACATCATATAGATCGGCAATACGATATAGTTCATATTGATGAACAATCCGGCCATAAACAAGAGATTCATAAATTTCTTTCCCTTGAAGTTGAAACGAGCCAGTACATAAGAACACGGCAATGCGACTACCAGTAAGATTGCCAATGCCATAGCTACAACGATGACCGTATTTAACAGATAATCGCCCATTCTGGCCTTTTCAAATGCCGTCACATAGTTTGACCACTGTAGTACAGCCGGTAAGGCCCATGGGTTGTCGGCATTTAATTCCAACTGTGTTTTCAAACTTGCCAAAAATACCCAAAGAATCGGAATAATGATCGTTACCGCAAAGACGATCATGGCAAAATATACAAAGATCTTGTACCAGGAATGTGGTGATAAGTTCTTAAGTTTTTTCATCGAGGCACCTCCTAATACTGTAATGGATCACGTTTTGTGACCTTATTCAATGCACCTGCCATCGCAAACGCCAGGATAAAGGTAATTACACCAATGGCCATACCATATCCCAGGTTTCCGGAGAAGGCTTTTGAGTACATGTAGTTCAACATAACCTGCGTACCAAACTGTCCATCGGTATTGACCTGCACAAACAGGAAGCTTAAGTTGATCGTTGAAATAACGAAGAATGTCAAAGTCTGACGAATGTTATCCCAAATCAACGGCAGTGTGATCATGAAGAACTGTTTTAGTTTTCCGGCACCTTCCAAAGAAGCCGCTTCATACAAGTTTTCCGGAATGGAAGTCATACTGGCCATGTACATAACCATGTAATAGCCGATAGCCTGCCAAACCAAAGCTCCGATAATGGAGAAAATGATAATCTCCGGATCTCCCATCCACTGACGGCATAAGCTGTCAAGTCCGATCGTGGATAAGAAACTATTCAATAAACCATTGCTTGGTGCATAGATGGCTGAGAAAATACCGGCGATGATAACGATATTCAAAATGTTTGGAATATAGAATATAACACGGAAGAAATTCTTTCCTTTGAAGTTTTCACGTGTTAATAATGTCGCAAACAAGATCGCCAGAACGATCGTAAACATCGTTACGATCACAATGATGAGTATCTGATTCTGTATGGATTGCAGAAAGATATCATCTTTAAACAAAGTTTGGAAATTCTTGAGGCCGATAAACGTCTCCCCGCCGACAAATCCAGCTTTCTGATACAGTGAGTAACGGAATACCTGAACCGTTGGTATTACAATAAACAGTGTAACCAGAATTAGGGCAGGTGCCAGACAGGCGATGACAAAGCGGCGCTGTGATTTCTTTTTTGTCATAATGTCCAACCTCTCTCTTTTAAGTAGTAAGAAAGCGGTGAAGAATCACCGCTTTTTGTAAATATCACTGCGTTTCTTATTCTTTTGCTAATGGATTTTCACGTAATGTTGTCCAAAGCTCAGTCAGTGATTCTTGCCATGTATCAACAGATACACCTTCTTTACCACTGGCGATTTCTTCAATCGGTCCATAGATCGTACCCTTGAAGTCAACATCTGGTACAGCGGTAGCATCGTATGCAGCATATGTACCTGAAACAGCTTTTACGCCTTCCTGATTGTAAACATCAAACAGACCTTTTAACTGTTCGTCAGCTAACAAGCTAGCAGAATCTTTTCTTGGTGAAACAATGTTGTGAGAAGCAAAGATCTTAGCTGCATCTTCAGAATACAAGAATTTGATGAATTCTTTTGCATCATCTACGTTAGCAGCTTCAGCAGGGATCCATACTTGTTCCGTCATTGTTGTAACAACGCGTTCTCCACCTTCTTCAAAAGCAGGCAGTGGCATTACACCCCAAGAGAAGCCTTCCGGTGTAGTTTCAGCCATTTCACCGATGATCCAGGAACCATTTGGCATAAATACGGCTTTACCATCGATCATAGACTGCTGGTTCTTAGTGAAACCACCATCAACGTTAGCGTTGGCAACTGTATCTTTTTCTAAGTAGTTAGGTCCTACCAAGGTAGCTAAAGTTTCCAGAACTTTCTTACCTTCATCAGAATCCCAAGTACCTTCACCATATTTCAAAGCATTCTGGAAGTATTCTTCTCCACCAGCCTGATACAGCATACCTAATACCGTATTATCGAAGTATCCTTTGATTGGGTATGTGAATAAGTATTTGTCAGGGTTTTCACTATGTACCTGATCACCTAAAGCCCACATTTCATCCCAAGTCTTAGGAAGCTGATCTTCGGATAATTCAGCTTTGTTGTAGTATAATCCAGCAGGTGTGTACATGATTGGAGCCAGATATGCTTTTCCATCACCGAAGTAATCAGAAGTAGGTTCTGTGATAGAAGTATCGATTTCATCAGCAACTTCTTCCATAACATCACTGATGTCCAAAACGTTTCCGTTATTCAGCATTGACTCTGTATAATTGGAAGCCTGTCCCAGGTTGTAGTAAACCAAGTCAGCGTATTTTCCGGATGCATTGTCTTTCTGCATTTCCTGATCGATTTCTTTACTGAATCGGATCTGTACGTCAACTTCCGGGTTGGCTTCTTCAAATGCTGCGGCAGCTTCTTCCAGGAACTCTGTACCATTACCACCTTCAAAAGCATCAAAAGCTAGAATTCGTTGTCCATCATCATTTGTTGGCACTTCTTTTTCGCCCGAATCCGTGCTTCCTGAGCTACATCCAGTAACCATTGTAGCCATTGCCAGAGCCAAAGCTCCGGCTCTCATTAATTTGTTCATTATAATCCTCCTTTGAACATAGCTTTTAACTACTTAAAGTGTACAAAAATGTAAGCGCTTTTTCTATGCGATTCTTGTTTTCGATTTTAGAAATATTGCTTTTTGATAAATACACCTCAAAATTTCGAAATTTTCACATTATTCTGTGCTACACTTCTTTTAGTAAAAAAGGAGATTTTTTATGCGTCAACCTAATATACTTTTATTGATGTGTGATCAGTTTCGCGGTGACTGCCTTTCCATACAAGATCACCCCGATGTTAAAACACCTTTTCTAGATTCTATTGGACATCAGGGTGTGGTCTTTGAAAATGCATACAGCGCAACACCCAGTTGTATTCCCGCCCGTGCGGCTCTATTAACCGGACGAAGTCAGGAAGGACATGGACGTGTCGGCTATCAGGATAATGTCGATTGGGATTATACGCACTATATGGCTGAAGAGTTTTCCAATGCCAATTATCAGACCCAGTGCATTGGAAAGATGCATGTTCATCCCCCACGCCTATCCTGTGGTTTTCAAAGCTTAAAGCTTCATGATGGTTATTTGGCATGTTACAGAGATAATAACGCACCCTACTGGATGCATCAAAGCGTTCATGATGATTATCTTTTCGATCTGCAAAACCAGACAAATCGCTTCAGCGATGTCACATCCAGTGGACCGGAGTGTAATTCCTGGGTTACTCATCCATGGATCTATGAAGAAAGACTCCATCCGACAAACTGGGTTGCCGATCAAAGTATTCGCTTTATCCAGACAAGAGATCGAACCAAGCCTTTCTTTTTGATGTCTTCGTTTGTACGTCCTCATCAACCCTTAGATCCACCACAGTCCTATTTTGACATGTATAAAGATAAAGATCTAAGAAAACCGGCACAAGGTGATTGGGATGACAAAGAACGTACCAAAACGCATAAGTTTCAATATGACTCAATCTATGGAACCGATGATCCTAACCTGCAGCATGATGCGATGGCCGGCTACTATGCCTCCATCACCCATGTTGACCATCAGATTGGAAGGATCCTATTGGCTTTGCAGGAAGATGGCATCTTAGAAGATACGATCGTATGCTTTGTCAGTGATCATGGTGAAATGCTATTTGATCATGGATTATGGAGAAAAGTCTTCCCTTATCAGGGAAGTGTTCATATTCCGTTTTTGATGCGTGTGGGAAAAAATATCACATCCATTCCATCCAATACATTTAAAGAAGTCGTTGAATTACGGGATGTCATGCCTACTTTACTTGATTTTTGTGGAATTTCCATTCCAAATACTGTGGATGGAATCTCTTTAAAACCATTATTAGAACAAAAGACTAATTTCATACGGGATTATCTCCATGGTGAACATAGTTTTCATTCCAATTTATCCAACCACTATATTGTCACTAAACAATATAAATATATATGGTATTCCCAAACCGGAATAGAACAATTCTTTGATTTAGAAAACGATCCATGGGAACGTCATAATTTAATACAAAATAAAAAGTATCAAGAAACAATAAATGTGTTAAGAAATCATTTAATATTTGAATTAAAAAATCGACCAGAAGGTTATAGTGATGGAACTAAACTTTATATAAAAAAGGAACCAAGAACCATGATTCCCTATAAAAACTAGTCAAGAGGCAAAAATTTGTCCGCAGGCCCCTCTCTAAAAAATTACAAAAACAATAATATATCCATCTGACCTTATAAGGAAATGGAGTGCATTATGATACAATGCACTCCTTATTTAAATTAATCGATACGTTTTTCAGTCTCGGGATCAAAGAAGTGAACCTTGCTTAAATCCATAGTTAAGGATAATATACTATTCATCTTTGGTTCTAAACGACTGGCGACTTTGGCTACCATAGGTTGACCGTGAAAAGAACCATGTAAAATATATTCATGACCTAATAATTCTGCTACATCAATTTTAAAATCAAAGCTAGCACTTGGATACGTTTCTTTGACAATGCCTTCACCATATAAATCTTCAGGTCTTATACCTAAGATAACTTCTTTTCCCTGATAGGTTTTTAAAGATTCTAAATACATTTCAGGAATTTGAATATGTGTATCTTGAATATTGAAAGTTCCATCTTTGTAAGTACCTTTTATAAAGTTGGTAGCCGGTGATCCTAAGAAGCCTGCCACAAACATATTGGCTGGATTGTTGTAGATTTCTTTTGGCGTTCCTATTTGTTGGATATAGCCGCCCTTCATCACTACAATGCGATCGGCCATTGTCATCGCTTCAGTTTGATCATGAGTTACATAAATGGTTGTCGCTCCAATTCTTTCATGAAGTTGAATGATTTCACTACGCATCTGTACACGCAATTTGGCATCCAAATTCGATAATGGCTCATCCATTAAAAAGACTTTGGCATTACGTACAATGGCTCTTCCTAAAGCGACACGTTGTCTTTGTCCACCCGATAAGGCCTTAGGCTTACGATCTAAATATTGTTCAATTTCTAAGATTTGAGCCGCATTTCTTACGCGTTTATCAATTTCTTCTTTTGGACATTTTTTCAGTTTTAAACCAAAAGCCATATTGTCATAAACACTCATATGCGGATATAAGGCATATGATTGAAAAACCATCGCAATATCACGATCTTTTGGTTCTACATCATTCATCACTTTACCATCAATTTTTAATTCTCCACGAGTAATATCTTCTAAACCCGCAATCATGCGCAAGGTTGTCGATTTACCACAACCAGATGGTCCTACAAATACAATAAATTCTTTGTTTTGGATTTCTAAATTAAAATCAAAGACCGCTTGTACATTATTATCATATACTTTATCTATATGTTTTAAGCTAACTGTTGCCATTTGAATCGTTCTCCTTTTCTATCTTCCATATAATCTTGTCATATCAGCAATTTGACTTGACAATGTTTCATTTAACTCATCTTGTTTTAGTCGCCATGTCCAATTATTACCGGTTGTACTTGGTATATTTATTCTTCCATTACTGTTATATCCTAAATAATCTTGAATAGGTATTATTGCCAAGTTAGATACACTGGCAAGTACAGCTCGAATCATTTGCCAATGTATTTCTTGATCTGAATTAATATTTAAATATTGATTGGCAAATTCTCGATCCTCACTTGCACAAGAAGTATACCAGCCAACAATGGTGTCGTTATCATGCGTTCCGGTATAGGCTACACTATTATGTATATACATATGTGGTAAATATCCAGAACCTGTATCTCTTGAATCAAAGGCAAACTGAAGAATTTTCATACCTGGAAAACCACATTGTTTCACTAATTCAATTACTTCATCCGTAAGAAAACCTAAATCTTCCGCAATGATTTTGGCATTAGGAACTTGATTTTTCACAATTTCAAAAAATGGATACCCTGGTCCTTTTTCCCATACGCCATGTCTTGCGTTTTTTGAACCAAAAGGGATGGAATAATAACTTTCAAAGCCTCGAAAATGATCAATTCTTAATACATCGACAAAACGTAACTGATGTTTAATTCTTTGAATCCACCAGGCATACTGATCTTTTTCCATGACATCCCATCGAAATAAAGGATTGCCCCAAAGTTGTCCATCGGCTGAAAACCCATCAGGAGGACAGCCGGCAACATCTATAGGTTGTCGCATAGAATCCAACTGAAAAAGTTCTGGGTTTGACCAAACATCGACACTATCTAAAGCTACATAAATCGGTATATCGCCTATGATTTGAATGCCTTTCGAATTGGCATAATCTTTTAATTTAAAATATTGTTGAAAGAAAAAATATTGACAAACTTTCCAAAATTCAATTTCATCCTTTAATTCTTCTTTTAGATAGGAAATGGCTCCTTCTTCTTTTAAACGATAAGAAATAGGCCATTCCAGAAACGGTTTTCCATTAAAATATTGTTTAATGGACATAAATAAAGAATAGTCTATTAACCAATTCGATTCTTTTTGACAAAAATCAATATAATCTTTAGTGGGTTGATTTAAAAATCTTTTTACCGCTATCTTTAATACCTTAAATCGAAGATCATATAACGTATTATATTCTATATGTGAAGTAGAAGTACCCCATTCTAGAGTTTGTACTTCTTCTTTTTTTAATAAGTCTTCCTGTATCAATTCATCTAAATCAATAAAATATGGATTTCCCGCATAGATGGAAAATGATTGATACGGTGAATCGCCATAGCCAGTACCTCCAATCGGCAAAATTTGCCAATATGTTTGATTCGAATCTGATAAAAAATCTATAAAGTCATACGCTGATTGTCCTAAAGTTCCTATACCATAATTCGAAGGCAAGGAAAAGATAGGACAGAGTATACCAGCACTTCGTTTCATGACATACCTTCTTCCTAAATCGATGAGACTGTTGCTCCTTTAATGACTTGAAAAGGAATGATTTCATGGATACCATCTCTTTGATAATTTAAGCGTACCAGTAAATCGTCAACAGCTTTATTTGCCATAGTTTCTATATCCTGATGAATGGTTGTTAGTCTTGGAATGGCATATTGTCCTAGTTCAATACCATCAAAACCAATTAAAGAAATTTGTTTAGGAACCTCATAATTATGATCGACTAAACAACGTAATGCACCTAACGCAATAGTGTCCCCCAGCGCAAAGAGTGCCGTAATGTCGTTATGTCTTTGTAATAACATGGAGGTAGCGGTATAGCCTCCATCTAAAGAAAATCGACTTGGCTCATAATAACTTTGTTTAAATTCTACACCAATCTCATTTAAAGCACGTATGGCACCTTGTAAACGAGCCTTCCCTACTGGTGTATTTTGATTTCCTCCGACAATTGCAATATGTTTATGACCCTTTAAAATCAAGTGATGTACCGCACTATAAGCTGCGGCTTCATTATCTGTGGTAAAAGATGAAATAAGAGAATCTTGACTATAAGGACTATTTGTCAAAAGTACGCTTGGTATTCTATAGGAAGACAAGACTTCGGAATAATTCTTTAAATCGCCACCTAAAAAGATAAGTCCTTTCGATTTTTTTTCTTTGATTAAAAGAAATGCTTCTTGAACTTCATCGGCATTTTCATCCATATAATGAACAGAAATTTCTTGTGAAGCTTCTTCTAATCTTCTTTGTAGTACTTCTAAAAGCTCAGCAAAAAATACATTGGCTTGTCCTTTGACTAGAATACTGATAATATCACTTGTTTTAATTTTCATATTTTTGGCATTTGTATTGGGTTGATAATGTTCTTTTTCAATGATTTCTTTAATTTTTTGTCTTGTTTCATCCGAGACATCAGGATGATTGTTGATTACACGGGAGACCGTTCCTATGCTGTAGCCACTAATTCGAGCTATATCCTTTATTGTCTTCATGCTTGTCGCCTCCCATTTTGAGTTCTATTTTATCCTTTTACAGCGCCTGCCGCAACACCTTTAATAATATGTTTTTGACAACTTAAATAGAAAATAATGACTGGAATAACCGCAAGGATTAAGGCCGCCATAATGGCACCCATATCCACACGTCCATAGCTGCCCTTCATGTATTGAATTGCAATTGAAAGTGTCTTGTATTTATTAATATCTAAGACTAGATATGGTAATAAAAAGTCATTCCAAATCCACATTGTCTCAAGGATTCCTACCGAAATATACGTAGGTTTCATAATAGGCAATACCACTCTAAAGAAAGTTTGTAGAGGTGTACATCCATCAATCATAGCTGCTTCTTCAATTTCCTTAGGAATGGATTTGACAAATCCACAAAACATAAATACCGCAAGACCTGCACCAAATCCTAAATAAATAATGACAATACCCCATGGTGTAGTAAGTCCTAAGATATTGGCAATTTTACTTAAAGTAAACATCACCATTTGAAAAGGAACAACCATAGAAAAGATACAAAGAATATAAATGGCTTTTGTCACTTTATTCTTAATTCTTGTGATAAACCAGGCACACATACTTGTACAAATTAATATCACCGCCACACTAACGACTGTAATGAAAACTGTAATGAATACAGCTTGTAAAAGATCATATCCATTGATTGCTTCTTTATAATTTTCTAATCCCGCAAAAGTTTCACCATTTGGAAGTGAAAATGGGTCGGAATTGATCCAAACTTTACTTTTAAAGGAGTTAAAAAGAACAATCGCAATCGGTGCAATCCAGAAAATGGACAATATGCTTAAGATTCCACTTCCAAAGATTCTAGAAATTTTGGATTTCATATTATTGTTCAACCTCCTTATTACGCGTAATTCTAAGTTGTACTAAACCAATTAAGACAACTAAGATAAAGAATAATACCGCTTTAGCCTGACCAACACCTTCAAAGCCAGAACGACCATAGAAGGTATTAAAGATATTTAAAGCCATCATTTCGGACATCTTGGCAGGCTCACCAGCCGTTAAAGCCAGGTTTTGATCAAAGAGTTTAAATCCATTGGTAATGGATAAGAATGTACAAATCGTAATGGATGGCATCATCATTGGAATGGTGATTTTGAATAATTTTTGAATACGATTGGCACCATCAATTTCAGCGGCCTCCATCATATCTTCTGGAATGGATTGAAGTCCGGCAATATATATAATCATCATATATCCAATCTGTTGCCAACAAACTAAGATAATTAATCCCCAGAAACCTAATGTACTATCTAGGTTAATAGCCATACTGTATTGACTTAATATACCAGAAAAGATCAACTGCCAAATATAACCTAGAACAATTCCTCCAATTAAGTTAGGCATAAAGAATATCGTTCTAAAGATATTGGTTCCCTTTAATTTCTTTGTCAGCGCAAGAGCTAAGGCAAAGGCAATAATATTAATAATCAATAAAGATACAAGGGCAAATGCGGCAGTATACCAGAAGGAATGTTTAAAAATCGCATCACCCAGCGCCAAGACATAATTTTTAAGACCAATAAACTTCGCATCGGTTACCGTAGTAAAATCACAAAAGGATAAATAGATTCCCATGATAAATGGAAGTATAAATCCAATAAAGAACGCAATCATTGTTGGCAAAACAAATATTGGCCAAAACTTTTTTAAATTTTTTTCCATAACGCTCTCCTTATCTATTTGATAAAAAAATAAGAGTGATGATGTCTAGACTTTAAATCATCACCACTCTACAATACAATTTAGTCTTTTGTGGCAGCCTTTTCTGAAGCCCATCCATCAACAAATGCTTTTACAACTTTATTCCAGTTATCATCATTTTGATTCGCCGCATAGGTTGTTAAAGCACTACCTACACCATTTTTCCATTCTTCACTAGGCATAGTTGTAAAGTTCCAAGTGACTGGTTTTTTACCTTCTTCCTGGTATTTAGCCGCAATATTTACTAGTGGATTTGAACTCTTTAAGTTTTCTTTAAATGGAATATTGAATCCCATACCGGCTTTTCCACTAGGCATTGCCTTATCGCCACCACAAAGAGCTTTTACAGCTTTTTTATTTGTAACACACCAATTCATGAAATCTAAAGTGGCTTGTACATCTTTTTTATCCGCTTTCGAATTAACACACCAATAGTTTTCTGTACCTGTACATAAACCTTGATTTTCTTCCCCTTCAACACCAATATAAATTGGAATCATATCTAGATTTTCATCACCAATTTCCGCAACATCGTTATAAGCCCAAGTACCATTTTGATAGAATACAGCTTTTTCTGTCACAAAATCAGCTGTCGCATCATCGGCTGTTTTTGTAGAAAGTTGTGTAGGATCACTTGTTGAATTATTAATATATAGATCCCAGATATTTCTATAATTATTTAAATAAGTTCCTTTAATAGCTTCTGTATCAGTAATACCATCGGCTTGATATTCATAATAAATTGGTAAGTTCGCTAAGTGTGTTTTAAAACGCCAGTCACTGGAAGAATCCATACCAGCACTTGTAAAGGCACTAAATCCTAATTCATCTTTACGAGCTGTAATATCTTCACTAATTTTCTTTAGACTTTCAAAGTTTTTGATATCGTCTACAGAATAACCTGCTTCTTTTAATAATTTTTTATTAACGATAATACCATACGTTTCTGTTACATAGCCAATACCAGCCATTTTGTCGCCATCCATTAAAGCATAATCTTGACTAGTAAGTTGACCAGCGATATCACTATCTTTTAAGTCATAACAATAATCTTTCCAGCTAGCAAGTCCTACTGGACCATTGACTTGGAATAAAGTCGGTGCATCACTCTTTGCCATTTCTGATTTTAAAGTAGCCTCATATTGACCACTGGCAGCTGTAAGCACTTTTACAGGAACACCTGTTTCCTCCGTGTACATTTCTGCCAATTCTTGCCATTGCTTATCGGCTTCTGGTTTGAAGTTTAGATAATATACACTTCCATTTTCCTTGGATGCCCCTTTAGAACCAGAGCATCCCGCAAGCATTGTGATGGACAATGCTGCTGCCAATCCTCGTGTTACAAAACGATTCATTATACTTCCTCCTAGTACGAATGTACATTACGTAAACGTTTCCGTAAACGTTTCCAATTACAATTACATCATAGGTCATACCAACCTATAAGTCAATCCTTTTTTAATAAAATTCAAAGAATTGCATAAAAGTATCCATGAAAAATGTATTTCACTTCTATTCTATTTTCTATCGATTCCTTATGGAATCAAAATAGAGTACTCATCAACTTGTGAAAAAATTCATTATCCATTGATTTAAGATACAAGCTGTGATACAGTTTCCTTGGTAAGATAGTAAATATCTGAAACAATGGAGGAATTAAAATGTCAAAGAAAATCGTATTAGCCGGTGCATGTCGTACCGCAATCGGTAAAATGGGTGGCGCTCTAAGCAATACACCTGCTGCTGATTTAGGAGCTATCGTTATCAAAGAAGCTTTAAATCGTGCCGGTGTTAAACCTGAACAAGTGGATGAAGTTTTAATGGGATGCGTTATCCAGGCTGGTTTAGGACAGAACGTTGCTCGTCAGGCATCCATCAAAGCCGGACTTCCTATTGAAGTACCAGCTGTTACATTAAACGTAGTATGTGGTTCTGGTTTGAACAGTGTAAACCAGGCAGCTGCTATGATCAAAGCCGGACAGGCTGATATCGTGGTTGCCGGTGGAATGGAAAACATGTCCATGGCACCATTTGCTCTGAATAAAGCACGTTTTGGATATCGCATGAACAACGGAGTATTAGTTGATACGATGGTAAACGATGCCTTGACTGATGCATTTAATCATTATCATATGATGATCACTGCCGAAAACATTTGTGATCAATGGGGATTAACTCGTGAGGAATTGGATGAATTTGCCGCTAATTCTCAACAGAAATGTGAAAAAGCACAGGCTGAAGGTAAATTTGATGATGAAATCGTACCAGTTCCGGTAAAAGTGAAAAAAGAAATCGTAGAATTCAAGAAAGACGAAGGACCACGTGCCGGTACTACGGTTGAAACCTTGGCTAAATTACGCTGCTGCTCAGGAAAAGACGGTGGATTGGTAACAGCCGGAAACGCTTCCGGAATCAATGATGGTGCTGCTGCCATCGTTGTAATGAGCGAAGAAAAGGCAAAAGAATTAGGTGTTACCCCAATGGCTACATGGGTAGATGGTGCTTTAGCCGGTGTAGATCCAAAGATCATGGGTATCGGTCCAGTAGCTGCTACAAAGAAAGTAATGGAACGTACTGGATTAAGCGTTGATGATATGGATCTGATCGAAGCCAATGAAGCCTTTGCGGCACAGTCTGTAGCCGTTGCCAAAGACTTGAACTTCGACATGAGCAAAGTTAACGTTAACGGTGGTGCTATCGCATTAGGTCACCCTGTAGGTGCCAGTGGATGCCGTATCTTAGTCACTCTGTTATACGAAATGCAGAAACAGAATGCGAAAAAAGGTCTTGCGACATTATGTATCGGTGGTGGTATGGGATGTGCCACGATCGTTGAACGCGACTAATTTCAAACGGATTATAAAAAAAAACGGCGTGTGAAGTTTATTGTTCACACGTCTTTTTCTTTGTCAGATATTTACTTGCCTCTTTGATAGTTAATGAACTTAAAGCTGTATGATGTTGTTTGACAAAAGATTCTACCCATCTTGGATTCGTTTTGGAATATTGTCGCAGTGCCCATCCTATCGCTTTATCGATAAAAAATTCATGAGATCCTAAACAGTTTAAAAGAATCGTTTCTAAAAGCTGAGTATCGGTTTTCTCTTTATATAACAGTTGATGATCGATCGCAGCTCTTTTGATCCAAATTTCATCAGATTTTGTCCACAGAATCATCTCCTGCTTGATTCTTGTATCTCTAAGACCCATTTTTCCAATGACTTGATCTAAGGCATCTGTTGTATCCCACCAGTTCCCTTTTTAAATATAAGCTTGGATTCGATCTACCTCTTCAAAAGGAATATAGGAAGCTAACGCTACCAAATAATCACAGACAAAATATTGAAATTCTCGGTGTTGATCTTCAAAGCATTGATCCAACAATTCCCAATCTACCATCTTCTTTGTCTTTTCCTCTTTCAAAAAGTCTTTATACAATGCTTTTCGCTTTGGTGAAGGGATACCATAAAATAAAAACTGATTCTTCATATAAGCAGCCATCTTTTTTGCCTGTAAAGGATCGGCCTGATCTTCCATCTGTTTTTTGAGTATCTTGTAATAAGTTGTCATATCCAAGCTTTCTACAATACGGTGTAATGAAAGATATTATAAATATTGATGCAGATAATGACAATCATCAAACCAATAAACAGTTTATCAACCGTAGAATCGACAATTTTCTTATTGATCTTTCGTCCAAAGATTCCGCCTAGAATACCACAGAGAATCATACCCACAAGCAAGGTCAAATCGATGGAGGCGACACCGCTGATCAGATTGCTGATCAAACTGGCACCCTGCGAAAACAAAATAATATATAACGAATTTTGCGCAGCTTCCTTGGTCTTCATCGTAAAGAAAAAATATAGAACAACCAGATTGATCGGTCCTCCACCTATTCCAAGGAAGGAAGAAAAACAACCTAATAATAAACCAATACCAATACATGCCAGAAGATTGGTGACTTTATACGTCTTGATCTTGTCTTTTTGAATTGTATAGATCAATGTGCCTAATGTAATCAGAAGCAATACAAAAGCCTGAACAGCCCCGGCTGTATTGGGTGATGCGAACAAGGAAGCTACCATACTAAAGAGTTCTTTTCCAATCAAGCCTCCAATCGCAGCACCGATGGCCAAGGGTGTTCCGGTCTTCATATCAACAGAAGAATCCTTTGCCACAAAGCTTTTACAAACTGAATAGGTTGTCATCGAAAGAACGGTACATCCGGAAAGAAAATTGATTACCGATACGTCCAATACTCCAAAGGCATCCATGACCGGTTTAATGATAATACCGCCGCCAATACCACATATAGCACCAATGATCGAGGCAAAAAAACTAATCAGAAAAAATAATATATACATGAATCTCTCTCCTTTTTAAGAGTTTTGACATCTTCTATTATTCTACACTATTCCCTTTTAAAAATTTTAGAACATCTTGTCAATTTCTTTAGAAGGATTGTTCTTCCATATTTTCTAAAACTGATTTTGTTTTATAATGAAAGTAAGAAATGTGAGGTAAAAATCCTATGAAAACTTTTATTGCGGTGGATCTGGGCGGAACCAATATTCGTGCCGCTTTGGTATCCGAAGATGGCCAGATCTTAGATGTGAAAAAAGATAAGACAGAAGCCCAGTTAGGCAAAGAGCACATTATGGAAAAAATGGAGAGCTTGATTGCTTCATTGGACGGCTACAAAGATGCGCTTGGTATCGGTTTAGGAATTCCCGGTCCAACCGATACTGTAAACGGAAAGATCATCATTTCCAATAATTTACCGGATCTGGTTGGCTATCCGATTGCCGATCGTATTCGAAATCATTTTAACAAGCCTACCTTTATGGCAAATGATGTAAAGGTAGCAGGTCTTGCCGAAGCTCTATTAGGCGAAGGAAAAGGAAAGAAAAATTTATATTATTTAACCATTTCAACCGGTGTTGCCGGTGCCATGATCCAGGATGGAAAAGTCTTATCCGGCTTCCATGGACACGGTGGTGAAATCGGTAATGCGATCATCGATCCTTCCAGAGAGCCAATCAATGGATTAAATCCAGGGGCTGCCGAGTCCTGGGTATCCGGTCCGGCAATTGTACGCGAGGCAAATAAAGCCTGTCATAAAGAATTTGCCCATGCCGGAGAAGTCTTTGAAGCAGCCAAGAGCGATGAAAATGCCAAAGCAGTCGTAGAACAATTCAAAGAAGATTTAGCCATTTTACTGGCAAATGTATGCTTTGTATGCGATCCGGAACGCATCCTGATTCAAGGTGGTGTTATGAAATCCGGTTCTGATTTTTTGGAAGATGTGCAGGAAAGAATGCGCAAGTATTTATTCCCGGGTATGCGTGAGACAACACTGGCCAATGCCACTATGGAAGAAAGTGGTCTTGTCGGTGCGGCAATGCTTGCCAAATCACAAATGGAAGATTAAAGCGTTCGTAAAGAGCGCTTTTTTTACATATGTATATCCTACTGTTTTTATATTGTATATAAGCTATGTAAATGATAAACTTTTTTGAGGAAAGAAGGAATATCATGTCAAAAACTCAACCACTACAAGTTATGATGGATGCGATCGACTTTGATCAAAGAAACATTCAAACATCATCAAAATGTATTTCATTCGATACGATTATCAATACAGAGATCATATGTGATATCTATCAAAACCAAGACAAGAAAATGGTTTCACTGCAGTCATACTTACCTGTCAAAACTGCTAAGCTGCAAATTGGATTAAAGCTGATTGATAAAGATCATTCAGAGTATGTTGTTTATCCATCCCACGAACTGGCCTATCCCTTTACAAAAGAGTATGATAAAGTCCTGCATCTTTGTCATGTTCTACAGGATAAAATACGCAACAAATCCTAAAAAATACCTTCTACCTACAATTTCATTAAATTTTATTCAAAATTTTCCTTTGCAAACATTCTTTGCATGACAAAAGCCCATCTCTGCTTTACTATGAAATTAGAAAAGAGGTGGCAATCATGACATATATACAGTCGAACTTAAAGTTCTTGCGAAATAAAATGAACATTTCTCAAGAAGAATTGGCTAAACGATTATTTGTAACCCATCAAACCGTTTCCAATCATGAAAATGGAAAATCACAGCCTAATTTTGAAATGATAGAAAAGTATGCTTCCTTTTTCAATGTTCCCTTTGAAGATCTGATTCACAAGGATCTTTCCCTGAAACAAAAACCGACTCGCATTCTATTTGACAGTATCATCTTTGATACCAAAGACAAAGTATTTATCATACTTGATGGTTCTAAAGGGACTTATTCCTATAAAAATATTAAAAAATGCGAAATTCTGAATGAAAAAGCACGTTTTCGTGGAAAGGAACCCCCTTTTACGCATCAAGTTGTTACCGGTGTCGATTGGATGATTGCGGCCAATTTTATGGAACAACCTTTTTACGTAGGGCTTAGAATTACCATGAAGGATGATACTCAGCTGGTTGTCTATATTTCAAAAAATCCGACACGAACACAAACCGATCAACATATCAAAGCCTTTCAGGAAGCAGAAAAGATCAAACATTTGATCGATCGTATCATTAATAAATATCAGTTGGAATCCGGACCGGTCACGGTAAATAAAAAAGAAAATACCTTTACGATCCATTCCGGCGACTGCGGTGTCTATCCATTGAATGAACTGGTTAAATGCAGCGTAGTTTTTGAGAAGGCAAGAGATGCCAAACACAATAAACCATTTGCCAGACAAATGTTGATCAGTCCGATGACACAAGGTTTTGCGGGCATTTATTCCCTTCATATTGGATTACAGTTTACTTTTAAAGATGGAAACAAAAAATATGCGTTTGTATCGCAAAATGCTGTACAACCTTATTCAGATGAATATCGAAAAATTCACCTACAGGCACAACAAATGCGTAAAGGAATTGTTAAACTGATTTCTCATTAGATATCCGAAAGGATATTTTTTTAAGATATATTGCGCATTGAAACTATTTGCACAATATCTTATAATAAAAGAAAAGAAATTGAGGTTATTTATGCCAAATTTAACATATGAAATTAGTGAAACCCCTTTAAATAAAATTAAAATGAACTTATTGTACATCTCACAAAGTATCTATGGTGATGATTGGCATAGCAGTATGCATACCCACCATTGTACGGAATTCTTCTATGTCACAAGAGGTACCGGGTTATTTCAAACCGATGGAGGAACGACAACACTGCATGAAGACGATTTGATGATCGTCAACCCCAATGTCAGTCATACGGAAATTGGAATCAAAGGGGAAACGTTTGAATATATCGTATTAGGATTTGAGGGAATGGAATTCTACAATGCGGATTTCAATCAACATATCCAGGTCTTTCAGGCAAACTACCAAGATTATAAACATGAAATCTTATTTTATCTAAAAACACTTCTTTTAGAAGCCAAGAATAAAGATCAGCACTATAAAGAGCTTTGTCAAAATCTTTTGGAAATTCTCATGATCAACATCATTCGCCGATCAAACATTCAATTAACGGTTTCACCAAGTCAAAAAGTAAATAAAGAGTGTATCTTTGTCGAAAACTATATCAATGATCACTACAAAGAAAACATCACGCTGGATCAATTGGCAGAATTAGCTTATGTCAACAAATATTATCTGGCACATACCTTTAAGAAACAAAAAGGGATTTCTCCCATCAACTATCTTTTAGAGAAACGAATTGAAGAGGCAAAATATTTGTTGAAGACCACCAATCTTTCTGTCAATGAAATCGGTCGAATCGTCGGTTTTTCCTCACAATCGTATTTTGCACAGAGTTTTAAACGAGCTTTAGGCAAAACGCCGTTAGAGTTTCGTAAAAATAAATCTGAAACAGAATAAGGCTTTCCTCATGGAAAGCCTTACTTTTGTATATCGTGTAAAATCCTTTCGATCTTATTTCCCTGTTCCAGACTTGTATCCTGCACAAAGATCAAATCCGGCATTTTACGAATCTTAATCTTTTTCGCAAGATTTGAACGTATAAAACCTTTGCTTTGGTTTAATACACGTAAACCGGCATCATTGCGATCTTGTTTTCCTAAAAAAGATACATAGACCTTGGCAAGACTTAGATCCTTTGTACATTGTACATCGGTGACTGTCACAAAACCAAGCTTTGGATTCTTTAATTCAAACTGCAGGATGTTTGAGATTTCCCGCATGAGAATATGATCCATACGATCTGCTTTTAAACCAGCCATTATTCCTGCACTTCCTGATCTTCATACGCTTCAATGATATCATCGACTTTAATATCATTGTAGTTTTCAATGGTCATACCACATTCAAAGCCGCTATTGACCTCTTTGGCATCGTTTTCAAAACGACGTAAGGAACCAAGCTTACCTTCATAAATCACGATGCCATCGCGAATTAAACGAACCTTACAGTCACGTTTGACACAACCATCCGTCACCATACAGCCGGCAATCGTTCCTACCTTGGAAACTTTATAGATTTGACGAACTTCAGCCTGACCGATGATAACTTCTTCATATACCGGTGCAAGAAGACCTTTCATGGCACCTTCTAATTCTTCCAATGCTTTATAAATAATGTTATGAAGACGAATCTCTACGCCCTCTTCTTCTGCTTTTTTACGAATGGCAGCACTTGGTCGGATATTGAATCCATAGATCAGTGCATTGGATGCACTAGCTAACATGATGTCAGATTCCGAAATCGTTCCTACTGTCGAACGAATCACATTGACACGAACCGTATCTACATCCAGCTTTTCCATGCTGGCCTTCAACGCTTCGGCAGAACCCTGCACATCCGCTTTGATCAAAACGTTGATCTCCTGAATATCGCCTTCTTCAACCTTTTTGGCTAAATCTTCCAAAGACATAGCACTGGTCTGATTACGTTCTTTCTCGATTTGTTTTTCCAAACGATGAGATGCGATTTCCTGTGCTTTCTTGTAGTTTGGATACGTCATAAAGACATCTCCGGCACGCGGTACATCATTGAGTCCAATAATTTCCACCGGACAGCTTGGTTCGGCACCCTTGATTTCCATACCACGATCATTAGTCATCTTACGAACACGTCCGTAAGAACTTCCAACAACAATGCTGTCACCAGTATGCAAGGTACCTCTTTGTACCAACAAAGTCGCAACCGGTCCACGTCCTTTATCCAACTTGGCTTCGATAACCGTACCACTGGCAAGAGCATCCGGATTTGCTTTTAATTCCTGCATTTCGGCAACCAGTAACATCGTTTCCAATAAATCGGAAACTCCTTCACCGGTCTTGGCAGATATTTTGGCAAAGATCGTATCGCCACCCCATTCTTCCGGCATGATACCTAAATCAGACATTTCCGACATGATACGATCTGGATTAGCACCCGGTTTATCCATTTTATTCACTGCTACAACGATTGGAACACCGGCAGCTTTGGCATGATCTACCGCTTCCTTTGTCTGTGGCATAACACCATCGTCTGCCGCAACGACAATGATAACGATATCTGTAACCTGTGCCCCTCTGGCACGCATAGACGTAAATGCTTCATGTCCCGGCGTATCTAAGAAAGTTACCTTTTTTCCTTTCACTTTAACCTGGTAGGCACCAATATGCTGTGTGATACCACCAAATTCTTCGCCGGTAACATGTGTTTTACGAATCGTATCCAACAATGTTGTCTTTCCATGATCGACATGCCCCATGATCGTGATCACTGGTGGTCTAGGCTGTAATTTTGATTCATCTTCTTCAATGTTATCGATTTGTTCTTCAATATCATCTTCATCGATCACCACTTCTTTATGCGCCTCGCAGTTGAACTCCATACAGATCAATTCAATATCTTCATCACTTAATACCGTATTGATCGTGGACATGTTGCCCATCATAAAGAGGAATTTGATAATATCCGAACTATTGCGCTTTAACAGTGTGGCAAGTCCACCAACTGTCAATGGTTCCTGATATGTAATCTCTTTAGGGTATTCAACTTTCTTTACCGGCTGCTGGCGATTGTTGTTTCTCTGATTTCGGTTTCGATTCGGTTTTTTCTTCTGTTTGTTGTAAGCCATTTGACATCACCATTCCCTTTCTATCATTCCATATTTGTTTGGCTAAAGAAGCATCCAATATGGAAAATGCTACAAAAGATCGTTTCGTGATCTGATCAAATTCATCAGGATCCACACCAAAATAAGGTATTTGATACGTATGACATTTGTCCTGTATCTTTTTTTTCAAGTTGTTTCCAATCAAATTGGAATATACAACAAGACAAGCCTGTTTCTTTTGAATGCTTAGAAGCAGCTTGCTTCCATAAGCAACTTTTCCGGCTCTAAAGGCAATCTGACAATACGAGATCCATTTACTCGTCTTCACAGAGCTTTTCCAACTGATCATAGATCGCTGTTGGAATTTCCATTTCCAAAGCTCGATCTAATGCTTTATTCTTACGAGCCAGAGCAATCGTTTTCTTATTTAAGGAAACGTAAGCTCCATGTCCGTTCTTTTTTCCTGTCAGATCAACCTCAATTGCTTTTTCCGGTGTACGTACCACACGAATCAGTTCCTTTTTAGGAAACCGTTCCTGTGTCACTACACATTTTCGCATCGGTATCTTACGCATACAAACTCCTAGTCGTCATAGTATTCGTCGAATTCTTCATAATCGACATCTTCATCCCAGACATTCTCTTCTTCCATCTGCTGGGCCTCAATCTCGGCAAGCTCTTCCTCTGAATAGATCGGTTTCATCTGCTCAAACTGCTGTTTTACCTCACTTAGATCATGCTTATCCGTTGTTTCTTTGACTTCTTCCTGTTTTTTCTTCGATTTTACCGGAGCTGTTTCCTGTTTATTCGAGACATCTGCAAAGTTTTCAAATTTAGAAGTATATTCCGTGCTTGGCGCAATACTTGCTTTTTCTTTACGTTTTGCCTTAGCGATACGAGCTGCTTCTTCCATTTCATCCAATTCTTTTTTCTCTTGTTCTTTTTCAAACAAGGTCGTTGTATTCTGAAGTGGCATATCTTCTTCTGTATCCAGTAAAACATCATCATCGTATGTAAAGTCAGCTACATCCACGTTTTCGATTTCCGTTGGTGTCTGGTTCAATTCTTCAATACGCTGCTGCTGTTTA
This sequence comes from Erysipelotrichaceae bacterium, assembly GCA_902399855.1. Classification (GTDB taxonomy): domain Bacteria; phylum Bacillota_I; class Bacilli_A; order Erysipelotrichales; family Erysipelotrichaceae; genus Faecalicoccus. The sequence continues at coordinate 26,452 of CABOGK010000023.1, forward strand.
TAAGCACGCTCTTTTGCTTTCTTAGCTTCGTATTCTTCCTGCATTGCTTTGGATAAAGCCATGTAGTCAATACCTGCTTCTTCCATTTCCGCATCCGATTTAATATCGATCTTGCGATTTGTCAGTTTTACAGCTAATCGAGCATTTTTACCACGTTTACCGATGGCAAGCGACAACTGACTTTCCGGAACGACAACGATCAAGCCATCCTTTACATTTTCATTTGGAATGACCGCAATGGCTTCACTTGGACTCAAGGCATTCTTGATCAAATCCGCAATGTTATCAGACCATTCAAAGATATCAATTTTTTCGCCATGCAGTTCGTTGATGATCATCTGTACACGAGAACCGCGCGGACCAATGCAGGCACCGATCGGATCAATGTTTTCATTATGTGTATAAACGGCAATCTTACAACGTTCTCCCGGTTCTCTGGCAATCGCTTTAATTTCAATGATACCCTGATAGATTTCCGGTACTTCACGCTCAAACAAGCGCCGCACGAATACCGGTGTAGCTCGTGATACCAGGACTTGTGCGCCTTTTGTTTCTTTATTGACTTCAGTAATCACAACCAACAGATTTTGTCCTTCATAATAAGTTTCCCCTGGGATCTGCTGGCTCTTTTTCATCATGGCCAGTGTCTTACCGATATTAACGATCACAAATTTAGGTTCTACGGTTTCTACCGTTCCCATGACCATTTCATCAACTTTATCGCAATATTCTTCGTAAACGATTTGTTTTTCGGCTTCACGAATCTTTTGTTTGATGACGTTTTTGGCCAGAACAACGGCAGCACGATCAAATTGTGTATAATCCACTTCTTCATCGATCATATCGCCCAGTTTGGCATCCTTATTCACTTTCTTCGCTTCTTTTAAGGAAATTTCCAACTCATCGTCTTCGACTTCTTCTACAACGACTCTTTGATGATAAATATGAATGATTCCGTCTTTAATTTCAGTTTTTACATAAGCGTCCGGAATTTCAATATGCTTACGATACGCTTTTGTCAAAGCTTCCTTTAAAGCTTCTTCCACAATTTCCGGTGTCAACTGACGATCACTTTCAATTCCCAATAATGCAGAAGCAATCGTATCCACTTTTTGTTTCATGTCCGTCTCCTTTATACCTTAACAGCTGTTCGAATCAGCGCAATATTTTCTCTTTCAATTTCCATCGTTTTATTTCTTGTCCTATCTTTATACTGAATCACAATGGAATGTTCATTGATTTCTTTTAAGTCTCCCGTCACAGCATCCAATCCCTGTTTAGGATCTTTCAGCTTACAGTACACATATTCTCCCAAGGCTCGCTGCAGCTGTTCTTCATTTTTTAGTTCCCTTTCCGCTCCCGGAGAACATACTTCCAACATATACTCGGAAGCAAACCAGTCTTTTTGATCCAATACTTCCCCAATGGCATCACTGCACAAAGCACAAGTATCCAGATCCATGCCTCCCTTTTCTTTTTCTACACTAAAGCGTAATAACGGCGGATCTTGACTCGGTATCCATTCAATGTCATACAACCTGCAGCCAAGCTTTGACAGAACGGGTTCGATCCACTCTTTGAGTTTGTCCATACTTTCTCCTTTTCAAAATGAAGGAGTGGGTTTCCCCACTCCTTGTTTCAATACATGCATAACATAGCACAAACTATGCTTAAACGCAAGCGATTATTTGTTTTCCCTAATCTAAATCTTCTCCATTCGATGCGATAACTTTCTTATACCAATAAAAACTATCTTTTTTATATCGTTTATAGGTTCCATTTCCATTATCGTCAACATCTACATAAATAAACCCATATCGTTTACTCATCTCTCCTGTAGAAGCACTAACCAAATCAATACATCCCCATGGGGTATATCCCATTAAATCTACACCATCAATATCGACTGCCTTTTTCATTGCATCGATATGTAACTTAAGATATTCAATTCGATAAGAATCATGAATTTCATCATCTTCTAATTTATCATATGCACCTAATCCATTTTCGGCAATAAACAATGGTTTCTTATATCGATCATAAAGTACATTTAGCACATATCTCAATCCTTCCGGATCAATCTGCCAACCCCAATCACTTGTTTTCAGATATGGATTCTTGGCGCCTTGCAAAAGATTACCGCTGGAATTATTCTCTATAGGGTTTGCGCTAATGCAATTCGTTTGATAATAAGAAAAGGAATAAAAATCTACCGTACCTTTTTTTAAGCTGTTATAGTCTTCTTCCGAAATTTCCAGCTGAATATTATTTTTCTTCCACATTTTTCTCGCAAAATAACTGTATTCTCCAAAAACTTGAACATCTCCACAATAAAAATTTCTCTCATTCCATTCTTTTTGATTCATTAGAATATCTTTAGGATTACATGTTAAAGGATAAGTTGGCATGATCGCAATCATGTTGCCAATCTTGAAATGTGAGTTTGTCTCATGTCCTAAAGCTACCGCTTTGGCGCTGGCAACCAATTGGTGATGTAATGCTTGATATCGCTTTTGAAGATCGTCCTTCTGATTTAAAAAATCTTTAGTACCTTCATTCAAAATTCCCAGAGACATGTAATTTCCTAAAGGCAAAGTTCCACAATTAATTTCATTAAACGTAAGCCAGTAAGTAACAAGTTCTTTATATCGATTAAAAATAACTTCGCAATATTTCAGATAATAATCTATGACTTTACGATTGTTCCATCCGCCAAAATGTTCAACCAAATAAATAGGCATTTCATAATGAGAAATCGTAACTAAAGGTTCAATATTGTATTTTCTTAGTTCTTTAAATACGTTCTCATAAAATTCTAATCCCTTTTCATTCGGTTTATCTTCTACACCAGTAGGAAAAATTCGTGTCCAGGCAATAGACATTCTATAAGTTCTAAATCCCATTTCCGCAAAATAAGCAATATCTTCCTTATAACGATGATAGAAATCACTAGCAAAATGGCTGGGATAATTTAAATCATCGCTTATATCCATGGTGATTTTTCTTGGGTTTTTATGTGTTCCAGAAGATAATAAATCAGCCGTGCTTAACCCTTTACCATCTTCCAAATATGCACCTTCAACCTGATTGGCTGCTGTAGCTCCTCCCCACAAAAAATTTTTATTCATTTTATCCTTCCTCGTTTTCCTTATAAAGGAATAATGTTGCTATAAATGTCACGATGCAACCAATAGCAATAGCAACACACATTAAAATCATATTTGTAAGACCGCTAGTTCCTCCGATAAAGCAAGGGAGTGCTACAAATGATGAGGCACCGGCAAAGGCATAAATATACACATTCATAATTCCTGCAAATAGGCCGCCACAAAGACTGCCTATCATAGCTGCATAAAGAGGCGTCTTATATTTGAAGTTTACTCCATACATTGCAGGCTCTGTAACACCAGCACTTAATGCAGTAATTGCACATGAAATGCTTGTTGATCGTACTGTTTTATTTTTGGTTTTGATTCCAACAGCCAAAGCTGAAATTCCCTGATTAATATTTGATATTACAAGTGAAGTAAAGAAAATTGGTTCATAGCCAACCGTTGAAAACATCTGCATCAAATATGGAACAAAAGCAGAATGCATACCAGTCATAATTAAAAAAGGCATTAAAGCAGCTAATACACCAACACCTAAGAATCCAACAGTGTTATATAGCCAAATGACAGCAGCTGATACATAGTTACCAAGAAATGCTCCAGCAGGTGCTAATAAACAAAAAGATAATGGAATCATCACAAGCAAAGTACACAATGGTTCAACTATAGACCGCAAGGAATCTGGCGAAATTCGTGCAAAGAACTTTTCAATATAAGACATGATCCAAACACATAAAATTGCAGGAAAAATCGAACTTGTATAGCTGGCTCCATAAACAGGAATTCCAAAAATATCAAAAGCAGTACCGTCTGTAACACCATTTACAAATGTAGGGTATACTAATATGGCACCAATAACCATTCCCAAAGAAGGATTAGCTCCAAATTTTTTAGCTGCATTGGCTCCTACCAATATAGGAAGAAAATAAAATCCGGCATCTCCAACAATAGTTAGAATTTGATTGGTGCCACTATCCGTTGGTAACCATGAAAAAGTAGTAATACATAAAACAATAACTTTTATCATTCCGCAACCTATTAATGCTGGGATGATTGGAGTCAGGCATCCTGAAATTCCATCTAAAATATTGCCAAAGACTAAACTTACACTCAATTTTTTCTTAGTAGAAGTTTCTTCTTCATCTAAGGTATTTTCTCCTCCTAATCCTGTTTTTGTGCAAATCAGATCATAAGCATCACCAACAGCCTGTCCAATAATGATCTGATATTGATCATTTTGCCACTGACTTCCCATGACTCCTTCTATATTTTCAATTGCTTCTTTTTGGACTAAACTCTTATCTTTTAAGTTAAATCGTAAACGGGTAACACAATGCGTAAAAAAAGTCACATTCTCTTTACCTCCAATCAAATCAATAATCTGATTCGCTAATTGTTCATATTTTTGTTTTTTAGCCATATTTCTTCTCCTTTTTATCTATGCATACAATGAATGCGCGCTTATTCATTGATGATGCCAAAAATAAAACCCCAGCTTAAAATGCTGAGGTAATGCCCTATTGGTTACAATCCTCTCGACTACATAGTCGATTTATATGTAAAATCAAATATAATAATTCTTCATCAGTTAATTTCCACTCAAGATTCTGTTTGATGTATTCTCTGATATGTAAAGCGCATTGATATGGTTCTGGAAATTCCTTGACCAATTTATCAAACATCTTTTTATTTTCTGATTGTATGTCAGTATGTCCTTGTTGTCGTTTTAATAAATATTGCATATGGGTGACAAATCGAGAATAATTAAAACTTCTTTTATTAATGGAAATTTTTAGTTGTTCTTCAATCATACCGGTAATATCAGCAATCACTTTTTTATCGTCCAATGAATCTATGTTATTTCTTTGCATATTTTCCGCATTGATGAAATGCAGGGCAATTCCGGCAGCTTCATTCATTGGCAGATGTATCCCTTTTTTCTTATTGATAAAAACCACTGATCTTTTTCCTATTTCTAACTCTGTTTCATAAAGATGTTCTAAATCGTACAGAAAAGGGATGTTGATCTTCATATTTTTTTCATAACGTTGAATCGCAAAATGAATGTGATCGGCTAAGGTAAATACGACATTTGAATTGAGTTCATTCACAATTTTTGTCTTTGCATAATCCACTATTTTAGCAGAGATTTCAAAAATATCTTCAGGTATCTCATTCAACAAATCCATCAAATTAGAACTCACGCCATAATAGGTTCTGGAAATTTTATTTAAATCATGAATTTCGTAAGGCACTTTGGGAAAACCGATTCCATTTCCAAAGGCAATTAATTCTTTTCCATTGTTATCTAAACATATGGCAACATTGTTGTTGATCTTTTTAATTACCTTCATCTTCAGCCTCCTAACTATTCAAAATAAATTACTTTATCATCCTTGGCATGTACAACCTTGTTTGGTTCTATACAATGGAATTTATAATCAGCACTATTGGTTATTACCATCGGTGTTATAAGATTGATTCCTTTTTCTTTCATAAAATCAAGATCGACTTTTGCAATCAACTCACCAACTGAAACTTTTGAACCTTTCTCTTTTACACAAATAAATCCCTGGCCATTTAAATTAACAGTATCCAATCCCACATGAATTAAGATTTCTGCACCATTTCTAGCTTTAAAGCCATAAGCATGAAAGGTGTGAGCTACCATTGTAAGTTCACCATCACAAGGAGCATAAAGATTCACATCATTTAATTCAAACGCAATCCCATCCCCCATCATCTTGCTCGCAAACACTTTATCCGGAACTTCTTCAAGAGATATTGTTTTACCATTTACCGGTGAATATAAAACACATTCTTTATTCTTTTTGAATCCAAACATAAACAATCCTCCAAAATAAAAAACTCTCTTTGACATAACCATGTATTCTACAACAGGTAATGCCTCAAGAGAGTAACAATCCTTTATTACGGATTAAGCTTAGCACGCATTGAAAGCGTTGTCAATCAAAACGCTTTCAATTATTTGTTTTCTTCCAGCTCAATATGGCGTAAAATGATCGTTTCGATCAATTCTGCTGCCAATTGTGGATCATCATTACAAACGATGTATTTATACTGGTACACCATCTTCATTTCATTGCTGGCTTTGGCAAGTCTTTGTTGAACAATTTCTTCCGGTTCTGTTCTACGTCCACGGATACGTCTTTCCAATTCCTCCATAGAAGGTGGTACGATAAAGATACTGATCGCATCCGGACATTTTTCCTGTACCTGTGTAGCGCCCTGTACTTCAATTTCCAGAAGAACATTCTTTCCTTCATCGCGCAAGCGGTTGACTTCCTTTAATGGCGTTCCATAATAATTACCGACAAATTCGGCATATTCCAACAATTCACCATTCTCGATGGCCTTTTCAAACGCTTCCCTTGTGGTAAAAAAGTAATCCACACCATCTTGTTCACCTTCTCGCGGCTTTCTTGTCGTCATAGAAGTAGAATACGCCAGATTCAATCGTTCATCTTCCGAAAAAATCTTTCGTATCGTTCCTTTTCCAACACCGCTAGGCCCACTTAATATAATCAATAGCCCACGTTTCATTCCCTTTTCTCCTTTTTTTATTACTAACATTTTACACCGAATGCACACAGTGTCAAAAGAAACTTAAGAATATGTTATAATGGTACAGCTAAAAGGAGGCAACTATGGCATTAGATGGTTTATTGTTGCATGTAATCAACAAACACTTACAGGCACTTTGTCCCTGTAAGTTAAATAAAATCCAAAATATAAGCGATGAAGAGCTTTTATTTGTCCTTCGTACACATACCAAGACCGAAAAGCTTGTCATCAATGTACATTCCAATACCAATCGTATTTACTTAAACGATTATACCTATCCTTCACAGATGGCTCCCAGCAACTTTGTGATGGTGCTCCGCAAAAACTGCAATCAGGCAATCATTGAAGATATTAAACAGATTGGTTTTGATCGCATTTTAGAAATGTCGATCGTAGCCCGCGATGAATTGGGCGATATCAAAAAATATAAATTATACATTGAATTGATGGGCAAATACTCCAACCTGGTTTTTGTTGATCAACAAGGAATCATCATTGATGCCTTAAAGCGCATACCGGTTTACGAAAACTCCAAGCGCTTGATCCATCCAGGTGCTCGCTATACATTACCGGATCCCGGTCATAAACAAGATCCGCTGCATGTAACACATATTGATACAGATACCAGCCTTGTCAAACAAATCTATGGTTTTTCTCCCTTGTTGTCAAAGGAATTCCTCTATCGATTAAACAAAGGACAAACGTATGAAACGATCTTGCAGGAGTTACTAAATTCTTCATCTCTTTATGTATATGAAAAGGATTTTCATGCCTTAGAGATGCAGCACATAGAACAAAAGCCAAAAATCTTTCCATTTATGGAAGGCTTTCATCATCTTTACCAGGAAGAAGAACAAAAAGCTCGTATCAAGGAACAATGTGGGGATGTCTTTCGATGTGTGGAAAAAGAAAAGAATAAAGCCATCAAAAAGCTTCCCAAGCTACAAAGCACGTTAGAACTTTCACAGGACTATCAAAAATATCAGGAATACGGTGATCTTTTATTTGCCTATATGGATGAAGTACCAAAAGAGCCGATCATTGAAGTTCCTTCTTTTGAACGAGATGAATGGGTACAGATCCCTATTGATATGCGCTATGATCTCAAACAAAACGCCAATAAGTATTATCAGAAATATCACAAATTAAAACGATCACTAGCCATATTAAAAGAACAGATCGATGCATGTAAGGAAGATATTGCTTATTTTACACAGTTAGAAGAACAATTAGCTCATTGTTCTATTCCTGATGCGCTGGAAATTCGCGAGGAACTTGTCAAAAATCGCATCTTGTTTGTAAAAAAGAATCAAAAGAATACCAAACGCAAAAACAAGCCGAATTTACTATGTCTTCAAAAAGACGATTTTACAATCTTTGTCGGTAAAAATAATCTGCAGAATCATTACATTACACATCAAATTGCACGTAAAAACGACTTATGGTTTCATGTTAAAGATTATCATGGATCCCATGTTTTATTGAAAAGTGAACATGTAGATGAAGAACAAATTCGTATGTGTGCCAACCTGGCCGCCTATTATTCCAAAAGTAAAGATTCCAGCAGTGTACCGGTCAATTACACCACAATTTCGAATTTAAAAAAAGTTCCCGGAGCCAAAACCGGTTTTGTGACCATGAAAACCTATAAAACCATTTATATTGATCCCCAGGAGGCACCGGTGGAACAATGGATACAGGAATACAAAAAAATCTGATCAATTTGACCAGATTTTTTTATCCTTTGATTTCTACCGTTGATCCATCCGGACCCGGTGTATTTTTTAAGTAATCGATGATTTCCTGTTTTTTATCCGGTTTACAAGGCTTACACAAGAACGTGTTAACCTCTTTTGTGACCATGGCTTCAGCCATACCGGAACAACCCGGATAACCACATCCTCCACAGTTATAACCAGGAAGCATTCCTGTCACTTTTTCTACACGTTCATCCACTTCCACTTTGAGAAACCGGTCGGCAAAGCCTAACCCTAGTCCTAAAAGGCCTCCCAATACAAGCATCATGACGACTGCAATCAAAATCGTATCCAACATATCCTATTCTCCTTCTGCTTTCTTTATATGATGAGCAGGATTGTGTGAGCAGGAAAAATCATGACAGCCTTCACAATCGGCTTTCAGATCTTCACATCCTTCCGGTAATGGTGTCTTTTTGTTTAATAGATACAAAACGATATACACCAGTACCAGCGCTCCAAAAAACAATGCTGCTAAAAGGTATTTCATTATACGATACCTGCAAGTCCGGAAAATGCCATAGACATGATGGCTGCACAAATCAGGGCAATTCCATTTCCTTTAAAGGCAGCCGGTACATTGCTTAGCTCTAAGCGTTCACGAATGGTTGAAAAGATATACAATACAAGCGCAAAACCAAGCGGTGTACCAACAGAATATACCAGCATATGTGAAAAATCATAAGTATTGGTAATGTTGACTAAACATACATTTAACACAACACAGTTGGTCGTGATCAACGGCAGATAGACACCTAACGATTTATACAAGCTGGGACTGTACTTTTTGATGAACATCTCCGTTAACTGTACCAACGATGCGATGACCAGGATAAAGGTGATCAGTTCCATAAATTCCAAACTGATCGGAACCAAAACCAAATAATATAAAGCGTAAGTAACCAGAGCCGCTACCACAATAACAAAGACAACGGCAACACCCATTCCTAACGCACTGGACTTTTTCTTCGATACGCCCATAAAAGGACACATACCTAAGAACTGGTTTAAAATGACGTTATTGATCAATACACTGGTTACCAGTAAAGTTACTAATTCACTCATATTCTATTTCTCCTTTGCCTTTTCTTTGGCTTCCAGATGTACTTTATAAGCACCTAAAGCCGAAGCCAGACAAGCAAACGTAATAAAGGCACCTACCGGAGAACCAAATAAAGAAATGGTAAAATCTTCCGGGAACAGCGTGACATTCAATAGCACCTGCGCCGTATTAAACGGATTGGTGATCAAAATACCGCCGGTAGAGAGCACCTCACGAATAATGGACATGGAAAGTACCGCTAATGTATATCCAAGTCCCATACCAATTCCATCGATTGCACTGGCTACGATACCATTCTTGCTCGCAAAACTTTCGGCACGACCTAAAATGATACAGTTGACAACGATCAGAGGTATAAATACACCCAGACTTTCATTTAATGCCGGTGCAAATGCCTGAATCAACATTTGTATGATCGTTACTAACGTCGCAATAATCACGATGTAAACCGGAATACGAATCTCATCCGGTGTGATTTTTCGAATCATGGAAATGATCACATTCGACATCGTCAATACGATGATAACGGAAACACCCATACCGATCGCATTATTGATGGTTGTTGTAATAGCCAGTGTTGAACAGATACCCAGAAACAAAGAGAAAACCGGATTGTCTTTGATCAAACCATTTTTGAAATTCTTTAACTGATCCATATTCTTCCTCCTATTCTAAGCTTTCTACTACACTAGCCGCTTCATGGATCCCATTGACAACGGCACTCGAAGAAATCGTAGCCCCTGAAATCGTATCGAGTTGTCCATCGGCCGGATTACCTTCCATGGATTTTCTAAACGGTTCATCCAAGACCTGTGTTCCCAAGCCACTGGTATCCCCATTGGAAATTGCGATAAATTTATCGATGTTTAAATTATTTTTATCGATAGAAACTAAGAACGTTGTTCCCTGACTATAACCGGAAACGCTCATATTGAAGATGTAGAAATCTTGATAAGAATAAATCTTATTGATCGTTTTTGATTCAATGGAAGAAAGATCAACATTTTTAAAATCTTCAACATTGGCATCCGGATACATTTCCAATAAAGTTTCTCTTTCCTGTTTTGCCTCATTTTCGGCAATGACAGGTTCTGTCAGCTCATTAAAATAAGCTAAGGCACCACCAGCAATGACAGACACGATAGCTAAAAACAATGTTAAATGAAGAATCTTTTTCATAACGTTTCCTCCATTCTAACCGTTTCCACCATTGCTGTTTTTTCCGTGGCAGCTGTTGTAACCGGTTCTACCGAAGTAGCGGCATAGAAAGATACGGCAAGTCCTAAGATGGCTAAACAGCCTGCCATGATATAAGCTTTTTTCTTAACGACCAGCTGAACACCATCTAAGCTGCTTTCAATCATTGGCGTAAACATATTCATCAAAAGAATAGAATATAAACAACCTTCCGGAAGATTGGCCTTTAATCGCAACAAAACTGTGATTACCGCTGCTCCCAGGGCAAAGATCACACGACCCTGCGCACTGGTAGGGCTTGTGACCGGATCGGTTAACATGAACACCGCACCAAAGACGATACCACCGGTAACCATATGTAAAAGCGGATACCAGATAAAAGCCGGAATACCGTGATAGGAATCAATACCGCTTAATACGGCAACCACAGCTGTCAAAATAAAGATCGTTCCTAAATATACGACCGGAACACGCCAATCGATGATCTTACATACACAAAACCAGATTCCGATCAATACGATCGCAAGGGTAAAGGTTTCTCCTAATGCCCCATCGTAAAAGCCTAAAGCTAAATTGGCAAAACCACCATATTGTGATAAAAAGGAATCCAATGCTTCCGCAGAGGCCGGCAGCCAATTAAACGTATTGGCTAGATAGGCTGTAGGAGTAGCCCCGGTTGTAATGCCTGTGGCAGCAGCACTGGTAAAGGCGGCAAAAATAACGGCTCTTCCGACTCCGGCCGGGTTAAAGATATTTTGTCCAAAACCGCCAAACAACAACTTTCCAAATACGATCGCAAAAATTGTGGCAATGATTAAAGCATAAACGGTCATGGTAATCGGCACCATCAATGTCAGGATAATACTTGTCACCCAACCAAATGACTTTTTCATATAAGTGATCGGATTCTCTTTATAAATCTTGGCAAAGATTGATTCACAAATAAACATTGTGACTAAAGAGCTTACCAACAACAAAACTTCATGTAATACATAGCTTGCACCATACGTTGTACCATTATAGAAACAAGATAAAAGGAAAAGAATCATCAGACCTACTGTCAGCTCTAACATGATCTTTTGTGTGGTCAGGCTTCCTTTTAAACTTGGTGATACGTGAAAATTAAATTTCATAGCTTGACCCCTCTTACTTCTTCTTTTTCAACATAACTGTTCGTTTTGCCTTACGAACATTTTCTGTTACATCGATATGACTCGGGCAAACATAGGTACAAAGTCCACACTCAATACATTGTAAAGCCCCTCTTTTTTCCATTTCTTTGGCATCACCGGCATTCACAGCCATGGCAATACGTACCGGTTGTAAGCCGGCCGGACAATGATCGCTGCATCGACCACAGCGTAAGCAGGCAATCGCATCATCTGCTACATTCGGTAAAACCGTAATCGCATTGGTCGCACGATCGATGACAAACTGATCATTGACGATCGTTCTTCCCATCATCGGACCACCGGCAATCAAACGAACGCTGTCTGTCGTATAACCGCCACAGGCTTTGATGACTTCCTGTGCCGGTGTACCAACCGGACATTCCACGTTAGTAGGATTTTTAACCCCTTCACCGGAAACCGTTACGATCTTTTTAGTAATCGGCTCTCCTTTTTCAAACGCATAGGCTGCCGCAATAGCAGTTGTCGCATTACTGATGATCGTATGAGCTTCGGAAGGAAGACGATCATATTCTGTATGCAGGATCTCACGTACTAAAACACGTTCCCATCCCATAGGATACACATCCGGTACCGGATAGACTTCCATTCCCTGTTTATCATTCAGTGCATCCTGCACGACTTGAATTAGATCCGGGTGTGTTTTCTTGATCGCAATATACACTTTTGATACATCAGCCATCTTCTTAAAGATTTCACATCCCATCACAAAATGAGAAACATCCTTCATGATGATCTTATAATCGGCAGTAATATAAGGCTCACATTCAACCGCATTGATGATGATACAATCAATTCCATCCGGCTTCTGATACTTTACATAGGTAGGAAAACCAGCTCCCCCTAAACCAACAATACCGGCCTGTTTGATTTGTTCTACACATTCTTCCCTTGTTGCCGTATGATAATCCAAAGGCAAAAGCGCCTGTGTTTTTGTTTGTGATCCATCCAATTCTATAACCATATGGTCCATAGGCTTCAACATAGCACTCATTCGTTTTTTTATACCGATATAAGTACCGGAGACACTGGAATACAAAGGCACAAAAAAACCAGACTTTGTTTGCGCCAGTTTCGTACCGATCTGTACCTTGTCGCCTTCACTGACAAAGATTTCAAAGTCTGTATTGGCACCAGCGGCCAAAGGGATATAGACTTCTTTTTCAGGCATCAAAGAAATGACGTCTTTTTTCTCTGTCAAACCTTTACGTCCAGGAATATGATGATGCATTTCTCCCAGAAACAGTGACATATAAAAATCCCTCCTAATAATTCATTCTTTCTTATCATATTCTTTTTATGAAACAACTTCAAGGTCTTTTCCAAATGCATATGTCATCTTAATGTAACTCAAGAATTAAAAAATACAGTGACAAACTAATTTCATCACTGTATCAATTTAACTTAGGATGTATAGGATGTAAAAGTTTTTTTAAACACATCGTAAAGTACAAAGCTAATACATCCGATCATCAAAGGTAGAAATACAAAGTTTTGTATAAAAAGAGAGTTTTCTAGCTGACCTTGAACAAAGAAAGTATGTTTGAAGTAGTAAAAGACCACAAATATTATAAGAAATAATAGAAACTCTAATAAAATGAGAATACTTTTATTCTTTACGATCAGATCAATAGCCAATGAAAATAACGAATAAACAAGAGCCGGAACCACACACCATGCCCGCATAATATTCATGGCTTGAATCCATTGATATTCAATTGGAATCATGGAAAGTAAACCCCCATTAAAGTACAGGCACAAGTATAAAAGAAAAACTAGACCAAAAGCTTAAAAGAATGTAATTGTTTCACCAGTCCATCTCCTTTCTTTGAAAATCTTCAATAACATCTTAAAAAATCATTAAATTAGTTCGTGGTTCCACTCTTATTATCCATTTTCAATTAAACATACAACCATTGACAAAATTAGTCCCAAAAAATCAAGATCAAATAAAAATAGTCTTTACCATATGCGATCATTTGATCATCTATAAAAAGCTTCTCAGCTTAACACCTACTTTAATTATAGACTAATCTTATTCAAAAAAAAATAGCCTTATATCGATGGTTTTACTATGTTATAGCAATAAACTAGTCTCTTGACAGAAACATTCTTCGCTAGTCCTCGTTAGACTTTTTTATAGAGATTGACTATAATACAAATTATGGAAAAAAAGAGTAATACATTTAAAACCTGGATTTTGATTTCGTGCTGTTTCTTTGTATTGATTTGCAGTATCGTTTACTTCATTCAACATAAAACAAGTAATCGTCCTGATACACATTCTATTGTATTGACTGATGTTGGTTTTGATACATCGATCACCTTTGAAGCTGATTGTACTAAAGAAGAATTTGATTCATATGTCGCCATCGTAAAAGAAAGCTTTACACACTATAATCAGCTTTTTGATCAGTATCACGCCTATGATGGTATCAACAATGTATATACCCTGAATCATGAAGCTTATAAAAATCCGGTAAAGGTAGATACTGAATTAGTCGATTTGATTACGTATTCTTTATCCTTTAATGAAAAAGATACAGCTTTTGATATAACACAGGGAAAACTATTAGATATTTGGCATACATACCGGGAAGAAGGTTTAGAAAAAAATGCGCAGCAGGAAAGCGGTCGTCTTCCCGGCAATGAAGAAATCCAAGAGGCAAGAACTCATTCCGGAAGTGATAAGATACAAATAGAAGGCAATACGATTCGCTTTACCGATTCGCAATTTCAAATCGATTTAGGCGGTATCGCCAAAGGATATGCGACAGAACAAACAGCAAAAAAGCTGAAAGAAGAAGGATTGCATACCGGTTTTATCAATGCCGGAGGAAACGTGGTACTCATTGGCCATAAGTCCAATGAGGCATGGAAGATCGGCATTCAAGATCCGGATAAACAGACTTCCCTGCTTCGATTGGAATCCTCAGATCCTTTAGCCATAGTGACAAGTGGCGACTATCAAAGAAATTATGAAGTTGATGGCGTACAATATGCACACATCATTGATCCAAAGACCGGCTATCCGCCTAGGTATCATCGCAGTGTGACGATTTTTTGTAAGGATTCAACCTTAGCCGATGCACTCAGTACCGCCTTATTCTGTATGTCCTTAGAGGATGGTCAACAATTCATTCAAGAAAATTATCCAGATGTTGGTGTCGTCTGGATCGATTCAAAAGGTAGCACATCCATCGAACCGGATCTTTCCACAAGTCAATATGATGTGTATATAACAGATAATTATAAAGATAAGGTAAATCTAAACTAAAATGGGGTCATTTGTGATGACCCTTTTTATGATGGTTTTGTGTTTGTGTCGTATCATTACTTTGTCTTGTATGCCGACCGATGCGACAATGAATTTGTTTATTTTCCTGTGTACAGTTTTTAGTTTGTTCATAAATTTTTTGACAGACAGCTTCATCCTTGCTATATACAGTGATCATCCATTCTTCGTTATCATTCAAACCCTGCAGGATGTCTTCATAATACTGATGCCATGGATTCTCCTGTTTGCACCATTCTTTTCCCAGTTTGTCATACGTCGTCACATCAATTACTCGATCTAAACGATTGATCTGTAATTCGATAGATGTTTCTCCATCTAATGTAATAGTCACAACCGGAATAAAGTAAAACCAGTAGCTAAAGCCACAAACAAGTAAAGTTACCGCAAAGGAAAGTGCTAACTTTAAACCCCATCTTTTCTTGTGATGCATTTGATCATCAATAAACTGCTTTGTTTCTTCTTTGATTTGATTTGTACACTGAATCTTATCAAAATCTTCTTGGATTTCAAGACGCATCCCATTCACCTCCCAACTGCTTTTTTAATAATCGTTTTGCCTGAAACATCCACGTATAGATCGTATTGACTTTTTTCTTTAAGATCCTGGCAATTTCTGTTTCTTTATATCCTTCATATATAATATAAATAAATCACAGAGCGATACTTTTGCGGAAGGGACAAAACGGCTTCCAATACTTCCGGATGCTGAGGTGGTTCTGTTAAAAAAAACTGTTCAACTTTATCTAAAGATACGATATGCGAGTGGAAAAAATTCTTCAGAATATCTTTACAGGCATTAATGCTGACACGGATAAACCTTGCCTTTTCATGCTCTTCACTTTCAAAAGGTTTATCGTGTTTTAAATACTTCAAAAAGACACTCGGCAAGACATCTTGCGTATCCGCTTCATTTTTCAAATACAGAAAACAAATTCGTGTGATCAGATTCACATATTTATCGATAGCCAGATTCACTTCCCGCTCGCTACGCATTGTATCGCTCCTATCGTAAATTTGAATACGTTCTATGTTTTACATGTTTTTGTGCACGACTCACATTGGCTGAACTCTCTTTTCTCTGACAATGATCGCAAATACCGTTTTGATCATCATCTTCATAAAAAATACAATTCTTGTGATCTTTATCCAAACAGAAATAATATCCATCTTGATAATCACAAATACCATCTTGATTGCCATCCAAAGTATTTAATTGTACATTCATTCTTACCATATCATTTTCAAAGATAGGTTGTAAATTGGTGTTGGTAAATCCGGCACTCATACAACAGCTAATACAAGTACCAATCAAAAGTGTTAATTCTTACATCCTCATTTCCTCCTTTTCACGCTTAATACGATTGAAAGAAGGAAATTCTTTTAAAAATTTTTTAAAAATGGTTAGCCTTAACAAAGCAATACGTTAATATTTTTCACTTATAAAACCTATTGAATTCATATACTATATAAGCAGAAAGTGGGGTGTCCTTATGGCAACAAAAAGTTTTACTGATGTATATACTATTAACCGGTCTGATTTAAAAAGAATTCGTAATATCATGTTGGATACACGGAAGCTTGAACTTAAAACAGTAAAGGGACATCAAGATGTTAGAGACAAAGAAGAACTTCTACGAATTTTAGGATTAAATGAATAAATCTGTTTATAAAACGGTCTGCCTTAATGATTTAATCTATAAATTAAAACTCAGCAACGATGACATCCAAAAAATTCTTGCTGAGTTTTCTTGTCCCTTAAACAAAGATGTAGAATATTTTTTGAAGTTAAAGGCTATAGATTTTGAAAAAGTTAATTTAGCTAGAACCTATTTAGTCTATGCAATCAATAATAATGATTCAAAACTATGTGGAGTCTACTCCCTGGCATCAGGTCATCTTGTGTTGGATTCTAAAATATCAAGGGCTCAAAAGAAAAAATTTTTTGGTACTACCTATTCATTTGGAAGGCACATCAATACACATTTAATTGGTCAACTCTCAAAAAATTATCATAATAACTATAATCAATCGCTAAATTCAACTAAAAAGTTGATGTAGAGAATTAAAAATGATGTTTTTTAGTTTTGATAGAGTGTAAACACATCAATTGGCAGCTCAAAAGAACATATGTCTTTTGTCACAAAGGAAACAGATCCTTTCATGGCTAACATATAAGCTTTTGTTTTTCTGGCTTCTGCTTTGATTTGGTATTTCATCTGTTTACGGAACACAAGCCAATCCAAATAGTGCTGTAGATGTCTTATGGAGACTCCATGATAATGTTTG
>CABOGK010000024.1:0-481 GCA_902399855.1 Erysipelotrichaceae bacterium
GTCAAGGTGTGTGCGACCCATGCGGGAATCAGCGTAGGCGAAGACGGCGCCAGCCATCAGAGTGTGGAGGATATCGCGATCATGCGAAGCATCCCGAACATGAAGGTGTTCCAGCCCTGCGATGCCAGGGAGACCGAACAGATCATCAAGGCCGTGGCCGATATCGAAGGCCCATGTTATGTAAGACTGGGACGACTGGGCGTAGAGGATGTGTATGATGACAGTTATACATGGGAATACGGCAAAGGGCAGGTGCTTAAAAAAGGAAGTAAAGTGGCCATCGTTGCGACAGGACTTATGGTACAGGAGTCTTTAAAAGCTATCGAACAGCTAAAAGACATCGAACCGACACTGATCAATATTTCCACGATCAAGCCAATCGATGAAGAATTGATCCTGGAAACGGCGAAAACACACGATGTGATTGTAACAATTGAAGAGCACAATGTGATCGGCGGCCTGGGCGGAGCGGTAGCGGAAA
>CABOGK010000024.1:491-43787 GCA_902399855.1 Erysipelotrichaceae bacterium
TGGAGCAGTAGCCGAAACCCTGGCACCGTATGGACTGGCATGTCGTCAGTGCATGATGGGTATGCAGGACAGTTTTGGACGAAGCGGCAAACCAAAAGACTTATTAGCCCATTATCATTTGGATGCCTCAAGCATTGCCCAAAAGATCAAAGAAATCATGAAGTAACGAGAACTGCCATAGGGCAGTTCTTTTGACAATTTTGAAAAGTTTGTTATAATCCCTACTATAAAGATAGGTATTGATAAAGGAGGCATACATATGACTATCTACAAAAATGTTACAGAGCTCATCGGAAATACACCGGTAGTGGAACTGTCCAATCTGGAAAAGGAACAAGGATTGAAGGCGCAGTTGTTGGCGAAAGTGGAATTTTTTAATCCCGCTGGCAGTGTAAAAGATCGTATTGCGAAAAGAATGATTGAAAAAGCCGAAGAACAAGGCTTGTTGAAAGAAGGAGCTACGATCATTGAACCAACCAGTGGAAATACAGGAATCGGGTTAGCTTCTGTCTGTGCCTCCAAGGGATATAAAGCTATCTTCACCATGCCGGAGACAATGAGTGTAGAAAGAAGAAATCTTTTAAAGGCTTATGGAGCCAAGATTGTCTTAACACCAGGTGCCCAGGGAATGAAGGGCGCCATTGCCAAGGCAAAAGAACTACAGGAAAGTACACCGAATTCTTTGATTCCAAGTCAGTTTACCAATTTGGAAAACCCACAGGCACATTATGAAACAACCGGACCGGAACTTTGGGAACAAACGGATGGAAAGATCGATATCTTTGTAGCCGGTGTTGGAACCGGTGGAACAATCAGCGGTACCGGAAAATATTTGAAGGAAAAGAATCCGAATATAAAGATCGTTGCGGTAGAACCGGAAGGCTCACCGGTATTATCACAAGGGAAAGCCGGCCCACATGGCATTCAAGGAATTGGAGCTGGTTTTGTACCGGACACGTTAAATACAAAGATCTATGATGAGATCATTACTGTTACTAACGAAAATGCCTATAACACAGGTCGTGCCATTGCCCAAAAAGAAGGACTATTGGTGGGAATATCTTCCGGGGCCAGCGTATATGCAGCCATTCAATTGGCAAAACGCCCGGAAAATGAAGGAAAACGTATTGTGGCCTTAATGCCGGATACCGGAGAGCGTTATCTTTCTACACCGATGTTTACGCAGGAGTAAGTCAGAATTTATTTCTGGCTTTTTCTTTTGGTTAGATAGATGGCCAAAAGCCCACCTGTCAATTTAAATACGATAAAGAAAAAGGTTGTCTTTGTATCTGTCATGGCCGCAATAAAACCCATTTGTCCTCCTAAAGCATACGCACCGCTAACGCAAAAGGCAGCGTTGATTCTTTTGCCTTCCGGACTCATTTTCGGATACAATGGTAAGATCGCAATGGAACTACCTAAAGAAAGCAACAATCCAATTAAGGTCATTGTTTCGATACCGCAAAACCTTGCAAAGCTCTGTAGTGGCTTTTTGGCATAATGTAAAATGAGTTGACACAACACATGCGAGCCGGCAACAATCATTGTGATTTGAAAGACAAGCAATAATCCATCAAGTAAAGTATTCATAGATACAAAAGGTAGATGGAAGAAATAAGAGAGAAGTACGATTCCAAAACAAAGAAGACCGATGATTTCAATTCCCTTGGCAAAATACTGAAGAAGCCTCAGCAGCAAGCTTTTATTCTTCCATAATCCTAAAAATAAGAGTCCATAGATACAAAATAGTGGAATCAAGAGGACAAGATCAATTTGTAAGGACAATAGCAGCAATATAGGAATGAGTCCTAATAAGCCATATGTAACACCTTCCATAAAAAGAGGGTGTTCTTTTGGCTTTAATTGACCTAGAAATATAGGAAATTGAAAGCTGATCAGACATCCCAACGTGCTTGTCAAAAAGACACCGGTTAGAAAAAAGGTGGCAGGATCATGAATATAGCTTTGAATCAGCGGCAGGCCGCCTAGATCGGGTGCCAATAAAGAGCCTATGATCACACTGCTGGAAGGATGTAAACGTAAAAAGGAAAGGTCTAACTGATCGGCTAAAGTGACAAACAGACAATAAAAACCTAATAAGGAAAGGCAGAGATTACCCATGGTGTTTAAAGCCTGGTCGATACATCCGGCCAATCCCCATTTTCCATTTTGAAGTTTATCGAGTAAACCTACAATCGCAAAAGTGATGAGAATGCATACAAATATATTCATGTGTCTATTGTATATGCAAAATGCATTATCGGCTATAGTAAACAGGTATTGGTAGACGACTGCAATTGGTTTTATAATAAAACTAAAGATAAACAAAGGAGGGGATCATCTTGATTACACATGATTTTAAAGGAGTGAAATTATCCGGTTTAGGCTTAGGTGCAATGCGATTACCCACTTTAGAGGGAAAAGAGAATCAACCAGATCAAGACAAAGTCAATGAAATGGTAGCCTATGCGATCAAACACGGTATCAATTATTTTGATACCGCATGGGGCTATCATGGAGGCCAAAGTGAAATTGTATTAGGCAATGCTTTAAAGAAATTTGATCGCTCGCAATATTTTCTGGCTGACAAATTTCCCGGTTATGATTTAGATAATATGCCACATGTTGAAGAAATCTTTACAAAACAACTACAAAAATGTCAAACAGAATACTTTGATTTTTATTTATTTCATAATGTCTGTGAGAAAAATATCGATGCGTATCTCGACCCGCAATATCAAATTTTAGACTATCTTTTAAAACAAAAGGAACAGGGAAGAATCCGTCATTTAGGTTTTTCCTGTCATGGAGAAATGCCGGTATTAAAAAGATTTTTAAAGGCTTACGGAAAACATATGGAGTTTTGTCAGCTGCAGATCAATTATGTGGATTGGAAATTTCAACATGCCAGAAAAAAGGTGGAACTGTTGGATCAATACGGTATTGATGTTTGGGTCATGGAGCCTTTGCGTGGTGGCAAGCTTGCCCAGTTAAAGCCGGAATATGAAAGTCGCTTACATGCGCTTCGTCCTACGGAAAGCATACCGGCCTGGGCTTTTCGATTCTTACAGAGCATACCACAGGTAAAGATGGTTCTTTCCGGAATGTCGAATATGCAACAGCTGCAGGAAAACGTTGAAACGTGGTCAACACAAAAACCTTTAAACGATTCGGAAAAAGAAGTCCTGTTTTCTATCGTAGAAGAGATGACAAAGAAGATCGTCGTTCCTTGTACTTCCTGTCGTTATTGTACTTCTCGTTGTCCACAGGGACTGGATATTCCAAAATTATTATCTTTATACAATGAACATGCCTTTAGTCAGGGAGGATTTATTGCCCCTATGGTTGTTTCTACCTTGAAAGATAAAGGGCCTGGTGCCTGCATACAATGTCATAGTTGTGAAAAAGTCTGTCCGCAACAAATTCATATTTCAGAAGTATTAAAAGATTTTACGGCTCTTTTACGATAAAGAAAAACAAGAAATGAATTAGACACTTTTCGCAATTAGTCCATAGAAAAACAATTTACAGTTGTGATATACTTCTTTCATGGAAACAAATAGACTACGTTTGGTTTTGTGTGATATTGACAGTACGCTGATCAATTCAAAGAGGGAATTAACCCCTCGTACGAAAGATATGATTGAAAAGCTGCATGCGCAAGGTGTGTATTTCGGCCTGGCTTCGGGAAGACCGGTCGATGAACTGCAGCGCTATGCGACAGGATGGGGAATTTCCTTTCCTTTTGAGTTTTTAATTGGTATGAACGGCAGTGAGCTGTGGGATGAAATTTATCAGAAGCAATACGATTACTATAAGTTAAAAAAAGAATGGATCCAGGAAATCCTGGAGGCTATGCATCCCTTTGAAGCCAATGCGTTCATTTATTTGGATGGCAAGCTGGTGGCACAAAGGATCGATGAAGCGATGAAGCATTCAGCTGTGACCTCACAAAAACCGATCCACGTGATCGAAAGTGATGCCGAGTTATATGCTTATGATAATGCGAAGATTATGTTTCGTATGAGTACTGAAGATACTCTGAAGGCCGAAAAGTATTTTAATGAACATCCCAATCCTTATTATAAGGCGTTTAAGACACAGACAACGCTGTTGGAATTTGCCGATCGTCGTATATCAAAAGGCTATACCGTTAAAAAGCTGGCTGATCTGTATGATTTTGGATTGGAAAATATTTGGGCTTTTGGCGATACGACCAACGACAACACGATGTTGGAAGTAAGTGGCAGGGGCATCTGTATGTGTAACGGAAGCGATGATACCAAGGCCATAGCGGATGAAATCACAGAATTTGACAATGACCATGATGGCGTAGCCAACTATATCGAAAAACATTTTTTCAGACATCAAGGAGGTTAGACCATGAAGAAAGTTGCATTAATGATCGATTCAAGTGCGGATATTACCAAAGAAAAGGCAAAAGAACTAAACCTTCATGTTTTGCGTATGCCTGTTATCGTAGATGGAAAGGAATACATGGAAGCAGAAACAATTACCGATGAAGAAGTGTTAGAGGCATTGGAAGAACAAAAAAGTGTAAAAACGGCCCAGCCAATTGTCGGTGATATGATCAAAATGTGGGATGATTTGTTGAAAACACACGATGAGGTGTTTTATCTTCCCTTAACCAATGCGTTATCCGGCACCAACAAAACGGCAATCACGCTGGCAAAAAACTATGAAGGAAAAGTAACGGTTGTACAAAGTGAATTTGTCTGTTATCCAACGGTGATCATGATGCAGATGGTCAAAGAGATGATTGAAAAAGGATATACCTGTGCGCAGATCAAGGAAAAAATTGAAACAGAAGGAGAATTGCTGGCGGTATTGATACCGGAAAAGTTGGATACATTAAAAGCAGGAGGTCGTATCTCACCGGCTGCTGCCGCCATAGCAGGATTATTGAAGATCGTTCCTTTATTGAATATTCGTCATGGTGCTATTGATTTAGAAGATAAGGTTCGCACCTTAAAGAAAGCTTATCAAAAAGGAATCGAAGTCGTGACAAAGGATGTGAATCCGGAGGATTATATCTGGATGGTTATCGATGCTTTTGATCCAAAGAAAAGCGAAGACTGTAAAAAGATGTTGGAGGAGGCCATCGGTCAACCGGTACAGCAGCACTCTTTTAAAACAGTCATCTTATCGCATGTAGGCAAGGGAACCATCGGTTTTGGACGCATCAAAAAGATAGAATATTAGAAAGGCGGAGCATTCCGCTTTTTTTACACCATAATTTAACATATTCATTTTAAATTCATCTTACAGTTCGTGCTTATACTGTCACCTATGAAAAATAGAAAAATACGGTATTTGTTTTCTTTTCTGTTTGCGTTATGTTGTATGGGATTGATGTTTATCATCTATACGTTGTCAAGTGAAGATGGATACGCCTCCGGACAACGCAGTGCCAATGTACAGGAAATCATCAAGGAAAACGTTCATGAATATATGGATTCAACAGAAATAGGACAGAAGCTTCACTATGGACTTCAATCTTTAATTGAAGCGATTTCTCCGGATGGGGATAACTGGTATCAGACCATTCGTGACATTGCCCATTTCAGTTTGTATTTCTTTCTTGCGCTTTTATTGTATATAACTTTTTCTATTGCCGGAATTTCCCGACTTTGGAAGATCATCTTATCTTCATTGATTTGTTTAGGCTATGCGCTATTTGATGAATTTCATCAAAGTATGGTCATCGGAAGGATCAGTACGATGGACGATGTTATAGTGGATATGTGCGGAACTCTAATGAGTTTAGGACTTTGTTGGATCATATCTGCTTTCTGCGCCTGCCTTCGTTCAAAACCAAGGCCGAGATTGTAATTTAGTTAAAATAAGGTATAATTTGTTTAATCAAAATAAACTTTAAGGAGATGTGAACATGGAATGTAAACAATGTGGAAATAGTCTTCCGGAAAATGCTAAGTTTTGTCCGGAATGTGGTGCGCCTGTGCCGACCGATGATGTTGTCGAAGAAACACCATCCGCAAAAGAAAAGGTAGAAGTTGTAGAAGCAGTTATCGAAGAAGATCAAACAACAGAAGCGGAAGAACCGGTGCAAGATGTCGTGGAAGAAGTAGAGGAAACGAAAGAAGAAACGATCACTCAGGAAGAACCGGTTGAATCGGAAGAAGAAAAAGCACAAGCGGAAGAATGGTATTATGTCAGGGAAAGTCAATCGGCTGGACCTTTTACACTGGAGCAGATGATTGAACGAATTCGTGATGCGCAGATCAAAGAAGAGACTTTGGTATGGAAAGCCGGAATGGCTGACTGGCAGAAGTTAAAGGATACGGAATTAAAAGAATATCTTCCGACACCGGATGTAAAGCCGGAAGGAGATCAATGGTATTTTGTCGATGCCAACAATAAACAAAATGGTCCTTATACAGTGGAACAGATGAAAGGCTTGATTCAGGCCCATCAAATTTATGGAAATACGTTTGTATGGAAGACCGGGATGGCTGACTGGAAGCGTTTAAAGGATACAGAACTTGCTTCTTATGTGATGCCGGAAGCACCTAAACAGGAGAGTGCACATCAAACTTTTACAAAAAAGCCGATCTATATTTCAGAAAGAAGCATTGGATTGTCCATCGTCTTAAGCATTGTGACATGCAGTGTTTATTCTTACTATTGGTTATATACCTTGGCAAGAGATATCAATGAATGTTGTCGAGCACAAAATAAATCCGGACCCGGAGAACCGGGAATTGTCGTACTGTTGTCATTGATTACATGCGGTTTATACGGTATTTACTTTTACTGGAAAGCCGGGAAAGTGTTAAGTGAGCTAGAATTTGATAATGGATATAGAGTTTCCGATAACAGTATTATCATGTTAGTTCTTCCGTTCTTAGGCTTAGGTATTATTTCCATGGCCATTTGCCAAAGCACTTTAAACGATATTTGTCGTTACGGAAATGAGTAAAAAGATTATCAAGGTGACAGGAGTTGTTTTCGTATTGCTCCTGTTTCTTCTTTTTATCGGTGTATATTGTCCTATCCAAAAAATCTTTGGGATTCCATGTCCCGGTTGTAATATGACGACCAGTTTATATTATCTGCTTCAGGGAAATCTACAGGCTTCCATGTTTTATCATGCGATGTTGATTCCTACGATGGTCTTTGGCTTGTTGATTTTCTATTGCCATATCAAAAAAAAGAGAAAGTGGAAAGAGCGGTTACTATGGATGTGGGCCGGTTGTATGATTGTCTATTATATTTATCGTATGGTTTTTATTTTTCCAGATATTCCGATGGTCTATGATACCAACAGCATTTTTGGACAATTCTTCCATATTTCTTTATAGTGGTAAACTGTAGGAAATATATTGTTTATACGAGTTATAAGGTCGTTCGGTGCAGAAAAGGAAGTAAATAGGTTGACAACCTTTTCTAATCTGCCTATAATGAGCACATACAAGTAAATTAGTTGAAGATAGAGGTAGCGATGCATCAGAGTACTGTAGGGAGCCGGCGGGCTGTGAAATACAGGAAAGGTAATCATCGCCGAAGGAAATGATATGGCGATGTCATTTCTTGGGGCTTTGGGAAATACCCAATGCACTCCTTCGCAAGAAGAGGGGTTATCTGAAAGGCGAAAGAACCAAGGCCATATGGATAACACATATGGTCTTTTCTATTTTCAACCTAAATTAGGAGGAAAAGAGATATGAAAAAATTACTTGCAGCATTAGCCGTTGGAACATTGGCTTTGGCCGGTTGTTCAAGTGGTACAGACAGTGCCAATGATGACACGTTTACCGTAGGAATGGAATGCGGTTATCAGCCGTTTAACTGGCAAACATCCGATGCCCAAACCGACTCTGCCGTTGAGATCAGCGGCGGTGGAGGATATTGTGATGGATATGATGTAATGATGTCACAAGCCATTGCCGATGAATTAGGTCAAAAATTAGAAGTGAAGAAAATTTCATGGGATGGTCTTCAGCCTGCTTTGGATTCTGGAGAAATTGATGCGATCGTTGCCGGTATGACAGCCAGTGATGAGCGTGAAGAAGGAATCGACTTTACGACACCTTACTACGAAAGTGAAGGAATGGTCATGATCGTTCGTGCGGACAGTGAAATGGCCGGCTATACAGATATCCAGGATTTCTCCGGTCATAAAGTCATCGGACAGAAAAACACCAACTATGATACCATTATCGATCAAATCGAAGGTGTTGATCATCAGACACCACTTGCGACGTATCCAGAATTAGTAGCCGCTCTACAAAATGGAGTAGCCGATGGTATAACAGCGGAAATGCCGGTTGCCGAAGGTGTTGTAGCCGCCAATCCAGGACTTGCGATCGTACAGTTTGCAGAAGGACATGGTTTTGATGTAGATACGACCGTATCGATTGGATTAAAAGAAGGAACACGCGATTCTGATTTCTTCAAGAGTGTACAGGACGCATTAGATTCCATCAGTCAAGATACAAGAAATGAATATATGAAAACTGCGGTTGAAAACGCACCAACCGAAGAATAGGAAGGTTTGATGATCCATGAGTATCGATTTTGGAAGGGCATATGAAATATTTATAGAGAATTGGAGCTTGTTTTCTTACGGTATCCAAAATACTCTCTTATTCGCAATCGTTGGTACGGTTGTCGGACTGATCCTGGGATTGATAACCGGAGCCTTGCGTGCAATTCCGGAAGATCCCATGGATTCACTTCCTGTTAAGATTTTAAAGAAGCTTGCGAAATGGATCGTAGGCTTCTATGTCTGGTTTTTTAGAGGCACACCGATGATGGTACAGGCCTTGTTCTTTTTCTACTTGCTTCGTCCTATTTTAGGATGGACAGGTTTCTCGGCCGGTTTGATCATCATCTCGGTTAATACCGGTGCTTATATGGCAGAAATCATTCGTGGTGGTATTCAGTCGATCGATGCCGGACAAAGTGAAGCGGCAAAATCCCTGGGGATGACAACGTTTCAAACGATGGTTTCCATTATTTTTCCGCAAGCCATTAAAAACACCTTCCCGACGATTGGAAATCAGCTGATCGTCAATATCAAAGACAGCTGTATGTTAAATGCGATCCAGGTAACAGAGCTTTACTTCCAGTCTTCTTCGGTAGCCGGAAGTAACATGAAATTTGCCGAAGTTTACTTTTTGGAAATGGTGATGTACCTTGCCTTAACAACGATCGCAACATTGATCCTGAATGCTGTGGAAAGAAAAATCAACAAGACAAAGACAGTAACAATCAAGGAAAACTGTGCATAGGAGGTTTGTATGGAAACAGTCATTCAAGTACAACATTTGAAAAAACATTTTGGGGATCTTCAAGTTTTAAACGATATCGACTTTGAAATCAATAAAGGAGAAGTGGTTACGATTATCGGATCCTCCGGTTCGGGAAAAAGTACGCTTCTTCGCTGTATCAACTTGTTGGAGATTCCGGATGGCGGAAACATCTTATATAAAGGAACAGATATTTTAAGTGGCAAGCTTCCTTTGACAACCTATCGTTCCAAAGTGGGAATGGTTTTTCAAAGCTTTAATTTATTTGCGAATAAGACCGTTTTAGAAAATTGTATGATCGGCCAGATCAAAGTCTTAAAGCGTTCGAAAGAAGAAGCACAAAAAATTGCCATGCAGCACCTGGAAGAAGTCGGTATGCAGAATTTTGCCGATGCCAGTTCGACACGTTTATCCGGTGGACAAAAGCAACGTGTGGCGATTGCCCGTGCTTTATGTATGGATCCGGAAGTCTTATTGTTTGATGAACCAACATCTGCGTTAGACCCGGAAATGGTTGGCGATGTTTTAGAAGTTATGCAGACACTAGCCAAAGAAGGCTTGACAATGGCTATTGTGACCCATGAGATGCAGTTTGCCAAAGATGTCAGTGATCGTGTGATCTTTATGGACAAAGGTGTCATTGCCGAAGAAGGAACGCCACAGCAGATTTTTGAAAAGCCGCAGCACCAGCGTACAAAACAATTCTTATCACGTTATTTTGACCGTTAAAAACGGTCTTTTTTTGTGGTTTATCATTTTGAAAACAGTTACATTTTTCAATTCTGTTACAATCCAAATTTCATAAAAACTTAACAGCTTTTTTTCTTCTTTTTCGACGGGCATTGTGTTATATTTAAAGTGCTATAGAATGGTTAAAGATTGTTCTTAGGAGGAATACATATGGTTAGAAGAATCGGTATTTTAACCTCAGGAGGAGACTCACCGGGGATGAACGCAGCCATACGAGCTGTCACAAAAGTCGGTTTGAACAGTGGCCTTGAAGTATTCGGTATCTATAATGGATACAAAGGAATGGTAGAGGGCTATATTGAACCGATGACTCGCGAAACGATTCGTGAGATTGTCAACCGCGGAGGAACGATTCTTGGATCGGCCCGTTTACCGGAGTTTAAAGATGAGGAGGTTCGCCGCAAGGCCATTCATCAGCTTTCCAAACGAGGCATTGAGGCCGTTGTTGTTATCGGAGGGGACGGTTCGTATCGTGGTGCCTTGTCGTTGACAGAAATGGGAATCAACTGTATTGGTTTGCCGGGTACGATCGATAACGATATCACCTGTACAGATTTCACGATTGGATTCCATACGGCATTGGAAACCGTTGTCGATGCAATCGATAAACTGCGTGATACATCAAATTCTCATCATCGCTGTTCTATTGTTGAAGTTATGGGAAACCGTTGTGGGGATCTGGCACTTTGGTCAGGAATCGCATCCGGAGCCGATATGATCGTGACCAGTGAAACCGGTTTTGATGAAAATGACGTTTTGGATCGCTTACGCGATTTGGATATTATACGAAAGAAAAAACATGCGATTGTCGTGATTTCCGAGAAGATCACCGATGTCGATCAGTTTGCCAAGAAAGTGACATTGAATACAGGTTTTTCAGGAAGGGCAACTGTATTAGGCCACATTCAGCGTGGTGGTTCACCATGTCCATATGATCGTATGTTGGCTTCTCAAATGGGAGAAAAAGCAGTAGATCTTTTAATGCAGGGCATTGGAGGACATTGTGTCTGCATTCGCGACAATAAGATCGTATCTTACCCGATCGAAAAGGCACTGAGCATGCCTGCTGAATCTCGTAAGCCATTACAAAACTTATTTGAACGATTAGTTTAGAAGGAAAAAAGGAAGGAATCGAAAAAAATTATGTGTATTAGTGACAAGAAGACAAAAATTATTTGTACGATCGGTCCGGCCAGTGAAGATAAGGAAACTTTGAAGAAACTGGTTTTGGCCGGTATGAACATTGCCCGTTTGAACTTCTCTCATGGAAGTTATGAAGAACATGGCAATCGAATCAAATTGATTCGTGAGGTATCTAAAGAATTAAACAGACCTATTGGTATCTTATTGGATACAAAAGGTCCGGAAATTCGTTTAGGTGATTTTAAAGATGGCGGCTGTCAGTTTAACGAAGGTGACGTTGTCAAAATCGTTAAAAAGGAAGTAGAAGGAACACATGAACAGTTTACACTGCGGTGTCCGGAAGTCTTCCACGACGTAAAAGCCGGTGACTGCATCTTAATGGATGATGGAAAATTAAAAGTGACGATTCTGGAAGTAACAGAAGATGAGATTCAGGGACGTATTGAAAATCCTCACTTCTTAAAGAGCCGTAAAGGATGTAACTTGCCAGGTGTTGTATTAAGTATGCCTTTCATTTCGGAAAAGGATGAAGCTGATATCCGTTTTGGGTGTAAACAAGATGTGGATTATATCGCAGCCAGCTTTACACGCCGTAAAGATGATGTATTGGCCATTCGTAAGATCTTGATTTCTGAAAGAAAAGACAACATTCAGATTTTCCCTAAGATCGAAAACCAGGAAGGTTTTGATAACCTGCGTGATATTTTGGAAGTCAGTGACGGTGTCATGGTTGCCCGTGGTGACTTAGGTGTTGATGTCAGCCTGGAAATGGTTCCGATTTATCAGAAACAGATCATCTCAATTGCCAATGAATTAGGTAAACCAGTTGTCACAGCTACACATATGTTGGAAAGTATGCAGGAAAACCCACGTCCAACACGTGCAGAAGCCAGTGACGTTGCCAATGCGATCATGGATGGTACAGACTGTATCATGTTGTCAGGAGAAAGTGCTGCCGGTCATTATCCGGTAGAATGTGTACAGACAATGCACCGTATCGCCGATGCGATCGAGCCTATGATTCCTTATCAGCAACGTTTAAAACAAGGAATTCGTACTTCACGTAATTCTTTGAACGATGCCATTGGTGTCAGTGCTGCCGATACATCCATTGCGTTGGATATCAAATGCATCATTGCCTTTACACAGAGTGGTCTAACAGCTCGTCGTTTAGCACGCTTTAGACCACAAGCTCCAATCATCGGTGTATGTTTCGATGAAGTTACGGAAAGAGCTATGCTTCCAATCTTTGGTGTAGAGCCATATTTCAGCGATATCCAGAATACACGTGAAAACGATGTAGATTTGGCTAAAAACATTGCCTTGATGAAAGGATGTCATTACGGTGATTTCATCATTGTTGTTGCCGGTTATCCGGAAGGACACGGGGCAACAAATATGATGCGTATTGTCGAAATCACTGAAAACTAAGTAATCACAATTAGCTATGAATGAGTAGAAAAACGAAAGTTCATAGCTTTTTTCATTTTCACGGCCTATAATATAAACAATAAATGAACAGTTTAACAAATGAGTCATTTAATCTGTTAGAAAGGGTTTGTATGCGAAGAATCGATATTCCCAATCAAGAAAAAGTGTATGTAGGAAAGGTGATTGAATTTTCTCGAAAGCAAAATAATTTCACCATTGATGCCATAATTGATGGCATTTGTTCAAAACAAACATATTATAAACTTCAAAAAGAACCCTTATCCGAAAGTGAATATTATGATCAATTATTGGAAAGAGTTGGTTTGTTTTATGACTATGATTCACAGAATCCTATATCCTTGGATGGCTTATGGAATGCTTTTTGTGAACAAGAATGGAGTCTGTTTGATCAAGAAATCCAAGGATTAAAAGAGCAGATTATGAACCCAGATGTTTATCAATACGTTTTAAGCGGCGCCATTCAATGCATCGAGCAGAAACAAGACATAGCGTATGCAAAACAACTTTTACCTTTATTACATGATGACTTAAAAGAAATCGTTTCTTATTTTGTATTATGGAAAATCTATGAATCTTATGTGCAGTATAAAGAAGATGTATCGTATCTTTCCTTAAAAACGGAAATCAATCAGTGTCAGTATTTGTTCTTACTGATCAAAAATGAACAATATTATGATGCATCGGTATTATGTGAAAAATTACTGCAGAGCACAAAGGGAAAGAATCATGATTTGGCTAGGATCGCCAAACTCTTTTTACTACTGGCAATTCAACCGGAAGATTTTGTAACACAGTGCGAATGGATTCAAAAGAATGAACAATTGACAGCGGATTCCTTTCATGCTTATGAATTGTTATATGTGACAGGTATCTTTTATTACAAACAAGAAAACTACAAGAAAGCCTGGTCGTATTTCATTCAACTTAAAGACATTCCTCAGTTTCACATACCGGTCTTACTCTTTTTATATCATATGGAAACCATTACATCCTATGTGCTGGATAAACATCCTATACCGGATACAACAGAAAAAGACATGAAAGTTTTACTGACATATTATGAAATGAAATATAAAGGTGATTCTTTACAGGAATTAGAAAAATATTTATGGACTGAGTGCCGAAAAGTGATCCAATGTTTTTATCCACCTGAATTGGCACAAAAGATCATACAAGATGAACTATTCTGGATTGCCCAACAAACCGGAAATAAAAGTCGATATTATCAGTTTAATAAAATAGACTATTCAATCAATACATAAACAATTAGACGTTTTGAAAAGAAAATGTCTAATTTTTTTTATTCTTTTGAAAGCTTTGATACAGTGAAGCTGTAAGGAGAGATTTCATGGCAACAATATTTACTATAAATAAAAATAATGTATATGCTCAATTAAAAGCTAAAATCAAACAAATTAAAACATTTCAAGTTTTGACAACATTCTTTCTGGCCTTTTACACTGTTTCTTTATATACACTGATCGTATGGATTCAATCTTTTGTAGATGCCTTATCAAAGAATCATGAAAGTAACTTCTCGCTAGAACAATTACTCCTCTTTATGATCTTTTTGATTGTATTATCGGTTACCGGCTTTATATCCCAGTATTTCTTTAATCAGATACCTGTCAGGGCAAAAAATTTGTTTCTAAAAGAAATGTTTAACGAAGTGTTAACACAACCGGTTACATATTGGAATACACATTCCTTAGCCAATATATTTTCTTTATTTCAAAATGACTGTGTTTCTTTTGCGCAGATTGTATCGGTAAATTCGGTCATCTTTATTTATCAATCCTTTACCTTACTTATTTGTATAGGGTTAATGTTTTATACACAAGGTGTATTGGCATTGATTTTAATTGTATTTGTACTGGTTTGTTTTGGGATCACCGGTCTTTTAAGTCGATGTATCTCCCAAGAGAATCAAAAAGTCTTTCGATGTAAGGAAACATTAAGTCATATTTTGATGGAGGGACTAGAAAATCATCGTGTGATTTTGACTTTATGTAAACAAAATTTGTTTGTGAATCGATTGAACATATTCTTAAAAGACAAGCTTCAAAAAAGAGAAGAGAAAGCGGCTTTATATCAGTCACAATATATGACGATTTATATTATTTTGACTTTGGTTTTACCTTTTTTAAGTTTAGTTTTAGGTCTTTATTTTGTATCTCTACAATGGATGAGCATTGGACAGGCATTAAGTATGTATGCCTTAAGTTCACAGCTTCAAGAGCCAATTCGACAGGTGGCCCAAGTTCGTATGAATCGATTAACGGCCATTGAACTTTCCAAACGAATTACTGTTCTATTAAGAAAACCGTCAACATCAAACAAAGAAATCGATACGATTACATCCTTTACAATGCGAGATGTTTCTTTCTCTTATGAAGATAAGAAGGTGTTACATAATTTCAATTTAACAATCAAACCAGGTAAACACCTTTTAGTCAAAGGAAAGAGTGGCAGTGGAAAATCGACTTTACTTTCTTTGATGATGCGTTATCTGGATGGCTCAAAAGGGACGATTTGTGCCAATGGAATTGATATAGGGAAAATAAAAGAGGAAAGCTATTATCAACACATTTTGATGGTCGATCAAAAGCCATTGATTTTCCATGATACACTTATAAACAACATAACCTTAGAAGATGAATACTCCCTGGAAGAGATTCATGAAGTCATATCGGTTTGTCAGTTAGAAGAATTGGCTGCAGAAAAGAAAGAAGAGATCATTGATTCTGGTTCGATCAGTGGTGGACAGGCGCAGAGGATATCCATTGCGCGTATGCTGCTAAGAAAACCGTCAATCTTATTGATGGATGAGCCAACCAGTGCTTTGGATGAAGATACGGGAACAAACCTGGCTTTGGCATTGGATCAGTATGCGAAAAAATACGGAATAACTTATGTTGTGGTATCGCACAAGAAGGATATCATGTCCATCTGTGAAAATGTCATCGAACTGGAATAGAAAAGAGTAAGGCTTTGGGCCTTACTCTACTGCTTTTAAGGATTCAACCATTTGAATCTTTTTTAATTTAAAGGACATAAAGAAGTTAATGATCAATGTAAAGATCATGGTCATCGCAAAACTGATCAGATAAGATTGTGGAAGGATCGTTCGACCAAACATCACATCATCCATTTCGGCTAAATTCATGATCAGATGATGAAGGCCGATACCGATAAATAATCCTAATAGGGCACCTATGATCGATAATAAGATCCCTTCTCGATTGACATATTGGTTGACTTCTCGTTTTGTGAAACCTAAGACTTTGATCGTTGCGATTTCGCGGACTCTTTCGCTGATATTGACATTACTTAAGTTATACAATACCACAAAGGCTAATAAGGCGGCACTGATGACCAATACCACAACGATAAAGGAAATGCTGCTGATCATATCAGTAAAGTTTTTCTGTAAGGATGAATAGAAAGTAACACTTTCTACGCCATTAACTTCCATCAATCGATTTCCTAATTCTTTTTCAAAGCTCTCACTTTGATCCTTTGTTTTGATCATGTAGATCGTATTCACATCGATACTTTGACTGAGTGTGTTGAAGTAATCTTTTGTCATGTAGATATGATGACCTACATAGTTTTCAAAGATGCCGCTGACCTTGATTTCCAGATCTTTATCATCACTGGTGATTTGGAAAGTATCTCCTGTTTCAAGATTTAACTTATCGGCAAGCTTCTGAGAAATCAGTACACCTTGATCGCTTAAAGATAAAGAATCATCCTTCATTGTTTTTAAAGTGGTAAACGCATCAAAATGATCTAAATCCTCAATGATGTGTGAAGTGACTGTCTGATCCTCTCCTTCGATATTAACTGTACCGGAGAATTGTTGTTCTTCAAAGAGAGCATCCACACCTTTTAAATCTTGAATCTGGTCGGCTAAGAACTTACTTTCTTGAGTGGCCGAGATCGTGGCATTATAGTGATAGATGTTGCCATATTGTTGTTGGGCAATATCGCCAATACTATCGTTGATTCCAAATCCGGCTACCAACAAGGCCGAACATCCGGCAATACCGATGATGGTCATAAAGAAACGTTTCTTATAGCGGAAGATATTTCGGGCGGTGACTTTATGTAAAAAGGTAAGTCGGTTCCACAACGGTTTAATACGTTCCAGTAAAATTTTCTTTCCGGCTTTGGATGCTTTTGGACGCATTAGCTGGCTTGGAACTTCCATGAGTTCGGCATAAATCGAATAAATCGTAGCCAGTAAAGTAATTCCGGTTACAGAACCGGAGGCCAGTAAAATCAAACCTGGCTGTGATGCGAAATGAATGGTCTCTAAATTATATAACATATTCCATGCGGTAAAGATCACAGTTGGAAAGACAATCATACCCACTGCACATCCAATGGCGGAGCCTATAATGCTGGCAATCAGGGCATAGATTAAATATTTGCTGGCGATTTGTATCTTAGAATACCCTAAAGCTTTTAAAGTACCGATTTCATTTCTTTGTTCATCAACCATTCTTGTCATGGTTGTCATACAAACAAGGGCAGCCACCATAAAGAAGAAGACCGGGAATACCGCAGCAATTCCATCCATTCGATCGGCACAGGCGCCATAATCTCGGTATGAGTAATGGGAGTCACGATCCAGTACCATCCATTCGCCGTTCAATTCATCCACTTGTTTTTGGGCTTCGTCGATTTCTTTTTGTGCTTCCTGTTTTTGAGAATCTAACTCCTGCTGCCCCTCTATCAACGCCTGGCGTCCGCTTTCTAAATCTTGTTTGGCACTTTCCAGTTGTGCTAAACCGGATTCATATTGTTGTTGGGCCTGCACAAGATGGTTATAAGCTGTTTCCAGCTGGCTTTGCGCAGCTAATAAGGCATCACGATTTGCCAACAGTTCCGGTTTTTGTTGAATCGCTTGTTGAATGTTTGCTTCCTGCGTTTGAAGTTGTGCATATTGTGTTTGTAAGGATTGTTCCTGATTTACTAAATATTCATAGCCTTGGATTGTTTGATCAATTTGTGCCAGCTGTTCTTCCAGGGTGGCCTTGGTTTGATTCAATGGATCTAAAAGTTCAGAATCCGGTGGTAAAGAAGCAATTTGATCTTCCAGCTGTTTCAGCTGTTTTTCTAATTCCGGTTTGATTTGAAGCGCTTGATCATACGTTGGCTGCAACTGTGTTTTTTGTGCCTGTATTTGTTCCAGACCACTTTGCAGTTGTGCAAGTCCTTCCTGTACAGCCGGAAGATTGGCTTCGGCCTGATTGATCTGTTCCAGCGCCGCATTTAAAGTCGGCAGATTTTCTAACGCCTTTTGACCGGCATAGTATTCCTTCCATCCGGCATCCAACTGTGCTTTGGAGTCTGCCAATGTTTGTTCACTCTGTTGAATCTGTGCACTGCCATCTCCAATTTGTTGACTGGCTTCATCCAATTGATTCTGTGCATTTTGAATTTCACTGTTAAACTCTGCTTTGGCATCATCCACAGCGGCCTGGCTTTCTTCTAAACGAATCTTGATTTGTCCATCGGCCATGTCTTCCAATCTTTTTACCACAGGATCGATGATATCAAAGTATTCTTCATCGTAGGAATTGTACGCTTTAGCACCTTTGACAAGTACATCGGCTTCTGTATAGTATTCGGATTTGATGTTTTCTTCCGGCACAAAAACAAACCCATTTAAGGTACCGGAACCGATCGAGCTGCTTCCTTTTTGATAACTCAAATACGTTGGTGTATAACAAGTGCCGACGATCGTATACGTATCCTGTTGCAGGGAATCACTGATTGGCGTATCAGTGCCACTGGTCAATGTGATCTTTTCACCGATCTCTAAATTTCCAAAGAGTGTATTGGTGGCACTGGCAGCCTCAATCAAGCATTCATTTTCATTTTCCGGCATGCGTCCATCCACCAAACGAATCGTATTGACTTCCTGCTGATCGGGAAGCGAGAAAAGCTTTAATACCAATTGTGTATTTTCTTTTTTGGTCAGCACATCCATCGTATAGAGGCCCTGTACGCGATCCACACCTTCTATTTTGGAAATCGCATCGATATCCTCTTTCGTTAACCCTAAGGTCGAATAGATTTGAATGTCCTGTAAATTTTGTTGGTCAAAATATTGATCGGCAGAATACTTCATGTCGGGAGCGGAGGCTTTTACGCCCGCAAAAAAGGCAACTCCAATCGCAACGATCGAAAGAATGGAAAAGAATCGTCCAAAAGAGCTTTTGATCTCGCAGAAGATATTTTTTAAAAACGTTTTAGGCATCAGTATTCAATCTGATCAATATCCATTGGAGAGGGATTGATTTCAATCGAGTCGATCTTTCCGCTCTTTACTTTGATGACTTTATCGCCCATCGGCGTTAAGGCAAGATTGTGGGTGATGACAACAACCGTCTTTTTTTGTTTGCGACAAGTATCCTGTAAGACTTTTAAGACTTGTTTTCCTGTTTTGTAGTCAAGAGCCCCTGTTGGTTCATCACAAAGTAAAAGCTTTGGATTTTTGGCTAGTGCTCTGGCAATCGCAACACGTTGTTGTTCACCACCGGAAAGTTGACTCGGAAAGTTATCCATTCTTTCTTCCAATCCAACAGATCGTATGGTTTCTTCTATATCTAAAGGATTTTTACAAATTTGTGTGGCAAGTTCTACATTTTCTTTGAGAGTTAGATTTTGTACCAGGTTATAAAACTGAAAGACAAAACCGACATCATAGCGACGATACAGTGTCAGCTCTTTTTCGTTATAGGCACTGATCGTTTGATGATCGACGATGATCTTTCCTTCGGTGACAGTATCCATGCCGCCTAAAAGATTTAAGATCGTACTCTTACCGGCTCCACTGGCACCGGCGATAATGACAAACTCACCTTGATCAATGGAAAAAGATACGCCATCCAGCGCATGAATCTTGATTTCTCCCATTGTATATGTTTTTCTGACATCCTCAAATGTAATAAAACCGGCCATAAAAACACCTCTGTATTGTTACTACAATTATACCATGGCCCTGTCAAAATGACAGGGGGAATTTTGGGATTCCAAGGGGAGCACGATTGAGAAAAGCCAGATATCGTGATACCATATAGCCAAAGGATGGAGAATCAAAATGAAAGTAAGAGTATTGACAGACAGTGGCTGTGGCTTGACCAAAGAAGAGGCAGCACAGTACCACTTAGATTATTTGCCTTTACAGGTCATTGTAGAAAATAAGACGTATTTAGACGGTATCGATCTAACGACAGAACAGTTATATGATTTGATCGATAAAGGCTATTTACCGCAAACCAGCATGCCACCTTTAGGCATGATCGAAGAGCTTTTTGATCAATATAAAAAAGAAGGCGTGACCGATGTTGTGGCAGTCACGTTATCCAGCGGTTTATCGGGGACCAATCAGGCTATACAGGCCAGTGCCAAATGGCATGAAATCAAGGTACATACACTTGATATTTATACGACATTAAGCGTAGAAAAATATTTGGCGATCAGTGCTGCCAAGTTAAATGATAAAGGTTATGTACCAGATGAAATCATTCATCGTTTACAGGCTGTCGTAGAGCATTCACAGGGCTTTTTGATTCCGGAAGACTTGAATCATTTAGCTCGTGGTGGACGTTTGACACCGATGGCTGCCAAATTGGCCGGCATGTTGAAAATTAAACCGATTCTTGAAGTCAGCAAGAATTCGGAAGGAAAAGTAGGGACCTGCGATAAGGTTCGTACCATGGCCAAAGCTATTTCCAAGGCGGCTAAGCTGGCTGCCAAGGGTGCCAAAGAGGCAGGAGATTGCGTATATTTTGTCCTGGATTCCGCATCGGAAGAAAACGCAAAGCTATGCGTGGAAGAATTACAGGCTTTGATCGGAAAAGATGTCAAGATCGAAAGAGAATCGATCTGCAGTGTCATTGCCGCTCATACCGGACTTGGTTCGGTTGCTTTTCAGTATTGTAAAAAGGTGAAGGGGGCCGATTAAATGAAAATCGCATTTGTAACGGATACCGGTACCGGACATGATCCGGACTATTGGAAAGAACGGGGAATCTATTGTCTTCCTTTACAAATCGAATATAACGGGAATTCCTATGATGAGTATGTCACTATTCCCTATGCCAAGGTTATTGAAAATCTACATGAACAAGTTTTGATGAAGACAAGTCTGCCAAAACCAGGTTTGATGGAAGATCTTTTTGAAGATTTAAAAAAGGAAGGCTATGATGCCATATTCTGTGTACCTATCTGTAAAGGTTTATCCAGCACGTATGATACCTTGGAAATGATGGCCAAGGAAGCCGATTTACAGTTTTATGGCGTAGATTGTTACGTCACGGCGGTTGTACAGGGTAGAATGATCGAGATTGCCAAGGAGATGATTGAATCCGGTCATACGATTGAAGAGACTATTGCCCGTCTGGAGCGTATTGCCCAAAGCTGTGAAACCATTTTATTGTGCGATGATCTTCAACATATGAAACGTGGTGGAAGATTGACACCGACAGCCGCTGTCTTAGGCGGTTTGTTAAAGATCAAGCCGGTTTTGTATTTAGATAAAAAGACAAAGGGGCGTGTTGATGTCTTGGCAAAAGTCAGAACGATGTCAAAAGCCCAGGATCGTGTGATTGAATTTATAAAGGAAAAAGGTGTTCTTTCGGATTTTACTTTTATCGTAGCCCATGTCAATGTATTGGATGCGGCCGTTGATTATGCACAAAAAATACAGAAGTCATTTGATGGCGCTAAAGTAAAGATCATTGATTTGGTCAGTGCCGTAGGCATTCATACCGGTTTAGGATGTCTGGCTTTACAAGTTTTTAATGAAAATGCATAATAGAAAGCCCTCTGTTTGATGGAGGGCTTTTGTCAGACATAAAGATAAAACAAAAAAATAGAACTTGTTCAAGATTTTAAATCTTGGCAAGTTCTATCTTTTTTTATTCTAATTCGAAGGCACCGGTATATAACTGATAGTACGTTCCTTTTTGTTGGATCAAATCATCATGGCCTCCTCGCTCAATGATTCGACCATTTTCCAATACCATGATCGCATCACTGTTTTGAATCGTACTCAAACGGTGGGCAATGACAAATACTGTTCGTCCCTGCATCAGCTTATCCATACCATCCTGTACGATACGTTCCGTATGTGTATCGATGGATGAAGTGGCTTCATCCAAAATCAATACCGGTGGATTGGCAACGGCAGCACGGGCAATGAACAATAACTGCTTCTGTCCCTGTGAAAGCGATGTGCCGGAGCCTGTGATCATCGTTTGATAGCCATGATCTAAATGCTTGATGAATTCATGCGCATTGGCAAGTTTAGCCGCTTTGATACATTCATCATCACTCGCATCCAGTTTACCATATCGAATGTTATCCATGATCGTTCCGGTAAATAAGTTTGTATCCTGCAATACGATACCTAAGGAACGTCTTAAATCATCTTTTTTAATCAGCTTGATATCAATACCATCGTAAGTGATCGATCCGTTCTGAATGTCATAGAAACGGTTGATCAAATTGGTGATCGTTGTCTTACCGGCACCGGTTGCACCGACAAAGGCAATTTTTTCACCTGGTTTGGCAAATAGATTGATGTCGTGTAAAATCGTTTTCTTTTCATTGTAGCCAAAGATGACATCGTGGAAACGTACATCCCCTTTTAATGGAACCAGTTCAACACTGCCATCTTCTCTTGGGTGACGCCAGCACCAATGTCCGGTATTTTTATCCGTTTCGCTAAGCGAGCCATCTTCATGAATTTCCACATTGGTCAAAGTGACTTTTCCATCATCGACTTCGCTTGGTGTATCAATCAGTTCAAAGATACGAGAAGCACCGGCAGCGGCCATGACAACGGAGTTGATCTGTTGCGAGATCTGACCAATCGGGTTATTGAAGGAACGGTTCAATTGTAAGAAAGCCGCAATCGTACCTAACGTTAGACCGCCGATTCCATTGAGTGCCAGCAACGATCCGATAATGGCAGTCAAAACATAACTTAAATAGCCTAAGTTTCCGATGATCGGCATCAAAATGTTGGCATACATATTCGCATTGGCACTGGCCTTGAATAACTGATCGTTGACCACATTAAAGTCTTTTAAGCTTTGTTCTTCATGACAGAAGACTTTGATGACCTTGCTTCCTTCAACCATCTCTTCAATAAATCCGTTGACTTTACCTAAATCATCCTGCTGGGCACGGAAATAACGGCCGGAGCGGGAAGTGATAAAACGAGATACGATGATCATGATAACCGCCATCACGATCGCCACGATTGTCAAAGGGATGTCTAAGATCAACATGGAAATCAATACTGAAATCATGGTCACGATACTTACGATCATCTGCGGTACTGCCATCGTCAACAACTGACGAAGGGTATCGGTATCGTTGGTATAGATCGACATGATATCACCATGCGCATGGGTATCAAAATAACCGATCGGCAAGGTTTCCATATGTTCAAACAAGTGGTCACGAGTATCACGTAAGGTACCTAAGGCAACATTCAACAGAATACGGTTGTATAAATAGGTACAAAGAATACCGGCCACATAAATGCACAACAATGTCAATAATGCTTGTACTAACGGTCCAAAATCCGGTGTATCCTGACTTAACATCGGTACGATATAGACGTCAATCAAATCTTTTAGGAAAGTGGATCCATATACATTGGCAAAACAGCTAATTAAAATAAAGATCAAGATAAAGAAGCAGGCCAGTTTATAATTTGAAATCGTGACTTTGATGATGCGGGAAAGTCCGTTGTTTTTTGTCTTATTCACTTAAACTGCCTCCTTTCTGTTGTTCCTGGAAAGTTTCACGATAGAGCTTGTTGGTCTTCAACAATTCTTCGTGTGTTCCTAATCCGGAAATATGTCCTTCATCCAACACAAGGATCTGATCCGAGTCCTGAATGGAACTGACACGCTGTGAAATGATGATCCGTGTCGTATCCGGAATTTTTTCCATGAAAGCCTGACGAATCAAGGCATCGGTTTTAGTATCGACAGCGCTGGTCGAATCATCCAAAATCAAGATCTTTGGCTTTTTCAAGATCGCACGAGCGATACATAAACGCTGACGCTGTCCACCGGAAACGTTGGTTCCACCTTGTTCGATGTACGTATTGTATTTATCCGGCATCTTCTGAATAAATTCATCTGCCTGTGCTAATTTACAAGCTTCTTCAATTTCTTCATCGGTGGCGTTTGGATTGCCCCAACGCATATTTTCTTTAATGGTTCCGGAGAACAATACGTTCTTTTGAAGAACCATGGCCACACTGTTTCTTAGACTTTCCAGATCGTAATCACGAACATCGATACCGGCTACTTTTACGCTTCCGCCGGTTACATCGTAAAGTCTTGGGATCAACTGCACCAAGGATGATTTGGCCGATCCGGTAGCCCCTAAGATTCCTAAAGTCGAGCCACTTGGGATATGCAGATCGATATTGTCTAAGACATAATTGGCTTCATCTTGAATGTTGGTGTATTCAAAGTAAACATCTTCAAAATCGATTTGTCCGTTTTTGATTTCTTTGATGCCATTTTCAGGTGAAACTAGATCACTTTTTTGATTGATGACCTGGGCAATACGCTCACCACTGGCAATCGACATGACGACCATGACAAAGACCATACTAAACATCATCAAAGACATTAAGATGTTGGCCGTATAAGTAAACAAAGACATCAATTCACCGGTCGTTAGTGAAGACCCTACGATCATATGTGCACCAAACCAGGAAATCATCAAAATAGCGCCATACATGCTCATCTGCATCAAAGGCATGTTCCAAATCAGGATTTTTTCGGCTTTCATCTGAATGTGGTAAATATCGCCACTTTCTTTATGGAATTTCTTAGTTTCATATTTACTGCGGACATACGCTTTGACAACACGAATACCACTGATATTTTCCTGTACAGAAGCATTTAAGGCATCGTATTTTCTAAACATCTTTTCAAAGACCGGGTGAACGACAAAGCTGACCGCAAATAAGGCAATCCCTAAAAAGATAATGACACCGACAAATACTAAAGAAAGTTCAAAGTTGATAAAGAAACACATACCTAAGGCAGCTACCAACATAAACGGAGCACGTACACAGACACGAATAACCATCTGAAAGGCCATTTGTACGTTGGTGACATCGGTCATCATACGAGTAATAAGACCTCCGGTTGAATATTGGTCGATGTTGCTGAAGGCAAATTTTTGAATGTTTTCATATTCCGCTTTACGAAGATTTTTCGCAAAACCACTGCTGGCAATCGCGGCATGTTTTCCACTTTGTGCACCGGCCCACAGTCCGATAAAGGCACAGACAACCATAGTACCGCCGATCTTCCATACGATATCCATATTTCCTTGTTCGATACCTTGATCGACCAGAATCGACATCAAAAAGGGAATCAGGACTTCCATGATAACTTCAATGATGACATAAAGCGGAGACTTGATCGTATTGATCTTGTATTCTTTGATCTGAGCCATCAATGTTTTTAACATATTTACTCTTCCTCCTTTTCAATTACGTTATTGGTTACTTTTTCTAAAAGGATAAACAACATCTCTTTCTCATCAGGCTGTAAGCCTTCGACGAGTTTTGCTTCTATGAGTTTGACACTTCGCTGTACAGCTTTTTCCAACTCTAAGGCTTTTTCGGTGGACTCAATGTAATGAACGCGTTTATCGCTTTCACTGATCACACGGCGAATGTATCCCTTTTGTTCCAAGCGGTTCAATATTCCTGTTACCGTTGGATTGGAGATGTGATAAAACTCTTCGATATCTTTCTGGGATACTTTTTCCAGCTTTGTCCATCGTAAAAACCGAAGCACCTTTTCTTGTGACATTGTCAAATCAAAA
This sequence comes from Erysipelotrichaceae bacterium, assembly GCA_902399855.1. GTDB lineage: Bacteria > Bacillota_I > Bacilli_A > Erysipelotrichales > Erysipelotrichaceae > Faecalicoccus. The sequence continues at coordinate 26,021 of CABOGK010000024.1, forward strand.
TCCTTTAATGTTTCATTCATGTGTTTTTCAATTGATGATTGAATACACTTGAAATAGAAACCGTAACCATATTTTCTTCGGTTCATCCAACGCCTCCTTAAAATATAGCTTGCTATATAAAAATATAGTTTGCTATATAATTATATGTCATTTGACAGGATTGTCAATAGACTTAAAAAAAGTTAAAATAACGCTATGAGAAAAAATGAAGTTTATGAAGTTTCGTGCCTGGATGTAACCAACCAGGGCTATGGTGTAGTACGTATTGACGGACAGGTTGTCTTTGTGCCAGGTCTGTTAAAAGAAGAAAAGGCAAGAATCAAAATCGTCAAAGTCTTAAAGAAATATGCGTTTGGAAAGATCGAAGAACTACAGATTGCTTCTAAGGATAGAGTAGAGCCAAAGTGCCCTTATGCGAGCCGTTGTGGCGGCTGTTGTTTTCAACATCTTGCCTATACAAAACAACTGGATATCAAAACAGAGTATGTGCGTCAGCTATTTATAAGAAATCATCTGGATTGCACGATCAAGGATACACTAGGCATGCAAGATCCTTTTTATTATCGAAATAAAGCACAGTTTCCGGTACAAGTGATCAACGATACAGTCCATATGGGGTTTTATCGACCTCATTCCAATTCTATTGTGGATTGTGATTCTTGTGTGATTCAATCAAAAGAAATCAATAAGGTTTATCAGTTTATAAAGGCAAATATGAATGTCGAAAATGCAAAGACATTACGTCACGTACTGATACGATCCAATGCGCTAGGACAAGTGCAGATCGTTTTTATCGGCAAAGAGAATCATGTGGATGCTTTGGTCAAGAAGATTACAGAAAACTTTAATAATGTGGTATCCATCCTTTTTAATAAAAATGATCGTGAAGATAATGTGATACTGGGGGATTCTTATCGTGTGCTCTATGGTTTAGAATCAATGCGCCAGACATGTATGTCGCAAAAGATACAATTACATTTTAAATCTTTTTTTCAGGTTAATTCGAAACAGATGGAAGTTCTTTACTTGCAGGCTATTCATTTGGCAAACTTGTCCAAGGAAGATCGTGTGATTGATCTATATTCCGGCGTGGGTACGATTGGTTGTGTCATTGCCCCGTATGTTAAGAAAGTAACCGGTGTGGAAATTGTACCGGAAGCCGTGGAAAACGCAAAAAAGAATGCGCAACTCAATCAATTATCCAACATTGATTTTGTATGTGAAGATGCCAGCATCTTTGTGCAAAAATATAAAGAAGAGACAGATGTTGTTTTTGTGGATCCACCAAGAAAAGGATTAAGCGAAGCAGGCATTAGTCATATTATCGGATTGCATCCAAAACGAGTCGTCTATATTTCCTGTAATCCAAATACACTGGTAAGAGATGTAAAGTTATTTGAAAAAAGTGGATATCACTGTAAGGTGGTACAGCCGGTGGATATGTTCTGTCATACCAACGGTTTAGAATGTGTTTGTCTATTGGAAAAATAAAAACCAGTCTTGTTTAAAAAGACTGGCTGTATGCGATGGTGAGGTCGCTTCGACTTGAATATACCTGTATTTATCGTATTTTCCATATACTTTGTTCCAAAAATCATGCCACGCTTAGTTTGGTTATATTATCAAATGGCATAAAATCGGCATATACATTTTAGCCGAAATTGACGTAGATAATTGAAATGGCAAGCTTTGTTTCATATTTGTAAATGCTTTAAAGCAATAATGATAAAGAATATATTAAAATCATGAGATAGATTGTTTTACTTATGATACAATGCTTTCGTTGCGCTACACCCTCCTGCACTCTAACGAGAAGGGAGGTGAACTCGTTGCAGGAGATATTACTATCCATTTTAATTTCTGTTATCGCAGGTGTGACTTGCCACCTCATCTGTGAACGGCTCGACAGAAGAGAAAAGTAGTGCAATGAGCCAAAAGCCCAAGGAACTGCCATTCCAAGGGCTTTTTATTCAAGCTTGAATTGTCAAATTAAGTGCAACGTTTCCGAATAATACACTTCATATGGTGTTTTATATCCTAAACATTTTCTGGGACGTTTATTCAGTTCATCTACTTTTTCTTGAATATACTCTTCTGGAATGTCTGTTATGTCCATTCCTTTAGGAAAATACTCCCTTAATAATCCATTTGTATTTTCATTTGTTCCTCTATCCCATGGGTGTTGGGGATACGGGAAATAAAATTGGACTTGATTTAACTCTTCGGTTATTTCTGCATGCGAAGAGAATTCTTTTCCACGGTCTGGTGTTATTGTGCACAAGGGTTCATTTTTAAGAAGCTTGATTGTTGCTTCTTTTACGTGGCAACTTTTTTTCTTTTTTATTTTTGTACACTTTAGAAATCGACTCCTTCTATCCACGTATGTTACCAGACAAGCTTTCCCATTTATGCCTGCAACCGTATCACCCTCCCAATCTCCAAGGCGCAAACGATTATTAGCTTCTTCTGGGCGATCCTTCAGTTCATTAGTAATCTGGATCTTCCCACGCTTTTCAACATATGTTTTTGTATGCCGCGATTTACCTCTATGTCTCAGTTTTCGGATTGACCCACGATTACCATGTGATAGATTCTTTTCGTCAAACATACCGGAATAAATAGCTCGATAAATGGTATTGTAACTAATTGACCAATCAGTTTTTTCATATTCCAGTCTTCCAGCAATCTCTTCAGGAGACCATTGATGGTCTAAAAATCGATTGTGAACCCACTCATAATAGATTGGATTATCTAAAATTTTCTTTCTTCCGCAATGGTTCCGTCTTTTAAAATAAGCTGCCTGAGCTTTTGAAGGACTGTATTGTTCATCGAAAGCATTTCTTTTCAGTTCTCTAGATACAGTAGATTTGTTTCGATTAAGTATTTTACTGATTTTACAAATTGAAATTCCTTTTGCGGAATAACTCAGTATCATTTCTCTTTCTTCTATAGTAAGATGATGATAGTGGTTCATAGATATAATCCTCCTGATTCACTTGGTTTGGTCACCATTAGTGTATCATGAGGCATCTATGTTCCACTTTTTTTAGTGTTGCACTTAAATTGTAAATTCAAGAGATAAAAAAAAGCACCCTCTGCCAAGGGTGTTTTTTTCTCGTTACAGGCTTACTATCCATTTTGCCTACTTGAATTATAGCATGTTTAAACATGGTGTCAAATATATTAAAAGACTTGTTAATCACACTCAATTTTGTCACCGCTATATTTCGCGATTTTGTCACCTCCCTGTATTCTATTTTTGGAGGTGATTTTGTAATGCTTACAAAAGATAAGCAGGCTGCTTTATCTCTGCTAAAAGATAAAGCGAATGGAGTTATCAATGACTTCTACTCGTCCATAGCGCAGCAGACTGGATTTTCCGAACTTGGAGGAAACTTCTTCTATGGTATAACCAGTACGACTTATTCTAATATCTCTTAAAACTTTACCAATTTTCTCTTTGTCTGTCATATGATTACACCTCCATCCTTACAGATACAATATATTATAAATGTTTGCTAAAGGCTAACAACCGTTTTTAAAATAATTAAAAAAAGTGGCTAAACTATGCCACTTATATGCCATTATGCTATAAAAGCCTTTATATAAAACATTGGTGAGGCCGATGCGACTTGAACGCACACGAGCTAAGCTCACTACCCCCTCAAAGTAGCGTGTCTGCCGATTCCACCACGGCCTCATTTGCTTTCTTATTATAGCGAAGAATGATGTCTTTGACAAACAAAATCGGTATGACTTTTACGACAAGAGGCATTTATGGTAAAATAATTCTTATATATCAAGTGAGGATATGAAAATGAAAAATAAAAAGATGTTACAAAAAGTATTGTATGGTTTATCATTGCTTGCATTAGTTTATACAGGTTATGTATTATTCTATACGTATGATTCAGTTACACAGTATTATACGGCATATGGCTCTTCAGCTCCGGTTTCACAAATCGTTAATAACTTGATCAACAGTGCCTTTGCTCCTTTTATGTTTGCCATCGTTCTTTATGTATTAGCGGTAATTTTGGCAATGGTCGATTCTTTAACACAAGAATTTGAGATCGTAGCTGAAGATCAACCAGATTCTGTTCCTGAACAAAAAGAGGTAAAGGAAGAAACAAAAGAAGAACCGAAAGAAGAGACAAAAGAGGAAGAAACGCCTACAGAAACGAAGGAAGATTAAAAAAGTTCAGATTTTCTGAACTTTTTTAATAGTTTTTTGATTTTTTTTCGTAATAAATAATAGGGTAATCAATTTTAAGGATGTGGAGGAGATAATGTTACGAAAGAAAATTAAAATAACAATTTGGTTGGTTTTCAGTTTTTGTATGCTGATGACACAAAGTTTATCTGTATTGGCACAAAGTCCGGCAATCGTTCATGTAGAAGCGCCAACAGGAGTGCATGTCGATCCTAATGATAAGTGGGCTATCGGTACGACACGACCGACGGCTTCCGGCTATAGTTCCAGTTATTATTCAAAATTAAGTATAAATGGACAAAAAGTGTATTGTCTTCAACCTTTGGCATCGATTGCCAATGGAAATGGAGGCTATACTGCCATGGATTTGGCCAGCTATTTTGGGAATGCTGCTTTGACAAAGAAGTTGGAATGGATTTCCAGTCTGGGTTATGGTTATAAAAACGATACAAGCTTAGAGATGGATTTTGCCACACAGATTCGAATCTGGCAGGAAATTGAACCGGGTTTGATCACGCACATTCATCCGGAAATCCAAAGTAAGATTGATTTGATCAATCAGCGCTTACATGTCATGGAAACACCGGTTTCCTTTCAGGGGGAGGATATCACCTTATATGGACATGGAAAAGAGTTTGCCAAGACTCTAACGGATCAAAATCATGTATTTGAAAACTACATTCTAGATCAAAGCTCTTTAAAAATGGAACGAGATGGAAATCAGGTTCGTGTGTGGATGGATGAAGAAGATGGTTTGCAGGGAAGTGCTTCTATGCATTGTTTCTATGTCCCTCAGGGAACCAGTATTGCCTATAAGAACCCTTATGGCTATCAGGAGGTTGGATATATTACCGGTGGTTCTTCGCAGACGCTTCGTTTGCATGCGCATGTGCGATTGGGTAGCATTCAGATCACAAAAGGGGATCAGGAAACCGGTACACGCGCACAGGGAGAAGCTACTTTGGTCGGTGCTCAATATTTGGTAATCGATGATAAAACCGGAAAGCCGATAGGTACACTGACCATTCAGGATGATCTGCAAAGTAATATACTCGATCAGCTTCCTTCGGATCGAACATACTCGATCAAAGAAATCAAAGCACCAAAGGGATATCAGTTGAATACTAAAATCATCACGGCGGATGTAAAGGCACAACAAGATGTTCGACTCTCGGTTGCGGATGCTGTTGTGACCGGAAGATTTCAATTAAAAAAGATTATCACGGATGCGAGTACAACGGAGATCGTAAAACCCGAGGCTAATGCACAGTTTGGTGTTGTGCTTAAAAAGTATGTGGATCAATATGGAAGCATACAGGAGGCTTTGAAGCATAACGATACATTTACCGATCACGAATGGGATCTGTTGCATACTGATGAAAAAGGAAATGCCACCAGTCGAGAGCTTGCTTATGGAACGTATCTGATTCAACAGTTAACCGGGGCAAAGGAAACGGACATCTTAAAAGAACCATTCACTTTTACAGTAGATGAAAATGAAAAGGAACCGATGGAATATACGATCAATAATCGACCAAGCGATTATTATCTTCGACTTGTCAAAAAGGATAAGGATACCAAAAAAGAAATCGTATATTCCGGGGCACGATTTCAGATCTTTGATCAAAATGATCAAAAAGTTACCATGAAGATTGGTTCGAAAACGTATGATACTTTTGAGACAGCTTCCAATTCGACAAAGGAAGAACAAGGTATTTTTATGGCCAAAGAGGAAAAGGGAAAGATGACGATACCTTTAAAACTAAAGGCGGGAAGATATCGTATTGAAGAAAAGGTTTCTCCTAAAGGCTATCTTTTACTTTCAAAGCCAGTATGGGTCGATATTGGAGAAGATTTTGTTTCTGAAAAGGATTCACAAGAGGATGCTTATGTCGAAGTCGTCATTGAAAATGAAAAGCCAACAGCTGCGATCGAACTTCAAAAAGAGTTTGAAGAGCCACAGCCGGGTGAAACATGTCCGCAAGAGGTGTTATTTGTATTACGTGCAAAAGAGGACATTCTGGATCCATCGGATGGCAGTGTGTTATATCATGCCAATGATAAGATCAACGTGGGATCAGCCAAAGAGGGGATTTATGAACTGGGAAAAGATCAGGTGCTGCGTATCGAAAATCTGCCGATCGGATTGGGCAAGACGGTATATCAGTTAGAGGAAATACAGACAAAGGAAGGATATAAACTGGCTGATAAGCCCATTGATTTTGTGTTTACCGCAAAAGATGATACGACAAAATCTTATAAGGTTTCTAAAACATTGAAGAATAAAAAGCTCACAATTGATACTTCGGTTCAACCGAATGGGCAACAGACAAAGATTTTTAATGGAAATCAGGATTTTATGATTCGCGACACTGTCTTTTTTGAGAATTTGGACGCACAAAAGACATATCGCTTAAAAGGTACGATTATTGATAGTGCTACGCAAAAGCCGGTTACAATCAATGGAAAAGAGCTGATTCATGAAATCAGTTTTGTGCCGGATCATCAAAAGGAATCTGTTGATAATTCTTTCTGGATTGAGAAACAAAGCCTGCCTAAAGGAAAGTATGTAGTATTTGAAGAACTATATTGTGATAAAGGACATTTGTTGGCCGAACATAAAGATGGAAACGATGAAAACCAAAGCTTTGAAATAGAGCCTTTCTATGAAATAGAAGTGGAAAAGATCGATGCCAAAAGTGAGAAAACCATAACAAATCAAGATTTTGAATTTACCCTGTATGAAGATTCATCCTGTACAAAGCAGGTGCAGGTTGGACAAACGGATCTGAAAAAAGGAATGTCTTTGTTTAAAGAGGTTACAGAAGGTGTATGGTATCTAAAGGAAACAAGAGCACCAAAGGGATATCAGCTGGAAAAGAATGTACAAAAGATCGAAATCAGAAATCACGAGGTTTGGATCGATGGTAAACAGGAGAAAATGGAAAAATCTTGTCTGCATATAAAAGTAAAAAATGAGAAACAGCCTTCTATTCCAACCGGTAAATCGATGCATTTTGTGTATGCGTTATGGTTTTTTCTGTCCGGCTTTTTAGGCTGTATGATCGTATTTCTTCAATGGATGCGAAGAAAAAGATAACGAGAAGTCATAAAGGGTGGTTTGATACTGCCCTTTTTAAGTGTCGCTAACTTGCAATTTTGCATAAAATAACATAAAATTCATTCATGAGTGAGTATGAAGGAAGATCTTTTTTTAAAGATGCTGCTTATAATATAAAAAGAACGATGGAACTAGACCCGGCGGCCCATTCGAAATGGGAGGTTTTCTGGTTGTATCCGCATATCAAAGCAATCGGATTGCATCGAATCGCCCGTTGGCTGTGGGATCATCACCGCACCTTTTTAGCTCGTTTTGTTTCCAATGTTGCCCGTAAATGGACAGGGATCGAGATTCATCCGGGAGCAACGATTGGAAGAGGGCTGATCATTGACCATGGAATGGGTGTTGTTATTGGGGAAACGGCAATTGTCGGAAATGATTGTCATCTTTATCATGGCGTCACCTTGGGAGGAACCGGAAAACAACATAAAAAAAGACATCCAACTTTAAAGGATGGAGTGTATGTTGGTTCCGGAGCCAAATGTCTGGGAAATATCGTTTTAGGCAATCACTGCAAGATCGGTGCCAATGCCGTGGTGCTGATCGATGTACCGGATGGCTGTACGGCTGTGGGAATGCCTGCCAGGATCATTGAAAGGAAGCAAAAGTAATGTGGAAATATCGATGTAAGACGCATTTGTTAGCACTTCTGGCATCGTTTGGGATCGGAGTGCTCTTTGGTCTGATTACATATTTTGTATATGGAGATACCTTGCAGGTGTATCTACAGGAGATTGCTCGTGAGGCGGGTCTATCTTCTGCAGAGTTTGCCGTGGTCCGAGATTTGATGGTCAATCCGGCTTTACAGGCGGGTATGACAGGCATTGTGTTTGCGGGCCTTGTCAATATTGTTTTTTTAGCACAATATGTTGCCAGTAAAAGCAGCTATGCCCCATTGATCTTTATAGTTCTTCTGCTGATGGCCTCGGTATATTTGCTTTTGGCAGGAATCGTATTATTGATACCGGCTATTATCGTCTGCATTTATGGCATGGTCAGCTTAAGAAGTTCTTTATCGTTTCAAAGACAACAGCGCAATTTTTCCGATGATGATGAGATCGTGCGAATCTATAAGATTCATCACACATTGGATGAAAACGTCAAAAACGTTGCCTTGGAGTGTAAGAAAAATGTCCGTAAATTTACGGCCGTTTATTCATTAGGTGTGATTGCCGCATTATGCGTACTGTTCTTTGTACAAAACTTCGTGGTGCTTGTTTTACTGTTAGTTTTCCTATTTATGTCCTTTAATTATCTGATGCGCTATTTTGCCAATTCTTTAATGCCTATCCGGTTGCTGCTGTATCAGAATTGTGATCCGGAGGCATGTGCCAGTGCTATCATTTATTATTCGACAAATCGCAATGGAAAAGTAAAGCTGAAAAACCGAATCCTATTGGCACAGGCTTTGATTTATATGGACGATCCGCAACTGGCTATGGATGTACTGATCGACTATTCGCGAAGAGATCAGGCAAGCTTGTTACAATATTGGAGCCTGATGGCAACGATCAATTATATGTTAAAAGATGAAGATGCACTGGATCGCTGTAAAGAAGAAGCCGGTAAAGTACGTATGAACTATGGCGTACAGGGGGTCCTGGTACAAAGTGAAGAACTGGCATCTATTCAAAATAAGGTCGATTTGATGAATGGGCAGTTTAATACGTGTAAAAAGTATTATCTGCAGGCTTTGCAGAAGGCAAGACTGCCGTTTCAACAAGTGGATGCGTGTTATTATATCGGCATGATTTCTTTTGTCGAACAAGATTATTCTCTGGCCAGTATGTACTTTGAAAAAGTCATCAGTCTGGGTAATAAAATGGCTTTTGTCCAGAAGGCCAAACACTTTCAGTCTAAGATCGATGCGATGGCTCCATCGCAGGATGCCGACGAGTTTTAGTTGAAAGTTATCAAGGGATTTTGTATAATCACAAGTGTTAAAGCGTTGAACAGGAGTAGTAGTCCATAGAATTCAATGGATAGAGAATCAGACTCATCGGCTGGAAGGTCTGAACAGAGAAGTTGGATGAATTCGCCTGGGAGCAAGAGCAAACCTCTTCCGTTTCAAACGGTTATCATGGTAAATAAGTGCGTAAAGACGAAACAGGATGGTACCGCCGTAACTGGCTCCTGTGCTCGTCTTTTTTTTGTTTTATAAAGAGAGGATGAAGACAATGGAACAAATCGAACAGCTTCAAAAAGAGGCACTGGAAAAGATCCGGGATTGCCAACAAGGTAGTGCGCTCAATGAATTGCGCGTGTATTATCTGGGTAAAAAAGGTCCGGTTCAAGGCTTGATGAAGAATATGAAGAGTTTATCTTCGGAAGAAAAGCCTATTTTTGGTCAGAAAGTGAATCAGCTCAAACAAGAGCTTTCACAGGCTATTGAAGAAAAACGGCAGGAACTGGCTCAAAAAGAGATGTTGGCAAAGATTGAAAATGAAAAAATTGATATTACTTTACCAGGTAGAAAACCACACCTTGCCAATTTACATCCATTAAATCTGGTTACGCAGGAATTGGAAGATTTGTTTATTGGTTTAGGCTATCAGGTGATCGAAGGGGATGATATCGTTAGTGACGAATATTGCTTCGAAAGAGCAAATATTCCTAAGGATCATCCGGCAAGAGATATGCAGGATTCCTTGTATATTGATCCAAACTTGCTGCTTCGTACTCATACAACGGCTATCCAAATGAAGGTGTTGGAAGAAAGTGCACCTTCATTGCCAATCAAGGTTGTATGTCCGGGAAAAGTCTATCGTCGTGATGATGATGATGCGACTCATTCTCATCAGTTTATGCAGATGGAAGGTCTGGTTATCGGTGAGCATGTCACATTGTCCGATTTAAAAGGAACCTTGGAATTTATGGCACGTAAGCTGTTTGGACAAGATCGCGAGATTCGTTTCCGTCCCAGCTTCTTCCCATTTACCGAGCCAAGCGTAGAAGTCGATGTATCTTGCCATATTTGTAATGGTAAGGGATGTCCGACATGTAAAGGAACCGGCTGGATCGAAATCTTAGGTGCCGGAGAAGTGCATCCAAATGTTTTGAAGATGGCCGGCTATGATCCGGAAAAATGTTCCGGTTTTGCCTTTGGTGTAGGTATAGAACGTGTTGCCATGTTGAAATATGGTATTGACGATATTCGTCATTTTTATACAAACGATATGCGCTTCATGGATGAATTTAAGCGTTTTGAATAGGGGGAAAGACAATGCGAATTTCTAGAAAATGGCTTTCACAATATATGGATATTTCTGATCTTTCGATCGAAGAAATCGCTCAAAAAATCACCGATGCAGGTTTAGAAGTGGAAGCGGTAGAACATCAATCGCAGGGAACCAATTTGGTGATTGGGGAAGTGTTAGAGTGTACCGACCATCCGGACAGTGATCATCTGCATTGTACAAAAGTCAATGTCGGCAATGAAGTTTTAAATATAGTCTGTGGAGCACCTAATGTGGCTGCCAGACAAAAAGTCATCGTTGCCTTACCGGGCGCTAAGTTGCCGGGTGGTGAAATCAAAAAAGGTGTGATTCGTGGGCAGGAGAGTAACGGAATGATCTGTTCCTTACTGGAACTGGGTGTGGATCCGCATCTTTTGACCGAAGAACAAAAAGCAGGTATTGAAATTTTAGATGCCAAGGCACCTGTGGGTAATACTGATCCTTTACAGTATTTGGGATGGGATGATGAGATCCTGGAAATCGGATTGACACCCAATCGTAACGATTGCCTGGCCAGCTTTAATATGGCTGTGGAAGCCGGTGCCATCTTACATCGTGAAGTAAAATTACCGGCTTATCAAAAGGCTTCTGAATGTGGTGGATCGACAAAGCTTCAAGTTTCATCCAAAACGAAAAAATGTCCTTTATTTTTGGGAAAGGTCATTGGCAATATCACAATCAAAGAAAGTCCGTTATGGATGAAGGAGCTTTTACGTGCTTCCGGTATGCATTCTATTAACAACGTCGTCGATATTTCCAATATTGTTATGCTGGAGACAGGACAACCAATGCATTTTTATGATAAAGATGCGATCAAAAATCAGGAAATTACAGTTGTTGGCGGCATACAGGAAGATTATACGGCGTTGGATGGCGTTACTTATGCCCTACAGCCGGAAGATATCGTAATCACCAATGATGGAAAACCAATCGGTATTGCCGGAATCATGGGTGGTGATGATTCCAAGATCTTGGATACGACAACCGGTTTGATCATCGAATGTGCGATTTTTGATCACGTATCGATTCGAAATACGGCCCGTCGTTTGAATTTGGCTACAGAATCCAGCGTTCGTTATCAAAAGGGCATTGAACCTCTGGCAGCTCAAAAAGCTGTGGATCGTGCTGTTCAGCTTTTGATCGAATATGCAGATGCCAAAGAAATTGAGGAAACTGTACAGTATGGGCAGACACCATACCAGCCAAAAACTTCATCCTGTCAATATATGGCCATCAACGATCGTTTGGGAACCGATTTTACCAAAGAAGAGATCTTAGAAGTGTTCAAACGTCTGCAGTGGAATCCGATAGATCATCAGGATCACTTTACGGTTGATATTCCAAGCTACCGAATCGATGTTGAAGGAATGGCGGATCTAAGCGAAGAAGTGATTCGTCTGATTGGGTATGACAGACTGCCTAGTACGCTTCCGATGATGGAAATGACAGAAGGAAAGTTGAATCCTTCACAGCGTCTTCGTCGTGAACTACGCCAGTACTTTACGGCGCAAGGCTTACAGGATTGTGTGACTTATACGTTAATCTCCACTAAAAAGATGGAAAATGCGATCTTAAGTGCCGGAGAAGCGATTGAACTGGCCAGTCCCATGAGTGAGGAAAGACGATATATCCGCACCAGCATTTTACCAAGTCTTTTAGATGTAGTCAGCTATAACCAGGCTCGCCATATTCCAAATATCAATGTTTTTGAATTAAGCGATGTAGCTGCCAAAGAAGGTGTGCAGACACACGGAGCTTTTGTGTTGAGCGAAGAACTGCAGCAGACTAAGTGGACAGGTTATTCCTTACCGGCTGATTTCTATACCGCCAAAGGATTGATGGAAGCTATCTTGGAAAAGGTGGGAATCAATGAAAAACGCATTCACTTTGTGGCCAATGAATTCGATACTCAGCATTTCCATCCATATCGTTCTGCCTGTATTCGAATCGATCAGGAAACGATCGGTATCGTAGGACAGATTCATCCACAATATGCCAAGGAAACAGGTTGTAAGGATGTAATTCTTTGTGAATTTGACTATGGTAAGATTCTTGCCGGCAAGAAGGCAAAGATCAAGTATGTACCGATATCAAAATATCCAAGTGTACAGCGAGATCTAGCGTTTGTCATGGATCGCTCGATGCCGGTTTCACAGGTAGTTGATGTGATCAACAAGCATGGAAAGCTGGATAAAGAAATGATTGTAAAAAGCGTGGAAGTCTTCGATGTTTATCAGGGCGAACATGTAGCTGACAATGAAAAGAGCATTGCCTTACGTATCCTTTTCCAAAGTGATAAGAAAACATTGAATGAAGAAGAAATCAATACTTTGTTTAATGGCATCATTGATGCGATACAGAAGGAATGTAATGCGACATTACGAAATTAGTGCACGGACGGTGCACTTTTTCTTTTATCCTGTTAAGAAAGCGCTTTCTGTGCTATGATGAGTGCAGGTGAGTAACATGAAAAAATATATTATTTCAATCGATCAAGGCACGACCAGTACACGTGCTATTCTTTTTGATCAACAACAAAATATCGTGGCGGTTTCGCAGGAAGAGATTCATAATAACTTTCCTCAACCGGGATGGGTGGAACAAGATGCCAATGAAATTTGGCTTTCTACACTATCCTGCTTATCGAGTTTATTTTTAAAATCCGGCGCACAACCTGATGAAGTTGCTTCAATCGGTATTACCAATCAAAGAGAAACAACGGTAGTATGGAACAAGAAAACAGGTATGCCGATCCATAATGCGATCGTATGGCAATCCAGACAGACCGCTGGCATCGTTGAGCGCTATAAAAAAATGGGAGTAGAACCGCTGATCAAAGAAAAAACAGGTCTGGTTTTAGATCCTTATTTTAGTGCTACGAAGATTCGCTGGATCTTGGAAGAAAAGAACATTCAAAATACAGAAGATCTTTTGTTTGGAACTATCGATACCTGGCTTGTCTGGAAGATGACCAATGGCAAGGTACACGTGACCGATGTGACCAACGCTTCCCGGACACTATTGTTGAATATTCATACATTGGATTGGGATAAAGAATTGTTGGAATTGTTTAATATTCCTCAAAACATGCTTCCCAAAGTTGTCGATACTTCCGGTATCGTCGGTTCTATCGATCCGGTTCATTTTTTCAATACTTCCTGCCCGATCGGAGCCATGGTTGGTGATCAACAAAGCGCTTTGTTTGGACAATCTTGTTTTCACAAAGGTGAAGTCAAAAACACCTATGGAACCGGCGGTTTCCTATTGATGAATACCGGGGATACACCAATTCATTCACAGAAAGGATTGTTGTCAACGGTCGCATGGAAAATTCAGGATGAAGTCTGTTATGCACTGGAAGGAAGCATCTTTGTTTCCGGTTCTCTGATCCAGTGGTTAAGAGATGGATTGAAATTTTTTAAATCCGCCAAAGAAACAGAAGACATTGCGACCAGCGTGGATTCCTGTAATGATGTTATGATCGTTCCGGCCTTTACCGGATTAGGGGCTCCGTATTGGAATGATGAGTGCCGAGGTGCCATTTTTGGCCTGACCCGAGGAACGGACATTCGACATTTAGTACGCGCTTCTCTGGAAAGCATGGCCTATCAAAGCAAAGACTTGATTTTGGTCATGGAAGAAGATCTGCATCAAAAGATCACCCATTTAAAAGTAGATGGAGGCGCCAGTGCCAATCGTTTCTTAAACCAATTCCAGAGTGATATTCTTGAAATACCGGTCTATAAAAGTGCCATGACGGAAACAACCGCTTTAGGTGCTGCCAGACTGGCGGGACTTGCCTGTGGATTCTATAAAAGAGAAGATTTTAAAGATGGAAAACTGGAGAAATTCTTACCACAAAGAGATCATGAAAGCATAGAAAAGCTTTATGAAAAGTGGAAGAAGGCCATTCAGGCAACACAGATGTATTAAAGATCAGAGATTTTCCTGATCTTTCTTTTTATGATAATATATAGAAAAAACATAGGAAAAATAGTTATAAAACAGAAAGAAATCAGCGAATATTGACTTTATACAATAGTTAAATGTATATATAAAGTATATTCTAAAGTTACTTAAATAAGAAAGAGACAGGAATTTGCACAGATCATGCATATGACCGAAGAACGAAAAAAGGTACATTTGCGCGCTGAAGATTACTTCCGACTTTTGTTGCAGACGTATCCAACTGCACATTTGTATTTGGCTTATGTAGATCCGCTAAAGCGTAAAAAGGAACTGCTGCAAAAGAAAAAGGAATTAGAAGCCATAATTGCACAAAAACCAAATAAGAAAGCTGAGTATGAATTGCTTCAAAATCAGGAGGAGTTAACCTCTATTCAAAAGGTTTGTGAGAAATATCCACATAAAACGGCTATTGCCGGAGGTATGATGATCGGTTATGGTAAGGAATATGAAATGCTGTATGCCGGAAGCAACGATGATTTTATGAATTTCAGACCGCAGTATCTTTTATATGCCAGACAGTTTCAAGATGCCTTCGACAATCGGGCCGAGTTTGTCACAATGGGTGGTGTTGATGGTGACTTTCAAGATGGTCTATCTGAATTTAAATCAAACTTTGCCCCATATATTCGTGAATATATAGGTGAATTTGATTTACCGGTACATCATGTTTTATATGCTCTTTCCATGAAGGTCATGCCAATGGCCAAAAAGATGTTAAAGAAGAAAGCATAAAAAAATAGCCGATCCGGCTATTTTTTTATTAATACGTAGTCATGAAGAATGTGCCCAACCGCATCTTCGTTATGTGTATAAGGACAGATATGATCAACTTGATCTTTGATCAATGGGTGCAAGTTTTTAACACCAATCGCTATACCGGCTGTTTTAAGCATTCCTAAATCATTGATGTTGTCTCCGATAGCCATGGAATTGTTTATGTCGATGTGCAGATGATCGCATAGAAATTTTAATCCGATTCCTTTATGCACACCCTTTTTATTAAACTCAAAGTAGCGAGCGCTGGAATAAGAAAGATCACAAGCTTGGCGGATATTTGTCGGAAGTGATGAATCAATGGATTGGAGATAGTCAAAACTGGTATTTTCATAAAGAACTTTCATGATTGGGACATCCTTTAAAAAGGTAAGATCCGTTTCATGAATTTCTTTTACCTGCATACGGCCTTTTAAAAAGTCACGTTCATCATCATTAAGACGATATGCATAAACGGTATCGATCGTATAAACTTGAACGCATACATCATATTGAAGACCAATCTTATAAATTTGCTCTGCCAAAGAATGATCCATCGGCTGCATATATAAGATTCGATTATTTTTGTTCTCGGTCACACAGGCGCCGTTTAATGAAATGGTATAGGTGTTTTCTTTATCATAGAGACCAATTTCTTTTAATGTATTTTGAATCGATATAAATGGTCTTCCGGTTGCACAAACAAATTGAATGCCCTGGTCGGATACTTTTTTGATTTGTTCAATCGTATAAGCATCGACATGTTTGTTTGTATTCAACAATGTTTCGTCTAAATCACTGGCAATAATTGAAATCATGATTTCCCTCTTTTCTGTGAACAATCTTATCAAATATGATATGATGATGCCATGAAAAACCCAATTTTTATAACACCCGATGAGATTTCTACAATCCTGGAAACACTGCATATTCAAAAAGGAAGTTATGTCTGTGTGCAAGCCAGTGATCGATTCTGTAAACATGTAATAGGAGAAGCACAGGCTGTTTTGAATGTGTTGATGGATAGAATAGGAACAGAAGGCTGTCTATTCATGCCGACTTTTTCTTTTTCAACGCTGGATCCGTCCTGCTTTGCGACCAATGTGGAATATGAAGACTGGAAAAAGATACGCGAATGGCAGCTTGGTTATCATCCTATATTGACAAGCTCTGATCAAAACGGAGCGTTGGCCAATCAGTTTTTAAAAAATGAAAATGTAACCCGCACGACACATCCGGTTTACAGCTTTGCGTTTTGGGGAAATACTAAAGAAAAGGAAATCAATCAAAGACCGAATTATCCTCTATCTTTTACTCATGTTCTTTCTTCCTTTGCCGATCAACAAGCCATAAATCTATTGTTTGATAGGGATCCAGAAGAAAGTGTTCTTTTACCGGCCATTGCGAAGACTTTAAATAAAGGGGTTACGTCTTTACAGCGAGCCGTAATCAAAAAAGGAAAAAATAATGTGGTCAAAACATTCTTGGTTACAGAGATTGATGGAATGGAAGAAGAACTTTTGGGATATTGTTATAAAAAAGAAACAAGTTTGGGAAAATTTCCTATATATAGAATATCGTTAGATGAGATACAAGAAACAGAAGCTGTTATGGATTAACAACTTCTGTTTTTAAATAGATAGACTGATTTTCTTTGGAAATCAAAGAGGAAATCTGATCGGCTAAAAATTGAAAGAATGAAATCTCTTCGGTTGCAAAGCGATCTTTAATGTCAGAATCGACATCCAGAATCGCAAAAAGCGTATTGCCGTTATAAATGGGAACGACAATTTCGGATTGTGAGGCCGAATCACATGCGATATGTCCGACAAAAGAATGAACATCATCGACAACGATCATCTTCTGCTGTTGAGCATAGGTTCCTACAACACCTTTTCCAATAGGAATAGTCATACAGGCCACTTTACCCTGAAAGGGACCTAAGGTGCAAGTTGCTTTGTTTTGTTGTACTAAGTATAGGCCGACCCAGTTTAAATGAGGGAGCTCATGATAGACCAGAGCCATCAAATTTGAAATAGATGAAATCGAAGGGATCTCTGGATCAATCAAGCTTTTACATTGTTGATATATAATTGTATTCATGAAAAGATTGTAACATAAGTAAAAAGAATATGTCATCTTTGCCACATTTCAAACCAAAAAAGACACAAGGCTATATTTATAGAGAAAAGGTGATACGATAAGGGCACAAAATAAATGATTTGTTTGAGGGAGGAAATCACATCCAGAAAATAAGGATTTATCTATCGGGGAATGGTAGAGATGAGTTGATTTTCTTTTGAGAAGAGTCATGAAATAAAAAGACATGACTCTTTTTTAAATCCACAAAGGAAGGGAAATGTATGTAAAATATCGACAAATGTATCAGTATCCAATCACAACCCGACAATGAAACCGATTACAAAGGTGTGTAGAACAAAAAGGACTAAAAAAAGATAAAAAAAGTGAAAAAAG
>CABOGK010000025.1 GCA_902399855.1 Erysipelotrichaceae bacterium
CTTCAAGCATTGCCCAAAAGATCAAAGAAATTATGAAGTAAAAATTACATCGCAAACAAGCAGTGATGATCATCGAATCGTTGCTGCTTTTTTATGTAGAAATGAATGGTGTATAATAGAAGGCGATGAAAAGGAAAAGAAAAGCCAAAAAGTTACGTATATTGATTTTGATGATGGTCTTGCTTGGTGTACTGACTTTTGTCGTTCATTCACTTTTTTCACAAGCGGAAACAATGCTCTCATCCTACTATGATTTAGATCGTTTTGAAAATGCGAGCACAGGCTTTAAGTTTTATAACGATCCGGATTATGAAAGTAAGATTGGAATTGATGTCAGTGAGCACAATGGTACGATTGACTGGACTGCAGTTACAGGTACCGGCATTGATTTTGCGTTTATACGAGCAGGTTATAGAGGCGGTATTGAAGGAAAGATTCATGAGGATGCCACATTCGCATACAATATGGAACAGGCACAAGATAAAGGCTTAAAACTAGGTGTTTATTGGTATTCCAGCGCCATCAACACTACTGAACTTCAGGAGGAAATCGATTTTGTGCTGTCTTTAGTTTCTTCCTACTCTATTGATTTGCCTATCGTTTTTGATATGGAATTTTTCGATGAGCAGGAAGGGCGAATCAATACACTAAGTGTCGAAGAAAAAACAGATTTGGCCTTGATGTTTTGTGATGCGATGGAAGAACATGGGTATGAATCCATGATTTATGGGAACTTAGACTGGTTCTATAATCAACTTGATTTCAGTCGGATTCAGGATAGAAATCTTTGGTATGCGGCTTATCAAGATAAACCGGCCATGCAGGATCGATTCATGATTTGGCAATATTCTCATACAGGAACACTTCCCGGAATATCGACCAATGTGGATATGAACATCATGCCGGTGAAAAATAAATAGGGGGATTTTCATGAAAAAGGGCAATAGAAATGCATTGTTGAGTTTGTGTGTTGTAGTATGTATTAGTATCGTGTGTTTTGTCGTATATATGTCACTAAAAGAAGATGAAAATGTTGATGAAATATCCTTAGATACACTTCCGGAATATAGTCAAAATGCTTATGTCACGATCAATGATAATGAACCGGATTTTGAAGAATATGAGATTACAGAAGCACAGACATCCTTTGAAACCTATAATCAACTCGATGAGCTAGGGCGGTGTACGATGGCGAAAGCCAGTGTCGGCAAAGAGACGATGCCAAAGACAGATCGAGAAAGCATCAGCTCTGTCAAACCAAGTGGATGGCAGAATGAACGTTATGATTTCGTGCCGGGTGGCTGGGTGTATAACCGGTGTCATTTGATCGGATATCAGTTAACCGGTGAAAATGCCAATGCGAGAAACCTGATTACGGGTACCCGCTATATGAATACGGAAGGAATGCTTCCTTTTGAGAACGAGATTGCCGAGTATGTGAAAGCTACCGGTGAAAATGTTCTTTATGAAGTGACACCGATTTATGAAGGTGAAAATCTGGTTGCCAGCGGTGTACATATGCAGGCTTGTTCGGTAGATGATGATTGTGAAAGCCTGGCGTTTAATGTGTATGCCTACAATGTACAACCCGGTGTAGAGATTGATTATGCGACTGGAGAAAACGAGAAAGAATAAAACGAACAAGGAGGAAACGATATGTCTTGTACAACAATTTTAGTTGGTAAAAAAGCTAGTTTTGATGGTTCAACGATCATCGCTCGTAACGATGATTCCGGAGCCGGACAATTTACGGAAAAGAAACTGGTGGTCGTAGAACCTGACCAGCAGCCAAAGAATTATAAAAGTGTGATCTCACATGTAGAAATCGAATTGCCGGATCAGCCTATGCGATATACGGCAGCACCCAATGCGGTAGAAGGAGAAGGGGTTTGGGCCGCTTTTGGTGTCAATGAAGCCGGTGTTGGTATGACAGCTACAGAAACGATCACTTCCAATGCCCGTGTTTTAGGGGCCGATCCTTTAGTTGTCTATGATGAAAAGACACAGACACCCGGCGGTATTGGAGAAGAAGATTTAGTTACGATTGTTTTACCGTATATCCATACTGCCAGAGAAGGTGTGCTTCGTCTGGGGAAGTTATTAGAAGAATATGGCACCTATGAAATGAATGGTATTGCCTTTTCAGACAGAGATGAAATCTGGTGGTTGGAGACAATTGGTGGACATCATTGGATGGCTAAACGAGTTCCGGATGATGTCTATGTCGCAATGCCAAATCAGTTAGGGATTGATTCCTTTGATTTAGAAGATGCCTATACAGATAAGAAAGCTCATTTATGTTCAAGTGATTTAAAAGAATTTATCGAACAAAATCATTTAGATTTATCTTTGAAACCTGTATTTGATCCAAGAGCAGCCTTTGGTTCCCATGATGATGCCGATCATGTATATAACACACCTAGAGCCTGGTATATTGAAAAAACATTAAATCCGCACACGAAAAAATGGGAAGGCCGGCAGGCGGACTATACACCGGAATCTGATGATATCCCGTGGTGCATGGTGCCGGAGAAAAAGATCACGATCGAAGATGTGAAGTATTTATTGTCTTCGACATTTCAGGGAACGGATTATGATCCATATAAAAGCTATGGCGATCGATCAAAATCTGGCATGTATCGTTCCATCGGTGTCAATCGTACCAGTGTACTTGGATTGATCCATCAACGTCAGGACAAAGAAGTCTTGGAATGGATTGCCTTTGCGGCCAACAACATGAATGTGATGATACCTTTCTATCCTCATGTGGATATGGTGCCTGACTATTTGTCCAATACTACCGGCAAGGTTTCTACGGATAACTTTTACTGGACAAGTCGCCTGATTGCCGCTATGGCCGATGCCAGCTTTAAACAATCTCGAAACCTGATTGAACGTTATCAAAATAAAGTGGCTGCCAAAGCTCATGAAATTATTCACAAAACCGATGCGCTGTTAGCGCAGGAAGAAAAAGAAGAGCGCAAAAAAGAAATCCGCACACAGGCCAATCAAGCCATTGCCGATATGGCAAAAGAAGCAGCGGATGAATCCTTGTCTAAAGTTTTGTTTGAATTAAGTTCAATCATGAAAAATGCGTATGCCCGCAGTGATGCCTAGTACAGAAAGGATTAAATAAAATGATGTATAGAACAAGCTACGATGGTCCATTTAGTAAGATTTATATGTCCAGTGATGGTCAGGTTTTGACTGGATTGTGGTTTGAAGGATCCAGAGATGAAATCAAACATGGAAAAGATTTTATCGAGAAAGATTTATCCATTTTCAATCAGACAAAAGAATGGCTGGATATCTATTTTTCAGGGAAAGAGCCTTCCTTTTTACCACCGTATAAACTGAATCAGGTAACACCATTTCGTCAGCTTGTGATTGATCAAATGCTTCAGATTCCTTTTGGAAAAGTAGTGACGTATAAGGATATTGCTCAAAATATCGCAAAGATCAAAGGAATGGATAAAATGTCAACGCAGGCGGTAGGTGGTGCTGTGGGCTGGAATCCAATCTGTATTTTGATTCCCTGTCATCGTGTGGTCGGCTCGAATGGAAGCTTGACCGGTTATGGTGGTGGCATAGCCAATAAAGTCAAACTCTTAGAAAGCGAAGGACACGATCTATCAAAATTTATTGTCCCGACAAAAGGAACTGCTTTATGAAACGCTGCAGCTGGTGTAATATGAATAACCCATTATATATTCGTTATCACGATGAAGAATGGGGAAAGCCTAATTTTGATGAGCGATATTTATTGGAGATGTTGATTTTAGAATCCTTTCAGGCTGGTCTATCCTGGGAATGCGTATTAAATAGGCGAGAAGCTTTTCGCCAGGCTTATGATCAGTTTGATCTGGATAAAATTTGTGCGTATGACGAAGATAAGCTGCAGGAACTTGCCCAAAATAAAGGAATCATACGCAATCGTTTAAAAATCAAAGCGAGTGTGGTAAATGCCAGGATTTTTAAAGCCATTCAAAAAGAACAGGGAAGTTTTTATGCTTACTTAATGACTTTTACCAATGGGAAAATTTATAAAGAAGTTGGTTTGACTAGCTCGAAGTTATCGGATGAAATTTCTAAGGATCTGAAAAAGCGTGGTATGAAATTTGTCGGTACGACCATCATCTACTCGTATCTACAGGCGATCGGAGTCATTAATTCTCACGATGAAAACTGTGATTTGTACAATTTATAAGATCCAGAGGTTCTTTTTCTATGGTCTTTAGTGCTGTAGATTTGATTTTGACCAGATGCTTATAAGCGGTACTGGATGTGTAAAGTTGTCTTTTTTAAAGATAATACAATTTTGTTTTTACTTTTTTGTGTTTTTTTGAACTGAATTGACATAGGGTCATATTCTTTGTTATCTTGGCTAAAGGAATGAAAGGAATTGATATGAAAAAATTAACGAGTAAACAGTATCGTTTGACATCACTTTTATTATTTTCAATGTTTTTCGGTGCTGGTAATTTGATTTTCCCACCTCTTGTTGGACGTTTGGCTGGCCATGAGACGTGGTGGACGATGCTGGCCTTTGGGGTTACAGCCGTTGTTTTGCCTGTATTAGGGGTTGTAGCTGTCAGTAAATCAAAGGGACTGATGAATCTTGCGGGCCGTGTTCATCCGGTGTTTGCGGTTTTCTTTACGATTGTCATCTATATGTCCATCGGGCCCTTCTTGGGTATCCCGCGTGCGGGAAGTTTGCCTTTTGTGATGGCGGTTCAACCTTATCTGCCAAAATCGGTTCCGATGGATCTTGCTTTGCTGGCTTATACGGTGATCTTTTTTCTTGTCGCTTTTTGGCTCTGCGTTACACCAAGCAAGCTGCTTGATCGTGTTGGTAAAGTCTTAACGCCGACTTTACTGATGTTGATGTTGATTTTATTTGTTGCCAGTTTAATTCATCCTTTAGGAAACTATCAGGCAGCAACAGGATCCTATGCATCAAGCCCTTTGCTACAAGGCTTTGTAGACGGATATCAAACCATGGATGCTGTGGCGGCCTTAAACTTTGGATTGGTAATTACACAAGTCATTGAGGGGTTTGGCATCAGCCAGCAAGATAGTCCGAAAGTGACGCTTCGTGCGGGATTAGGTGCAGGAACTATACTAATGTTGATTTACTTAATGCTGGCTCACCTTGGTGCCAGTTCAGCAGGTGTTTTGTCGGCAGAGAATGGAGCTGAAATTCTTCGTGGTGTGGCCAATCAACTTTTTGGTGGTCTGGGGGCCATCCTCATGGCTTTGATCTTTACCTTAGCTTGTTTGACCACCTGCGTGGGGCTACTTTCAAGTATTTCACAATACTTTTATAGTCTTACAAAAAAAGGTTCTTATAAGGCGTGGCTAGTGATGTGGGTTGTGATTTCAACCATTTTAGCCAACTTTGGTTTAAATCAAATCTTAGCTTATTCAGTAGCTGTTCTAGTAGCCATTTATCCAGTGGCCATCATTTTGATTTTATTAGGTAATTCACCAATTGAATCGAAACTGACTTATCGCTTAACTGTTGGTGTAGCCGGTGCGATTAGTTTGGTGCAAATGCTGGCGAGCTTGAATTTGCCTATTCCTGTTCTATATAATCTTTACCTACAATTGCCACTTGCGAATTTAGGTCTGGCATGGGCATTACCCAGTGTTATTGCGGTT
Source organism: Erysipelotrichaceae bacterium (assembly GCA_902399855.1). Taxonomy (GTDB): domain Bacteria; phylum Bacillota_I; class Bacilli_A; order Erysipelotrichales; family Erysipelotrichaceae; genus Faecalicoccus. The sequence continues at coordinate 5,662 of CABOGK010000025.1, forward strand.
GGACTGGGTATGGCTATCGACTGGCTAAAAAAGGCTTGATTTCTTTTCTGCTTTTCACAGCTAATTAAAAGTGGCTTAGAGATTTTATTTACATACTTTTAGCCACTTTTTTGCTACGTGGTGATTTATCGTGTGTTTACTTTTCTTTTGCTATTTAGCTGTATAGATATGAGTAGAGTAAATGAAGTAAGATTTATCATTTATAGTTTTGTAGATAGAGTGTGCATAGTAAAATCACTACCACTATTAAACATTGTAGAATATGACCTTTACAATGAAGTAACCAGGCAAAAGTAGTAAGTAAAAAGTACCTGTTAAGGCATTGAAATGACTTTGTTGATGCAAACCATTCTTCAACTTTCAAGCATTTCTATCTTTCCTTGGGTAATAGCTACCCCAACACATACAAACTGATAATAGAGCTTGAAAAGAGTCTATTATCATGATATGATGCTTACACACTTACTTTAAGCTCGAATGTGGCTTAAGGCGGAAGGAGGATACGACATGAAAAAGGGTATTCATCCGGAATACCATCGTGTTAAATGTATCTGTACATCTTGTGGCGCAGAATTTGAAACAGGAAGTACGATCAAAAAAGACGAATTGCGTGTAGATACTTGCAGTAACTGTCACCCATTCTTCACTGGTCGTCAGCGTTTCGCAGCTGCTCAGGGACGTATTGAGAAATTTAACAAGAAATATGGTCTGAAAAGCGGACAATAAGTGATACAATAGAAACAGCGTTAAACGCTGTTTTTTTCATATATAGGAGATACATATGCAGATCAAATCAAAACGAATGGAAGTATTTAAACCATCTGTCTTTACAGGTTTAAAATATTTGAAACAAGACTATACAAAGAAAACGGGAAAAGATACGATTGATTTTTCTATCGGTTCACCCAATATTGCCCCGGAGCCATCGATTATGAAGGTCATGCAGGAATCTGTGATGGTGCCTGAAAATTATAAGTATGCCATTACGGATCTTCCCCAGATGAAAGAGGCCATTCATGACTGGTATAAAAATCGTTATGATGTAGAATTAGAACCGAATGAAATGGTTTGCCTGCAAGGTTCACAGGAAGCTCTAAGCACTTTGTTTTTGGCGACTTGTGATCAAGGCGATATTGTCTTAGTGCCGGATCCTTATTATCCTATTTTCAGTGATGGACCTAAGATTGCCGGTGCGACTGTGGACTATATGCCTTTACTGGAAGAAAATGGATATTTGATTGATTTTGATGCGATGGATCCGGAAATAGCGAAAAAGGCAAAAATGATGATCGTATCGTATCCAAACAATCCTACTTGTGCAATTGCTCCGGATTCTTTCTATAAAGAGCTGATCGCCTTTGCGAAAAAATATGACATCATGGTACTCCATGATAATGCTTATAGTGAACTTGTCTTTGATGGAAAGATTGGTAAAAGCTTTTTATCGTTTGAAGGTGCCAAAGAGATTGGAATCGAATTAAATTCATTCTCTAAAACATTTGGTATGGCCGGTGCCCGCTTAGGTGTTTGTGTAGGCAACAAAGATATTATCGAAGTTTACAGTACATTAAAATCCAATATGGATTATGGTATCTTTTTGCCGGTTCAATATGCCGGTATTGAAGCTTTACGTCATGGTGGTCAGAGCATTCATTCTACATGCCAGGCTTATCAGGATCGAAGAGATGTGCTTGTCAAAGAGTTTGCCGAAGTCGGCTGGACCATTCCTAAAAGTCCGGCAACGATGTTTTCCTGGGCAAAAATCCCGGAAAAGTATGAAGACTCCAAAGCCTTTGTATTAGATTTGTTGGAGAAAACCGGCATTGTCGTAACACCGGGTCAGGCTTTTGGTAAGCAGGGAGAACGCTATGTCCGATTAGCTTTGGTGCAGGATGAAAGTGCCATCAAAGAAGCGGCCAGACGATTAAAAGAAACACATTTCTTTAAATAAAGTAGAAAAGTCATTCAGGAAAAAATTTTCTTGAATGATTTTTTTGTCTTTTTTGGACTTTTTATCGTAATGAATAGTATGAAATGTCCTAGATGTAAGAATGAAGATCCAAGATTATTTGGTTATGACAATGGTGTTTATTATTGTCGAAGGTGTATTCCTTTTTCCAGAGTGAATATAGGGGATACTATTTTGCCTTGTACTTTATCTAAGAAGGTCTGGAAGGGAAAACCAGAACTAGATTATGAATTGACCAATGCACAAAAAAAGGCATCTCATAAGGCGCTTTCGTATTTAAAACAAGGAAAGGATGTGTTTGTGTATGCCGCAACCGGTGCCGGTAAAACGGAGATTACGTTTGAAAGTATTTGTTATTACCTGGCATTGGGAAAGAAAGTAGCCTTTGCGATCAGTCGCAGGCAGGTGGTTTTAGAAATTGCCCAACGTTTGCGCAAAGCCTTTAAAGACTTATCTGTTGTAGAAGTGGCACAGGATTATACATCAATCACAGATGGCGATCTGATTGTCTGTACGATGCATCAGTTATATCGCTACCCCTATGGATTTGATTTGTTGATACTGGATGAAGTGGATGCCTTTCCTTATGCCGGGAATCAACTTTTAGAACAGATCGTGCAGCTTTCCTGTAAAGGACAGAAAATGTATCTCAGTGCCACACCATCAAAAGAAATACTTCTTCAGATCCAACAAAAAAAGATGGAAATGGTAGAGTTGTTTGTACGACCTCACGGATATCCTTTGATCATCCCCAAAGTAATCCAGGCAGCCCTATGGAGGCAAGTTTTAGTTCTTGTTCGCTTTTGCAGACGCTGTAAGAAAGAAAACAAACAAGTTTTAGTATTTGTACCACGCCGCAACGATTGCCTTTGGATGACAGTTTTATTGAACTTTTTTGTCAAGACGAAGGGAATTCATTCCCAGACAGAAGATAAAGATCAGATTTTAGAAGATTACCGACAAAAGGAAATTGATGTTTTAGTATGCACAACTTTGTTAGAAAGAGGAATTACAATTCCCAGTGTGCAGGTTGCGGTGTTTGAAGGACAACACGCGGTTTATACCGCAGCCAGTTTGATTCAGATTTTCGGACGTATCGGAAGATCTATGAAAGATCCCTCCGGGAAAGGAATTTGTTTATGTCAATACGCCAGTTCATCCATTCGAGAGTGCGTTCGTATTTTGAAGCAAATGAACGCTTCTGTCTAATTTGTAATGAGTCTTTGGACTCCATACAGAGTGTAGATTTACTTTCTTTTTGTCTTTGTAAAAGATGTCGCAACCAATTTCGAGTGTGTAAAAAGATTTATAAAATCAATCAAGTGGAATGGCATGTATTGTATGAATATGATGATTTTTTAGAGCGCTTATTTTTCCGTTATAAGGAACAATGTGATCGCATGTTGGCACCAGTCTTTTTAGAACCAATTCATTCGTATTTACATAAAATGAAAAAGTACACAGTTTGTTCGCTTTGTTCCAGTGACAAAAAGCGTATGCAAAGAGGGTTTGATCCATTATCCGATATTTTTACCTTTTATGATGTACCGATCGCATCTCCTTTATATAAAAAGAAAGAGCATAAACAAAGCAAGCTTTCTAAAGAAGAGCGAGAAAAGGTGAACGATGTGATTTTCAGAAAAGAACAATATACACTTGCCGATAAGCCAATTTTACTGGTTGATGATGTCTGTACGACCGGCTCCAGTTTACAAAGAGGAATTGAATTATTGTCTCCAAACAAAGTTTTTGTGATTGCCGCTCATCCGTTATGGCTTTCTAAACATCAAGAAATGATTGTAGAAAAAAAGAGCCTCTTTTGGTAGAATGAAGCAAAAGGGGAGTTGTTATGACCGCAAGAAAACCGAAAGACGAAATTTCCAGACTGTTGGATTCTTTTCAGGAAGAAGAAGTACTGGAAGAAAAAATGGAAGGTTTTACCGCACAGAAAAGAAGACAGGATCGCATGCAGCGAGCTTCCAGACAGACGGTAGAGCCAGAACCGGTTCAAAATGAAACGAATGATACGATCGTTTTGCGTCCGGAACCAAAGAAAACAGAATCGGCTGGAACCACTGTTATGTTTGATCCGGAAAAGATCGAGGAAGAAGATACAGATACCAATAAAACCGTTGTGATCAACGATAATGAGATTCAATCTCTACTGGATGAGGATAAACCACCAAAATTACGGCGAGAGGTTGTATCGCATGGTGGTTCTTCGCATCGAAAAGAGCCTATGCCGCATAAAAAGCCAACGAAGAAAAAAGGGTTATCACCGGCTGCTATTGTGGGAATCGTGGTTGCTGCTCTTATGGTAGTGGGAATCCTTGGATTTGGTGTTTATACGTTGATGAATTCAGGAAAAGAAGATAAAACTGAAGAAGTCACCAAGAAACAGAAACGGGCTTATGATTCGATTGTGGATTGGCTGGATTCTTTAACCGGCGATGATTATGATGGAATTGAAGATTGGGAAGAAGACTATGACTCTTTGACAAAAGAGCAGAAGAAAAAGTTAAATGATTACTTTGAGAAGATCACCGGTTCTACTTTTGATGAGCTTTTGGCAAAGGCAAAATCGGACAGTAAAAAAGACTCTTCGAACAATAATGCCAAAATCGCAGAGTTAAAAGCGCAGTTAAAAAGCTTAGAATCACAGTTGTCAGATGCTCAATCGGATCTAAATGATGCGAATTCTCGCCTATCAAGTGCACAAAGTGACTATGATAACTGGAATAATAAACTTTCTACTTGGCAAAATACTAATGCGCAGTTAAAACAAAAACAAACGGAGTTAAGTACTTTAGAAGCACGTATGAAAGAGCTTCAGAACATACCGGCCGATCAAATCTCACAGGAAGAATTGAGTGAACTTACACAGTCTTATAAAACACAGGCTTCTTTACAGCAGGAAGTTTCTAATCTGCAGGGACAGTTAAATGGAGTCGGCGACTATTCTTCTATCCAGTCGCATGTGAATTCTGCATCATCTGAAGTTTCTCAGGCACAGTCTGATGTGGATGCAGCACAAAGTACAATTGATCAGTTAACTTCACAGATTCAAGAAGTACAGAATCGAATTGATGCGCTAGAGTCATGATTTTACAAAGGGTTTAAAAACCCTTTTCTTTTTCTTTAACTGTGAATTGATTTTTGTTATGATGTTAAGGGTAAAACGTTAAGGACGGTGATTGCATGCGCAATGCGATTATAATGGCAGCGGGCAAAGGAACCCGAATGAAGTCAACACTCAGTAAGGTCATGCACCCTATCATTGACAGACCAATGTTGGGGTATATTGTCGATGCACTAAGAGCGGTACATGTTGAAAGAATTCTGATTGTTGTCGGCTATCAGGCACAAAGCATTCAAGATGCGTTCAGTGATTGTGAATTTGCTTTGCAGGAACCACAGTTGGGTACCGGCCATGCGATCATGCAGTGTAAGCAGTTGGCAGATGCAAAGGGAGATACGTTGATCATCAACGGAGATGGTCCTTGTATTCAGCCGGAAACATTGGAAAAGCTGTTTCAGGCCAATCAGGATGCCTCATTAACGTTACTCAGTGCTGTGTTGGAAGATGGCGCCCATTACGGACGTATCGTTCGAGATGAAAACGGCAATGTCTTATCCATCGTAGAGGCCAAAGATTGTACGCCGGAACAAAGAGAAATTCGTGAAATCAATGCAGGCATGTATTGTTTTAAAAACGAGGATCTTTTCGCTCATATTGATGATCTTCAGCCAAACAATGCACAAAATGAATATTATTTAACGGATATGGTCAGTATTCTGGCGAATCTGGGAAAGAAAGTCAATGCGTGTGTGATCGAAGATCGAGATGAAGTGATGGGAATCAACGATTGTGTAGAGTTAAATAAAGCGTATGTATGGATGCGAAATCACATCAATACAGGATGGATGAAGCAAGGCGTGCAGATCGTAGATCCGTTGAGAACCGTCATCGGAAAAGATGTAAAGATCGGACACGATGTGATCATTCATCCCAACGTAGAAATATTAGGAGAAACGGAAATCGGAGATTTTGTGGAAATTCTTCCGGGTTCGTATATAAAGGATGCAGTCATCGGCGATCATGCCATGATTGATTCCAGTAAGGTCGTCAGCACCAGGGTAGAAGCTAATCAAAGTGTAGGCCCGATGGCGTACCTTCATTCAGGATAAAACTATCGCGTATCAAAAACAGACAAAATAGTATCAGGGAAGAGGAAAGGAACAATCATGGAAAACACTATTGTATTTGGATTATCATCCAGCAAGAATTTGGCAGAACATATCTGCGAAGAATTAGGAATGGAATTAGGAAAAAGCAAGGTGAATCACTTTGCGGACGGAGAAGTTTTAGTGGAACTGGGAGAAAGTGTGCGTGGAAAACACGTATATTTCGTACAGAGTACCAACTGCCCGGTCAATGATAATTTAATGGAAATCTTGATCGGAATCGATGCTTGTAAGCGAGCCAGTGCCGCCAGCATCAACTGTATCATTCCTTATTTTGGTTATGCACGTCAGGATCGTAAGGCAAAACCTCGTCAGCCGATTTCGGCAAAGCTGGTTGCCAGTCTTTTGGAAAGAGCCGGAGCTACGCGTGTCGTGACAGTCGATCTGCATGCCAATCAGATTCAGGGATTCTTCGATATCCCGGCGGATGACATCACAAGTATGGGATTGATCGGAGATTATTTTAACCACAAGGAAGGCTTAGGTGAAGTGGTTGTCGTAAGTCCGGATCATGGAGGAACAGTCAGAGCCCGTAATTTGGCTGATATTTTAGGTGCTCCGGTGGCAATCATCGATAAACGTCGTCCAAAACCAAATGTGGCAGTTGCGATGAACTTGTTGGGAGATGTCAAAGATAAAACAGCGATCTTGATCGATGATATGGTCGATACGGCAGGAACGCTTGTTTCCGGTGTGGAAATGTTGAAAAAACAGGGTGCCAGGGAAGTGTATGCGGCTTGCAGCCATGGTGTTTTATCCGGGCCGGCTGTAGAACGCTTGAAAAACAGCGGATTGAAAGAATTTGTTTGTACGGATACGATCGATCAGACGGAAAACCAGAAAAATCTTCCGAACCTGGTTGTATTGTCAATTGCACCGTTGATTGCCGCCTTGATTCATGCGGTGGAAACGAACTCTTCGCTAAGTGTAGCCCTGTCACATGCTTTTGAATAATGAAGACGTTATTTATAGGATATCCTAAATGTTCCACATGTCAGAAAGCGTATAAGGCATTGGAAGAGCTTGGCATTCATGCCGAGTATCGTAACATCAAAGAAGAAAATCCAACCAAAGAAGAGATTCAGTCATGGATCGACCAGGGTGTTGCGCTTTCCAAGCTTTTTAATACCAGCGGCATGTTGTATAGAGAATTAAATCTCAAGGAAAAACGAAAGACATATTCTGACCAACAGTTGGTGGAGCTTTTGGCAACCGATGGTATGTTGGTTAAAAGACCGATCGTTATACAGGGCAATACGATCATTGTCGGTAAAAAAGAAGACGAATATGCTCGTTTGGAAAAAGACTAAAGACTGATCCCGAAGATGTGTGGTCCTCGGGATTTTTCTTGTTTATTGAATACTGTATAATGGGTAGGACAAAAAGGGGGTCTTTATGCGAATTCGAATCGGAACCAGAAAATCAAAGCTTGCGATCTTACAGACAAAGCTTGTAATCGATCAAATCAAAGGGATAGAACCAGATGCGAAGACAGAAATTGTAATGTTGACGACAAAAGGTGATAATGATCGCCAAACACCGCTCTATGCGATGGAATCAACCGGTGTATTTGTTAAGGATATTGAACAGGCACTATTGGATAGAAGTATTGATATGGCGGTTCATTCTTTAAAGGATGTCAGTTCTGTCATGGATGAGCGTTTAATGTTGTTGCCGTTTATGGTGTTTGAAGATAAAAGGGATTGTTTGATCACTAAAGAACATAAAACATTGGATATGTTAAAACCCAATGCGATATTGGCCACCAGCAGTATGCGAAGAATGGCTTGTATTCATCGTGTTCGACCGGATATTCAGTTTGTATCGATTCGCGGGAATGTGAATACACGCCTTGAAAAGCTGCAAACGGAAAATATCGATGGATTGGTGCTGGCAGTTGCCGGCTTAAAAAGACTGCATTTAGAATCCTATATCGATGAGATATTTTCCCCGGATGTGATTGTACCGGCCTGCGGGCAGGGAACGATTGCGGTGCAGATTCGTAAGGAAGACTATCCTCTTTTCGAAACATGGGTAAAACCATCGATTGCTCTGCAGGAAGTACAGATTGAAAGAGAATTCCTGGGTTTATGTAAAGCCGGCTGTCATTATCCGGTAGGATGTATGGCGACTATTAAAGAAAAAACGGTCGATGTCTATGCTTGTTTGGGGACAACGATCGAAGATACAGCCTTTGTTCATGAAACATATTCTGTCAAAGAGTTGGATCAGGTGGCTGGAAAAATCTATCGAAAAGTAGGTGAGAAACGAAGATGATCTGGTTTGTAGGAGCCGGATGTTATCATCCGGATATGTTGACCATAGGGGCTAAAAAGCTTTTGGAACAGGCGGATTGTGTATTGTATGATCATTTGGTCAATATTGAATTTTTAGAATATACCAAAGAAGAATGTGAATGTATCTGTGTGGGAAAACGCGAGCATCATAATTCTTTTTTACAGGAAGATATCTTTGCATTACTGGTGAAAAAGGATCGGGAATATTCACAAGTAGTTCGTTTAAAAGGCGGTGATCCGTTTCTGTTTGCCAGAGGCAGCGAGGAAATGCGCTATGTTTTAGAACATGGATGCGATTGCCAATATGTACCGGGCATCAGCAGTGCGATTGGGGCTTTGGGGTATGCCGGCATACCGGTGACACAGCGCCATACGGCTACCGGTTTTATCGTACATACGATGCATTATCAAGATGGAAAAGATCATTTGAATTATGATGCGATTGTCCATGAAAAGAATACCCAAATCTTTTTTATGGGATCGCATAAGATCAGGCATTTAGTGCAGGAGTGTCTTCAACATGGAATGAAAGAGGATACACCGATTGCACTGGGTTCGCATTTAACTTATCCGCATCAAAAGATGTTGTGTTCAACATTAAAAGAAATTCTTCACCAAGATTTAAGCAGCTTTGATGCACCTTTATTGATTGTGATCGGTGATGTGGTCAAAGAACAGTCTTTGCTTAATAACACATCCAGACTGTCCTGCTTTTCAAAACAAGTTTTGTTTTGTAGCGTGGATACGACACCATGGCCTATCGATGATTTATTGTTGAAAAAAGGAATCTTTACGCATGTCAGGCAAGTGGCACAACCTATCTATGAATATGATCCGGATTGGAATTTGGAAAACTATGATATTCTTGTATTCAGTTCTCGGCATGCTGTAAAAGGCTTTTTTAAAGCTTTGAAAGAAAAAAGAATCGATGTACGTTCTTTATCGCAAAAGCTGTATTGTATCGGCCAAAAGACAATGGAAGAACTGGAGGAAAAAGGAGTATTTTGTCAACGGGTATTTTCCTGTTATCAGGAGTTGATGGACCAGGTCAAAGAACCGGAAAGAATTTGTTACATCAAGGCTAAAGAGGTCGAAACAAAATTTCCTTCTTTTAGTTGTTATAGAATGGAAGAAAAGAAATTTCATCTGCCTGCTCAGCCATTTGATGCGATAGCCGTGACTTGTCCACAGGCCTTGGAAATCTTGAATAAAAGAGGTGTAGATAAACATATACCGGTGTTCTGCTTTGGACATAAATCTAAGGATAGGGCAAAGGAACTGGGCTTTTCATCCATTCATGTCTGCCCTTCTTCTAAAGAAGCTGTCGTTCAGGAAATTGTATCGTATTTTGAGGGATAATATGCGGATTTGTTTGGATATTGAATTTGAAAAAGAAATTGTCTGTATCTTAGGTGGTGGAAAGCTGGCTTTGCGAAAGGCAAAACAGTTTTTAGAAGCCGGTTCGATCATTTATATCAGTGCATTGGCTTATGAAGAAGAATTTGATGCTTTACCGGTGCATAAAGTGGATCGTGATCAACTGTATCAGGCTTTAAAAGAGGCTAAACTGGCTATTGCCTGCACCGATGATGAACAGGAAAACCGAGCGTTTTTAAAATTGGCAAAAACGCATAAAGTATTGACGATGGCTGCTCGAAAAGAGCAGGGACAGGATACATTGAGTTTAACGCAGCTTCGCTTGCCGCAAATGGTGCTGGCCAGTTCTACACAGGGAGCCTTTCCAGCGGCAAATCGCTATCTTTTGCAGGACTGGCAAAGAAGGCTTTCTATCTTAGGGATGATTCGTGAAAAGCTAAGTGATCATTCGTTGTGTAAAGCTTTATTGGATTTAACCGAAGAACAATTATTCTTTTTACAGGAAGCGTTGAAACAAGAACAAGCCATCGTTTATTTACTTCATGGCAATGCTTCTTTAAAAGCACATAGACAATGTGAGAATCTGGTACGGTCAGCCAAAGAAAAATGGAATCATTATGCAGTGACTACTTTCTTTCTGGCCAGGAAATATAAGAATATGGATTTAGAAACATGGTGTGCCATCTTAAAAGATCTAAATATTCAAACCCATTTTGTACTTCTATTCTGGCAAAGAGGAAGCTATGTGAATCGAGCGGAAAATGTGTTGAAATCCTATTCGTTTCAAGGACAATGCATCTTTATTCAACCGGAAACATTGGTTGAAGAAAATCAAAAATACATTCTTCATACTCAATCAAAAAAGGTTGAAAAAGACTGCATTGTTTTGAGTATTCTGGATTCTCCTTATATGCGAAAACTTTATCCCGACCATCGTTTTATTGCGGCTTTGGACCAGGATAAACAAATAGAAAGGATTGTACATGAAACCCATCCAGCTTTTTAGTCGTATGGCTTTGTTTCTGGCGTTGATGATTGTATCAGCATATTTACAGATCACATTGCCAACGCCCTTTTTTTCCATGCATATTACCATGCAGCTGTTTACCAGTATCGTATGTGGTTTCTGTTTACCGGTTTCCTACAGTGCGCTATGTATAGGCGTCTATATCTTGATTGGATTGGCCGGCCTTCCGGTATTTGCCAGTGGCGGTGGAATTCAGTATTTGATGAAGCCTACATTCGGTTTTGTACTGGGATTCCTTTTTTGTACCATAGCCTGTTCGTATTTTCGACAAAGAAAAAATCCGACAAGTCAGAAAGATTATTTTCTAATAGGTCTTATCGGATTGTTTCTGTTTTACTTGATTGGAAATGTTTACTATTACTTTTCATTTCCGATATTGATGCAGACAAGAATTCCTTTATGGCTTTCCTTGTTTAATGGAGTGGTCGTATCGATCCTACCCGATCTTTGCATCTGTTTTTTTGCCTGTCGTGTTTCAAAAGCTTTACAAGTACTTATCTAATAACGCCTGCCACTGGTCGGCGTTTTCTTTTTGCCACTTATCAAATGTACTGTTTGCCTGTGAGACCATTTGTCCAAGCTCGGTAAAGAAAGGAAGAATATCTGTCTGAAGGATAACGCCAGCTTCCTTACCAAAACAAGTATCTGTCAATGTGGCATTCCCATGAGTACTCATTTTAAAAGCAGGGTATGGCTTTTTGTCAATGACTTTTGTGAAACCTTGTAAACCAATGGAGCCAACCTGGTTCGTACCACAGGAGCTTGGGCATCCGGAGATATAGATTCGTGGCAGCACATGGTCTTTAAACTGGTACGGACGCAAGTCTTGAATCAGCTGTTCTAAGACATGATTGGAATCACGCAAGCCTACCTGACATGTGGTGGCACCGATACAAGATACACTGGTTTCAAAGGTTGTTTTGGCACCATCGTTTGTGTGCTCTAAAACCGTTTTTGCTTCTTCCATGGTTAAGTTGACGATATACATATCTTCCTGTGGGGTCAAGCGAATTTTCACATCATCCATATCCTTTAAAACTTCATAAAGCTCCTGCCATTTGGCAGCCGATACGTTTCCGCAGATAGGATGATAATACACCGCATATAAGCCCTTTTGTTTCTGTGCCAGTACACGATCCGGAAGCTCATTGACAAAAGGACCTGTTTTTTGGATTTCACAAGGGGTAATGACAACATCATGCTCCAGATATTTTTTGGCAAGTTCTACTTTTTCTTTGAACTCTTCCTGAAATCTTTCTACGCCTAAGGTTTCCTGCATATAGCGTGATCTTGCCTTGGCACGGTTGGTATAGTTGCCATGTTCCATAAACATCAAAACCATGGTATTGACATAATATAAGATATCTTTTGGATTAACGTGGCTGCCTACTTGTACACCCATCTTCGGATTGTTTCCCAGTCCTCCGCAACAATAGACATCAAAGGTATGATCGTCATTGGCGATAAAGCCCAGATCACGGAAATTGGCATGCACTTCATTGGCTTCTGAATTTGAGAACGCGACCTTTAATTTTCTAGGCAGTGAGTATTTATTGATGATCTTCAATAAATATTCCCCGGCAGCTTTGGCATAAGGGTAAACATCAAAAGCTTCCTTTGGATCAATACCGGATAAAGGTGAACACATTACATTACGTGGATAATCACCGCCTCCACCGCGGATCACGATATTATTTTCCAAAGCTTCTTTCATGATGGCTGTTAGATCTTCCGGTTTTAAATCGTGAAATTGTACGGTTTGACAAGTCGTACAATGCGTTCTTTGCACCTGATGTTTTTGGCATTGATTAACGATAAAGGCCAGTTTTTCTTTGGTGATGCGCCCCTGGTTCATGCGAAGACGTAACATAAACGCTTCACCACCACGTTGGGCATAGGAACCAAATCCGCCACTATAGCCTTTATAATCTTTTACAGACATTTCTTTATGGTAGAAAAGCTGTGTTCTTTTTTCAAATTCAGGAAGTTCCTGAAGCAGTTCCTGTTGTAAAGTATCCATACGTTCCTCCCTTTTTCAACTATTCTTATTTTAACATAGACGCAAAGCTTTCTGTATGAAAAGCTTGTGTTTTGATAAACTGACCATTCTATGATAAAATAGAGTGGTCAGTTAGGAGGGCTCTATGAAACAAGAGGCAAGATATCATCGATTGGCGGTAGAGATTGCCAATCAGATTGCGGAAGGAAAATATACGATCAATGATAAAATTCGCTCTCGTTCCACGATTGCATCCTCTTTTCAGGTATCGGCCGAAACAGCTCGTAAGGCTTTGCAGGTTTTGGTGGAATCGAATGTGATCGAAGCAAGAGCCGGCAGTGGTTTTTACGTGGCATCCATTGAGCATGCCCAGCAATTTGTCGATCTCTACAGTAAAACAAGATCGATTCGTGAGCTTCGTCAGGATATGCTGGCATCGATTCTAAGGCAGAAACAAGAGCTGGAACACTTTGATAAGATCATCAGGGAATTAGAGGAGCATACGAAAAATACTCCACAGGAATTAGCATTTTCTCCTTATAAATGCACGGTTCCTCAAGGTTGTATTCATATAGGAAAGCAGTTGCAGGAGCTGCAGATATGGCAAAGGACAAGAGCGACGATCGTTGCGATTGTTCATGAAGGCGACTATATCGTTTCTCCCGGTCCTTTTGCCCGTATTAATCAACACGATGTTTTGTATTTTGTAGGCGATTTTTCCAGTAAGGAAGCGATGCATCGTCTATTAATGGAAGGAGGCACGAATTGAAAAAAGAAAGTATTCAGGTTGCACTTGCGTATGTAGGCGTTCTGGTAGGAGCCGGATTATCTTCCGGGCAGGACTTACTGCAGTATTTTTTAAGCTTTGGTTTTCCGGGGTTGATAGGTGTAATCGCCCTGGGTGTTTTAAATATCATTTTTGGAAAGATCTTACTGACGTTGGGATGTTATTATCAGTCTAAGAATCATCAGGAGGTATTAAAGAAAATTTCCTCACCAATTGTGAATAAGATCATTGATTTGACATTAATTATCGCCAGTTTCGTGATTGGTTTTGTCATGGTGGCCGGTGCCGGCGCCAATCTGGAACAACAGTTTGCCATTCCAGCCTGGGCAGGATCGGCCCTTTGCAGCATTCTGATCTTACTGACGGCATTTTTAGATTTTGATAAGATCACAAAAGTATTAGGAATTTTTACGCCTGTGATGATCGTATTACTGACATTGATCATGATCTACACTTTATGGACCAGACCGTTGGATATGATGTATTATCATCAACACGCTTTACACATTAAGTCTGCTTTACCAAACTTATGGATGTCGGTGTTAAATTATTTTTCCTTATGTGTGATCACCGGTGTCTCCATGGCTTTTGTTCTGGGAGGTTCACTCGTTCGCATCGGAGTGGCAGAAAAAGGCGGCTTGTTAGGAGGCACATTGGTTGGCTTGATCTTATTGAGTGCCTCTATCAGTCTTTATTTTCATATCGATGTCGTTTCTCAATCTGAGATTCCTATGTTGATGATCGTTAAGCAGATCCATCCGTGGTTGGCTACGATTTATGCCTTTATGATTTTTGGTTTGATCTTTAATACCGCCTTTTCGCTTTATTATTCTTTGGCAAAACGTTTTTTCAATCATTCGGTAAAGAAGACAAGAATCTGTCTTTTTATCATTGTAATCCTAGGCTATCTTTGCAGCTTTGTGGGATTTAAAGAACTGATCGGATATATGTATCCTATTTTAGGCTATGTTGGATTTGTTTTGATCGCCAGTGTATTATGGGCCTGGATTCGTCATAAAGAGGATGTCAGTGTGGAAAAAAGACGTCGACGAAAGATCATATCTTTATTGCACAAAAAGCAGGATCGTAAACAATATTATTCACAGAAGGATAAAGATCTTTTGATGATGTTGGATCAAAACTCATCCGTGAAACAAGAAGATGTACTGCGCTATTTAAAAAGTGCTCAAATGAGCGAATAAAAAGATCGAATGTTTGGATTCGATCTAAAAAAGCGATAAGAAATTTTTCTCGATTTGTGTACAAACCTCTTTTTCGGAAAGTCCTTTGATTTCGGCAACCTTTTGAGCAACGTACTTTACATACATTGGTTCGTTTTGTTTGCCTCGGTGTGGAACCGGTGTCAAATACGGAGAATCTGTTTCTGTTAACAACCGATCTAGAGGACATGTCTGTACACATTCTGGGGCATGACGGGCGTTTTTAAAGGTCAACGGCCCCGCAAAGGAAATCAGAGAATCCATTTTCAGGCATTCGTTCATCGTTTCTTTGGTTCCACTGAAACAATGGAAGATGATTTTTGTCTTTGCGTATTGTCTAAGTATATCCAGACAATCTTTGGTTGATTCACGCATGTGAATAGAAATGGGAAGTTTTGTGGCATTGGCAATCTCAATTTGGCGAATAAAAAGTTCCTTTTGAAGATCATTAAAGGAAGTATCCCAATAGTAGTCCAATCCAATTTCACCTAAACAATCGATCTGACCGGCAAAGGCAATGTCTTTTAACTGTTCTAATTTTGATGAATCGATTTCTTTGGCATCACCTGGAAACCAACCAAAGGCCACTTTAAATCGAGAGTCTCTCTCTTTGAGCTTTAAAGCGCGTTTAAATTCTTCTATATTGGTGCACATGATCATACAATGAGATAACTCGTTCATATTTTGAATGACTTCATCAATTCGAGTATATAAATCATCACAGGTGATGTGCGCATGACTGTCTGTGTACATAGTGTTTCTCCTTGTCTTTACGTATAATTGTGAACAAAATAAAAGAAGAAATCAAGTCTAGTGTTTTAGGATGATTGACAATAATTTTGAGTTTTGATAAACTTTGCTCAAGATGAATAGCACAGAAGACCCGAGTCGAAGTTGCTGCGGGATGAATAAATAGAGAAGATAAAGACATATTCTGGAAACAGATTATGTCTTTTTGTGCTTTTTTGGAGGAGTAGTAATGATTTTTGCGTTATTGTTACAGATTATATTGATTTGCGTCAATGCGGTTTTTGCCGGTGCGGAGATTGCGGTGGTGTCTATGAATGGTGCTACCTTGCAGGCAAGAGCCGAAGAAGGTAATCGCAAGGCAAAAGTTTTGATGCGTTTGGTGGAAAACCCATCACGCTTTTTGGCCACGATTCAGGTCGCAATCACTTTGGCCGGCTATTTAGGTAGTGCTTATGCGACAGATAGCTTTGCCGATCCATTAGTGGATTTGCTGCATTCATGGAATGTACCGATTTCGGAAGGAACATTGCGTTCTTTTTGTCCGCTGGTCATCACTTTGATCATGTCCTTTTTCTCCATTGTTTTTGGAGAACTTGTACCAAAGCGTATTGCCATGCAGAATAAAGAAAAGGTATCGTATGCCTTATCAGGAACACTTTCTTTTATTTCAAAGGCTTTTGCCCCTTTAGTTTGGTTGTTGACAAACAGTACAAACCTTGTGTTGCGTTTGTGCCGCATCGATCCGGAAGAGGAAGAGGAAGTTACCGAAGAAGAAATTCGTATGATGGTTTCGCAAAGCTTGTCACAGGGACAGATCGAACAAGATGAAAATGCGATGATTCAAAACATCTTTGATTTTAATGATGTGACATTGGATGAAATCTGTACACATCGAAAAGACGTAACAGGCTTGAATTTGGAAGATGATTTGGATGTTTGGGATGAAAAGATCAATCAAACCTCATATGACTGTTATCCGGTATATAAGGAAAGTCAGGATCAGATCATCGGCGTATTGGATGCCAAAAAATATTTGCGTATGGCTGATCGTACCAAAGAAGAAGTATTGAAGAAAACCGTATTGAAGCCTTTGTTTGTGTTGGAAGGCATGAAGGCTGATCATTTGTTGTTGAAGATGAAGCAGACAAAGACAACCTTTGCGATCGTGTTGGATGAGTACGGTGGATTTGTCGGGGTTGTCACGTTAAAAGATTTGCTTGTGCTGCTGGTTGAGGATCTGGAAGAAGAGGGCCAATCCAATGAATCAGAAGGCATCGTTTTACTGGAAGATCATACTTGGCGGATTCAAGGGGATGCGATGGTAGAAGATGTCAATAAGATTCTGGGCTTGCAGCTCAGTGATGAAGAGTATGATACCTTTAGTGGTTATGTCTTAGATGCTCTGGGAGGAACATTGCCTGACTCGAATGCGTGTTTTGATATCAAAACCGAAGATATGCTGATCAAAGCACGGATGGGTAACGATCATCGAGTAGAAGAAGCCATTGTGCAGATTCTTGAAAAAGAAGAACAAGAATAATCAAAGAGAAAACACCCTGTCTTTCTGAAACAAGTTTTATAGTAAGACAGGGATCTTTTATTGTTTAAAAAAGTCGTTTTAACGGATGATAAGAAGGAAAAATAAAAAATCTCTGGTTATACCAAAGATTTATTGAGCAAGGTGAAATGTAAAAGAATTAGTATCTCCTCTGTATTTGGAAATGGAGTATTCAATGGGAGTTCCCTCGTCATCATAGCCATAGGAATGAAAATAAAATAATGGATTTCCTGTTTGAACTTGTAAAAGATCGGCTAAAGTTTCATCTGCGGTTGTCACTTCCAGATGACGAGTGATGGATGTAATAGGATGTCCGCTTTTTTTACATTGTTCATAGAAAGATTCTTTTGAAAAATCAATGGTGTCAAAATGGGAGAATAGTGCATACGGCATATAAGTTGTGACAAACACATTGGGAATATCATCAATCGAGCGAAGACGTACCAGTTTGAAAACCTGCTCGCAATGTAGCGCGCGTTTGACTTCATCGGATGCATCTTCTTTATAAAAGGCTAAAACCTGTGTTTGGCTGGTGTGTCCTTTCTGGTGCATTTCCGAATCAAAGCTGTTGATCCTTTGTGTAAAAGATTGATCGATTTTTGGAGGGCAGACAATCGTTCCTCTTTTTCTTTTTCTTTCTAAAATTCCCTGCTCTACTAAAAGCAAAATGGCCTGTCGTACAGTGGGACGGCTGACTTGATATTCTTTTGCCAGTATGGTTTCGGCAGGAATCGTATCTCCGATCGGATATACACCGGTTTTGATCTTATGTAAAAGGTCTTTTTGTATCTGTAAATAAATAGCGGACATAGTTAGACTCTCTTTCTATACATAATATAAACATTTTATGAAATTATGTCAATTTATATTGACATAAACTTTACATAATGATACATTTTCCTTGACATAGAAGGAGGATCTACATATGGATTCATCAAAATTGACAAAAGAATCATTGGCAAAATTATTTGATCATACGTTTTTAAAGGCGTATGCCACTAATGAAGATTTAAAAACTCTTTGTGATCAGGCAAAAACTATGAATACGGCTATGGTGGCTGTCAACACCGCATGGACTGCCTTCTGTAAAAAGGAATTGGCTGGTACGGGTGTACATGTAGGGGCCGCTATCGGATTTCCATTAGGACAGTGTGGATTGGAAACGAAGCTTTTTGAGTGTAAGTATGCGATTGAACAAGGCGCTGATGAAATCGATTACGTAATCGATGTAGGACAGGCAAAAATGCATAACTGGAACTATATCCGCGAAGAAATGGAAAAGATGACAGCAATTTGTAAAGAAAAGAATATCTTGATCAAAGTCATTTTTGAAAACTGTTATTTAGAAAAAGAAGAAATTAAAAAGTTAAGCGAGATTGCCAAAGAAGGTAAACCCGATTTCATTAAGACAAGTACAGGATTTGGAACCGGTGGTGCTACGGTAGAAGATGTAAAACTGATGAAAGAAACCGTACAGGATGCCGTTCAAGTCAAAGCTGCCGGGGGAATTCGTGACTGGAAGACATGTAAGGCGATGATTGATGCTGGAGCCACTCGTATCGGAACCAGTTCCAGTATTCAGATTTTAAAAGAATTTGAAGAGGCCACAAAATGAAAAAGATTTTAGTGACAGGTGCTAATGGATATTTGGCAAGCTACATTCGAAAGGAAAACCAAGATGTGTTTGAATGGGTCTGCATGACAAGAAAAGATGCAGATTTAAATGATCCGGAAAGTGTAGAAGCATTTTTAAAAACACAGGATTTTGAACTTTGTTTCCATACGGCAGCCAATGCGACAACGGCAGTCTGTGAAGAAAATCCGGAAATGGCACATCGCATCAATGTAGAATCCACGCAAAAAGTAATCGATGCCTGTAAAAGAAATAAGGCGCGGTTGATCTTTTGTGGAACAGAACAATCTTTTAATGGAAAAGAAGAGCATGGTCCGTTCAAAGAAGAAGATTCTTTAAAAGCTGTAACGGTATATGGACAAAATAAAATGGAATGTGAAAAGATGATTCAGGAACAGTTAGAGGACTATATCATTTTACGTTATACATGGATGATGGGATTATCTTTTGATGGCATCAAAGCCAGTCCAAGCATCGTAAAGAATGTCATGAATGCCTTATTGCATCAAAAGCCGACTTTATTTACATGCAATGAAAAACGAGGAATGACCTATGCCAAGTATTTGGCAAAGCAGTTCAAACAAATTTCAGAATTGGAAACAGGCATTTATCATGTTGCCGCCAGCAATGATAAGACAACTTATGAAAGTGCTGTTTATATTGCCAAAGAATTAGGTGCCAGTCCGGAAGCTATTGAAAAATACATACTCCCAAATACAGAGAGATACAGCGATCGCTTTAGAGATTATCGTCTTGATGCATCAAAGCTGGCATCTAAAGGAATTACATTTGGAACCTTTGAATCAAACGTGGATGAAATACTAAAAGATTTTGGATGGAAGTAAGGATGAATTCCGAAGGTATGATTTAAAACATATTATGCTTGTATGTTTTAAATCGTATGTTATAATAGACATGTAAAAGGACAGATCAACAAGAAGTCCTGGATTTTGGTTGTTCTATAAAGAAGCTACCTAAATTTTTTCCAAGTCACTCAGGTAGCTTTTTTATATGTCATTTACTTCGGTTGTTTTCAATCAGAAGTATCACGACTATATGAAGCATCATTAACATTAGATACAATGTTTCAAACGATGTCATAGCGATCACCTCATTTCGGCCGCTAAAATCAGGCCATTTATGTTAACGAGGTTTAACGCTCCCCGGTCTAAGCGACCAGGACTACCTGTGTTGATCTGTCCAGATTTATTTTAACATATATCCTATATAATAACTATGAATTTAAAATTCAATGTTTGAGAGGATAAACTGGATATATATTAAGTTTTGTGATCTACATTACATCTGTTACAACTATAAGAAGAAATAAAGCTAATAGAAATAAAAATCAATCTTCATTGACAAATGAAAGCGCTTAAGCTATTATGATGTTGTTTCAAGGGTTGTTACTGGTAAAGCAGGCTATACCGAGAACTACAAAATATGTGGTTCTTTGGTATAGCCTTTTTTGTTGGATGAAGGAGGAAAAAGATGAAAATCTCAAAAATCATCAACAATAATCTGGTTCATTTCTATGACGAAAATAATGTCGACTGTATCGCCATGGGAAGAGGACTAGGATTTGGAAAGAAAATTGGAGATGAGTTTGGTGCTATGATGGTTGAAAAAGTGTATCGTATAGAGGATCCAATACGTACAAAGCAGTTTTCGACCTTAGTTAAAGATATCCCTTTAGCTCATTTGGAAGTTGCCAATATGATTATTGACTATGCCAAAAGTAGTTTGAATACGAAATTATCAGACAATATTTATATTTCTTTGGTAGATCATATTGACTTTGCCTTGGAACGAATTGAGCAAGGAATTCCTTTTGAAAACAAATTACTTTACGAAATCAAGCATTATTATACAAGTGAATACCTGGTAGGGCTTGAAGCACTAAATATCGTGGAAAGAGAATTGAAAATTAAATTACCAGAGGATGAAGCAGGATATATTGCAATTCATTTGGTAGAAGCAGAAGTTGACTGTACAAAGCCCAATTATGTGCAAGACGTTATGAACATTATTCAATCTGTAATGAATATTATAAAATATCATTTCTCTTTAGAATTAAATCCAGATACTTTAGCTTATGAACGCCTTTTAGTTCACTTAAGATATTTTGCCGGAAGAGTAATAAACCAAGAACAGGCATCGATATGTGATGATAAATTTGTTGCGCGAATGAAAAATAATTTTCCTGAAGAGACAGAGTGTACAGAAAAAATAAGAAAATATCTTAAACAAAACTATGACTATGATGTTAGTGATGATGAATTAATTTATCTTTCCGTTCATATTCATCGTGTATTGATGTCACATAAAAAATGAGGAGATATATATGGATTATAAAAAATTGAGTAGCGATATCTTACATTTAGTAGGTGGTCGTGATAATGTTGTTGCAGTTACAAACTGTTTAACTCGATTAAGATTTAATTTAAAAGATGAGTCGAAAGCAAATGATGAAGCTATAAAGGCCTTAGATGGTGTTAGTGGATTAGTGAAAAAAGGTGGGCAGTATCAAGTAGTGATAGGAACGGAGGTTCCAAGTGTTTATAATGCGCTATCTAAATTAATAGGAGATTTAGATACACCTGTTAAATCAACAGAAAAAATGAAATGGTCCGATCGTTTAATTGATACTTTATCTGGAATATTTACTCCAATCTTGATGCCTTTAACAGCAGCCGGTATGTTAAAAGCTGTTTTGGCTATTTTAGTTGCATTACATTGGGTTGATTCCACCTCGATGACATACCAAGTTATCAATTTTATGGCTGATAGCACTTTCTATTTTTTACCTATTTTCTTGGCAAACTCTGCAGCTAAAAAATTTGGTTGTTCACCAATGCTGGCTATGATGTTAGGGGGTATATTGTTACATCCTAATTTTGTCTCATTGGTAAGTGCAGCTAATGAAGGTGGACAGGCGGTAAGTGTTTTTGGCTTACCTATAATGGCAAATACTTATTCATCAAGTGTTATTCCAATTATTTTAGGCGTATGGTTCATGTCCAAAGTAGAGCCGATTGCAGATAAAATATCGCCGAAAGCGGTGAAATTTTTTACCCGTCCTCTATTGACAATTTTAGTATCTGGTATCGTTTTATTAGTTGTATTAGGACCTGTAGGATACATTATTGCCGACTGGATTGGAACATTCTTTACTACTTTAAATACGTATGCAAATTGGTTGGTTCCTACGATTATTGGTGCAGTTTTACCGTTCTTAGTTATGACTGGAACTCACCATGCACTAACTTCTATTGGTATTAATAATCGTATGACAATTGGGTTTGATACATTTATTTATCCAGGACAATTAGCGTCTAATGTCGCACAGGGAGCTGCCGCTTTAGCATTGTCATTGAGAACAAAAGATCCTACGGATAAAGAAATGTCTTGGGCAAATGGTCTTACTGCTGTATTTGGAATTACAGAACCTGTATTATTTTCTGTAACAATTAAACATAAAACAAATATGATTGCCGCTTCTATTGGTGGTGCAGTTGGTGGTTTCTTTATGGGCTTGTTAAATGTTAAGAACTTTTCAGGTGGTTCTCCGGGATTGTTAACATTACCGAGCTATATTGGATTAGATGCACCAATGAGCAATTTTTATTTAGCGTGTATAGGTGCTGCAATTGCATTTGTTGTAGCGTTTATTGTCTCATTTATTCTAAACACACCTAAAAAAATGAACAATCAACAAGAAGAGATTTCTGTACAATCACAAAGTAAGGAAAACGAATATCAGGATGAGATTATAAATGCTCCTTTAAAAGGAAAAGCAATTGACTTAAAAGATGTAAATGATCCAACTTTCTCACAAGGTATCATGGGGCAAGGAGGAGCTATTATTCCTGAAATAGGCGAATTATATGCACCTTGTGATGGAAAAATTAATACGGTTTTTAAAACGAAACATGCGATTACTTTGACATCTAATTGTGGAGCTGAAGTTATCATACATATTGGTATTGATACAGTTAAACTAGAAGGTAAATATTTTGATATTAAAGTTAAAGATGGCGATGTAATTAAAACAGGAGATATTTTAGGAACATTCGATTTGAATAAAATCAAAGAAGCCGGTTATGATGTTGTGACACCGATCATTATTGCGAATAGTTCAAATTACCAAAAGATTGGTGTTGCAAAAGGTGCTATAACGAATGGAGATCATTACATTGAATTAAAGGTATAGGAGGGAGAAAATATGTCTGCATTTCCAAAAGATTTTTTATGGGGTGGCGCTACAGCAGCCAATCAATGCGAAGGTGCTTATGATGAAGATGGTAAAGGATTGAGTATTGAGGACGTACTGCCACATGGATTAAAAGGAGAAGTAACGGAATATCCAACAAGTGATAATTTAAAACTAAAAGGAATAGACCATTATCATCGATATAAAGAAGATATTAGAATGTTTGGTGAAATGGGATTTAAAGTTTACAGACTTTCTATTGCGTGGAGTCGTATTTTTCCTCAAGGAGACGAGGTAGAGCCTAATGAAAAAGGACTTGCATTTTATGATGATTTGTTTGATGAATGTGCTAAATATGGAATCGAACCTCTTGTTACAATATCGCATTATGAAACACCTCTTCATTTGGCAAAAGTGTATAATGGTTGGACCAATAGAAGAATGATTGATTTCTATCTTCATTATTGCGAAACACTATTTCAACGTTATAAAAATAAGGTTAAGTACTGGTTAACATTTAATGAGATTAATTCTATTATTCATGCACCATTTATGTCCGGGGCTATTATGACTCCAAAAAAAGAACTATCTCCAAGTGATTTATATCAAGCTATCCATCATGAATTAGTAGCATCGGGTCGTAGTGTCAAAATGCTTCATGAGATGATACCAGATGCAAAAATAGGATGTATGGTATTAGGTACAACTGTTTATCCATTATCTTCTAATCCAGATGATATTATTGCAAAGATGAAATATGATTGGGGAACTTATTTATTTACCGATGTACAAGTACGAGGCTATTATCCAAGCTATACAAAAAGAATTTTTGCTGAGAAAGGTATTAAATTACAAATTGTAGATGGTGATTTAGAAGCTTTGAAAAATACGGTAGATTTTATTTCATTCAGCTATTATTCAAGTAATTGCATTAGTGCTGATCCTACTTTGGGAAAACCAACTGGCTCCAATATGAACAGTGATTTAAAAGTAAATCCATACTTAAAAGCTAGTGAGTGGGGATGGCAAATTGATCCACAAGGTTTACGATATACATTGAATAAAATGTATGATCGTTACCAAAAACCTTTGTTTATTGCGGAAAACGGATTAGGTGCAAAAGATGTTTTGGTTGATGCTGGAAACGGTGATAAAACAGTAATAGACGATTATCGCATAGCGTATATGAAAGAGCACCTTCTTCAAATTGAAGAAGCTATCAAAGATGGTGTGGATGTATTTGGATATACTTCTTGGGGATGTATTGACTTAGTTTCTTGCAGTACAGCGCAAATATCTAAACGTTACGGAATGATTTATGTAGATCGTATAGATGATGGTACCGGTACCATGAATAGATACAAGAAAAAATCATTTGATTGGTATAAGAAAGTAATTGAAACTAATGGAGATTGCTTGCATCAATAAATAGCAAACGGATTCTTAAAACATATTGTGCTTGTGTGTTTTAAGATGCATGTTATAATAGACATGTAAAAGGACAGGTCAACAAGAAGTCCTGGATTTTGGTTGTTCTATAAAGAAGCTACCTAAATTTTCCAAGTCACTCAGGTAGCTTTTTTATATGTCATTTACTACGATTGATTTCAATCAGAAGTATCACGACTATATGAAGCATCATTAACATTACATACAATGTTTCAAACGATGTCATAGCGATCACCTCATTTCGGCCGCTAAAAACAGGCCATGTATGTTAACGAGGTTTAACGCACCCTGGTCTAGCGACTAGGACTACCTGTGTTGATCTGTCCAGATTTATTTTAACATATATCCTATATATTAACTATGAATTAGAAATTCAATAGAATTAATCTCATAAAATACCCGTAATCAGTTTAGAGATTACGGGTTTTCTGTTTAATAGCGTCTTTTAAAACGTCCGGTAAGTTGGTTGAGTTGTTGATAAGCCTCTTCCAATTTTTGTTGTGCTTGTTTTAACTGTTCAGAATTGAAATTAGTACGGAATTTTTGATGCAATAGATTTCGACATTCCTTTTGTGCAGCTTTGTAATCTTTTTTAAGTTTTTTGTATTTCTTTGTCAAGTGGGAAGGAAGTACCTTAAATTCCGGATATGCCTGATAGATCCGTCGTAATAATAAGTTCTTATTTTGCAGCATCGCATGCACTTGTATTGAAATTTCTTCGGTATTATCTCCATCTGTTGTATCAATTTCCTTTTTGACAATATTCATTAAGAAATGAGAAATTGTATAATCAAAAAGCATACAAGCAAGAATAGCCCATGCGAATACTCCTAGAAGAAAAGGATTCCATGTTTCTATGAAATCAAAGTAGTGTGGTGCTATCCATTTCACAATAATTACAGAAGCAAGGCCAAATAAGATCAGGTTGCCGATCCATATCCTGCCGTTAAGATTCATAGGCTTGGAAGAATAATCCCACCATCGAGCATGGAACATTTTTTCCATATAGAAACTGGTCATATATTCAAGAAATCCACAAATCACAAAGCCTGCCATAAAAGTTTCGGCGTAGGTTCCTTCTCGGCCAATCAAACCACCAACCAGAATGGTTACACCGACCACACCAAAGCCGTAGATGGGACAATAAGGCCCAATTAAAAAGCCACGGTTGATGAAACGATGATATTGTATAAATTTTAAGGAAACTTCCATGATCCATCCAAGGATAGAAAAAATAAATGCCATAATTACAAACTCATAAAATAATGTCATATCTGCACCTTTCCTATTTGAAAACTATGTTTATTGTATCATGAATGGAAGTCTCCCTAAATGAAAGTTTTAAATTCATTAAAATTGTTTGTTTTGCATACTGTCATGATGGCTATGATGAAGCTGAAAAGAATGCGGATCATCATTTTCTATTAAATATATTACTGTATGTTTTAAAATCAAAAAACACTAGTAAGCGTTAGTGATGCCTGTTGATACAAAATTTGTTGATCCTTATGATCTTGATCGTGAAAGAAAAATATTTTGACATTCAAAATAAAAATTTTTATAATATAAACTATTGAAATATACCAGGGGTAGATTATATGACAATTAAAGATATAACATACGGTGGCTTATCAATTACTTTAATGGCAATTTGTTCCTGGATCTCTATTCCATTTGCTGTTCCTTTTACGATGCAGACCTTTGCGATCTTCTTCATTTGTTTTTTATTTGGTGCCAAAAGAGGTTCAATTTATGTATTCTGTTATATTTTATGTGGCTTGTTGGGAATGCCGGTGTTTTCTGGATTTCAAGGCGGAGTACACGTGATTTTTGGATTAACGGGCGGCTATATTGTCGGCTTTCTTTTGAGTGCTCTTCTTTTATGGGCTACACAGAAGATATGGAGCCTATGTAAAAAGATTGTTCTTTTGCTTGCTTTGATCGGTTTAGTTATCTGTTATGGATTTGGAACAGCATGGTTTTTGATCATTAGCCAGCAACAAGGCTCAATATTAACAATTGGCAGTGTTCTTATGACGTGCGTGGTTCCGTTTATCCTACCGGATTGTATTAAAATTTTTCTGGCTTATACATTGGCAAGACGTTTAAAGCCTTATATTTAAGCATTATAGATTGTATCAGAAGCTTACTTGTGATATATTGAATCCGGTGATAGCATGAAGATGATCAGACAAGAGGATACTTTACGATAAACAACGAAAAACAGAACCGTTTTTTTGTGATGGAAGAGTGTATTTTTAGTCTGATAGTCGATGCATAAACCAAGTTAAAACAAAATCTATGAAAACATTCGGTACTGTTTCAGTGCCGTTTTTTTATGCAAAGGGGGAATTTTATTATGTCTATGATTCAGGTAGAACATTTAAGTTTTTCGTATGACAGCCAACAGGAAATGTTGTTTGATGATGTCAGTTTTTCTATGGATACCGATTGGAAGCTGGGACTGGTGGGAAGAAACGGTCGCGGTAAAACAACGTTTTTATCGTTATTGATGAAGAAATATCCTTATCAAGGAAAGATTCATTCCTCTGTATCTTTTGATTATTTCCCTTTTGTCGTTGAGGATAAAGAACAATGGACGATCGATGTAGTGCGATCGATCTATCCCCTTGTCGAGGATTGGCAAATACAAAGAGAGCTTTCCTATCTGCAGGTAGAGGATGATGTTTTATGGAGGGAATTTTCTACTCTGTCCCAGGGAGAACAGACCAAAGTTTTATTAGCAATCCTATTCTTGAAGCCGGGTAACTTTTTATTGATTGATGAGCCCACCAATCATTTAGATGCCAAAGCCAGAGTCGTATTGATGAATTACCTGCAAAGAAAAAAAGGTTTTATTTTAGTATCACACGATCGAAAGGTTTTAGACGGTTGTGTCGATCATATTCTTGCGATCAATCGTCATACGATCGAGGTACAGTCCGGTAATTATTCTTCCTGGTTTGCTCGATTTGAAACACAACAGGAAAAGGAAATGCAGGAGGATAAACGATTACGCAAGGATATTCGTCGATTAAAATCTTCGGCCTTTCGTACTTCGATGTGGTCTGACAAAGTGGAGGCTTCCAAGATTGGGGCAGCCGATAAAGGATTTGTAGGGCATAAATCAGCTAAGATGATGAAACGAAGTAAAAATATCGCAAAGCGACAACAGGCAGCGATCGAACAAAAGGAAGATCTCTTAAAAAACGTGGAAGAGATGGAAAACTTGCAGATGAAGCCTTTACCTCATCCTGCTTCTGTTCTGGTATCATTTGATGAAGTTTGTCCACTCTATGATGGTAGAATTGTTGGAAAACCACAAAGCTTTCAGATAGAAAAAGGACAACGTGTATTTTTGGATGGGAAAAACGGATGTGGAAAGAGCAGTTTATTGAAGCTGCTGGTGGATCTAAAAAGAAGTCATAACGGCAAGATTGATTGTGCATCGAATTTGATCGTATCGTATGTATCCCAAGATACATCATTTCTACAAGGAACATTGGCACAATATGCGAAACAGTATGGTATCGATGAAACTTTATATAAGACATTATTACGGAAAATGGGATTTGAGCGTTGGCTGTTTGATCAAGAGATTCAATCGTATTCTGATGGTCAGAAGAAAAAGGTCATGCTCGCAAGAAGTCTTTGTGAGCAGGCACATTTATATATATGGGATGAACCCTTGAACTTTATCGATATTTATACACGAATGCAGATTGAAAAGATGATCTTGTCAAGCCAGGCCACAATGTTGATCGTAGAACACGATATAGCGTTTCGCGAAAATGTAGCCACAAAAGTCGTAGTCCTTTGATCTTTCGTGTACAATAAGAACAGGTGGTTATATGTTAGCAAGTGAACGTTTTGAAAAAATAGTGGAGATCGTAAACCAGAAAGGCTTTATCAGCACAAAAGAATTATCCGTTGCGATGCAGGTGACGGAAACCACGATTCGCCGAGACTGTGAAGAACTGGAAAAACAAGGGCTGTTGTTAAGAGTGCATGGAGGGGCTAAAAGTGTTCGCCCGAAAGTGATCTTATCGACGAAAGATGAAAAGACGATGAAAGAGCGTAAAGAGTTCTTTTATGAAAAAGATATCGTCTGTAAGAAAGCCGCAACACTTGTCAAAGATGGCGATTGTATCTTTTTAGATGGAGGAACGAGCATTGGACCGATCCTTCCGTATATTCAAGATAAGAAAATCAAAATCGTTACGCATTCTCATTTGATCGTAGATGCGTTTTCCGGTACAGAATCGGAATTGTTTGTGATCGGTGGGCGTTATATTCCTGAATATGCCATGAGTGTGGGGCCGATTACGATCAGTGAACTGGATCGTTTTAACTTTGATTTGGCATTTTTGAGCTGTGCAGGTATCGATTTGGATCGTAAGCTGGTTTATACGGCTGAAATGGATACGATGGCTGTAAAACAAAAGGCCATGTCTTTATCGGCACAAAAGTATTTGCTGATCGACAGTTCAAAAATTGCTATCAGAGGTTTTTGCAGCTTTATTGACAGTGATGATTTTGATGCCATTATCTGTAACCAAAGCAGGAAACTGGATGTAGAAAGTTTACCGGAGAATTATATTCTTGTATAAAACGAACAAAAACGAAAAAATAAATACAAAAACAAACATCAAATGTTTACAAACAAAGAAAAGAATGCTAGAGTGAAATCAGGAGGAAAGCATTCTTTTTGAATGCATGAAAACGTATGAAACACCCAAATAAAAAAGCAATTGAAATGAGTTTAAAGGAATTGGCTTCCTACATCGATTATTCGGTTTTAAAGCCTGAATTTACGGAAGATCAGATTGTCGAGTTGACAAAGGATGGTGTTGAACTGGGTTGTGCAACGATCTGTATCAATCCGGGTTATATGGAGCTTTGTAAACCATATGTTGAAGGGTCTGAAACAAAGCTTTGTCCGGTATGTGATTTTCCATTTGGAACAAGCTCTACAGAGTCTAAAGTAGCACAGGCTAAGATTTTGGTCGATCACTATGCCGATGTGATTGGAGAATTGGATATTGTGGCAAACTTTGGCTGGATTCGCAGTGGAAAATATGATGCGGTAACGCAGGATATCAAGGCTGTCGTGGATGTATGTCATGAAAAGAATATTCCGGTCAAGGTGATTTTTGAAACCGATGCCTTAAATGAAGAACAGGTTCGAAAAGCTTGCCATTGTGCAATGGATGCCAAAGCCGATTTTGTTAAGACAAGTACAGGGTTCCTGACTGGCTTTGAAGCCCATGGGGCCACACCGGAAATCATTAAAGTGATGCAGGAAGAAGTTGGCGATGCATGCAAAGTCAAAGGAAGTGGCTGCATTCGTACCAGAGAACATTTCTTACAGCTGATCGATATGGGTATCGATCGTATGGGAGTCGGTTATAAATCTGTACCGGTCGTATTGGATTTAAAGCGTTAAGGATAAAACAGTATAATGAAAAGATCGAGAACCATTTTGGATATCTCGATCTTTTTTCGTTATGCTAAAAAGCTAATCTCTTTGAAACAGACTTAAAATTTCATCTTTGGACATCTTCGATAAAGATCCATCATTGCCCTCGACAAAGGTATCGGCCAGATCTTTCTTTCGTTCCTGCATTTTGACAATCTTTTCCTCGATTGAATCTTTCATGATGAGTCGATACACTTGTACATTGGCATTCTGTCCGATACGGTGGGCTCTGTCGGTCGCCTGATTTTGTGCCGAGATATTCCACCAGGGATCAATATGGATCACGGCTTCAGCTGCCGTCAGATTCAATCCTGTACCACCGGCTTTTAAGGAGATCAGGAAGACTTGTGTGTTATCGGTTTGAAACGCATGAACTAATTGTCGTCTTTCTTCTTTTGATGTACTGCCGGTTAAAACATAGTGTGAAATCTGATTTTGTTCTAACTCTTGTGTTAATAAATCAATCAAAGAAGTAAATGCGGAAAACAATAAGACTTTTTTGTTGTGTTCGGTCAAGATTTGTACTAATTCAATACAAGCCTGTACTTTGGAAGAAGGCTTTTGTATATTGTCATATAAAAGTCTTGGATCACAACAAAGCTGTCGAAGTCTGGTCAAGGCTGCCAGAATCGCAATATGATCGATATGAGGCTCGTTCATTTTTGCCTGCAATTCTTTACTGGCCTGTGTTAAGTTGGCAAGGTATAGCTTTTGTTCTTCTTTTGAGAAATCAATCAAGTATTGATGATCCACTTTATCCGGCAATTCTTTCAATACTTCTTTTTTGGTTCGTCTTAAAATAAAGGGTGATATAAAAGAACGTAGTTTTTTGATCACATCTTCGTTTTGATTTAGCACGATTGGACTTTCATACTGTGTTTTAAAATAATGATAAGAGAATAAATAGCCTGGCATCAAAAAGTCAAAGATCGACCAAAGTTCAGCCAATGAATTTTCAATAGGGGTACCACTTAAAGCCAATCGATGTCTGGAGTGCAGTTCCTTTACACTGGTTGCATTTTTCGTCTTCTGGTTTTTGATGTTCTGCGCTTCATCCAAGACTACATATTCAAAAGTGATATCCTGATATTCCTCAATATCTCTGCGCAAATAGTCATAAGAAGTGATGAGAATATCGTATTTGGAAATGTCATGAATTCTCTTCTTTCGCCGTTCTTTGGTACCCGTAATACTGATACAGGAAAGAGTGTCAGAAAAGCGGCGAATCTCATCTTCCCAGTTATAAATCAAAGAGGCCGGACAAACGATCAATGTGTGTTTCTCTTTATCTCGTATAGAGTCTAAAAGCGCAATGACTTGCAGAGTCTTTCCTAATCCCATCTCATCGGCAAGAATTCCATTTAAGTTGTATTGATACAACATTAAAAGCCATTCAACTCCTCTTTTCTGATAGTCTCTTAAAATGGATGCATAATGGGGATCGCATGCAATCTTAGATTTTCGTTCTTCAAAGCCTTGGATGTATTCTGTCAAAGAATCTTCTCTGTAAACTTGCAGGGACTCTGCATGATTCAGTCTTTCATTCATTCCCAAGGTTCGATAGAGTTCTAACTGCAGCTTACCATCCTTGATTTCATCTTCGTGAATATCAAAGTCCTGCATGAGTTCGTCAAGCTCTTGCAATTGATCAGATTCCAGATGCAAGAGCTGTCCGTTTTTAAGCTTAAAATAACGTTTCTTACGATGATAAGCTTGTAAGATGTTAGGCACTTCATTGACATCAAAATCTGTGGATTCCAATTGAATCTCTAATAAACCGTTGTCAATGCGAATACCGGTTTGAAGATTATATTTTGTTCTTTTGCCCAGCTTTTTTAGTGCATCGCTGATATATACATCGCAATATTTCTGCAACTGTGTGATGCCTTGTTGAAGAAAGTCAAGGGTTCGCTCATCTTCCAATCCCATATAGATCGTATGTGTTTCCTGATCGATCCATGTCGCATAGTTTTCTAAAAATTTTTGAATGAGTTCGATTGTCCAGTCGAAGCTGATTTTTTCATTATATAAAAGTTCAATAGTATTTCCTTGTTCATCTTTCCCTGTCGCATGAAAAGAAACAGTTTCATTTTCATCCATGTCGCCATAGACGATGGGATGATGGATGTGAAGGGCATTGGATGCCGGCAGTAATTCTTGTCCCTCTGTGATCTGTAAATACTCTCTGGCTGGATCTAAAATATAGCGTTCAAAGTCATCGTATTCATCAAACGGAATATGAAGAGGATTTTCTGATAAAGCACTGAATAATGTGGCAATAGAGGACTGCGGACGGATCGCATAATGAATGATTTCAAAAGGGTTGTCCTGTAAAGCAAACATTTGATGATCATTGGTCAAAATGTGTTCTTCTTTATCCCATACTAAAGAAATTGTGTAATGCTTAGCTTCTTTTTTAATGTGGATCGGCATCACAAAAGATTCTTCTCGAATTGGAACATTTGGATCATCTTTAAACGCTGCATAAAAAGCCGGCAACAAAGAATGGATACGGATAAAACGTGAATTATTATAACGATAATAGTATCGATCGTAATCCGGTGTCGCATAAGCCATGCGCATGAATTCGATGTATTTTTGTGCCTGTTGTGTAAAGACGTTGCGTGTATGAATGAAGCCTAGTTGTTTGCCGTATCTGTGATATTGTTCATTGTCGATCCAATGCAGAAAATCGGGGATGTTTTTGATCGTATATTGTTTTTGTGCACCGACGGTAAAACTCAATAAAAACGCATCAAAATCAAGAAAAGAAAATACCGGAAGAATATCGTATTGTTGCGTCTGTAGCTCCAGTTGGACCAGATGATCCTGATTGTC
Organism: Erysipelotrichaceae bacterium; assembly: GCA_902399855.1. GTDB lineage: Bacteria > Bacillota_I > Bacilli_A > Erysipelotrichales > Erysipelotrichaceae > Faecalicoccus. The sequence continues at coordinate 38,503 of CABOGK010000025.1, forward strand.
TTTTTGTTGGAGGATGAGATCCCGTGTTTTCTGATACGATTCTTCCATTTGAATTCTTTTAAGTTCCTCTTCAATTCTTTGACGACGAGCCAGATAATCTTCATTATAAAGAGAATAAGGAGATGCTTCTTTTTGTGAAGTATAAGGAAAATTCTGGATATCTACTTTTGTCAGATAGATCATCAACATACCGATATGGGCACAAATATGTTCATCATCAAAATACCATGGGCATTCGCAATGTGTAGAATATACGGAATGTAAAGGAACATTGATAAAAAAGTGGCAGATATTTTCATAAGAACTGACTTGTATTGTTCCCTCAACTTTATAGATGGCATTTTTTTCTAATTCATTGACGACGATTCGTTTTAAACATCCTTGTTTTAAATATCGTCTGGCAAGGGCTAAAGTGCGAGAATTCATGATTTTTAGATTCTCTTCTGTGATTAAGACCATTGAATCACCTCGATTCCTTTATTTTATCATGATTTTGGATGAATCGTCTTTGAATAGCTTGAAAGATAAAAAAAGCAGTTTTTTTAACTGCTTAGATCAACTGTGATTCGATTATTGTTTTCGCTAATGCGTTTCCGGCTGCCTGTACAGTATGTACGCAATGAAGTTTAGGATCATACCATGTTTTGCGTATGTTTCTACATTCCGTATCGTGAAGCTCTTCTTTAAAGTTACGAACACAAGCCTGGATGATTGGCCTAAAGGTATCCAGCTGATCATGTGCTTTTGTCTGAATGAGAAGCTAGGATAAAACGGCAGTGCAGCCAATTAAGGCGCCGCAAGTTAATCCGGTGTACATACCACTTCCAAAACAAGATAATAGTTTCATGGATTCTTCATCTAAACCAAGATGATAGTATTGATTGGCAGCACGAATGATCGTTTCGCTGCAGTTATAGTGTTCTTCCAGATAATAGTGATCGATCCATTCTTGTAAGTTCATCTTATTTTCCTTCTTTCATCAGTTCCTGGACAACGGGATCTTTAATTTGTACGTTTTCTTCTTTTAAGTGCTGAATCGTTGATGCGAATTGAGATAAATAAGCTTCATGGGCTAAAAGAAGCTGGTCTAAGACTTGTTTGGCACTTTCTCCGGATGGAATCAGAGGATTTAGTGCAAAAGCTTCCATAGCCATTCCATAATTTCCGGTAATGGCCGCGTTGATCGTACATTCTTCCATGGCCTTCATGCACTGTAGCCATCCTCTTTGCGCGCTTGGAAACTTGCCCCAGACGATTGGTGTGGCCCCTTTGCCATCGATGATTGAGCTGACTTCTACGATGGAATCTACCGGCAGTTCCGGAATGGCGCCTTTATTTTGCGTGCTTACGACCATATGAATCTTTTTGTTGTTGTAGATGGCATTGATGCATTCACAGGCAGCATCACTGTAATATGCTCCACCTCGCATGCTGAGTTCTTCAGGTTTATGATCCAGCTCTTTGTTTTTATAAAGCTCGAACAGTTTTTCTTCGGTATGCTTTACCTGCTGGCCGCGAGTACCGATCGTTTCATATTCCTCCAAACTATGCTTTAACATTTCTTCCTGGCGATAATAATAACGATGATAGCCACATGGAATCATCTTCATTTGTTCGATTTGTGCTCTAAAGAAAGGCACATTGTTGATATTGGCCGGTAAACCAATATCTTTTCCTTCAAATAAAGCATCGATGACTTTCTGTGTTAAGTCATTCCCCTGTTTATCATAAACTTTATGCCAGTGAAAATGATTGATTCCGGCAAACTGATATGTCAGATCTTTTGGGTCATAGCCAATGGCTTCCGGTTCTTTCATCATCGCAATAACAGGTACGTTACAAAGACCGATACATTTATTCCACTTTCCATATTTGATGACAGCTTCTGTCACCATGCCGCTTGGATTGGTAAAATTGATTAGCCAGGCGTTTGGACATACTTCTTTCATATCTTTGACAATATCCAGAATGACAGGAATCGTTCGGAAAGCTTTGAAAATACCGCCGGCTCCATTGGTTTCCTGTCCTAACATGCCATAAGATAAAGGAATTCTCTCATCTTTAATGCGAGCTTCCAGAAATCCTACACGAAATTGTGTTGTCACAAAATCCGCATCTTTTAAGGCTTCTTTTCGATCCATACTGACATGGATTTGTACATCATGACCGGCTGCTTTCCACATACGTCTTGCCATATCGGCATCAATATTGACTTTCTCCTGTCCATTTTCTACATCCACCAACCAAATTTCACGAATCGGAAGTTCGTTATATCGTCGAACAAATCCTTCCATCAATTCCGGTGTATAACTGCTGCCGCCACCAATTGTTACAATCTTTAATCCCTTTTTCATTCTCTAGTCCTCCTTGCGAGTTCAATATATATCCATTACAAAATAAGAACAATAGACGAGAGAAGAGTAGATATTTTGGGTATTTAATTTTTAGGGTGGTTTTTTCCACTCTCTTT
>CABOGK010000026.1 GCA_902399855.1 Erysipelotrichaceae bacterium
CATCGGTTTTACGGATGGTCTTACTTTCATTTGTCTAATCCTTTCTCTACGTATATTCCTGTTAAAATGCGTATAGTTCTATGCGGATTTTAACAGTAACGTAGTTTAAAAAATATAACGCAAGTAAATTGCGCATAAAGATGCGCAATTTATTTGCTTAAAGCTTCTTTTAAAACAGGCCAGATTTCTTCAATGCAAGCGGTCGCATCAATTCTCTTGACCATTCCTTTTTCTTCATAGTATGCGATAACAGGCTCTGTATTCTTCGCATATTCCTCTAAACGAGTTTTTAAACTTTCTTCATTATCATCTTTTCTCTGTGATAATTCAGAACCACATTTATCACAAATCCCTTCCTTTACCGGCGGTTTTGAATAAATGTTGTAGATTTCTCCACAGTTTTTACAACTGCGTCGTCCTGTTATACGACGTGTTAATTCATCAAATGGAACATCCATCACAACGATTTCGTCAACCATCAGATCTGTTCCCTCTGTCATTTTTTCAAATGCTTTGGCCTGATCCAATGTTCTTGGATATCCATCTAATAAATATCCGTTCTTTTTATCCGATAATTGGCTCAAGTACTCTTTAACCATGTTATTGGTAATCTCATCCGGTACCAGCAGACCTTTTTCAGTATATGCTTTTGCCTGCATACCCAATTCAGTGCCTCCGGCAATGTTTGCCCGGAAGATATCACCGGTACTGATATGATTCAAATCGAATTCCTCTTTGATACGGCTTGAGAATGTCCCTTTTCCGCTACCTGGGGCACCCATGATAAAGATGTTCATACTTCAGCTCCCTAGACGATTTTATTCGTCTTCAAAATAATTCTTATACGATTTCTGTGTAATCAATCCCTGTATTTGTCTTACAGTCTCGATCGCAACACCAACTACGATGATCATTCCAGTTCCACCAAGTGCCATTGATGTGTTCATTTCTGACCAGATTAATGGCATCAAATGTGGAAGAACGGCAACCAGTGCCAACGCAACAGAACCCAATGTCGTCAATCGAGATAAAACACGGTTGACATAGTTTTCTGTTTCTTTTCCCGGACGCACACTTGGAATATATGCACCTGATTTTCCTAAGTTCTCCGCAATCTTTTCCGGATTGACCTGCATCTTTGTATAGAAGAAGGTAAAGAACAAAATCAACAGAACATAGATTACCAAAGAGTACCATGTTCTCATTCCCAACCAATCCGTCATAACGCTTGTTACTTTATTGGAAGCGAAGAAACTGGCGATCTGTAATGGTGCCATCATCAACGACGATGCGAAGATAACAGGGATTACACTGGCCGAATTCAGTTTTAACGGTAAATAATTTGATTTACTCTGTTTTGATAGACTGATGGAACTAGACGTATATTGAATAGGAATACGTCTTTCGGCCGTATTGATCAATGTAACAAATACAATAATGATCAAATAAACAACGATATAACCGATAAACAAACCAATGCCCTGTCCCGTTGGATCTTCTCCAATCAGTGAAGTCCATGCGGAACTAAACTGTCTTGGCAATCTTCCCACGATACCGGCCATGATGACCATAGAAATACCATTTCCAATTCCTTTGGTCGAGATTTGGTCACCGATCCATACAAGAAACATCGTTCCTGCTGTAAAGATCGTTGCGATATACAAAATCTTACTCATTGTGGCTCCGCCCTCAATCAGTCCTGTATAGGTACTTGAGAAACCATATACTAAAGAGAATGATTGAACGAAACCAAAGATCACAGCCAGATAACGTGTGTACTTATCCAACTGCTTACGCCCTTTAGCACCGGACTTAGCCAACTCTGATAACGGCGGAATCACATCCATGCTCAAAAGCTGAATAATGATTGAAGCCGTGATATAAGGTGTAACACCTAAGGCAAAGATGGAGAACTGTTCCAGACCTCCACCTCCTAAAAGATTCAGCATGGCGAAGAGGGAATTATCCTCTAAACCGGCTACTAAATCGGTTGTATTTACATCCGGAACAGTAATTGCAGATCCTAAACGATATACAAGAAAGGCAAACAAAGTAAAGAGAATTCGATTACGAATATCTTTATTTTTAATTATTGCCTTAAAGCTCGATATCATTTTAGATCTCCTCGGCTGTTCCGCCTGCTTTTTCTATTGCTTCTTTGGCTGATGCAGAGAATTTGTTTGCTTTTACAACCAATTTCTTAGTTAACTCTCCATCACCTAAAACTTTTAAACCAGCAAGTTCTTTACGAATAATCTTCTTATCAAGCAGTAAAGCTGCATTGATTTCAGTACCTTCATCAAACTGATTCAGAGTTTCTACATTAACTATAGCATATTCTTTGCGATTAAAGTTTGTAAATCCTCTTTTTGGTAAACGTCTTGCCAATGGTGTCTGTCCACCTTCAAATCCAAGACGAACTCCTCCACCACTTCTGGCTTTTTGACCTTTTTGTCCGCGTCCGGAAGTTTTACCATTTCCGCTTCCAGGTCCACGACCTACGCGGTTTCTTGTTTTGGAAGCTTCCGTCTGTGTCATTTCATGTAATTTCATACTTCAACCTCCTGCTTACCCGCGAATTTCTTCTGGTTTCTTTCCACGAAGACGAGCAACTTCTTCTAAAGTTGTCAGAGATTTCAATCCTTCAACCGTTGCGCGAACAACGTTGATCTTCGTACGAGAACCTAAACATTTTGTTAAGATATCGGAGATACCGGCCAATTCTAATACAGAACGGGCAGCACCACCGGCGATAACACCGGTACCTTCGCTGGCCGGACGCATAAATACGCTTCCTGCACCATAGTTACCGATTGTATCATGTGGAATAGTTGTTCCTACGATTGGAACGGTGAACAAGTTTTTCTTAGCATCTTCAACCGCTTTACGAATTGCATCCGGTACTTCGTTTGCCTTCCCTGTTCCCATACCTACGCGACCTTTACGGTCACCGATAACTACAAGACAAGAGAAACGGAAACGACGTCCACCTTTAACAACTTTTGTTACACGGTTAATTGCAACAACTTGTTCTTCGAATTCTTTCTGCTCTCTTCTAGGTTGTTTTCTTTCTGCCATGTGTGCGACCTCCTAAAATTCCAAGCCAGCTTCACGAGCTGCATCGGCAAGAGCTTTTACACGTCCTGCGTAAATATATCCACCACGGTCGAATACAACCTTTGTGATGTTAGCTTCTTTAGCGCGTTTTGCGATTTCAGCACCCACTTGTTTAGCGGCTTCCACATTACCACCATTTTCAAGTTTCATAGCCAAGCTGCTGGCAGATGCCAAAGTCTTCATGTTTACATCATCAATAAGCTGAACATGAATGTGTGCGTTACTTCTAAATACACTCAAACGTGGGCATTCAGGAGTTCCGCTGATTTTTGTACGTACACGAGCGTGACGACGAAGACGCTGTGCATTGCGTGATTGTTTTTTAATCATATCTTAAGATCTCCTTCCCACTACTTCTTACCAGCTGTCTTACCTTCCTTACGACGGATATGTTCACCTTTATAGCGAATACCTTTTCCTTTGTAAGGTTCTGGCTTACGAACAGCACGAACATTAGCAGCAAATTCACCAACAAGTTGTTTATCAATTCCAGATACACTGATTTCAGTAGCACTTGGACAAGTTACTTCCAAACCTTCCGGAATCTGCATTTCTACCTGATGAGAATAACCAACATTCATCGTTAAGGTATTTCCTTTTACAGCGGTACGGAAACCGATACCAACCAGTTCCAGTCCTTTCGTAAATCCTTCAGAAACTCCTACGACCATGTTATGTAACAAAGCACGAGTCGTACCATGTAATTGTTTAGTGTGTTTTTCGTCATTTGGACGTACTACAGTGACCTCAGTTCCCTCAACGTTGATCTGCATCAAGTCAGAGAACTTACGAGATAAAGTTCCCTTAGGACCTTTTACAGTCACCTCATTACCTGTAGCGACTTCCACACTTACGCCAGCAGGAATGGTAATCAGTTTATTCCCGATACGTGACATTCTTTATCCTCCTATTACCAGATATACGCAATGACTTCGCCACCTAAGTGGTTCTTTCTTGCGTTTTTATCGGTCATCATACCATTACTTGTAGAGATAATGGCAATTCCTAAACCGTTTAATACACGAGGCAGATTTTCAACCTGTGCATAAACACGAAGTCCAGGTTTAGAGATACGACGAAGACCAGAGATGATCTTCTTGTTATCTTCTGTGTACTTTAAAGTGATCGTCAGGTCTTTATGAATACCTTCACCTTCCACTTTATAGTCTGTAATGTATCCTTCTTCTTTTAAGATTTCAGCAATCGCTTTCTTTTCTTTGCTGACAGGCATACTAACAGTTTCATGTTTTTGTTGCAATGCGTTGCGGATTCTTGTCAGCATGTCCGCAATTGGATCAGTCATAATCATTGTTATATGCCTCCTTCTTACCAGCTTGCCTTTTTCACACCAGGAATCTGACCTTTATAAGCCAATTCTCTGAAGCAAATACGACATAATTTATATTTTCTCAATACTGAGTGTGGACGTCCACATCTTTCGCAGCGTGTATATTCACGAACTTTAAATTTCTGAGGACGTTGCTGTTTGTTGATCATTGATTTCTTAGCCATTTTACGTTCCTCCTACTTCTTGAAAGGCATACCCATTTTTTCAAGCAGGGCTTTAGCCTCTTCATTTGTTTCTGCGGTTGTTACGATGACAACATCCATTCCGCGTGTACGGTTTACTTTATCAAAATCAATTTCCGGGAAAATGATCTGTTCTTTAATACCCAGTGTATAGTTTCCACGACCATCAAAGCTAGTGTCAGAAACTCCACGGAAGTCACGAACACGTGGCAAAGAAATGTTGAACAACTTATCTAAGAAGTCATACATTTTTTCTTTACGCAATGTAACTTTACATCCGATTGACATACCTTCACGCAATTTGAAGTTGGCAATGGATTTCTTTGCTTTTGTGATTACCGGAGCCTGTCCAGTAATGGCTGCCAATTCCTCAACAGCTTCATCCAACAATTTCGCATTTTGGATGGCATCTCCAACACCGATGTTTACGACCACTTTTTCGATCTGCGGTACCTGCATTACGGATTTGTAGTTGAAGTCTTTCATAAGCTGAGGAACGACTTCGTTTTTATATTTTTCCTGTAAACGGTTCATGTCTTATCCTCCTTATTTAACCTTAACTTCTTTTCCGCTTGTCTTGTAGACACGCACCTTAGTTCCGTCTTCTTTTACTTCCATTTTAATACGGGAAGCTTTTTTGCTCTTTTCATCCCAAAGCATTACATTGGAAACGTGAATCTTAGCTTCTTTTTCAATAATTCCGCCATCTGGATTGGCCTGTGTCGGTTTCTGGTGTTTTTTCACCATGTTTACACCTTCCACAATAACCTTATCTTCTTTTGGATATACAGAAGTTACTTCACCGATTGTGCCCTTGTAAGCACCAGTAATAACTTTGACTCTATCACCTTTTTTTATTCTCACTTGGCACACCTCCTATAATACTTCCGGAGCCAGAGATACGATCTTCATGAAATCGTTATCACGTAATTCACGAGCAACAGGGCCGAAAATACGTGTTCCTCTAGGCGTCTTATCATCTTTGATCAATACAACGGCATTGTCATCAAAACGGATGTAAGTACCGTTTTCACGGCGAACACCACGTCTTGTACGAACGATAACACCTTTGACTACATCACCTTTTTTAACGGTTCCACCAGGAGTGGCCTGTTTTACAGTACACACAACGATATCACCGATGTTTGCAAATTTTCTTACGCTTCCGCCTAAACAACGAATAACTAATACTTCTTTAGCTCCGGTGTTGTCAGCGACGCGTAAACGACTCTCGTTTTGAATCATTGTTTCGCCCTCCTAGTCCTATACACGCGCTTTCTCAATGATGCTTACCAAGCGGAAACGCTTTGTAGCAGACAATGGACGAGTTTCCATGATCTCTACACGATCTCCTACATGAGCTTCATTCTTTTCATCATGCGCTTTGAATTTCTTTGAATATTTAACACGTTTACCGTATAAAGGGTGTGTTTTCTTAGTTTCTACTACAACCGTGATTGTTTTATCCATCGCATCACTTACGACAGTACCACGATATACTTTACGTACGTTTCTTTCCATCGTCATACCCTCCTACTCTTGACCTTGCGCATTTTCACGCTCTGTCATCACTGTTTTGATACGGGCAATCGTCTTCTTAACAGTTTTTAAACGTGCCGTGTTTTCCAGCTGTCCTGTAGCCTGCTGGAAGCGGAGATTGAATAACTCTTCTTTTAAAGCATCGATCTGAGCAAGAAGTTCTTCATTTGTCTTTTCACGAATTTCTTTAGCTAACATTATTTCACTTCTCCTTTTCTCGCAAAACGAGTCTTAACAGGAAGCTTGTGGCTGGCAAGACGAAGCGCTTCACGAGCTACTTCTTCACTTACTCCACCAACTTCAAACATTACTCGTCCAGGCTGTACTACAGCAACCCATCCTTCTGGAGCACCTTTACCGGAACCCATACGTACTTCCAAAGGTTTTTTAGTTCTTGCCATGTGAGGGAAAATACGAATCCATACTTTTCCTCCACGTTTCATATAACGTGTCATGGCAATACGGGCAGCTTCGATCTGACGGTTGCTGACATAGTTTCCACTTTCGGCAACCAAACCAAATTCACCAAAGTCAATAGAACGACCAGCTTTACTACGACCTTCATAGCTCAAACGATGTGGACGTCTATACTTTGTACGCTTAGGCATCAACATTATTCGTTACCTCCTTTGTTTTCAACAGGAGCCTGTTCCTTTGCAGGAGCCGCATTCTGCTGAGGAGCACGTCCGTTTGGACGACGATTACGGTTGTTGCGGTTTCTTCCGCGCATTGGACGCTGTTTTGGAGCTTCTGGTTCCTTTACCATTTCTCCAGGCAGTACTTCACCACGACAGATCCATACTTTAACACCTAAACGTCCGTATGTTGTAGCAGCTTCTTCCCATGCATAATCGATGTCAGAACGCAATGTATGCAACGGTACGACACCTTCAGAGTATCCTTCTGTACGAGCCATATCAGCACCACCTAAACGACCAGATACAGCTGTTTTGATACCTTTGGCACCAGCACGCATAGAGTTCTGGATTGCTTTTTTCTGTGTAGCACGGAAGCTTTTACGCTGTTCCAATTCATTAGCGATCCAACGAGCAACCAAACGAGCATCCAGGTTTGGATTGGCTACTTCGACAACGTTGATCTGGATCGTCTTTTTGTTTTTAGAATCTTTTTTAACACCGGCGTTAACCATTTTTTCCAGTTGTTTTTTCAGACCTTCGATAGATTTTCCATCCTGTCCGATCACCACACCTGGATGAGCAGTACGAACGATGATCGTTACACGATTTTTAGTACGTTCGATTTCAATACGAGAGATCTGAGGATCCGCTTTTCTCTTATCCTGTGCTGCGTTCGACAATTTTTCATAATAGTTTTCGATGAATTCACGAATCTTAACATCTTCGATCAGAAGGGATCCGAATTCTTTATCGTCTGCGTACCATCTTGACTGCCAGTCACGAATGATACCAACACGCATCCCGATCGGGCTTACTTTCTGTCCCATGGCGAACCTCCTACTCTTTCTCAGCCACTACAACTGTGATGTGGCTTGTACGTTTCATAATTGGGCTGGCACTACCTTTTGCACGAGGCATATAACGTTTTAAAGTAATACCTTCATTGGCCCAGCAAGCTTTAACATAAAGCTTTTCTTCATCTAAATCATTGTTGTTTACCGCATTGGCAATGGCAGAGTTCAAAACTTTTCCAACCAGATATCCACCTTTGTTGGGAGTGAACTTGCAAATTGCTTTTGCTTCTTCTACGTCTTTGCCGCGGATCAAGTCTAAGACAAGTCTTGCTTTACGAGGCTGAATACGTAGAGTTTTCGCTGTTGCTTTTACTTCCATGATATCCTCCTAATTAACGTGATTTCTTGTCATCTGATCCATGACTTGCATATTTACGAGTTGGAACAAATTCACCTAATTTGTGACCAACCATATCTTCTGTTACATAAACTGGTACGTGTTCCTTACCGTTGTAAACCGCAAATGTGTGTTCAACAAACTGAGGGAAGATAGTAGAACGACGACTCCATGTTTTAATAACTTCTTTTTTGTTTGAGGCATTTAATGCTTCGACCTTTTTCATCAGATGTTCATCACAGAAAGGTCCTTTTTTCAAACTACGACTCATGTTCTTTCCTCCTTTTCCTATTTACCGTTACGACGGCGCACGATCAATTTAGTGCTGGCTTTCTTAGTACGACGTGTCTTAACACCCAGAGCTTTTTTACCCCAAGGAGTCATTGGAGATTTACGTCCGATCGGTGTACGACCTTCACCACCACCATGAGGGTGATCGTTAGGGTTCATAACAGAACCACGTACGGTAGGACGAATACCTTTATGACGATTACGTCCGGCCTTACCGATGTTTACCAAGCTGTAATCTTCGTTTCCAACGATACCAACTGTAGCACGGCAGTTTCCTAACACTTTACGAACTTCTCCGGAAGTCAAACGCAAAGTAACGTATTTTTCTTCAATACCCAGAATCTGAGCAGAACATCCGGCACTACGAGCCATCTGTCCACCTTTACCAGGTTTTAATTCAACGTTATGAACGAATGTACCTTCTGGCATATTCTTCAATTCCATAGCGTTTCCAGTTTTGATATCTGCTTCAACACCGGAAATTACGCTCATTCCTACCTGTAAATCCTTTGGTGCAAGAATGTAACGTTTTTCTCCATCGGCATATACTAACAAGGCAATGTTAGCGCTGCGGTTTGGATCGTATTCGATCGTTTTAACGCGAGCAGGGATGTTGTCCTTGTTACGTTTGAAATCGATGATACGGTAGGCTCTCTTATGTCCGGAACCTTTATGACGTGTTGTGATACGTCCTGTGTTATTACGTCCACCTTTAGACTTCAATGGAGCTAACAGACTTTTCTCTGGTTTTGAAGTTGTGATTTCTTCAAATGTCAAAGATGTCATCCCACGACGTCCTGGTGTCGTTGGTTTATACGTCTTAATTGGCATAAACTTTCTTTTTCCTCCTTATCGCAATGTTTATTCAGGAAATAGCGTCTTCTCCCTGATTATTCAGCCTCACCGAATAAATCGATTGACTGACCTTCTTTGATCTTAACGATTGCTTTATGAACCGCACTCGTTTTTCCTGTGTATCTTCCAACACGTTTTGTCTTAGGCTTTGTGTTCTGCATGTTGACTTTTACAACTTCAACTTTGAACAAAGCTTCCACAGCCTGACGAACTAATACTTTGTTTGCACCTTTGGCAACTTCGAATGTCACTTTGTTATCTTCTGCCATCATCTTCATTGTTTTTTCTGTGATGATCGGGCGAAGAATGATATCTCTGTAATCAGTCATTATGCAAGTGCCTCCTCAACTTCTTTTACTGCAGCGCTTGTCATAACGATCTTGTTGGCATGTACCAGATCAAATACGTTGATCAGATCACTTCTCATCATTGTGCAACCTGGAACGTTGCGGCTTGATAAGTAAGCATTCTGTACATCTTCGTTCTGTCCAACAACGAATAACGTTTTCTTAGGCGCCTGAATTGCTTCCATGATAGAAACAAATGTCTTTGTCTTAGGTTCTGCAACTTCGAACTTATCTAATACGCTGAAGGCTGTTTCTGCCACTTTTTCACTCAAGGCAGATTTTAAAGCCAGGCGACGTACTTTTTTGTTGATACGGTAGCTGTAATTACGTGGTGTTGCTCCGAATACTGTTCCACCGCCACGGAACTGTGTAGCACGAATGGAACCTTGACGAGCACGACCTGTACCCTTCTGACGGTATGGCTTGCGTCCACCACCGCTGACTTCGCTGCGTCCTTTTGTGGAAGCCGTACCCTGACGACGACCTGCCAACTGCATCTTTAACGCATCAAATAAAGCCTGCTGATTTGGTTCGATACCAAATACGGCATCGTTCAGTTCAAGAGAAGAAACTACTTTTCCTTCCTGGTTGATCACATCAATCTTTGCCATTATTCCTGAACCTCCTTATTTGCACTATAGTCAACTAAAGTAACCGGTGCTTTGTTTCCCTTAGAAGTCTTTGCGGTGCGAACCATCACAAATCCTTTTTTAGGTCCCGGCACGTTTCCTTTAATCAACAAGTAGTTGTTTTCTTTATCTACTTTGATCACTGTCAGGTTCTGGTTTGTTGTTCTGTATCCACCTTCCTGACCAGCCATGATCGTACCCTTCATGATACGTCCCTGGCGAGATGTAATACCGTTTGTAGCTAAAGAACCGATATGGCGAATGTTTTTAGAACCACCGTGGCTCTTTGGACCCTGGTGTGCATTGTTACGAACGATTGTACCATTGTAACCTTTACCTTTGCTGGTACCGATCACATCCACTGTTTCACCAGCTTCGAAGATCGTAACGTCAACCAAATCGCCAACGTTTACATCCAATTCACAGTCACGTACTTCCTGAATACGACGCTTCGGACTCGTGTTTGCTTTAGCACAATGTCCTACATTTGCCTTTGTTGTACGTTTTTCTTTGATTTCTTCAAATCCTAACTGAATCGCATTGTATCCGTCACTCTCCACTGTTTTCTTCTGAAGAACAACATTTGGAGTTGCTTCAACAACGGTTACCGGAATCAATACACCATCTTCAGTGAAGACCTGTGTCATTCCTAATTTTCTTCCTAATAATCCTTTCATCTTCGACACCTCCATTAAAGTTTAATTTCGATGTCTACACCACTAGGAAGTTCCAGTCTCTGTAAAGAATCCATCGTTTCCTTTGTCGGTGCAACAATCTCAATCAAACGCTTGTGCGTACGCATTTCAAACTGTTCACGAGAATCTTTGTATTTGTGAACGGCACGTAGAATTGTTACAACTTGTTTTTCCGTTGGTAACGGAACGGGACCAACAACTTTTTTAGCTCCGTGTTTCGTCACTGTTTCGACGATTTTCTTGGCACTGTCATCTAAGATGCGGTGCTCATACGCTTTTAAGCGAATTCGAATTGTGTTTTTTGCCATGTTTAACTCCTTTCGTATATTCGAGATATACATGCTCCATGCGAATTCCCTGACACCACCCATGACAACGCTTCTCAGTGGGTCAGCAACCTCGCACTTCTACGCAGTGCGCAATGATGATACCATATCTATAAGCGACATTCAAGTGCTTTTTTCACTTTTTTCCATGCATATTTTCACGATTCACTACTATGCTTTTCGCAAGGGTTATGCTACTCTTTTGTATGGATAAATAAGACCGTTTTGATCAAGGAGATACACACTATGCAAAGTATTCAAAATATTTATAAGATCGGTCCGGGTCCCAGCAGCTCTCATACCTTTGGCCCTATGCGCGCCAGTCAGGACATGCTGGAACATTACCCCGATGCCGATGAATTCAAAGTTACATTATTTGGCTCTCTGGCTTTGACCGGAAAAGGCCATCTCACTGATAAAATTATCGAAAAGACCTTTTTTCCTACGCATTGTACGATCACATTTGATTTAAAAACACAATGCGAGCATCCAAACACGATGACCATTGAAGCCTTTAAAGAACACGATGCTTTAGGAAAACATACCTATATATCTATAGGCGGCGGTAAAATTTTAAAAGATCAGGAGCAGGAATCGGAAGAAACACATGTCTATCCACATAATTCTATGGATGATATTCAAGGCTATTGTAAACAACATCATCTTCGCTTAGATAAGTATATCGATCAGTTTGAAGATGAATCGTTAAACAGCTACATGGATAAGATCTTTGATGCGATGATCGAATGTGTTGATAAAGGATTAAATACGATCGGTAAGCTGCCGGGCTCCTTAGAAATCGACAGGGTAGCCAGCGCATTGTACCAGAGTGCTAACAGCTGTGATGATCTGATTGAAAGAAAAAGTCTTTTACTCTCCAGCTATGCTTATGCGGCCAGTGAACAAAATGCCAGCGGCGGTATGGTTGTTACCGCACCAACTATGGGCAGCTGCGGTGTCTTACCAAGTCTTCTCTATCATTTTTATAAGGATGAAAACTATCCCAAAGATACTCTGATCCAGGGCCTTAAAGTAGCCGGTCTGATCGGCAATCTCATTCAGCATAACGCTACGATATCCGGGGCCAAGGCCGGCTGTCAGGCGGAAGTCGGTGCTGCCTGCAGTATGGGAGCCGCCTTTGTCAGCTCCTGTAACTTTGAAAACAACGCGCAGATCGAATGTGCTGCCGAGATCGGACTGGAGCATCACTTAGGCTTGACCTGTGATCCGGTCGGCGGTTATGTCATGATTCCATGCATCGAAAGAAATGCCGTTGCCAGCCTTCGCAGTCTGGATGCCGCTCGTCTGGCAAAATATTTACGCAACGTTAAGAAAAACCGTGTCAGCTTTGATATGGTCGTCAAAACGATGAATCTGACCGGAAGCAAACTTCCTTTGGAATTAAAGGAAAGTGCCTTAGGCGGTTTAGCTGTAGTTGTGCCTACAAAAAAGAATGGCTAAAGCCATTCCAGTAAAAGAAAAATCAATGGTAAAGTCAACATACTCAATAAGGTTGATACGAAGATGATCCTGGATGCAAATTCAGGATCTTTTTCATAGCGCTGTGCCAACATAGCCGTTGTACTGGCAGCCGGCATAGCCGATAAAAGAACACAGACGTTGCGAACCATGGATTCAACTGGCAGGAATAAAAGGATCGCAAAAATCAAAAGCGGCAAAACCAATAAACGCAGGACACTATATAAAATAGAAATATGATCAAATATCTTTTCTTTTGGCACATCGCTTAAGATCCCGCCAATCACGATCATGCTTAAAGCCGTATTACAATCTCCGATTGCGCCAATCGTATCATCGATAAACTTTGGCAGGTGAATATCAAACATCCCCAAAACCATGAGCACGATTCCTATATAGATTGCCACAATACAAGGATTGGTGGCAACCTTTCGAATCACTTCCTGTCTCGTTCCTTTTTCATAAAGCGATACACCATAGCTCCACATACAAACTCTTTGAGGAATCAAAAAGATCGATGCATACAACAATCCTGTCGGACCAAACGCACTTTGTGCTACCGGCATTCCCATAAACCCGGCATTGGAAACCATAGTTCCATATTGTAAAGAAGGTTTACGATCATCTTTGATTCCATTCCAACAGCTTTTACAAAAGATCAAATACAAAAGCTGAATGCCCACAGAAATCATAAAAATCAGGATCATGGATACAAGCAGCTGTTGATCGACCTTGATTTCAAAAGATTGGATCGTTGCGCAGGGCAAGACCAGACATAAGACAATATTGGTCAACTGTTTTCGGGTCTGCTTGGAAAAATAGCCCAGCTTTGCTAAAACAAAACCAGCTAAGATCAACAAAAAGATTTCCAGTTGTAGATCAAGCATATCTTTCGCTTCCCTTCAAAAAAACTACAGAGAAATTCTCTGTAGTCATTCTAAACGGTCTTTAAAAAATTTTCAAACTTTCGCCTTTGTACATAATAAGCGATGACCAGGACAATAATCGAAACATCAAAAGCCGGAGGAAGCCACATTTTTAATAAAATACACATCACAAAGCTGGCAATATCCATGTACAAATAATCACGTACCGGTGTATAGCTTTTGATCAGTTGTATTTTCAGCTTCATATTCCGATAGAAGAAGACCAGCGCAATAGCTCCGACGATCGCATCTACACTGAAATTCACAACAAATTCCTGTGCCAGAATAGCTCGAAGAAAGAAAAGAATCAAAGTACCGGTTATTACAATCACAATACCCGATAACTGAAACTTTGCCTTGTCTTCTTTTAAATACGTTTCCTTAAATTTCTTAAACGATTGTGATTTCGCCCAGGAGCGAATTTCCTTGCCTAAATTTCCTTCATAGTGCAGGCTGCGTCCTTCTTCCTTTGCCTTCTGAAGCTGATCTAAATAATAATTGGCATATAAATTGCGCAATCCCAGATTAGATTCCTTTTTCTCAATTGCTTTTAAGATGTCTTGAAAGTCCTCTTGTTCCTCTAACGTTTCCGGTAGAGGAAGATGAGGTTTCAGCCAAGTATATTTTGTCAGATCGATCATTCAAAAACTACTTTCTGCGCCTCATCGATCTCTACATTTGTTCCAAAGTAGGCTTTTAATGCCTCAATCGCATAGCCTGTATCTTTGATACCGGCCGTTTCATAGCTGGAATGCATAGCCAGCTGCGGAAGTCCGATATCTACGGCATGTACGCTGACTTGTGTATTGGACAAGTTTCCTAATGTAGATCCACCGACCACATCGCTACGGTTGGCAAAAGTCTGTACCGGTACACCGGCTTCTTTACAGATACAAGTAAATAAGGCACGGCTAAAGGCATCTGTCGTATATTTCTGGTTTGCACTTTCTTTGATAACCGGTCCTTTGTTCATCATCGAACAGTTGACCGCATCCGTTTTTTCCGGATGGTTTGGATGCACCGCATGCGCATTATCACAGCTTACCAGGAAGGATTTGCTGATGGCCTGATAATATTCTTCCGCATCCTTTCCCAAACCTAAGTTGATACGCTGTAATGTATCATATAAGAAAGTGGACATAGCTCCCTGCTTTGTATTCGATCCAACTTCTTCATTATCGAATACGCAGCAGACATTGATCGCATGTTTGTTTTCAGACTCAATAAATGCTTTTAAAGAAACAAAGGCACATTGTAAGTCATCCAGTTTTGGTGTAGAAACAAATTCATTTTTGTAACCCCAGATCACCGGTTTTTGACGATTGACTAAGAATAAGTCTTTAGCTAAGATCCGTTCGACTTCTACACCTAATTCATCCGCAACCATCTTATCAAAGTCACCCTTCTTCAACTCACCGGTTGAGAATAGAGGACAAAGATCAACCTGACGATTATATTTATAACCATCGTTGATGTTACGGTTGAAGTGAATGGCTACATTAGGAATCAACAACAAGTCTTTATCAATATATAATAAGCGACTTTCTATTTTGTTTCCTTCCTGTACCAATACACGTCCGGCAATCGTTAACGGACGATCAAACCATGTAGAATCGATCATACCACCATAAGCTTCTACATCTAAGCGCAAATATTCATTTGGTCCTTCTAATTCCGGAACGCTCTTGATCTTATATGTTGGCGAATCGGAATGAGCAGCCGTCATTTGGAAATGATAATCGTCCAGCACACTTCCCAATTTAAAGGCAATGATGCTGGAGTGGTTACGAATCGTGTAGTACCCTTCTCCTTTTTCCAGGTGCCATGGTTTACCTTCCGGTAAATATGTGAATCCAGCCTGTTCCAAATAATCACGCACGGTTTTTACTGAATGGAACATGCTTGGACTGCTTTGAATAAAATCCATCAATTCATTTGAAATTTCAATATTGTTCATAATAGTATCCTCCTTAGACTATTCTAAACTATAGACACTAAAAACTCAAAAGAAAACGACTCCCGAAGGAATCGTTTCTCAATTTTCATTAAGCGTTAACCGTACCGTCTCTTTCGTCCTGTTTCTTACGGATAACAGGGAAGATCAAACCTAACAATGTTAAGACAATTGGTGTTACAACGTTTAATACCATTGTAAATGGATCTGGCGAATACATTCCTAATACAGAGAACACCAATACAATTAAGAAACATAGAATACCAAAGAATTTACCAATTCCTCTGCTCTTAACAAACTTATAGGCACGCGGAAATTTTTCATCTGCTGCTTTACGAAGCATGAAGTACGCAAAGAATACCCACAAATAACGGAGTGGCATACAAACAGAGTTCAATTTATTCAACTGTGCCAATACCGAAGCGGCCCCTGGAACGACTGTCTGTGCAACGATAATGGCACCAGACAAGATAACAACCATCCAAATACCATTGACATAAGCACCGTATTTGTTTTGTTTCAACAATTGTTTCGGAACACTCTGGCTTGTGATAGGGTCTTCCAACAACATACGCAAAGGAGCATCGATACTTACTACCAATGTAGAGAACTGACCAATGGCATTACACAATGCATAGATGATCATCAATACATTACCAACGCCATAGTATTCACCTAATTTCTGGAATGCCCAGTAAGCACCATTGGCAATATATGCCGTTTGTGATTCAGCACTTGCGAATACAACAGCCGGATCAAACATCATAGCCATCGCAAATGTACCAAAGATAGCACAAATCACAACCATTCCGGCAGCAAACATCATACTCTTAGGGAATTGACGTGCCGGATCACCATCCATTTTATTTACGTATGGAGAAATTTTTTCGATACCGCCAACCGCAAATACTAAGATTGATAAGTTTGTGAAGTAGCTTACATCAAATGTCGGAATAAAAGAATCCCAGCTCCAGTCAATGCTTGCAAAGCCACCATTTGGATTGATAACCGGTGCCGCAAACATCAATAAGATATACAGAATACTCATGACAAACATACTGGAACCAGCCAGTGTAGCCAGTTTCTTCAATGGGTTCAAACCACGGCTTGCCACCCAGCAGAAGAACAAGAATACAACCAACGTTGCCAACTGTACATACAATGTAGGGAATGTGTCATACGTCTCCGCATTCTGGAATACCATCCAGCTCAACGCTTTTAAACCACCGGACCCCTTGGAAGCAATGTACGTTACGTGACATGCCCAATACGTCCAACCTGCATAATAACCTACTTTAGAACCAGCTGTTTCCTGAACCCAAGAGGTAACGCCTCCACCTAGATCTTTAAATGCTGATCCTAATTCTCCTACCATCAATGCATAAGGTAAGAAGAACAAAGCGAACATCCAGATCCATGAGAAGATAACCTGGATCCCGTTGAAGTACATGAAACCGTTAACTACGTTACCAAATCCCCATAATGTGGAGAAGCACATGAACGACAACATGTACCACTTGATTTTCTTTTGAGAATTATCCACTATTTACAACTCCTTTCCCAAAGTAAACAAGTACATATATAATCACATATTTTTGCGTAATTGTCAAAGAGGGTTTGACTTTTTCGCAATATATATACAATATTCCTACAGTTTTTTAAAGAGAATTTACTTTATTTTTTTAATAGTGGCAATAAATATTTCATGAATTCCTGTACCGCCGGGGAAGGGTTGGACTGCAGCGCAATACCGATTTCTATATATTCTTGAGGGTCTAGAGACTTATATAATATTCCTTCTTCCATACCCCAGGCTGATAAACGATTATCCATAGATATTCCCAACCCCTGTTTGACCATCGCAAAGCTGGCATAGGGCTCCAAAGTAGAAAACTGACGATGTGGATATATTTTGTATTTCTGAAAAACTCGTTGATTATCCGTATCTTCTCCGGGATAGGTAAAGATCACATTTTCTTTTTCAAATTCCTTGACCGATATTTTGTCTTCACTTGCTAATTTATGATTCTTGGGAATCCATGCCAACATCTCATCTTTTGTAATCGGTATCCATTGAAAATCTCCCAATTCACGTTTGGATACAATACATAGATCCAATCGATGTTGTTTCAGCTCCTGCACCAGATAAGAACTATATCCATGACGTATCTTTAAATCGACATCTGGATAAACCTTACTGAAATTCTTCATAGCCAGGGCAAATGTATCATAATAATAACGATGTGAAACACCAATTTCGATTTCACCAACATATAATTCATTGATGTCAGATACTTTTTGTTCCAACAGTTGATCTTGATATAAAAGCTCTCGTATACCGCTTAAAAGATGAAGGCATTCATTGGTTGGAAACATGCCATCATGATTTCGTCGCAGCAGAATAAATCCCATCTCTTTTTCTAAACTGGAAATCATTCTAGAAAGACCGCTGGGAGTATAACCCAGCTTTTTAGCTGCTTTGGATAGACTTTTCGTATCAATGACCTGTACCAGCGCTTTACATTTCTCTAAATCCATACAAGTTCCCTCTCTTATTAAAAAAACCGCTGTTTCCAGCGGTTTAAAATCATTGTTTAATCGAAATTACTCGATAATTTCAGTAACGTTTCCGGCACCAACAGTGTGTCCACCTTCACGAATCGAGAATGTAGTACCATTTTCAATAGCGATTGGGTGAATCAATTCTACTGTCATTTCAACGTTGTCACCAGGCATTACCATATCAGTTCCTTCTGGAAGAGTGATAACACCAGTTACGTCAGTTGTACGGAAGTAGAACTGAGGACGGTAGTTAGAAACGAATGGAGTATGACGTCCACCTTCTTCTTTAGTCAATACGTAAACCTGAGCCTTGAAAGTAGTGTGTGGATGTACACTTCCTGGTTTAGCTAAAACCTGTCCACGCTGAATTTCATCACGTGCGATACCACGAAGCAAAGCACCGATGTTGTCACCAGCCTGAGCAACGTCCAACTGTTTGTGGAACATTTCCAAACCAGTTAATACTGTCTTACGAGTTTCTTTGATACCAACGATTTCAACTTCGTCGTTCAAGTGAGCCTGTCCACGTTCAACACGTCCTGTAGCAACAGTACCACGACCAGAAATAGTCATAACGTCTTCTACAGCCATCAAGAATGGTTTATCGATGTCACGTTCAGGATCTGGAACCCAGCTGTCAACAGCATCCATCAATTCGTTGATAGCACCAACGTATTTTTCATCGCCTTCCAATGCTTTTAATGCAGAACCGCGAATAATTGGAGTGTTGTCTCCGTCGAATCCATATTCACTTAACAATTCACGAACTTCCATTTCAACAAGGTCGATCAATTCTTCATCATCAACCATGTCGCATTTGTTCAAGAATACAACGATGTATTTTACACCTACCTGGTGAGCTAATAAGATGTGCTCACGAGTCTGAGGCATAGGACCATCAGATGCAGCTACTACAAGGATAGCACCATCCATCTGAGCAGCACCAGTGATCATGTTCTTAACGTAGTCGGCATGGCCTGGACAGTCAACATGTGCATAGTGACGTTTGTCAGTTTCGTATTCAACGTGAGCTGTGTTGATTGTGATTCCACGTTCTTTTTCTTCTGGAGCACCGTCGATCTGATCGTAAGCAGTTGCTTTGGCCTGACCTTTCTGAGCCAATACGTTCGTAATAGCAGCTGTTAATGTTGTTTTACCATGGTCAACGTGACCGATTGTACCAATATTAACATGGGTTTTACTTCTGTCAAATTTTTCCTTTGCCATTTTAGTTTTCCTCCTAATTAAAAATTAAAATTCATGCAAAAACATTGTACTTTAGAACCAAGCGAAAAGCAACTAGTTTTCGCTTGAATTCTCTTTAATGATCTTCTCTGCAATGCTCTTAGGAACTTCAGAGTAGTGATCAAATTTCATGGAGTAAGTTCCACGTCCCTGTGTAAAGCTACGCAAGTCAGTTACGTAACCAAACATTTCTGACAATGGAATGTGAGCACGTACGATTACGGCATTTCCGCGCTCTTCCTGTTCTGTGATAGAACCACGACGACTGGAAACGTCACCCATAACGCTACCTAAGTATTCAGCCGGTGCTGTTACCTCAACAAACATGATTGGCTCCAACAATACCGGATTACACTTTTTGGCAGCTTCACGAAGTGCCATACTGGCGGCAATCTTATAGGCCATTTCACTGGAATCGACATCATGGTAAGAACCATCGAACAGTGTAGCTTTAATATCGATAACCGGATAACCGGCGATCATACCATTATTTAAGGCATCCTTCAGACCTTCTTCTGTTGGTTTGATGTACTCTCTCGGTACGGAACCACCAACGATCGCATCCACGAATTCAAATCCTTTACCTTCTTCATTTGGTTCGAATTTGATCCATACATGACCGTATTGTCCACGACCACCAGACT
The DNA here is from genome assembly GCA_902399855.1 of Erysipelotrichaceae bacterium. Taxonomy (GTDB): domain Bacteria; phylum Bacillota_I; class Bacilli_A; order Erysipelotrichales; family Erysipelotrichaceae; genus Faecalicoccus. The sequence goes on from CABOGK010000026.1 coordinate 19,969, forward strand.
GACGAATGTATTTACCTTCACAGTCAGCAGTGGCACGAATTGTTTCACGGTAGGCAACCTGAGGCTGTCCTACGTTGGCTTCTACCTTAAATTCACGACGCAGACGGTCAACGATGATATCCAGATGAAGTTCACCAACACCGGCAATGATCGTCTGTCCCGTTTCTTCGTTTGTATATGTTTTGAAAGTAGGGTCTTCTTCAGCCAATTTACTTAAAGCCAAGCCCATTTTATCCTGATCGGCTTTTGTTTTTGGTTCCAAAGACAATTCGATAACTGGTTCAGGGAATTCCATAGATTCCAGAATGATCGGATGTTTTTCATCACACAGCGTATCCCCTGTTGTCGTAATCTTTAGACCTACGGCAGCAGCGATATCTCCGGCCCAAACCTGATCGATTTCTTTACGATGGTTGGCGTGCATCTGTACGATACGTCCGAAACGTTCCTTCTTATCCTTTGTAGAGTTCAATACATAGCTTCCTGCAGTTGCACTACCGGAGTACACACGGAAGAAGCTTAATTTTCCTACAAATGGGTCTGTTGCGATCTTAAATGCCAATGCAGAGAATGGTTCATCATCACTTGGATGACGTTCATCTTCTTCACCGTCCAAAGTTGTACCTTTGATAGCCGGTACATCTAATGGGCTAGGCAGATAATCAACAACTGCATCCAGGACCTGCTGAACACCTTTGTTTTTGTATGCGGAACCACACAATACCGGGAAGAAATCACCGGCACATACGGCAATACGCAATACACGTTTGATTTCACTGATTTCAGGTTCTTCACCTTCCAGAACCATCATCATGAAATCTTCATCATAATCGGCTAAGTATTCCAATAATTTAGCACGGTATTCTTCGACTAAATCCTGGCTTTCTTCAGGAATGGCAACTTCCGTAATAATACGTCCATAGTCACCACTGAATGTATAAGCTTTACGTTCGATGATATCGATAATACCTTCAAAGTCACTTTCAGCACCGATTGGCAACTGAATTGGGCAGGACTTAGCTCCTAAACGATCAATGATCGTGTTACAGGACATGATGAAGTCTGCACCTGTCGCATCCATTTTGTTGACAAATACGATACGAGGTACACCATATGTCGTCGCCTGACGCCATACAGTTTCTGTCTGCGGTTCAACGCCGGCTTTGGCATCCAGAACGGTTACGGCACCATCCAATACACGCAAAGAACGTTCAACTTCTACGGTGAAGTCAACGTGACCTGGTGTATCGATGATATTGATACGGCATTCCGGTCCGGTTCCATCTAATTTTTTCCAGTGACAAGTTGTGGCAGCAGAAGTGATCGTGATACCACGTTCCTGTTCCTGTTCCATCCAGTCCATTGTACTGGCACCTTCATGTGTTTCCCCAATTTTATGGTTAACACCAGAGTAATAAAGGATACGTTCAGTTGTTGTCGTTTTACCGGCATCGATGTGCGCCATGATACCAATGTTACGAGTATTTTCCAGACTATATTCTCTAGGCATAAACTAAACTTTTCTCCTTTCTTACCAGCGGTAGTGAGCAAAGGCTTTATTTGCTTCCGCCATTTTATGAGTGTCTTCACGTTTCTTAACGCTGGCACCCGTTCCGTTAGATGCATCAATGATTTCTGCAGCTAAACGCTGTTCCATAGTTTTTTCATTTCTTAAACGTGCATAGTTAACGATCCAGCGCAGACCTAATGTCAAACGACGTTCGTCACTTACTTCTACCGGTACCTGATAGTTGGCACCACCAACACGTCTAACCTTCAGCTCTAACTGAGGCATAACGTTTTCCAATGCTTGTTCGAAAACTTCCATTGGCTGTTTTCCTGTTTTTACTTCAACGATTTCAAACGCGTTGTACAGAATTGTCTGTGCAACCCCTCTTTTACCATCAATCATGATTTTATTGATCAGACGAGTGACCAATTTGGAGTTATACATAGGGTCCACTAATACATCACGTTTGGCAATGTGTCCTTTTCTAGGCATTTAATTTCCTCCTTTCACGATTGACTACTTCTTCGGTTTCTTAGTTCCATATAAAGAACGAGATTGTTTACGGTCATTTACACCGGCACAGTCTAATGTTCCACGAACGATGTGGTAACGAACACCTGGTAAGTCCTTAACACGACCACCACGAATCAATACAACACTGTGCTCCTGCAAGTTGTGTCCGATACCTGGAATGTAAGCTGTAACTTCCATTCCGTTGCTCAAACGAACACGGGCATATTTACGAAGTGCTGAGTTTGGTTTCTTTGGTGTCATGGTACCAACACGTGTACATACTCCACGTTTCTGTGGGCTTGACAAGTTAGTTGGTCTTGACTTCAGTGAGTTGTACCCACGGTTCAAAGCTGGTGACTTTGAAACGTTCTGACTGGCCTTACGACCTTTACGAATCAACTGGTTGATGGTAGGCATAAGTACCCTCCTTTCAAAAACTTCTTAACACACGTTTCCGGGTGTGTCTTTTTCATCCGTTTTATATGGGATTCTTTCGAATCCCTCATTTACGCATGTACGAATAGATTACATTTTTTAAACTTCAATGTCAAATACTTTTTTATTTTTTTCATTGAAAACGCCAAATTTTAGTGCCCAAAATATTTTATCTTCTCTAAAAGCCTACTTATAAATGAATTTTCTGTACTAAAAATTCGCATCCCTCATTGCTTTGGCACTTCCTGTCTGCCTATTATTCATCTGATCAAAAACGGCTTCATAAGCCTGCACTTGTTCTAAAGACAAAGCTTTATCCAAACGAACATAGACTTTACCAAATACATAATTATACATATATTGATGATGATCGATACTGTTGACTTTATTTAAGCGATCATAGGCTGCTTGTTTTGATGTACAGATTTCAATCGTACCTCCACTTAAATGGGCATTGGCTTTGGAAGACTTGCCCGCAATGGTTTGATCTTCAAAATAAGCTTTATCAACAACCTGCTCCAGCTCTTCATCGACTATAGTTGCCTGATCATAATAAAAGACATCGGATATAGGAAGGCCCTACTCCTTTAAAAAATCGATCATTTGTTTGACGGATTCCAAATTTGAAAACTGTAATGTTGTATCTTCTTGAACTGATTTTTCCACCGGTTCTTCCAATCCTTCTACCTCTGTTTTAAACGAAGTATTTACGGGATGAATCCGATAATGTCTAGCTGACTCTTCATCATATCTTGCTTCTACATAAACTGTTTGTCCATTCTTTAAATTTTCATTGGGCTTTACTGTATATTTGACCGTTGTGAAAAAATCATTATAATTCCCCTGGTCCATCATACAAGCTACATTCGCTTTTCCTTTACCATTAGTACCAGAAAAAGTTACCGTACAATCCTTTTCATTCATCAAGGACACATCTGTTTTCGCAAAGAAGAAAAAATAACTTCCTGTTGTCAGTACCCCCAGGATCAAAACGACCAACAAGAGAATCAGTATCTTCTTAGGCTTGGGATTCCCATTGTTTTCTGGATTCTCTTATTCTAATTCCCGACCGCATTTTGCACAATATTTACCATTTTCATAACGTATATTACAAGACTTACAAACCCTCATTTTCCTTCTCCTTTTCTTTTATTATACTCATTTTTATTTTTAGCCACAAAATAATTTTATCGTTTAAAAAGACAAAACATCATCCAAATTTTTCTACTTTTTTATTATAATAAGTACTGAGGACAGAAAAGAGGAATGAACATGAAACACAAAATTGTCTTTCTTGATATGGACGGAACTTTGTATCAGACAGAAAATGATATCATACAAGATAGTGCACTGGATGCGATCCAGATGTTAAAAGATAAAGGATATAAGGTATGTGCCGCTACCGGAAGACCTTTAAACCAAATGAAGTTGATCTTGGAACGAGTGCAGTTTGATGATTATGTGCTGATCAACGGAAGCTATATTCTTGATAAAGATTTCAATGAGATCGGCGCCTACCCTATTGAAAAAGAAACCGTAGAAGAACTGGTACAGCTTTGTAAGGATCATAAATTCGGATTGATGTTTCATTTCGGTGATGCGACATATATCTACAACGATTTTTATCCGATGTACTATTTCTGTAAATATTGTAATGTATTGGATTCTTTATTTTACGATCAAACAGAGACTTTCCATAAACGTCACCGTGTCTTTAATGCCGTGATCATGACAAAGGATAAAACAAGTTTGGATGCTTTTATGAAGGAACACCCAAATCTTCGTTCGGATTTGATCAACGTTAAAACCGACGGCTTCTGTTTTGATATCTTTAATGCCGATAATGATAAATCCAAGGGAATAGAGCTGGTATTAAATAAAAACAACATGACATGGAAGGATACGATCTGTATCGGAGACAGCACCAATGATATTGGCATGTTGGAAAAGGCAGATATCGGAGTGGCAATGGGAAGTGCAACAGATTATGTCAAAAGTTTTGCCAACTGGTCCACAACCAGCACCTATGAAAATGGTATCTTTAATGCCGTCGCCAAAATACTAAAGGAAGAGGATAATTAATCCCCTTCCTTTTTAAATTCTATAAAGTTTTGACCCACCTTCTTGGCTTCTTGGGCATCATGCGTCACATATAATAAGGTAAATTGTTTTGTTTCCTGCAGTTTGATCAAGACATCGATCAATTCATATTTCGAACTTTGATCCAACGAATTTAAACCTTCATCAATCAACAACAAATCCGGTTCTTTGATCAAAGATCTTGCCAGAGAGATACGCTGCCTTTGTCCACCGGAGAGTGTCTTACACTTTTGTTCAAAAACAGAAGCCACACCTACAAGCCTGGCGGTATCCTCTACCTTTCTTGCCAAGTCACTTTTAGAGATGGTTCTTTGATCGATGCCATACGCAATATTATCTTTGACAGAAAGTGCATCCAACAATCGATCATTTTGAAACATGAACGATATCTTCCAGGATGTTGGCATGATGATATTTCCGCTTGTAATACTTTCTAAGCCGGCAATCATTCTTAATAGCGTTGTCTTTCCACAGCCGCTTGGTCCAAAAAAGACAGTTCTTTGTTTTTCAGGAATCTGCATGGAAACATCACGCAGGGCAACCACGCCATTATCATAAATTTTGCTCACATTACAAATTTCAATCATGCACTTATTGTACCAAACTCTACGATTTCTATCCATTCACAGACGATGAAAACTGGCTGTTGTAGAGCTGATAATAGAATCCTTTTTGTGATAATAGATCCTGATGTTTTCCCTGTTCTACGATCTTTCCTTCTTTCATCACCAGGATTCGATCGGCATTTTGAATAGTGGATAATCGATGGGCCACAATAAAACTTGTTCTTCCTTTCATCAGCGTTTCAAAAGCTTTTTGTACACGTAATTCGGTCATGGTATCGATCGAAGAAGTAGCTTCGTCTAAGATCAAGACCGATGGCGAACACAATAAAATTCGCGCAATGCACAATAATTGTTTTTGTCCCTGCGAAAGATTGCCTCCTCCTTCGGCCAGAATCGTGTCATAGCCCTCTGGCATCTGTAAAATAAAATTATGCGCATACGCTTTTTTAGCTGCCTCTATGATTTCTTCATCTGTGGCATCCGGCTTCCCATAGGCGATATTCTCTTTGACCGTTGCCGCTTTTAACCATGTATCCTGTAAGACCATACCATAACTCGTACGCAAAGAATGACGCGTAATTTCACGAATGTCATGTCCATCAAACCAGATAGCTCCTTTTTGCACATCGTAAAAGCGCATAAGAAGATTGATCAGTGTTGTTTTTCCACATCCGGTAGGTCCGACAATGGCAATACGCTGGCCCGGTCTAACCGAAACGTTCAAATCCTGAATCAATGATTTATTTGGACTATACGAAAAATCCACATGTTTCAGCATAACCTCTCCTTTTGGATTTGTTAAATTCAGCGCTTCTTTTTTGTCGGGAATTTCTGCCGGTTCATCAATAAGGGCAAAGACACGAGCCGCCGATGCGATCGAGTTTTGAAACTCAGTAATTACACCGGTAATCTCATTAAACGGCTTGGTGTATTGATTGGTATAGCTTAAAAAGCTGGACAGCTGCCCTACGCTGATCATAGAAGCCGTGCAAGCCAAACTTCCCGCAATCGCCACACCGGCATAGATCGATGAATACATTAAACGAGTTGCCGGATTGGTAATAGAAGAATAAAAGGTAGCCTTTAGAGAATAGGTCGATAATTCTTCATTGATCTGATCAAAGTCTTTTTGTGCTTCGTTCTGATGATTAAAGGCGTGCACCACTTTGATTCCCTCCAGCATTTCATTGGTAAAAGCCGTTAACTGCCCTCTGGTTTGTGACTGATACGTAAACATCTGATACGATTTTTTCGCAATAAAATTTGCCAGTAAAAATGAAAGCGGGCTTAACAGCACGACAATCATCGTGATCCAGAGATTTAAGCTGGCCATGAATACAATTGTACCTGCAATGGTCAATACACCGGAAAATAGCTGAGTAAATCCAAGCAACAAGCCATCTGAAAACTGATCTATGTCCGTTATGATGCGGCTGATCAAATCTCCGAAAGCGTGCTGATCCACAAAGGATAGCGGTAATACCTGTAAATGATCAAAGGCCTGCACTCGTAAATCTTTGACCACGCGATAAGTGATCTTATTATTGATGTGGTTCATCAGCCATTGTGCCATAGAAGTCACACAAATCGATAAGAAAATTCCAAACAGGATGACCATCAAGCCTGAAAAATCGACCTGTCCGGCTTTAACGATCTTATCTACCGCTTTCCCCGTCATAATGGGAACGTAAAGTGTAAAGCCTACAACCAAAGTCGAAAGAAGAAACGACAAACATATCCATCCGCGATAGGGCCTTAAGTAGGTTAAGATTCTTTGTAGTGTTTCTTTATTTTCACGCATTCGAAGCCACCTCCTTTCCAAAGGACTGGGAAGCACAGATTTCCTGATAGATTAAATTATCTCGCATTAAATCTTCATGTCTTCCATAGCCTGCAAGCCTTCCATCCTCCATGACCAGAATGTGATCGGCATCATAAATAGCAGATACACGTTGCGAAATGATCAAAACTGTTTGATTTTTCGTATGTGTACGAATCGCATGGCGCAGTTTGGCATCTGTCGCAAAGTCAAGCGCTGAAGCACTGTCGTCCAAAATCAGAATTTTCGGATTTCCAACCAGAGCCCGGGCAATACTCAATCGTTGTCTTTGCCCACCGGAAAGATTACTTCCCTTTTGTAGAATTTCCAGATTTAATCCTTCTTTCTTTTCCTCGACAAACTCTCTGGCCTGTGCGATATCTAAAGCCTTCCATATCTCTTCATCTGTAGCATCTTTCTTTTTTAGCTGCATATTCTTTCTTAATGTTCCGGAAAATAAGGTTGCCTTTTGTTCGACATATCCAATATGTTCACGAAGAGAAAAAGGCGAAAGTGTCTCAATTTCTTTTCCAAACAAATAAATTTTTCCTTTTGTATGATCATAAAAGCGACACAAAAGTTGAGCCAGTGTAGATTTTCCGGATCCGGTTGCCCCGATAATCCCAATCGTTTCTCCCTGCTGTACTTGAAAGCTGATATCCTGCAGCACTTCTTTACCTGATTTCGCATACTGAAAGCTGACATGGTCAAAGGAAATAGCCGGAACGTCTTTTGAAAGATTTAAATCCCATTGTCTTTTGTTTCCTTCTTCTAAAAAAGAAGGGACTTCAAATATCGCATTTACACGTCCCAGACTCGCAAAAGCTCTGGATAAAAGAATGATCAGATTGGCCAGCTTTACCAGCTCTGTCAAAATTTGGAACATATAGTTGATCAAGGCAATGACCTCTCCCTGTGTCAATTCTCCTGCATTTACCTGCAGACCACCAAAATATAAAATGGCAATAACACCCAGATTAACGATCATATACGTTAAAGGATTTAATAAAGCGGAAATCTTGCCGACAAAGATTTGTTTTTGATACAGTGTATCCGTTTCCTGATGAAACTGTTGTTTTTCTTTGTCTTCTCTGGCAAAGGCTCGTACTACACGAATACCGGTTAAATTCTCTCTTGTCTTCAACAATACTCGATCTAATGTTTGTTGTACCTTTTTATATAGAGGCATTGTTATCAACAAAATCGCAAATACAACGATCATTAAAGCCGGAATAACAACCGCAAAGATCAAAGCCGCCTTTACATTCACACTGAAAGCCATGACCATAGCTCCCAATACGACAAAAGGAGAACGTAAAAATAGGCGCAAAAACATATTCAAACCATTTTGTACCAGATTGATATCATTGGTCATTCGGTTGATCAAGGTCGATGTACCGATACGGTCGATTTCCTGGAACGAAAATGTGTTGATATGAGCAAACAAATCTTTACGCATGGACTGGCCTAAGCTGACTGCCGATTTAGCGGCAAAGTATTGTGCCGTTAAAGAAAAGGCAAAGCCGATGATTCCTAATAAAATCAGCAATGCTGTCATCTTCCATAAAAAAATCACATCCTTTTGGGCAATCCCCACATCGATCATCTGGGCAACAACTAACGGAACAAACAGTTCAAAGGTTGCTTCTAACATCTTGAACAAAGGCGCTAAGATCGTGATCAACGGATAGGCGCGTAAATAATGATATAATCGTTTCATATTCCCGTTCCTTTCTACTCTACTTTAAAAGGTTCTGTTATAATGATTTCAAATCGAAAAGAGGCTTTTTATGACTTTGGTTCAATTACACTATTTTAAAACCATCTGTAAATACAACAATTTAACACGAGCAGCCAAGGCTCTGCACATTTCCCAACCCACATTAACACATGTGATTCATGACTTGGAGCAGGAATTTGGCATCACTTTATTTCTGCGCCAGAACAAAGGTCTGGTCTTAACTAAGCAAGGACAAGATTTTTTAAATGAAGCCAATCTATTACTGGAACAGGCAGATGCCTTTTCCAATCGAATGAAGTTTTTAGGCCATACGCATCAAGCGGTGCAATTTGGCCTGTCCCCAGCCAGTTCCACCTTATATTTTCCATTGATTGCGCAAGCTTTATATCAACAATATCCACAGATTCAAACGATTCTTGTGGAAAATGGAAGCATGTTGAACCGACAAAAAATCATTGATGGAAAACTGGATTTAGCCATCATTTCCTCAAATGCTCCCATACCTTCTACATTAGGTTCCTATAAAATTGCAGATACCAGAGTTTGCCTGTTTGTTCATAAGGAACATCCTTTGTCCAAAAAGAATATGTTATCGATACAAGAAATCAAGGAGCAGCCTTTGGTCATGTTGTCCGAGGAATCCTTTCTGACTACTGCAACCATCAGCCAATGCATGCACTATAAGATCGATCCCAATATCATCTTAACAACCAACCAGATTTCTATTATCAAACAACTGGTGACCAACAAAATTGCCGCTACTCTTCTTTTTGAACATACTTTACCGGACGATCAAGAATATGTATCGATTCCGGTGACAGAGTTTCAAGCAATCCAAATTTACTTGATCTGGAATCAGTATAAGCAGATGACACCTGCCATGCAGCATTTGATCGAAGTAACAAGGCAAGTGTATCCAAATAACTAATTCGTTCCTTATTGTAATCGTATTATTAAAAAAACACCAATACATATAAATTAGTGTGTCATAAATTTTATTTATGAATATTTCATATCCAATGTCTGGAAGAAGACAAGAAAATTAAAAATTTTTAGTATCAAACCAGTATCACGATTCAAAAAGAAAAGCCCTTATCTGCTTTAGATAAAGGCTTTTTCTTACATGTTTTGTCTTCGTTAAATTACTTAACTTCAACAGTAGCACCAGCAGCAACCAATTTTTCTTTGATCTGTTCTGCTTCTTCTGGGCTAACGTTTTCTTTAATAGCAGCTGGAGCACCATCAACCAGTTTCTTAGCATCTACTAATCCTAAACCAGTGATTTCACGTACTGCTTTGATTACAGCAACTTTAGTTCCACCTACATCTGTCAAAGTTACAGTTACTTCGCTTGGTCCAGCAGCAGCTGCTTCTTCAACCGGAGCAGCAGCTACAGCAGCAGCTGCAACGACACCGAATTTTTCTTCGATTGCGCTTACTAAGTCATTCAGTTCTAAAATTGTAGCTTCTTCTAAGTAAGCAAGAATATCTTCCTGAGTTAATTTAGCCATTTTCTTTTTCCTCCTATGTTATTCAGCTGGGGCAGCTTCTACAGCAGCCTCTGTTGCCTCTTCTGCCTGTGCAGGAGCGGCTTCTTCTTTTGCTTCTACCTCTTTTACTTCAAATGTACCATTTTCTTTAGCTTCAGCTACAGCCTTAACAGTCATAGCGAACTTGATCAATGGTGCATTCAGGCAAGAAGCGAACTTAGCCAACATACCTTCTTTGTTCGGTAATGCAGACAATTTTTTGATCGTATCTGTGTCGACCATGTCGCCATCAACGATACCTGTCTTTAATACAAGTGCTTCGTGTTCTTTGGCAAATTTAGCCAATACACGAGCAGGAGCCACTGGATCTTTACCAAAAGCTAAAGCGTTTGGTCCGATCAAGTCTTTTGCGAAATCATCGTAACCTAATTTTTCAGATGCACGACGAGCAATTGCGTTTTTATAGACTTTGAAATCTACTTCTTCTTTACGAAGATCTCTACGCAATTCATTGATTTCCGCAACAGTCAATCCACGGTATTCAACCAATACGATGGAGCTGGCATCCTTCATCTTGTCAGCTAAGGCGTTAACGTTGGCTTCCTTTTGAGCAAGGATTTGTTGATTCATTCGTTCCACCTCTTTCTATTTATTGTAACAATATCCAAAAGAAAACCCGCATACAAGACGCGGGTCAATGGAATGCATTTCAAAAACTACTAGCATCAACCCTCGGTAACAAATTAAGTTCAATGAACAGTTACTGTCTTTGGAATATTGATAACAATCTAAATTTTACTGATTCTGGTATTTTTGTCAATTATCTTTCGATTGTAACACGGATACCAGGACCCATTGTTGTAGAAAGAACTAAGTTTTTCATGTAAGTTCCTTTTACAGTTGTTGGACGAGCTTTGGCGATCGTGTTGTAGATTGCACGGAAATTTTCAATCAGTTTATCATCTTCAAAGCTTACTTTTCCAATCATAACATTGATGTTTCCTTCTTTATCTACACGATATGTTACTTTACCTTTTTTAACTTCGTCCACGGCTTTGGCAACATCCATTGTTACCGTACCTGTCTTAGGGTTAGGCATTAAACCTTTAGGCCCCAATACACGACCTAAACGTCCTAACTGACCCATCATGTCTGGTGTAGCGATCAATACATCAAAATCCATCCAACCTTTCTGGATCTTTTCGATGATATCAGCACCACCTACAAAATCAGCTCCGGCTTCCTGAGCTTCTTTTTCCTTGTCCCCCTGTGCTACAACACATACCTTCTGTGTTTTACCGGTTCCGTTAGGCAGAACCATAGCACCACGAATCTGCTGATCCGCATGACGAGGATCTACATTTAAGCGGAAGTTTACTTCCACACTTGCGTCAAATCCACATTTTCCAGTCTGTTTTGCCAAAGCAACAGCTTCTTCGATAGGATACGTTTTGTTACGATCTACCAATTTGCTGACTTCAGCATAGCGTTTACTTACTTTTGCCATAATTGATAAACCTCCTATTCAAATCCTTCGATTTTGATACCCATGTTGCGAGCTGTACCGGCAACGATACGCATAGCGGCTTCTACATCGTTAGCGTTCAAATCTGGCATCTTGTATTCAGCAATTTCTTTTAACTGATCTACTGTGATCGTTCCAGCTACCTGTTTCTGGTCACCGCTGGCTTTTTGAATGTTTGCTGCTTTTTTCAACATAACGGCAGCAGGGGTCGTTTTCAAAATGAAATCAAAACTCTTGTCTTCGTACGCAGTGATCACAACTGGTACCAAGTCCCCTTTACGGTCTTTTGTTGCATCGTTGAATGCTGTACAGAACTGTGGCATGTTGATACCGGCACTTGCCAAAGCAGGACCCGGTTTAGCTCCGCCAGCAGGGAATTGCAACTTACAAACCTTAGCAACTTTCTTTTTGCTCATAAGACAATACCTCCTAAATAGTTTGTTCTTATGCAGTGGTCCGACGAGTGGTTGCGCACTCTGCCACGCATGCTTACTTATATTATAAAAAAAGAGCAAAAAGTGCAAGGACTTTTCGCTCTTTTTCTAAATTTTTTCCTGTTTTTTCTAATCCCAGAAATCATCGTCATCATCCCAGAAGCTATCACCATAGTTATAGTCATAATTATAACTATTGTTGAAAGCGTTCTGAACGCTCCAGGAAAGCCTGGCTGCACTAAACAATAAGAACCCGGCAATCACAATGGAAATCGCCAATCCTACGATGGAAACGATCATCGCTAGTATCTTTACTTTTGTGATATCAAAGGACAACAGCGCCAAAACAACAGCTACTGCGCCGGCAATGATTGCCAAAATATTAAAGAAAAATGTAAATGGCGATAAAATTGTTAAAGCCATAGAACCTGCACCAAATACGATGGCCAATACCGTCTTGAAATCCATAGACGCATGGCTTTCTGGTGGATTTACTTCACTTTTTTTCGATTTTGGAACCTGCGGATGCGGTTTTCTTTCTTCTTTTGGTTCTGCGGTCGGGATCACAGGTGGAATTTGCTTGTTTTCCATAGTCATATCTCCTTATTGATTGGTTCTATTTTATCACGTTTTGCATATAAATGAAATTTGAGTACAATGTACATATGCAAATCATCGATCAGACCATACAAAATGTATTTCAAACCACACAATATTCCCTTACAAAGTTAGATAAAGGCATCAGCAATCATAATTATCTGCTGTGTGTTGATCAAAAAAAATATATTGTTCGCGCCCCTAAAAGTGAGCACTCCGCCCTCCATCTTCAATTTGAAAAAGAAAAGGAAGTCCTCCTGCATGTAAAAGATCTCGATGTAGAAACTCTTTATTTTGATACGATTAACGGCATAAAGATTACCAGTTATGTTCCTAACGTATCCGAGTTTCATGAAAGTGCTGATCCAAAAAAGTATGCCAAAGCCGCTTTATTATTGAAAAAGCTACATACAAAAAATGTACAGGTTTCTTTTTCCTTTGATCCTTTTTTTAAACTGGAACAATATAAGAATGCTATTAAATCCCCTATTATCCATTTTGATCAAGAAGAAAAAATCTTAAATGCCGTCAAAGAAATCTATACACCGGATACACTTTGTCATAATGATGTCGTACAAGGCAATATCCTTTTTAGTCCACAAAGAGAATACTTGATTGATTGGGAATATGGTGCCATGAACGACCGACGTTTTGATATTGCCAGTTTCTTTAGTGAAAACCAGATCATGGATCCAGAGGCAAGAAGCCAATTTTATGAAGCCTATCATTTACCGATATCAAATACGAAAGTCTGCTTGTTTGAAGCTATGGCTGACATCTTATGGGGCTATTGGGCCAATATGCTCTATGAAAAGCGAAAAGAGCTCATCTACAAACAAATCGCAACAGAGAAAATGGAACACTATCATCATTTCTCCCTGCATTCTCTTTCCTCATTAATCCATACCTTATAACAGAAATCAGTTCATGCTGATTTCTTTTTATTTTAGAGAATAAACAAAAAAAGTCCTTTTCAGGACTTGCTTATCATATGGTGACGCGTACGGGATATAGTGCGAATGCAATTTTATATTTTAACGCTTTATATAAAGCATTTCAGACGTAATATATACATATTTTTATATGATTTTTACGAAAATTGACACATAAATTACACACAAAAAAACGGGAGAGCCTAAGCCCTCCCTACAGCTAATAAAAATATTTTACTAATTCAACTAACGAATATTAAGCAGCTTTTTTATAAGCAACAGACCAATGCATATAACCATTGGCAGCGCATCTATACTATTTATATATACCGGTTTTCTTTCCTTATAATAGGGTATCAATAAATCATCAACAGTTTGTATGGATCTAAGTTCCACGGACTTTTGCAATTCTTGTTCTGCCTTTTCTTTTTTCTCCTGTTGGATGCGTGCTTCTTGATCATAGATTGCCTGTACACCATCATACATAAAAAACCCTACGAATGATAATCCATAGGAATCGGGAATGTGGTAACTATCACTAGGGTTTAGCCTGTATAGTCTCCACATATAACCGCCAAACGAGCTCATGGACACGTCAATCGAACCATCCTCATAACAATGTTCGACAACCCCAATATGACCGCACAACCGTCCATATGAGTCTGTGATACCACCTGAGTAAATAATACAACTTCCAACCTTTGGGGATGGAATCTGTTTCATCTCAAGACGGCTCGCCCACATGATCGCATTCCCGCCATAGAATGTAACGTGAGCATTACAAATCTCTGATAGTCTTCCCCATACATAAGCCGTACAGTTCGGTAAGCCGTAACCTCTTTGAAAATAGGGATTAGCACTATAGTACCAATCCCCTAGATTATCATCGGTTCGTCTTTCAGTAATCACTTACCGTTGACAAGCTCCGTTAGTGGTGTAGCAGACACCCAAATGCCGTGAATCTGCGCCAAGTTATAAGGTACATTGATAGCCTCCACCGTACACTGATCCACGTAAACTTTTGCTTTATCGTTGGCCAAGTAGTTATCTTTTGCGCCATCGGATGCATCGTACTCACTTAGGAACTTAGTCGGGAACCATCCGCCTAATGCCGGTACGTTTACACACTCATCACCGTTAATAGTACGAGTACCACCGTTAGCTAATAAAGACATAGCTACTGATGTTACTACTGAGCCAACTGTCAAGATTTGATCTGCTCCAGTCTGACCAGGTACGTGAGGATCAGTATCAATACCAGTATCGTTTGTCCAACCTGTACCGTTATTTAATAAATAAGGATAAGGCGCACCCGATACCACTCTAGTGATTGTACCTTCCCAATCACCTTTATAGACTTTTCCACCTGTGCTTGAAGTAGCTAAAGTATTCGTACAGCATTGCGTACCAACTCCATACTTTTCTGTACTTGGCGTAGGTGTAGGAGTAGGACTTGGAGCACTACCGCCATCTAAGATAGCATTGACTGTAGCCGCCAATTCAGGCATTTTGCTCTCTAAGTATGGTCCGGGACAAGATGTTGCCCAAAACATCTTATGCATCGTCAAAGATCCATTAGGAGTACCATCGAAAGTCAGTCTAAATCCATAACGTTTGCAGATATCTACACACAGATTGACTAAGCTGTTCCAACTTGCTTCACTGATTGGCCAATTACCACCGGTTTGACTGTTTGATACCTCAATCGTGATAGCTTGACAATCGTTTACACCATTAGATGATGTCCATGCACGGTTAACTTCATCTACGTTGCACACGATACCGCCATCATAACCAATACAATAATTGGCACTAGCACCACGATTCGGATTTTGGAAAGTTGCTGCACACTGTTCAGCGGTTAATACCCCAGCCATATGATGAGGGGTGATTTTACAAACCTTATATCCCTGTCTGCCAACTGTATAGTTGTATGGACTAGCTAACATGATTTTATTTGTTAAAGGACTATGCATCTTCGTCATCTCCTTTTCCGTTAGAAAGCTCTTCTTCCATTTCCGGTGTAAGTTCCGGTTCTTCTACGATTCCGGTTACAACTTCTACTTCTTTCATGACTTTTCCTCCTATTCTCGAATTGGCAACTCTTTTAGTTCAAGCGCCATCTTCTTTACTTTTCCATTACCGCCAAGCGCCTCATATGCTTCTGCCATCTCAAGCAAATTTTCATAACCGTGAGGGCTTATTTCACCTCGTTCAATATATTTATCGTGATAATCGATAATTTGTTGTCTGAGTAAACATCTAGTACCTTTACGGTTTGCTTGTTTTTCTTTTTCCTCTCGTTCATCTTTAGCTCTTGCGGTTTTTCTTATATCTTTTAAAAGCCAAACGATGTAGCCACATAAAGCGGTTACTATCGCAATGACTACATCGCTATACATCTGATCCATTTAATCTGCCTCTTTAGTACCCTCGACAAAGCGTGTAAACGCTTGGTGAAGTCCTGTACTAGCTAATCCCATCAGTGCCCCGTATACGATCGATTCAACGGACGGATCGCTAACAACACCATTCAATACAGCGCCTACAATCGCCAAAATTGTTGGGATGTATTTATTCGGTACAAAATCAAAACTTGTCTTTAGGATGTATCCAATAATCAGGCAAGCTACCATAACTACCAAAACAAAATATTCAGTCAATGTTGAAAAATCCATACGTTATCCCTCCACTTTTTCAAAATAATTTCCAACTAAAGAAGCACAGGTTGCATACAATGGCTGTCCGCTATCTCTAACGCACTTGTAAATAATTCCATCTTCAACGTAGTATTTACCGTTATGTACTGTCATTGTTTTAGCATATGGAATTGGATCTTCTAAAGTTCCTTCGTGTTCTTCATCGATGCGTTCATAGAGTGCAACAGTTTCAATGGATGGTGCCTGATTTTCTAGTACAGTGGCAATGTCCTGACGGACTTTCCAAAGTTCACCTTTATGCTGCACGCGAATTCCTTCAGATAACTTTTTACCAATATAAGATTCCCACGTTGGGAAAATAGAGATACACTTTAAAGCATTGGTATCACTCATATTCATTACGGCCAAATTCAAAGCAAAATTCTGATCTTCTGTTAGTTCTGCTTCTTCTTCCGCTTTGACAAGTACGATATGATAAATATCTTGATTCTTGTTATCTAGCTTGTACTGGAGTTCTTTCACAATCTGATATCCTTCATATGTCTTTTCTGCATACTCGATAGATGCACATGCCTCAAATGCAGACTTGATATTGTCCATTCCCGCTTCAGTTGTAAAAGTCAAATTCAATTCATCGTTGATAAGTTGCAGAAGTTCATTGCATAAAGTAATGTCCAAATCACCGATTTTCATATCTTTGACAGGTTCTTCCAGTTCAATCGGTTCTTCAACTAATTCTGTATTTTTTAATTCTTCACTCATAAAATCCTCCATAATAAAAAGCATGAAAGGAAGTGCTCTCATGCTTTATGAACATCATTTAAAAAATTGGTTAGTAGATCAAAAAATCTACAAGAAAGAATCCACTTATACCGTGTATTACAACATCGTCTATAATCAGATCGTACCCAATATTGGAAATATCGAAGTAGAACGTCTGAATAATGATATCCTACAGGAATTTGTATTGGATCAACTTGATCATGGACGAGTTGACGGCAAAGGTGGAATCGCTCAAAGCTATGTTAAGGATATAATTACAGTCCTTAAATTATCATTGGATCAAAAGATAGAAATCCAACTGCCTTACTGCCCTCCTACGGAGGTTGAGATTTACGATAAATCGGATCAGATAACATTGATAAACTACCTCCAATCAGAGATCAATAACAAGCATTTCGGAATATTATTAGCCATCCACACAGGCATCCGCATCGGTGAGTTGTGTGCTCTCAAATGGTCTGACATCAACTTCGATACACAAATACTCCATATTGATAAAACAATGGTAAGACTGTACACCAAAGAAGAAGGATCACGTTTAAGAATCACACCGCCAAAATCACGTGCAAGCACACGATCTATTCCATTGAATAAATGGATCATGCAATATGCAGTCCTTTTAAAAGGTGAACCGGATGAATATATCCTCACCGGACGTACTCAGCATATTGAACCAAACAAATACCGTACCTTCTACAACAACATCTTGAAAGATTTGGAATTACCACATCACAAATTCCATTCGTTGAGGCATACCTTTGCGACTAGATGCATCGAGTGCGGTTGTGATTACAAATCCCTCAGCCAGCTTTTAGGTCACAGTAACGTAGCAATAACGATGAGCATGTATGTACACCCACAGATTGAACTCAAGCGTAAATGTGTTGAACTTTTAGCTGATTACTACCAACACTAAATGTATGTCTTTTACGGCTTTTCAGACTGGTGGAAAATATAAAGTTACTCTTACTATCGCTCAATTAGCATCTCACTTTCATAATGTAAGACATTT
>CABOGK010000027.1 GCA_902399855.1 Erysipelotrichaceae bacterium
ATTTTTGATTTTTTACTTGATTTCTAATAGTTAATCTCCTTATATAAACAAAAAAACGCCCTCTATAAGGACGTTATCAACGTGGTTCCACCTTACTTCACCATCATCTTACGATAATGATCTCATCAAGTACTAACATACTCTAACACAATAACGGGTGTACCCGATGCCAACTACTGTTCTTTCGCCGACATAGCTCCAGGATGTGTTCATATAAAGTCGCTCTTTCTTTTCACCACCCAGAAAGTCTCTTGAAACGTATCTTTTATACTACTCTTTCCTATCACTGCTTATGCATACAATATAATCAGTATTCCATCAATTGTCAACTGATAAATGAAAGAAATTTCATAAATGAAAATAATTTTCAATTCTGCATCAAGGCTACTAATTCATTTTGAACGATCAACCAGCTCTGTGTTTTTAAGACGGAAAAACAAGGCAGGATAAAATTCTCAATGATCTTTTTGGCATTAAATCGTGTATAGACTTCT
The DNA here is from genome assembly GCA_902399855.1 of Erysipelotrichaceae bacterium. Lineage (GTDB taxonomy): Bacteria > Bacillota_I > Bacilli_A > Erysipelotrichales > Erysipelotrichaceae > Faecalicoccus. Next base: position 495 of record CABOGK010000027.1, read on the forward strand.
TCCTGCGAGATTTCCAAATAAAGAGCTAATCGCTGTATGCATAAAACAATAAAGGTTATTTCGTCCATCGGCTTCATAAAAACATCCTCCGTTCTGTTTTTCAGAATAGAGGATATTTTGACATGATTTATGTCTTATTGTGCATAATATAAATATTCTTCCAGACACCACTGATTTTCATGGATCTTGGTAGCAGCATCAACACCTACATAGCGTAAATGCCAACTTTCCGGTGCAATCAATGTATAATTTTCTTTATCATCCGGATAGCGAAGAATAAAACCATATTCATGCATATGCTCTAATAGCCACGAATACGAAGGGTGATTTCGAACCGCATCCAGATCACTGGTATCATTATCCATTCGTATATCGACAGAAAGTCCGGTCTGGTGTTCACTGGAACCCGGCCTTGTCCAATAAGCATCAGCATATTCTTGTCCATAGTTTGTGACGCCGTTATTATACAAATTCTCTTGATACTCGTAGCTTCGATAAGCCGAACAAGCATTCAAAATAAAGCCTTGTTTGTAGCTTGCCTGTACCAGTTTTTCAAAGGCATCGGCCGCTTCCTTGCGCATATAGACCGTTCCATTTTCACCGCTGGAGGAAACCGATATAAGATCGGATGGTTCATAATCCGATGGCAAAGAATTATATTTGTTAACCAGCTGCAGCATAGAATCCAGATCTTCGACCGGTTGCATATGTGTATAAGCTTCCTGATCTAAATTCATCCAAACTTGTTTTTGTACTTCTTCAATCGACAAATCCGGATGTGCCTTGGCATAGGCTTGTTCACGATCATTTAAAACAGGCTCTGTTTCCTTTTCTTCGTTCTTTACTTCTTCTTTGATTTCGGTTTTCGGCTCTGTCGGCTGTAACATCTTATAACCTAAAAAGCCTAAGGAGGCTATCAAGGCCACAGCCAGTACCGCAATGATACCTGTCAGAAAAGCACCAAGTTTTGTCAGCCTGCGTTTTCGTTTCATAAAGGTCTATTCCTCACGAAGATAATCGTAATCATTATCTTGCATACAGACCCAATCGCCGGAGGAAGATCTTCCCCAGTAACTGCCATTGGAACCGGAAATGATTTCTTCAATAAAAATTCGTTCATCTTTTCGCAGATGCCCGGTTTGTGTCGCATTGTAGTCGCCGGCATTGCGCAGGGCCATATTGTAGTTTGACTTGTACCAGGTATCGATTTCAAAACCGTATTGATAATGATCTTCCGATTCATTTTCATCTTTTTGACGATCTTCTAACCGATCATTTCTGTCTTCCAGATATTCATTTTCATCCTGAAGATCATCCGCTTCCTCTTCTGACTTTTTACGTGCTTCCTTTTCTTGTTCTTTTTCTTGTTCCAAGCGAGCGATTTCCTGTTGATGTTGATGATTTGAATACATAAAATAGCCAGCACCACCAATCACCAACAAACCAGCCAGTACACCCAAGGCAATCAAAACCGGGACATGTGAATTCTTTTTCGCTGGTTTGATCACTTCTGTTTTCTCTTCCTCGACTGGTTTGCTCCAATCATCGTTTAGCCCCTCTTCTTTATGTGGATCAAAAACAGGCGGTGTTTGCCGCTCCGGTTCATCTAACGGCTTTCCGCAGTGAATACAATACTTTACGCTCTCCGGATTTTCCTTTTGACAATGTCTGCAAATCATAGTTTACTTTCCCTTCTTCTTAAAAACAGTATAACACTACTTTCCTTTTTGTTCTTTAAACATTTTCTGCATTGTCGAATTTTTATACGTTAAGGAACGAATGCTTAGATTATCCACCTTTTTATTGGCAATATGCAACTGTCTGTCACTTGCCAATAAGTTTTCTCTGACCTTTTGTAGATGCAGGATTGTTTTATCAATTTCATCCACAGCCGATTGAAACTTGCGACTGGCTAAATCGACATTCTTTAAAAATCCTTCTTTAAAATCTGTCATCTTTTCCTCAAAGTTGGTAATATCGATATTCTGTTCTTTGATAGCTGCCAATTCTTTACGAATCTGCACATTTTTTAAAGCTGCGTTACGCAAAATCGTAATCATCGGAATAAAGAACTGTGGTCGAATCACATACATCTTTTCATAGCGATGCGACATATCCACGATCCCACTGTTGTATAATTCACTTTCCGGCTCCAGTAAAGACACTAAGACCGCATACTCACAATGCTTCTGATTGCGATCCTTATCCAATTCTTTTAGAAACGATTCATTGGTCTTTTTGGTAGCGGTTTGATCAGCTTCATTTTTCATCTCAAACATGATGGAGATGATCTCATTGCCCTCGTCATCAAATTCTTTAAAGATGTAATCGCCTTTACTTCCGGTAGAGGCATCATTATCTTTTTCAAAATAAGAGTTTTGAAAGCCGGTAGCACGTAATTGATTAAACTGAATCTCGCAATGTTGTTCCAACGTCTCTCCCAACATTTTTGTCGATAAGCGAAGTTTCATATCTTTATAGTATTCGATCATTTCTTCTTTGGACTTCAACTCCAGTGCATACTTGTTGACTAACTCCTGTTTTTCTCTTTCCATCTCTTCCTTTTCTTTTTCAAACCGATGTGCGATCTTTTCATTTTCCAGTTCCGACTGCGCCTTAGATAACTGAATCTGATTTTTTAGATTTGATACTTCTTCCTGCATACTCTGCAGTTCCTTTTCTTTTTCCTGCATCAATGAATGTTTCAGGCGCTCTTCCCGGATTATCCATTCTTTTTCTTTGACCTGCGTTTCTTGTTGAAGGGTTTTAAACCGGGCATCAAATTTTTCTTTTTGAAGCTGCAGCTCCTTTTCGTATCTTTGTTCCAGAACGGTTTTTTCTTTTTCTAATTCTTCATCCTTGATTTGTTTTAAAATTTCATAATAGCTGTCATCATCGATTTTAAAAACGGTTTGGCAGTTGGGACACTTTATTTCTTTCATGTGATTTCTCCTTTCGAAAAAGCTGATTTCTTACGAAACCAGCTTATAATGCATAGGCCTTTTCTACGACCACACAATAACTACTTCCCTGTTGTTTGATCTTACCGACGATCATAGCGTTTGTACCGCCAAAGTCAATCAAATGCATTGGGTCTTCAATCGATATAAAAGTCGAATGATCTGCGTTATACAGGATCATACCTCCATTTGTCATAGTCTGTGGTAAATCTCCCTGCAGCCAGACAGACTGACCGCTTTTTTGAAGAAGATCACCGTATTGGAGCGTTTCATCCACACTTAACGGATCACTTTGTGACCAGGATATCGCATTATCCGATGAAGAAGAATTTGAATCTGATGATGTTTCAGGTGCATTATTGGAACCTTGTACATCCTTTACAGGATTCTGTTGTGAGGATTCTGTTTCCTCTTTCGTATCTTCCTTTGTATCTTCTTTTTTCTTTTCCTTCTCTTTTACTGTAAACCGCAGCGTATTGCTTGTGACATCATCCTGACTGGCTGTCACCTGGTATTCTCCTGCCGTTTGTGGTACAACAAGCAAGGTATTTTCTTTTAAAGAAAGATCGGCTTTCTTTGTCACACGAAATGATTCTTTATCCAATTCAAAATCTGAAGGATCGGTCTCAACCTCCACTTCTACAGTATCACCGACTTCAATCTCTTTGGCATCCTCCACAGAAAGTCGAATGGATTCCAAAGACGGAGAAGAACAACCAAACAATAACATCGCCCCAAGTAATAAACTCATGATTTGTTTTCGTTTCATAGGATTACAACTCCTTTATAATTTTATAGATTCATCTTAACACGAACGCTTTCAAAACTCAAAATTGAGTATAATATAATAACCAATTTCATCTATCTAATCAAGTATTCATTCACGTCAGTATAAAAATGACAGTGAAGAAATAAAAATGCATCAAGCTTAATGATAAAACATTTTAAATTTTATGGAGTACTAAAGGCTTTTTACAAATTTTGATGTTTTAATAATGGATATCATATTTGAGCAGGCAAGATATCATAATGAAGAAGATGTCGAGCTTGCGAAAAAAATCATTAATCACATAGAGAAAAAGATAAATCAAATAAAGCTATAATAAAGGAATTTTAATTTTTATTACCTATTTTTTAGTATAGATTTGACTTTTGCCTAAACATGTTTTAATATTTGATTGTATAAATCTTACGTAATTTATGGATTGTTAGAGTTGGAACATGACTTCACAAAACCTGTTTACGGATATTTTTTATCTGGAACAGGTTTTTTATTATCTGGAGGTACATAATGCGAATACAAAAAATATTAAACAACAACGCGATCATATCTAAGGATTCTTCATATCAGGAAATCATCGTAATGGGCAAAGGCATCGCCTACGGTAAGAAAACAGGTGATGTGATTGATCCATCCCGTATTTATAAAACTTTTGTTCTCAATCATGAAGCACAAAATAAGATGGTACAAATGCTCCAAAAAATCCCTATCGAATATTTAGAGCTTTGTGAATTGATTGTATCCAGAGCAAATAATATCTTAGATAAACCCTTGAGTGACGATATTTATATTTCACTAACAGATCATATTTATATGGCTGTACAAAGATATAAAAAAGGATTACGTCTCAAAAATAAACTGTTATGGGAAATTCAACACTTTTATGCAAAAGAATATAAAATTGCTCACGAAGCTTTAAACAGTATAGAGTCTATGTTTCAAATTCACATGGATGAAGATGAGGCTGGATTCATTGCCATTCACATCGTCACGGCGGAGCATGGTGACAAAGTCGATGATGTCTATGAATTGACACGTTTGATTCAAGATATCATGAATATTGTAAAATACTATTTCAAAATAGAATTAGATGAAAGAAGTTTATACTATCAACGTTTTGTTACGCATCTAAAGTTTTTTAGTTATCGCGTTCTTTCTTATAAAAACAGGAAAGAAAATGAACTTTTAAAAAACGATCTTTTAGAGATCATAAAAGAAAAATATGTCAATCCATATCTTTGTGCCTTAAAGATTAAATCTTTTGTGGAACAAAGATATGAATATATTTTGGATGATGAGGAAATATTGTATTTACTCATTCATATTTCTCAAGTCATTCAATTTAGTAAGGAGGAATGCTCAAAATAAAACTATGTTATCTGGTTGGATAGTTACATTCAGTTGGCTAAACCTTCAATCATAAAAATTGGAGGAAAATTAAAATGAAGTATGAAAAATTGGTAAATGAAATTCTCGATGCAATTGGTTCAAAAGACAACATTAAAAGTGTTGTACACTGTGCTACAAGATTACGCTTTGAACTATATGATGAATCAAAAGCAGACGATGAACAGGTAAAATCGATTCCTGGTGTTCTTTCTTTAGTAAAGAAAGGTGGTCAGTATCAACTGGTAATCGGGAATAATGTGGATTTGGTTTATAAAGACTTAATAAAAATCGCAAATATCAAAGGAAACACGATATCGAAAAAAGATGATAGAAGTATTGTTGATCGCATCCTTGGCGCTATTACCGGTTCGATTGCCCCCGTTATTCCTTTATTGGCTGGATGTGGTATGGGAAAAGTGTTATTGCTTGTTCTTTCTCTAACACATATATTAAGTGAGGATTCTCAAACTTATATATTGATTAACCTTATTTTTGATACTGGTTTTGCCTTTATGCCTGCTTTTATTGGATTTTCAGCCGCCAAGATGTTTAATACCAATCAATACATGGGTGCCTTTTTAGGTCTCTGTTTAGTTAACCCCAGTTGGACGGCCATCGTTGGCGAAGGAAATCCGTTCACATTTCTTGGCATAGGTGTGCCTTTGGTAAAATACACTTCCAGCCTTGTACCCGCTTTAATGGCTGTGTGGATCTTGTCATATGTAGAAAAGCCGATCAAAAAAATCGTTCCTGAAATGATCAAGGTTTTTGCAGAACCTATGCTTATCGCATTGATCATGATGCCATTAACTTTTATTGTCATTGCACCTATTGGAAATTATATTTCCGGTTTTGTCGCTACTGCCAGTATGTTTCTTTATGATCATGTCGGTATTGCAGCAATTGCAATCCTTGCAGCTTTATATCCTTGGTTGGTATCCGTTGGAATTCATAAAGCTTTAAGTCCTATCAGTATTGCTTTGGTGGCAGAACAAGGCTTTGATCCGGTAATTCGTGTTGTAGCACTTTGCTCCAATATGTCACAAGCCGCAGCTTGTTTAGCTGTTTCTCTTAAAACAAAACAAAAAAAATTAAAATCTTTAGCTTTTTCTTCAGCCATTACCGCCTATCTGGGTGGAATTACAGAGCCTGCCTTGTATGGTGTAAACTTGAAGCTTAAAAAACCAATGTATGCCGGTATGATTGGTGCTGCCATTGCCGGAATTTTTGCCGGACTTGTTAAATTAAAAGCTTTTATCTATGTTACCCCGGGAATACTCAGTTTAGCTATGTGGGTATCTAAAGAAGAAAATTTTATTTTTATGGCTATTATCACCATTATCATTGCTTCTATCGCAACTTTTATTGCGGTCTTTATCATAGGCTTTGATGATTCCGAATTTGCCGATGAAATTGAGGTTCAAAATTCAGAAGATAGTAAACAAACACTGAACCAAAAATCAGCACAAAATCTAACCGCTCCTATATCTGGATCCATTGTATCCTTGAAAGATGTTAACGATCGCACCTTTTCAAGTGAAGTCATGGGTAAAGGAATTGCGATAAAGCCAACTGAAAATACTATAGTATCTCCATGTTCCGGAACAATCAGTGCTCTATTTGAAACAGGGCATGCAATTGGCATCACAACAGATGATGGATTAGAATTATTGATTCACATTGGTATAGATACTGTAAATCTAAAAGGAAAATATTTTAAATCACTTGTGACAAAAGGACAAAAAATAAAGACAAATGAACCATTGATTGAATTCGATTCACAAAGTATTACACAAGCCGGTTATGATGACATTGTCATTGTAGTTGTCACCAATAGTAATGATTATCTGGATGTCATACCAACAAATAAAGATCAAGTTACAGTTTCTGATTTTTTAATGGGGGTATTATAAATGAAATATGCAGATTTACATATGCATACGAACCACAGTGATGGAGTATGTGAAATAAAAGATGTATTAAAAGATGCGAAAGCGCATGGACTTGAAGTAATTTCTATAACCGATCATGATACGATCAATCACTATGATGAAATTTATAAAGAAGCTAAAAAAATCGGATTAAAAGTAATCAAAGGCGTGGAGATGAGTTGTTATGACTTTGACGTGTATAAAAAAGTTCATATTGTCGGTCTATGGATAAATCCCTTTTGCCCTCATATAGAATCTTTATGCTCCAAAACTTTGGCCAGTCGTGATGCCTATCATAAAGAACTCATCGAACACCTAAAAGAACAAGGCTATGACATCAGTTATGCAGATGCAAAAAAATATTCAAAATATTCGATTGTTTTTAAAATGAATATCTTCCAGGCTCTTCAGGAAAAATACCCTAAAGAGATGACACCTCAGAAATATAAAGAATTATTCGCATCTAAGACAAGTAAAGAAACTGACTTAAAAATGGGTTATATTCCCGTAAAAGAAGGAATCCAAGCTATTCTTAATGATGGCGGCATTCCGATATTAGCACATCCCTGCCAATATGATAATTATGCCGAGATTCAAAAATATGTAGAGTATGGATTAATGGGAATTGAAATTAATCACTCTAAAATGAAAGAGAAAGACTACCCTTTGGTCCAGTACTATGCAGACAAGTTTCATCTTCTAAAAAGCGGCGGTAGTGATTATCACGATCCTAAGCTCATAACTTTTGGACAATTTGGGCTGACTAAACAAGAATTCACTGACTTAGAATCAGCGGTTTCTGCACTGCGCTAAATATAAAAGAAAGATCAGTATTTTGAAAACAAAGTGTTTCCAAGTACTGATCTTTTTATAGCCGTTTTTCAAATCCACCCGATATTTTCTGTCCTTCACTTAAGATCATAAAGGCATGTGGATCTACAGTTTTTATGGCTTTCTCTAAACGCCGGATCTCATATTTGTTTAACGCCACGACCAGTATATCTTTTTCCTGGCCGGTATAAACGCCCTGCCCTTTCCAACAAGTTACACCACGTCCGGTAATACGCATGATTTCCTTTTTCAAATTGTCGTTTTGTGTAAAGATCATCGCTGACATATTGATGTTTTGATAGTGTACCTTATCACCGACAAAATACATGATCGACACAAAGATGATGGAGTATAGGGCATTTTGTATATTGACGATATAGGCAAAGATCGCAAACACAAAGAAATTTAAGATGATCGAAAGCTTTCCTACCGAAAAATTTGGCTTGGTCTTAGAAAAATAAACACCTAATATATCAATTCCACCGGCACAGCTGCTGCTTTGCAGGCAAAGGCCAGCACCGACACCGCTCATCAAAGCACCAAATACACAATTGCTCAACATATCCGGCATAATGGCTTCGGTACGTAAAGGCAACAAGGATAGAGTGATCATCTGAATGATGATACTGATCAAAGTTCGAAGACAAAAGGACTTTGAAATCGATTTTAATGCCAAAATATATAAAGGCACATTTAAAAGCATATTCATGATACCTGTTAGATCCAGGGAATCCGGATTCGGATTCAAAGGGCGCAGCACGATATTTAAAATCTGTGCGATACCCACCACACCACCGGAGTTTAAGCCACTGGGTGTGATAAAAAAGTATATTCCTAAGGAAAATAAAATACTTCCAACGATTACTTTACCATATTTTAAGGCTTCATCTTTCATTTTCAAAAATCTCCTTTAGTCACATGACTCTTTGGTAATAAGCGTAAGCCTTTAGGAATTCGGTTGTTGATCCTATGCCCATCGCTTTTCCCAAAACCAAATGGGATACCATCTATGCAATAACAGGTATATCCTTTTTTACATTCATAAGGAATCTGTAATCCGTGCATTACTTCATCCATCTGTTCAAGATCCAACTCGATACTTTGCTTATAATTTTCCTTTGGAAAGGCCATAAACATCGCATGAGCCGGCTCAAATCTTTTTTTGATTCGACTACCTGCCAGAATCCCTTGTCGCAAACAATGTGTTTTCCTGAATTCGATAAACGGATGATCCATCATATATAGTGAATCTTCCTGCCAAATTGTGTATGTAGGAATCTTCACTAAAAGCTTGTGTAAGTCATCGATATCCTGATCCTTTTTGCGAATCTTTTTGACAGGAAGCTCTTTGATATCTCCCTGCTTTTTCTGCATCTTACAAATAAAGTGACCTTCCCCCTTCTGCATAGGGAAAATACGAACCACCTTATCAACATCCATGCCCGGTGTATCAAAGCCTCTTTGTCCAAAGGATACTTCCGGATCGACCTGCTGCATATCCGGATGTCTTTTTAAAAAGGCGGCAATGGTTTCTTCGTTTTCTTCTCTGGCATACGTACAAGTCGAATAGACCATGTATCCACCTTTTTTTAATGCTTTATAAGCCTGATCCAGAATATAGGCCTGCCGCATAGCACATTGTTGTATGTTTTCCAGTGACCAGTTATCCTGGGCAGCATCGTGTTTTTTCATCATGCCTTCGCCGGAGCATGGCGCATCGACCAAGACTCTGTCAAAGCAAGACTCCAGCTCTTCGCAAACAACCTTGGTATCACCCTGTATCAGACAAAAATTTTGTGCGGACATACGCTCCAGATTTGATAATAAAATTCTGGCTCGTTTGCCATCATACTCATTGGATACCAGAAACCCATCCTGCAGCTGCGATAAAATCTGGCTGGATTTGCCACCGGGTGCCGCACAGAGATCCAATACCGTATCCGAAGGCTGTACATCCAATATGGTAACCGCTGCTGAAGCACTGGGCTCCTGTAAATAGAACGCACCGGCAATGTGATAAGGATGGTTCCCTAAAGATCGATCGATGTAATAGCCATAAGCATAAAAAGGACTAGGTTCCAAAAGTGGTGTATTAGCTTTCAGCATTTCTTCCGTGATTTTTTTAGGATGATAGCTTAAGCCTTTATACATCGGTTGTTCCAAAGATGTCTCAAAAGCCGGATAGTCTTCTTTTAAATCTCTTTTCATGCGTTCTAAAAATAAATCGTTCATAATTCTCCTATCCCGTAATCACTTCTTCCGGGCGAATTCGAGTGGCCCATATACTTTGCGTATGAGGAGCATCCCATCCGCAGCCAAAGCTAAAATCAGCACCTTGTTGAAAATAAGAAACCTCTTGTTCTAAAGAAGCATGCAGCTCAAAAACTTCAATGTGTGTATGTCCGCCTGTACTGTTACCGCTGTTTCCAGATAAGGCCAAGACATCACCTTGCGAAAACTGTTGTCCGGGAGCTACATAAATCGTATTGGATAAATGAGCAAAAGTCAGGGCATACAATTTTTCCTGTATCGAAACGATCACACAAAGGGTATTGCCTCCACCATAAGGCCATCCTTCCATGTTGCCCAGATACCCATCATTACTGTTGTATGAGGTATCGGCATATAAAACAATGCCATTGGCCGGAGCATAGATGTTTGAATATAAAGCCAGGGCAAGATCCATACCTAAATGCATTCCTCCGTGCGGATACGACCATGTTCCGGCCGATATATAGCCCTGATCCGATACTTTTCCCCAATATGGACTTGTGGAAGTAATGGAAGCATCCTGCGCCAGACAGGAAAAGTGTGAATCATTCTTTGTAGAATGTATAGAACCAAACACCGGAAGATCTTGTAGTCCCTGAATCATCTTTTGTGGATCATGTTGGCCATGAACAGGCTGATCATATCCATCGGTGCGTTGAAATCGCTCCTTGAGGGTATCCTGTGCTTTGTCAACACGCTTATCATACGCTTGAAGATTTTGAATTTCCAGCTGGAATTGAACTTTTCTCTTCTCTTTTTGAGAACATTTTTCTTCCAGTTGTTTCTGATGCATATATAAAGTTTGAAGATCCTTCCCTTCGTTTAAGATTCGTCCTTCCAGACAATACGGATACATACTTTGTTCCTGCATCAGATAGAGTGCCATTTGTTTTTTCAATCGCTCATAAGAGTGATGTGTAACACTCTTTTTTTCCTTGAGTTCTTTTAACTCGATGTCATTTAAATCGGCTTTGTTCAATACCGATTCCATATCTTTTAAAATCTCTTTTCTTATTTCCTGTAAAGACTGTGAAACTTGTGCAGCCTGCTGCTCTTTGCAGTCCATCGCCTGTCTTTCCAAAGCCTCAAGCTCGTTTTGGTAATTCGAAGTTTCCTGAAATCCCGTTAAAGAAATAAGCAAAAAAAAGCAGACGAAGAATCGAGAAAATCGCATTAAAAAATCTCCTTCTACTGTCTGTTTTCTTTATCACTACATTAACACAATCTAAATTGTATTTTCAATCTTTTTTAACCAAAACTCCGGCATTTAAGATCATCATAAAAACCAGTGCCGTTGCCAATACATTCATTGTTACATCCAGTAAACCATGAATCAAAAAAATCAGAATGAATCCGATAATCAAACCAAACAACTCTCGATCATACAATCTTACGTTTCCTATTTCCGGAAACAGATATCGACAGGCATAATAAATGATCAACAAAGTGCCGACGATCCCATAAGAAGCTAGAGAATCTACATAAATATTATGCGCATGTGGTGCCTTATGTCCATTAAACATTTGATAATACAGATGATAAGACTGTGGTCCCAGACCGAATATTGGATAGTTTTGAATGCCCATCCATGCACAGTTCCATATCTTAAAGCGCGATTCCAATGTGCTCATATCGGTGATTCTGGGAATCAAATCCGGCTCCATAAAAACCAATACGATGCCTATACCTAATCCAGCCAAAGATAGAAGCAACCACTTTTTTTCTCTTGCCAGAAAGAAAAATAAAGGAATGATGACAACAAGCGGCAACAAAGCAGTGCGACAACCGGTCAAATACAGCAATCCGAAATTAAACAGCCCAACGACTACATAGAGTATTCTTTTTAACAAGCCTCTGCACTGGATAAAACGATAGACACAAAAAAAGATCCAAAACTCCAACATGGTTGCATATAAGTTGGCATTATCAAACGTAGCCATGATACGTCGCTTGGGAGAATTTTGAATATGGAATTCGAAAAAATCATAGCCTTTCTGTGCTGAAAAATCCGCAAACTGAAAAAGTGCCAAGATTCCTACGAAGATCGATCCGATCAACATGATATCGATCGTATAATGAAATAATTTAGGATGAATCTGCTGGCGATATCCGCTGATAAAACCGACTACCAAAAGCATTCCAATCGCATTAACAAGTCCTGTAAAGTTTGTTGCGAAAAGAGAAACAATGATTTCCAAAAAGACAAACAAATAGATCCAAAGTGCCCCCGGTTGTTCTTTTATAGCACTCCATAATTGTTTTTTATAGATCATCCATCCCAAATACAAAATCAAGACGCCGGCCATAACGTACTGTGTTAAAAATAGAGATACAGTTACCAGCAAAAGCATCCAGTCTGTATTCTGAAACGAATGAAGTTCTTCTTTTAACGTACTCAAATTCATTTTGATTCCTCATTTACTTCAAATATTCCTGCAGGACCTCGGCGACGACCTGATAACCCGCATCGCTCAAATGTAATCCATCGGCTGTATATTGTATCTGAAGATTTCCCTGCTCATCCTGCAGTTTTGCATACAAATCAATATACGTCAGATTCTTTTCCTTACAATATTCCTCTAACTGCGCATTGATATTTTGAATCGTCGCATTGGATCGAACACCTACCGTCGAACTGACAGAGGCATTAACCGGATATAAACTCTCTACAAAAATTTCAGCTTGTTTACGATTTGTTTGAATCTCTTCGATGATCTCTTCTATATTTTGTACGACTGCCTCTTGTGACTTGCCATCTCTTAAATCATTGGTTCCGATCAGTAAAAAGATCTTGGATGGGTTGTAGTCGTAAACTCTTGTCTTCATCGATGTCAAAATTTGATCGGTCGTATTGCCCGCAATACCGCTGTTCACGACCGGCTGGCCGGGAAAATAGGTTTCCAGATCAAAATAATCGGTCAAAGAATCCCCCAAAAACAAATAATTATCCGGCACCACCTGCACTTCTTTTTCCACCTCTTTGGTTACGATCTTTTCTTTTGTGAAAAACCCGAATGCGATACCGAGACAAAGGATCAGGCTGAATAAAGTGCCCAACCACAATACAATATATAAAGCTTTACGGATACGAATTCCCTGTTTTGTCATACTAACCCCCATTTCCTAAAAGTATAGCATGACTTTTGATTTGTTTGAAAGTGATGTATAAAAAGAGACCATTACAGGATTCCATTTTTCATCCGGAATCTTTACATCGGTTTTTATGATTTAAAACATAAATAATTACCTATCGCATCAAAAGAATACTGTCAAAAATCAGCCGGTAACATACCAGTCTTTTCGATTATCGAAAAATTTAGGATTTCGATCAAACAGATTTTCTTATCAAATTAAAAAAAAGACCTCTGAAAACTTAGTTTTCAGAAGTCTGTATTTTATACAGCTTTATAGATCCTCTATCTCTTCTACTTCCATTTCAAGGATCTGCATTTCATTTCCTGTTTTTAAGACAGTGTCTTCAGATTGGCAAAACGGGCATGTTTTTCCATGTTTCAATGTGTCATACTCCTGGTGACAAGAAAGACATGTAGTAATAGCCGGCGTATTCTGAATATTTAGAATACAATCTTCAAACCCCTCGTATTTTTTTCGGGCCCATGTGAAACAATCAATCAAATAAGAGGGTATAATTCCACTCGCCTGTCCTATTTGTAGTGTGACCGAAGATACTTTTTGGATCGCATTTTCTTTGCGAATTTGATCCACACTGTCCAAAACATGGATAACAATTCCCAATTCGTGCATCAGCTTTTCTTCTTGAAGGCAATTTTAACAGCTCGCTTTACCATATATGGAAGGATGGTCTTGGCTTTATCTTCCGTTTTTACCATGTGACTGGCTTCCGGCAATTCCCGATAGAGATGTATCGCATCAAACTCGCACTTGGTCGTACAAATTCCACAACCGATACATTTATTTGTATCGACAATACTGGCCCCACATCCCAGACAACGAGCCGTCTCCTTCTTTACCTGTTCTTCCGTGAATGGCAGTACCGATTCTTTAAAAGGTGTGGTCTTCTTATGCACAGGTTGTTGTCTGGATGTATGATCGTAATCTGTAAAAACGACTTCGTCTTTATTTAACATGATATATTCTCGCAGATTTCTTCCAATTGTCATACTGGCATGCGGTTTGACGTAACGGTGCAAAGATTCTGCCGCTTGTTTCCCCTGAGCAATCGCATCGATTGCGAATGCAGGGCCGGTAAAACAATCACCTCCGGTGAAAATATCCGACACGCTGGTCTGAAACGTCCTGGCATCGGCATCGATCCAAGGCCCTCTGGTCGAGAGTTTTTCCTGATCAATGATCGCTTTTATATCGCTTTGCTGGCCTACACTGAAAATCACATGTTGGCAATCGATCGTCTTTAATACTTCTTCGTTATATACCGGAGCGAATCGATGGCTGTCATCAAATACAGACACACATTGTTTGAAGGTAATCGATGCAACTGTTCCCTCTTTTTCTTCTAAAGACACAGGACCCCAGCCATTGATGATCTGAACGCCTTCTTCTTTGGCTTCGCGGATCTCATCGCTGCTTGCCGCCATCTCTTCTGCCTGCTCCAAACACACCATATAAACAGGAGCAGCACCACAGCGTAAAGCTGTTCGACTGGCATCGATGGCTACGTTACCACCACCGACAACAACACAGGCACCCTGCAGTGATACAGGTTTCTTTTGTACGCTTCCCAGTAAATCAACCGCACTTTGCACGCCTTTGGCCTGCACATTTTCTAATGGAAGAATACGGCCCTTTTGTGCACCCGTTGCCAAATAAAAGGCTTTATATCCTTCGTTACGCAATTGTTCGATAGTTTTATCTTTCCCGATTTCAATGCTACATCGAATATCCACTCCCAAAGCTTTCATAATGTCGATTTCGGCATCAATGACTTCTTTTTCCAGTTTAAAGGAAGGGATTCCGTATCGAAGCATGCCTCCCGGTTTTTCATTTTTTTCAAAAACAGTCGGACGATACCCTTGGCAAGCCAGGTAATACGCACAAGACAGTCCGGCCGGCCCGGCTCCTATAATTGCGATTTTTTCCGAAAACTCACCACGATTGCTGGGAATGATCTTTTTAGGAATATAGCGATATTCGTCTTTCAGATCACATTCCGCAATAAATTTTTTCACTTCATCGATAGCAATTGCCTGATCGATCTTTCCTCGTGTACAAGCCTCTTCACAACGGCGGTTACAAATTCTTCCACAAACGGCCGGGAATGGATTTTCTTTTTTGATTAAAGCCAAAGCCTCTTTATACTTACCACGAGAAGCCAATTTTAAATAGCCTTGAACCGCAATATGTGCCGGACAAGCTGTCTTGCAGGGAGCTGTTCCTGTGTCATAACAGTTAATTCGGTTTTTATCACGATAGTCCGGGCTCCAGCGTTCTTTTCCCCATCGATTCGTATCCGGAAGTTCAACTTTAGGATACTCGATATCACCATGCGTCGTACAAAGCTTTTGTCCTAGTTTTACGGCTCCCGCCGGACAATGTTCCACGCAGGCTCCACAGGCCACACAATCTTGTTTGGTCACCTTGGCGACATACGCACTCCTAGACATGTTAGGCGTATTATATAATTGTGAAGTTCGCAATGCATTACAAATATTGACATTACAGTTACAGATCGCAAAAATTTTATTTTCTCCGTCAATGTTGGTGATCTGATGGACAAAGCCATTATCCTCTGCCCGTTGAAGTATTTCTAATACCTCTTCATACGTGACATAGTGCCCTTTTTTCGTTTCCACCAGATAATCGGCCATATCTCCGACACCGATGCACCAATCCTGTGGATCGTCGCCACATCCTTCTCCCATACTGGCTCTGGACATACGACAGGAGCAGGGACTGGCAGCATATTTACCATCATATTTCTTTAACCAGTGTGAAATGTGTTCTATGTCCTTTGTCTCATTGATCGCATGAATCGCTTTTTCCACCGGAATTACATGCATACCGATACCGGCCCCTCCCAGAGGGACCTTGGCTGTTACTTTATCCAAAGGAAGTCTGGTCATCTGATCAAAAAAATGAGCCACTTCCGGATGTTCTTCAATCACCTCCGGATGCATATTAACAAATTCGGCAGAACCGGGAACAAAGGGTGGAAGTACCCATTGTTTCTCATGATCTTCATTTTCCCAATTGTATTCTAAAAGACCAACGTAACTCATCTCATACAAGATTTTCTCTAAGTATGCTTCTTCTTTTTTCGTCACTCGTACAAAATCACTGAGACGCATCGGCTTGCGAACCTTCATATGCAGCGCAATTTCTGCCATTTCATCGGTCACTACAGCTGCCAATCCCCAGTATTCCGGATCCTCTACCGTCACTTTATGTCCAATACGATCCGTAATTTTCTGTGCCAGCTTTAATATTTTTTCTCTGGGCTGGCCCTCCAGTTCCTTTCTATACTCTGCCATTTTCTTTCACACTTTCTGCTTTTTCTTTTAGCCAATCAGCCCATTCCTGAATCCCTTGTCCTGTTTTGGCGCTGATCAAAATAATCTTTGCCTTCGGATTCCGTTTCCATATCTCCTGTTTGCAGTATTCGACATCAAAATCAAACGCATCGATCACATCGATTTTGTTGATCAAGACTACATCACAAATAGAAAACATTAATGGATATTTCAGTGGCTTGTCATGTCCTTCCGGCACGGATAAGATCATGGCATTGCACATAGCCCCTGTATCAAACTCAGCAGGACATACTAAATTTCCTACATTTTCAAGGATCACTACATCCAGATCATTTATGCCAAATGCCGTTAACCCCTGTCTTGTCATCTGTGCATCTAAATGGCACATACCACCTGTATGAAGCTGAATGGAGCGATACCCCAATTCTTCAATACGTTTTGCATCGCAGGCTCCGTCGATATCCGCTTCCATGACCCCAACACGAAGGCCATCCAGATAAGGTAGTGTTTTCTCGAGTGTGGTAGTCTTGCCACTGCCCGGTGAAGACATTAGATTCAACAAGAAAACACCTTTTTGACTCAGTTCCTGTCGCAATAGATCGGCTTCGGTCTCATTATGCGATAAGATATCCTGCCGTATTTCATATATTTTAGTCATGCACTACCTCCTGATGTAAAGCGACTTTACACAGCCATAAAACCATGACAAACGTAAATACAAATAAAAAGCATAAAAAATCCGAACACAAAGAGGATTCCAGTTCGACAAAATAAGCGGGTCCTTCCTGTAAAAAGGCCATAATAAAATCAGCACTCCACATCAGTGAAGACCCCAAAAATAAGACCATTGGAAATTTATATTGATAAGCATCCGATGGTCGTCTTACATATAGAAAACTAAATACAACAGCACAAAGCCAGCTAGCGCACAACAGCATGTTTTTTCCTCTTTAAAAGCAGTTTATACTTCCAAACAACAAATCCCACCCATGCCAGAGTTACCAGTACGCTCATTAAAACACCAGTCGTTAAGATCTCATGAATCATAGCCTGCGTATCTTCCATAGAAATCATGCTTGTAAAAAAGGGTGGCCAGAACACTAGTTCTCCATGATAAACATGTTCTACAATTAATAAAGCACTTCCTCCATACAGCATTTTTTCCAAGACTGGAACTTCCTTCACAAATTCATTTTGACTCGATTTCTTATTGAGTTTTTTAGAAACCGCAGTCAAGACAACCGCTTCGGTCATCGGGGCAACAAAACAACCCATAATACACCTACTTTCCTCTTTTATTGTAACCCCTTTCAAATTAAATGACAAAGTATAAATTGACAAAGCAGTTAGTTAAGGTAATATTGTACGAAAAAGATAAAACGTATAGATTTTTTTATAAAAAAAGAGGCTGAATCAAATATTCAACCTCATACGGCGATTTGCCTGTTCTATTCTAAAATGGTGCCGACAGCAAGACTTGAACTTGCGACCTACGCGTTACGAGTGCGTTGCACTACCAACTGTGCTATGTCGGCGATTGCTCAACTATCATATCATACTTTTGAAAAAAGTACACAGATAAGTTGAGTTTTTTTTGTTATTGAGCGCTATCGATCTGTGATTGAAGACTGGCAATCTGTGCTTCCAAACGTGTGATTGTCTGATCATTGGAAGATATCGCAGAATTCAATTCACTGATGCTGGCAGAATCCCCACTTGCCTGTGCTGTCGCAAGCTCTGAACGTAAGGTCTGTCCATATTCTTCATAAGAAGCCAGTTGACTTTGTAAAGACTGTAACTGGCTTTGTAGGGAAGCCATCGCCTGTTGTTCTTGTGCTGCCTGTTGATCAGACGCTTCTTTATCTTTACGAACATTTTCCAGAAGTTCACTAAAGCCCATATCCGCATTGGCTTTGGCCATTTCATTGATTCGTTCCTGCAGCTTATCGGATAGTTGTGAATAAGCATCTTCCAAATCCAACAACTCATATTGTTGAGAAGCACTTAAAGAATTCCAGCTTGTCAAAAGAGAAGTAATTCTTTGGTATGCACCATTAGGATCCGTACCAATCTGATCTTTCATCTCTTTTAGTTCTTTGACAAGACTCGTATAGGTTTTACCTGTTTGTTCCTTAAAATAGGCGTTGATATCTTCTTTTTGCGTGGCGTTTAGACGATCGTAATCTTCATCCATATCCAATAGTTCAAATCGCTCTGAATCGGACATTAAAGTGGCATTGCTATCAAGATCACTTCCATATTCATCCGCATAGCTAACCAGCTTGTCATAGGACTTCTGCATAGCTTCCGTTACGATATGTGCCGGATCCCAAACATAGATTTTATAAGCATAGCCGCCCAAACATGCCAGGAATAAAACCACTACACCGGCAATAATGGCAATCTTTTTCTTAGATCGTTTTTTCTTAACCGGTTTCTCTTTTTTCCTGGTGGTATGTGGTACACCTTTCGCATTTGATTTATTTAAATCCACTTTTAGCTTAGTACGAATCGTTTGATCCTGATCGTATTCATGTAAAGCTTTGGCAACCGTATTGACATCAAAAGACTGTGTTTTTAACTCTTCAATCGAAGATGTTGTAAAATCATCATCTTCTTCCTGGAGCTGATTATAATAAAAGCGCTGCTCTTCTTCGGCAATGGTCGATTGTCCTCTCTCTTTTCGAAGCATATCTAAAGCCGAAGATAAGGTTTGTTCAGCTGCTTTTCTTTCATCTTCGTTTTTTTCTTTTGTTTGATCTATCGTATCGGATCGATTGGCATAAATGGCCATATCCGTTTTTTTATCCAGTAAAGCTTTGGCAAAATCATCAATTTCTTCTTTTTGCACTTTGTTGTTCGGTTTTTCCATTTCATTCCTCCGGTGCCTATATCATAACAAATACAGGTCTTAAAATAAAGGTAGTATCACTTTCCTTGTCAAAAGAAAAGACATTACGCTATAATAAAGGTATGAAAAATGAAAAGATTATCAAACAAATTGCACAGCCCATTTTGGAGCAGTTGGAAAAATATGAAAAACAGTTCGGTAAAACAGAATTCAGATCGTTACCCGAAATTCATTTTGTTTTGGATAAAACACATGATGGACCTGTCATGATAGAAGATATCGAACTTACAGATGAGTTGTTGGAAGAATTGGAAACTTATATTCAGGAGCAAATCGAGGCCAAACACAAGCCTACAATTTTACATTGATTTTTTAAAAAGGTTCTGCTATTATATTAAAGCAGTCTTGCGGGCGTGGCGAAATTGGCAGACGCACCAGACTTAGGATCTGGCGCCTTCGGCGTGGGGGTTCGAGTCCCTTCGCCCGCACCAACAAGTAGAAAACGGACAGAATGTTCTCTGTCCGCTTTTTTTTATCTATTTCCTGTTTTTATGAAATTGATCAATTCCTCTACATCATCAAAATCATCATAATCCCCATGTATTCCCTCACGATGATAGATGGCTCCCATTTTCTCATTTCTTTCCAGACAATCTAAAAGCGTATCCTTACCATATCTTTTGGCAAATTCTGTAAAAGCATAGGGTTTTATTTTAGACAACATTCCTTTTTGACATGCTTCGCTACATTCATAACAATGTTTGATTCCTTTAGATATCGAACACTTTCTGTTCTCACAGCCATCCTTATCCGGACACTGTCCTGAATCACAACCTGCACAAATTATATTTTCCGAACATAGACAACATGCCAATCCACAACGGGCAATTCCTAATTCTCGTTTCATTAAACCAGCTTCCCTTCCAGTCAAATGCATAATCAATAAAAAATCTTTAGCCCTGCATAAAATCCGGGTCTTACAAAGAAAGAAACTCCACCTAACACCCATTATAAGAAAAGTTCTGCCTTTCATTTAAAATTCACATCTTCATTTAAAACAGATACTTTTTCTATATCTTTATATGAAATTGTACATTTTGTACCGATTAGAATCTGTAATTTCTGTTTTGTATCATCCAATAGAATGCATTCTTGTTCCATAATGAACCTATTCTTCTTTGGATAAAATTTTATCGATTTCTCTTTCGAAATTGATTTGTTCTTTCCTGAAAAAATCCATCAACTCTTCTAATTGCTCATTTTGTGCTTTGTTTAAGGCATCTTTATAAGTATCTTTATTGGCTGCATGTACGATAAAAGGAACTTGCTTGCTTCTTAAACACTCTTTGATCAAAAGAATTCGTCCGATTCGACTGTTTCCTCCCTGAAAAGGCATAATTGCTTCATAAGCGGCATGAAAACGTGCCAGACTTTCCAAAGAGTGCGTATCTCTTTCATTATATGTATTGATCAAATCATCCATTCTTTGGGTAACCTTTTCCCATTCGCTTTCTTCTCTTTCCTTTTGTCTGTGATATTCGCCGGCATAGGAGCCTTTGCGTACATCCTGGCTGCTGCTGTTTCTAAAACACAGGTGATATTTTTTGATTAGATTATTGGAAACAGAATTATTTAATGTCTTTAACATTTCATCAAACATCACAAAATGACCGGTCGTTTCTTCGATATCCACCAAACGAATACTATTATCATCCGGTATGATCTCTCCACGCGTAAAAATGGAAGCGACTTGTTTGCGTGTCAATGTATTGCCCTCGATTTTATTGGACTGGTAGGCGGCTTCGATCTGCATCCATGCATATACCCCATCTTTTTGATTGGCTTTCTGTTCCTCTAAAAGCCTTTGAATCAATTCTTCTATCCATTCTTTTCGCATCTTCATACTCCTTTTGCCATCGTTTCATCACAAATCATAAGCTCTTTATTAAAGTATTCGACCAAACAATTATTTTCGGATACTTTGACGTCACCATAAAACAAAACATATCAGGCTAGTTTATTGTGTAACAGGATACCAGTCTTTAAAAGAAATCAGTTCATAGCCCTGATAGGTCAACTCACTTTTGACACCTGTGGGAATGGTCTGATATCCAAAGGCATCGATTTCAAATGTCAACAATCCTTTCTCTGTCTCAAACTGCAGTTCATAGATTGGTGTAGCTGAACTGCATGTCACAGGATTGGGATGATAAGAATGTACGGTTTTCTTGACCAAAGTTGCCTCTACTGTAGAAAGTGGGCAATGATTGATTGTATAGCGTTTCATAGTAACCCCTTTCATTTATTTTCAAAAAGTTTCTTTTTTTACATTATATGGGTCTTTGTATTTTTTTACAATATATTTTATGAAATCTTAATCTAAAAAAAAAGAGTCCGGAAATATTTCTGAACTCTACTCTTCCTGTTGGGCAAACTGTGAATGATACAGCTTTTCATAGATGCCTTGTTTTTCTAACAGACTTTCATGGGTTCCTTGTTCCACGATATCACCATGTTGTAAGACAAGAATCAAATCAGCATTTTTGATGGTCGATAAGCGATGGGCAATGACAAAGCTGGTTCGATTTTTCATCACTCTTTGCATAGCCGACTGCAACATTTTTTCCAGGCGCGTATCTACGGAGCTGGTTGCTTCATCTAAAATCAAGATTTGGGGATCCTTTAATATGGCTCTGGCAATCGTTAAAAGCTGTTTTTCTCCCTGTGAGATATTATTGGCTTCTTCATTTAGCTCCGTATCATAACCATGCGACAAGGTACGAATAAAGTGATGAACATTGGCCATCTTGGCAGCTTCGATGACTTCATCCTTACGTGCGCTTAAACGTCCATAGCGAATGTTGTCATAGATCGTTCCATGGAAAAGCCATGTATCCTGCAAGACCAACGAAAACAAAGATCTTAGATCTTCTCGTTTAAAATCACGGATATCTACCCCGTCAATCTTGATGCTTCCGCCTTTCACATCATAAAACCGCAACAACAGATTCATGAGTGTTGTTTTTCCGGCACCGGTAGGACCGACGATCGCAACCATCTGTCCGGCTTTGACATCAATATTGACATCCTTCATCAATAAGTCTTCATCATAACTAAACTGGACGTGTTCAAATTTCACATCCCCTTTCATGGTATCGACTTCTTTTACTTCTGTTTTTCCTAATGGTTCTTCCTCTTCTGCCAACATACCGAAAATTCGATGCATACCCGCAAAAGCGGATTGTACCTGTGAAGACAATTGGGAAATCTGCGAAAGTGGATCATTGATCTGCCAGATATAGCGGATAAAAGCCTGTAAGCTTCCTACATGCAGTTTTTGTTCAATGACCAGTACACAGCCAAATACCGCAACAGCCCCGATGGCTAAATACGTACACAAGGATACTAATGGAGAAATCAGACTGGAAACAAACTGGGCCTTGAAGCTTGCCTTACACATCTTATCATTGACATCCTGAAATGTCTGGATGGCATCCTGTTGTTTCCCATAGAGAATGATTTCATTAAATCCTCCATACATTTCAGTGATCGTTCCATTCAGCTCCCCTAATGTATTTTGTTGTTTTTCAAAGAGCTTTTGCGAATGAGAGACAACGACCTTCGTAATGATCAATGAAAGTGGAATGATCAATAAGGCAATGGCAGTCATGATCGGATTGATCATCAGCATCATCGTGATTACGAAAATAAATGTCAAAACGGCACCGAACACTCTGGTCAATGCTTGTTGAAGCGCATTGCTTAAGGCATCGACATCATTGGTCACACAACTTAATATATCTCCAAAGGCATGATTATCGAAATAGCGTACCGGCAGTCGCTGGATCTTTTTTTGTAATGCGTTTCGTACATCGTGCATCGTCATTTGAATCGCATCGGTCAAGAAAAAAGCAGTGATGAGTTGGGAAACTGTCTTGATCACATATAATCCCAATAAAAGCAGCATAATGCCTAAAATGGTTTCAAAATGCACATGGGCTCCGGGCACTCCTTGAATGATATCCATCGCATCCTGCATCAAAGAGGTTGTGATCATCCCTTCTACTGTCGGATTTAACGCAAAGGATAGCTGTGTCAAAACGATCATCAAGATCGCAATGCCCAATTTAAAACGATAGGGTTTCATAAAATGAAGAAGAGCTTTTAGACAGTCTTTTGTCCTGAT
The DNA here is from genome assembly GCA_902399855.1 of Erysipelotrichaceae bacterium. GTDB lineage: Bacteria > Bacillota_I > Bacilli_A > Erysipelotrichales > Erysipelotrichaceae > Faecalicoccus. Next base: position 24,165 of record CABOGK010000027.1, read on the forward strand.
AGTTTTATTTTCCATAAGTCAGTTCCTCCTCACTTAACTGCGATAAGGCAATTTCCTTATACACTGGACATTTTTTCAACAACGCTGTATGCGTTCCATAGCCTACGGTCTTTCCTTCATCCAGTACAAGGATATGATCGGCATTCATGATCGTAGAAACACGTTGGGCGACGATCATCATGATAGAATCTTTGATCTCCGGCTTTAAAGCTTTACGAAGTTTGGCATCGGTCGCAAAATCCAGGGCAGAAAAAGAATCATCATAAATGCAGATCTGCGGATGTCTGACAAGGGCACGGGCAATGGAAAGACGCTGTTTCTGTCCCCCGGATACATTGGTGGCCCCTTCTACGATTCTTTCTTGAAACTGTTCCGGTTTTTCCATGATAAAATCATAAGCCTGTGCGACATGGGCTGCATTTTCGATCTCTTGTTGGCTCGCATGGGCATTGCCGAAGCGAATATTTTCTTCTATACTTCCTCGAAATAAGACGGCTTTTTGGGCAACATAACCGATACAGGCACGAAGCGAATCGATTTTATACGATCGGATATCCCTGCCATTGATACGAATGCTTCCCTGACTCACATCATAAAAACGGGGTACCAGAGAGATCAATGTACTTTTTCCTGAACCGGTCGAACCGATAAAGGCAATCGTCTCTCCTTTTTTGACAGTAAAACTAATATCTTTTAAAACCGCTTCTTCCCCATCCGGATAGGCAAAGGTCACGTGATCGAATTCCAGGGAATCTACATGTTCTAAATCTATGGCATCGTTTTGTTCTGTAATCTCGGATCGTGAATCAAAGATGGCACGAATTCGTCTGGCAGATACACTGGCTCTTGGATACATCATAAAAACGGTGCAAAACAACATGACCGACAACATCGCATGAAACAGATATTCCATAAAGGCAATCAATTTACCGACTTGTAAGGTATTGGTATCAATCATGCCGGCCGCCACATAATAGATCGCCAAAGCGGCCAGATTCATCACAAAGAAAAACATTGGTTCCGTACTGGACATCAGCTTAAATAACTTTCGAGACTGATTCATGAAAAAGCGGTTTTCTTGATCGAATCGTTTGGATTCGTAAGCATCGTTATTAAAAGCACGAATTACACGGATACCGGTCAGATTTTCACGAAAGATGCGGTTGAGTCTATCTAGCGAACCTTGTTGTTTTTCACTTATAGGCTCTGAAAAACGACCAACCAGAATAACGCCCAATATGATCAAAGGAATCGTAGAGGCAATGATCATGGAAAGCTGCAGATTGGATTGAATTGTCAATGTATAGCTGACAAAAAACATCACCGGTGCAATTAAAGCCGTTCGCAGGATTACATTTAAAAAGACCATGATTTGATACGCATCATTATTCGTTCTGGTAATCAAAGACGATACGCCAAACTCATTCATCTGGGCATGTGAAAAAGTCTGTACCTCTTTAAATACATCGTTTCGAATATCTCGAGTCACTGATGTGGAAATCTTGGCACAACAATATCCCAACAGAATCGTTCCACATACACCGATCAAGGCGATGCACGCAATGATCAGACCCGTTCGAAACAAATACTGGCTATCCTGGTGCAGCACACCTTCATCGATCATATCGGAAATCAATGTCGGAATACCCAATTCAGCCAGTGCAAACCCAAAGATAGACACAATATTCAACAACACTAAAAATTTATAGGGTTTTAAATACTTGATGATCAATTTCATTGTTTTCCTCCCTCTCATTGATAAAAAAGAAGAGGTGCTCATTCGCATCTCATTCTAAAATATAAGGATGTTGGCGGATAAAATCCTGTCGGACCTTTTCATTTTGAAAATTAACGGGATGATAATACCCCGCCATACGTGCCCACACCGTACATTCTTTCTCACATTGCGGGCATTGTTTGACTAAGCCAGAGATATAGCCGTGATCCGGACATATCGAATACACCGGCGACAAGATAAAATCATAGATAGAAAAATGTTTGATGATACTTTGTACCAGCGTTTTAACAGCTATCGTATCTTCCATGCCTTTAGCCATCGGTATGGAAAAAGAAACTCCACCGTTATAAAGCGACTGAATCGTTTCCTGAATCTGTAAAGAAGCAAAAAGATCTTCCTCATTTTCCAAAGGCAGCTGGCTGGAATTGGTATAAGATACAATACCGGCTGTTTTCATAGCAGGATAAAGATCCTGATCTTTTTTCGCAAAGCGATACGATACACTTTCGGCCGGTGTGGCTTCCAGATTATATAGACAATGCGTACTTTCCTGCTGCTTCATCAAAACATCTCGTATATGCGATAAAACTTTACGGGCAAATTCCTGTGTACTTTTATGCCCCATATCTTTTTGAAGCCATTTGGCATTGATACCGGCTTCATTCATACCTACGATTCCAATCGTGGAAAAATGGCGTTCAAAGCTATCAATGTAACAGGCTGTGTAAGGATACAAGCCACTGCGAAACAGCTTTGTCAAAACCTGACGTTTGATCTGTAAAGAACGACAAGATAAAGCTAACACTTCATCTAATGATCGAAAAAAATCCGTTTCATCCTCTGCCAGCCACGCCAGCCTTACAAGATTGATTGTAACGGTACCGATGCTTCCTGAGTTTTCCGGATAGCTGTAAAAGCCCGGCTTATAGTTCCAATGTTTTAAATCCAGTGGTCGATAGGGATCTCTTTGAACCATCGATGCGTTTACAAAGTATGGCATACCATACTTGCCAGCGCATCGAAAGAGATTTGTGTAGCTTTTTTCATCAAAATCAAAGTTTTTATCCAGCAAGACTGTCACGATCGGAAAAGGAAAACCATTTTGTTTGGCATCCCCCTCCAGTAGAATCGAAAAGAAAGCTTCCTGGATGATATGCATTTCCTTTTGACATTGTCCATAGGTAAAATCCATCTGTTCGTTGCCTACCCAGGCTTTGGTATCCTTTAAAGCCTGCGGTACCTGCATATCAAAAAGCACGTTACTAAATGGCGTTTTCGTTCCCCAGCGTGAAGGGATATTCACACCATATATAAAAGCTTCCAGCGCTTTCTTCACATCGGAAAGTGAAAGCTTTTCTTTTTTCACATAAGGAGCCAGGTACGTATCAAAGCTTGAAAAGCTTTGCGCACCAGCCCATTCATTTTGCAGGATGCCTAAAACATTGACCATCTGATTACATAAGGTCATCAAATGCTTTGGCGCTTTGGAATGCACCTGGCCCGGCATGCCGGTGATTCCCTGTCTAATCAACGTCAACAAAGACCAGCTGGCACTATCCCCTGTCAACATATCCAGATCATGAATATGGATTAAGCCGCTGTTATGCGCTTCCTTGATCGAGGCATCATAGACCTCGCTAAGCCAGTAATTTCTGGTGATGGCACCGGAATTGGATAGAATCAAACCACCGACAGAATATAATGAAGGCTGATCCTGAAGCTGTTCCTGTTCCAGATCATCCAGATAGGCATCTACAATATTCTTATAATCCAGTGTCGTATTTTCGATGCGGCGAATATTCTCTCTTTGTTTACGATACAAGATATACGCTTTGGCCACCTCTGTATAACCGGCCTGAGAAAGCACACGCTCCACACTGTCCTGTATATCTTCAACAGAGACGATATCGTTTTTGATCTTTGGTTGTACATCCGCGCTGACACGTAATACCAGCAGATCAAAGATTTGTGGGTCATAAGCCATCTTGCAGGAATCAAACGCTTTTTGAATCGCATTTACGATCTTGGCGATCGCAAAATCTACGATGGTTCCATCTCTTTTTTCCACCTTCAGCATACAACCCCTCCTATCGTATCTTTACATTAGGTATATAGACTTCCAACTCTTTTTTTATCTTATTCAATTCTTCTCGGGTATAACCATGATATCCTTTTTGAATGACCGTTTCTTTCTCTTCAAAAATATGCAGTTCCAAGCTAGACGCCGGCTTAAGCCATTTTGCCATAGCAACCAGATCCTCTGGTGTATGAAACTCATGCACCGGTGTGATCACAAATACGCTTTCTATCTTTTCTGTATTTAAAAGATGAATCGATTTTACAACTTCATGGATCTCATATGTTTTCAATCCGATCGTTTCCCCATATTTTTCCGGTACATTTTTAATATACATGACAACTCGATCCACTAATTTTTGTTCAACCAGGCTTTTTAAATGTTCAAAATACGAACCATTGGTCATCAAATTGATGAAAAATCCCATCTGTTTTACTTTTTTTAAAAAAGGATCAAGCTCTGTATGCATCAAAGGTTCTCCACCGGTGATTGTTATCGAATCCAGCATATCCTTTCGACTCTTTACGTATTGTAAGATTTCTTCCTGAGAATAGCTGATGGAATCCTCTTTTAAAAAAACCAGATGTGATTCATTACAAAAAGGGCAACGATAGTTACAGCCCCCTGTGGCGACAATGGTTGAAACCTTGCCCGGAACGCTTTGAAAGCTAAGCTTCTGATGTTCAAAAAAAGAGATCGCATTTAAATCGGCTTTCGCAAATTCCTTAGCGGAAGCCGCCATATTTTTATAAAAGCCGGAGAAGGCTGCCATATCTTCTTTAGGAATGGAAGAACTGATATGCCGCCACCAGGAAGTACGGATCGCATAGACCTTGCTCATGATAGCTCTGGCCTGTGAAGTCGTATAAAGCTCTTTGGCTCGTTTATCCTTTTTGGATGGCTGTACCCGAATATATCCCATTTCTTCCAACTTCTGTACCTGCTTGGTAATCGTTCCTTTGTCATAGCCGCCATCCTGCGCAATCTGCTGCTGAGAAATGCCTTCATTTTCATAAATCAGAATCAAGATCGGGAGCTGTGCATAGGTCAATGAAATGCTTTGAAGCATTTGATCATAATACTTTTGTGTACTTCTATATAAGATGCTGATATCCAACAATAAATCCGAACTATTTTGAAAATCTCTATTCATGGTCACACTATAACAGAGTCTTTTTGAAAGTGCAACTGACAACAAAAAAAGGGCTTTACGCCCTTATATTACTGTGGTTTGGCATCAAAGCTTTCATCACGTACCACAACGTCATGTGCACCGCCTTCAACAATACTTGTGCTGGAAACCAAGGTCACTTTGGCATTCTTCTGCAAGTCAGGAATCGTCAGACAGCCACAGTTACACATCGTATGAGAGACTTTAGAAAGGGTCAAACCGACATTTTCATGAAGTGTTCCCGCATAAGGCACATAGGAGTCAACTCCTTCGACAAAGCTCATCTTGCCTTCTCCGCCGACATCATAACGCTGCCAGTTTCTGGCACGGGCACTTCCTTCGCCCCAATATTCTTTCATATAGTTTCCATTGACGCTGACCAAATTATTCGGTGCTTCCTTAAAGCGGGCAAAATAACGTCCCAACATCACAAAATCAGCACCGAAGGCTAAAGCCAACGTGATGTGATAATCATGTACGATACCACCATCAGAGCAGATTGGAATATACACACCGGTTTCTTCAAAGTATTTATCACGAGCCTGTGCGACTTCTAAAGTTGCCGTGGCCTGTCCTCGTCCGATTCCTTTTTGTTCACGGGTAATACAGATGGAACCTCCACCGATACCGACTTTGATAAAGTCCGCTCCGGCTTCAGCCAAAAAGCGGAATCCTTCTTCATCGACAACATTTCCCGCACCGACCTTAACGCGATCACCATAAGTATCACGGATCCACTGTAATGTCTTTGCCTGCCAGCAGGAATATCCTTCACTGGAATCAATACAAAGTACATCAACACCTGCCTTTATCAGAGCCGGAACACGTTCCTGATAGTCACGGGTATTGATACCGGCTCCTACGATATAGCGTTTTTGGTCATCTAATAATTCATTGGGATTTTCTTTATGTGATGCATAGTCCTTGCGAAAGACAAAAGCTTTTAAACGCTGCTTGTCATCAACGACCGGAAGCTGATTCAATTTATGATCCCAGATCAAATCATTGGCTTCACTTAAGGTAATATCTTCCTTTCCTACGATCAGCTTATCAAACGGTGTCATGAATTCTTTGACTTTTGTATCTAGGTCCATACGACTGACACGATAATCACGGCTGGTTACGATGCCAACCAATTTGCCGTCCGCTTCGCCATTTTCTGTCACTGCCATAGTGGAGTGGCCTGTTTTCTTCTTTAATTCGATCACATCTTTTAAAGTGGCTTCCGGTGAAATATTGGAATCACTGCCGGTAAAACCGGATTTTGTTGCCTTGACCTTGGCAACCATTGCCGCCTGTGATTCAATCGACTGGGAACCATAGATGAAACTAACGCCCCCTTCACGTGCTAAGGCACAAGCCATTTCTTCACCGCTGACGGCCTGCATGATGGCTGATACCATAGGAATATTTAAATGAAGTGCCGGTTCTTCTCCTTTTTTAAACTTAACTAACGGCGTACGAAGATTCACGTTATCCGGTGTACAGTTTTCATCGGTATAACCGGGAATCAATAAATACTCACTAAATGTTCTGGATGGTTCTTTACAAAACTTTGCCATGGTTTCCTCCTCTTGTCTTTACGCATTATTGAAACTATTTTATGTTTTGATGATGAACAAGTCAAGTGAATTCGTCTTAACTCAATGTACAAACGACAACACAATACGGAGCGATTCCTACCCGATAAGTCGTGGCCGCATTGATATTTCCATTATCAAATAAAATCGACAGCTTTTGATGCGAATCGTATGAAAAATGTTCCGAAGTCGGATTAAAGAAACAGAGGCAGACATCCTCTTTACACTTTGCCTGATAGACCAATACTTTTCCATCGATATCACCAAAGCTAACATTAGTTTCGATTTCTTCTTTTGTAGCCAGGCGAAAACATGGATGCTCTTTACGAATTTTGATCAACAGCTTGGTATCCACTACGATCGGCATATGCTTATTGCGCAGGTTGTAGTCGATATGATTATAGTGGTCGCTGCGATTGTAGCTGTTTCCTAAATTATACTTTGTGCGGCCAAATTCCTGGCCGGCATGAAGGAAAGGAATTCCCTGTGCTAAGATCACCAAAGCATTGGCCAAGGTTTGTCGCTGCATCAAGACCCCTCTGGACTCATGTTGACAACACACACTGTTTTTATCCCACAGCGTATGGTTGTCATGGCACTCCACATAATTGATAGCTTTTTGCGGCGAATCAAAAAGGTGATCCAGGCAACCGCCACCCAAACATTGTTGCATAGAATTCAATAACCCGGTATCGCCATTGGAATAACCACAAATCTCCAAATCTACATTGGAACCGCGACATGTTTCCCGAAAACGATCACTGAAATGACCAATCAATGGCATTTGGTCCTGATTCAACATCGAAGCTCTTAGATGCTCCGGCACAAAGCTTGGCATATTCCAGCCCTCTCCATAGATCATAAAATCCGGCTTCAGTGCCCTGCACTTCTCGGCAATTTCATTCATTAAGTTATAATCTAAAATTCCCATCAAATCAAAACGAAAACCATCCACATCAAACCACTCTACGATACGAAGACATGTATCTACAAAATATTTGCGTGACATCGGTGGTTGCGTATCAATATCATTCCCACAGAAAGAGCCGTTACTGAACTCGCCTTCTGTATCCATCAAAAAATAATAGTTGGGAACCAGAATTTCCAACGGGTACTTTTCTTTGGTATATACGTGATTAAAGACCAAATCCAGATTCACCTTTAAGCCCGCCTGATGACAATCCTGTACTAAATGAGCCAGCTCTTCGATTCGTTTGATCGCATCGGTACAATCGGTTGAATAACTGCCTTCCAGGGCCCGGTGATGAACCGGATCATAGCCCCAATTGTAGAAGATATCTGTATAGACCTCATCCACACTGCCAAAATCAAACACCGGTAAAAGCTGAATGTGGCTTACTCCCAAAGATCGAATATAGCTAAAGCCTGTGCTCATGGACTTTGTCGTGATGTTTTCCTCGGTAAAGCCTTTAAACTTTCGTGGATGCTTCACACCGATACCTGGTTCGGATGTCATATCGCGAATACTGGCTTCATAAATGATCGCATCTGTATTCGATCGCATCAAAGGTACTTTTACCTTTTTAGGAAGCTTTACATTTTCAATGGATTGCACAACACTATATTGCGTATTGGGACCACAGAAAGAATTGTACGGATCCACCGTTTCTTTCCAGGTTCCGTTAGCTCGCACCATAAATGTATAATGCGCATTTAAAAGGTCTTTAGATACTGTTGTCTCAAAAATTCCTTTTTCTTTACGCTCCATTTCAATCGTTGATTTTTGTCCATGATCATCCAGCCGCAACAAAATCTGATAAGCTACCGGCGACCATAAACGAAATACGGTACGCTCCTTTGTGTAAAAACATCCAAGATCGATATCTTTTACTTCATATTCCTGATTAAATCGAATCGTTTTGACGATATGAGAATACTGACAGATCGTTTTTTGACAATGTTCATCATAAACGACATATTCTTCTCCCATGATCAACGGTTCTTTTAAGGACAATACATATTTGGTATAACCGTTTAAAAGATCCTGTTTATGATCAATATTTAAATGAATGATACGATCACAGGAATCCTTTAGATGAAAAATACGGGAAGATCCGTTAAAAAAGTTTTTTGACATATAGACTTTCAAACAATTATAGTCATCAAAATATGCCTCATAGTCTCGTTCCATTCGCATACTATCTCTTCCTTTTCACTTTAAGACCACACCCATTTTAACATAGAACCCACCTAAAAAAAATGTTACACTTACTGTATTGGAGGTCCTATCATGTCAGAATACAGAATTGAAGAAGATGTACTGGGGAAAGTAAAAGTACCCGCCGATAAATACTGGAAAAGTCAAACACAGCGCAGTCTGGAAAACTTTCCGATTGGAAAGGAAACCATGCCAAAAAGCTTGTTGTATGCATTTAGCTTGTTAAAGGAGGCTTGTGCCAGAGCCAATGCTTCCTATGGAAAGATCACCCAGGAACAATGCGACGCCATTTGCCACGTATGCCAACAGATTCAGGAAGGCCAATATTTGGATCAGTTTCCACTACATATTTGGCAAACCGGCAGCGGTACCCAGACCAACATGAATTTTAATGAAGTGATTACCACTCTGGGAAATCTTTGGGCTCATGCCACGATCCTGCATCCTAACGATACCGTCAACTGTTCACAAAGCAGCAACGATACCTTCCCAACAGCACTACATATGATGCTGGCACAAAAGACAAGAGAGGAACTCTTGCCTGCCTGTCAAAAAATGGTTGATCAGCTTCAAAAACTGGAAAAAGAAAATGAAGGGATTATCAAGATCGGACGTACCCACTTACAAGATGCAACACCACTCTATTTTTCACAGGAGCTTAGCGGCTATCGTTCCATGATCGAACACAGTATGCGTCAAATTCAGGAATGTCTGCCTTTTGTGGATGAACTGGCCATCGGCGCAACAGCGGTTGGAACCGGGATCAACTGTCCAAAAGATTTCGATGAAAAGATCTGTACGATTTTAAAAGAAAAGACCGGCATTGATTTTAAGCCGGATCCTAATAAATTTCATGCCCTGACCAGTAAAGATGCCTGTGTGATGTTGTCCGGCGCATTAAAAGGCTTGGCGTGCAACTGCATGAAGATTGCCAATGACATTCGCTGGCTGGCTTCCGGTCCACGATGTGGCATACATGAAATTGAAATTCCAAGCAATGAACCAGGAAGTTCGATTATGCCCGGTAAAGTCAATCCGACACAATGTGAGGCTTTAACGATGGTCGCTGTACAAGTCATGGGAAACGATACTACAGTTGGCATTGCCGCTAGTCAGGGAAACTTCGAACTCAATGTTTTTATGCCGGTCATCGCCTATAACTTAGATCAAAGCCTTCAATTACTCAGTGATGCGATCGATTCTTTTACAAAACGCTGTCTTGTCGGCCTAAAGGCCGATCAAAAGACAATGGATGAAAATCTTCATCATTCTTTGATGTTGGTGACATGTCTAAATCCGGTAATCGGATATGAGAAAGCAGGAAAAACAAGTCAATATGCATATCATCACAACTGTTCTTTAAAAGAAGCCATCTTACATCTTGGCTATCTAAGTGAAGAAGAATTTGATCGTTACGTCGATCCTAAAAAGATGTTGTAGAGATTGGAGATGCAGTTCTTTCAACTGTATCTTTTTTTTTGCGAAAAAAAAGAAAACAAAAAGATGGAAAACACAACAAATTTGTGATCCTTTCATCTTTTCTATAACATTGGACCAAATATTTTTAAGATCTTTCTAAATTCTCGAACAAAGAAGTTCACGTTCTCACATTCTTGCAGGGTTACTTCATGGCATACTTTAAAGATTTCTTCAAAATCCTGCTTTATGTCCTGAATACAAGGTGTATCACGCATATAGACACCACATTCATAATGAAGGTAATAAGAACGGAAATCCATATTTACCGTACCTACTAAAGCACTTCGATCATCGCTGATAGCCACTTTTCCATGAATAAAGCCCGGTGTATATTCGTAAATCTTGACACCTTTTTTGATCAAGGCATCATAGTTTGCCTTTGTGACCTGATAGACCATTTTTTTATCCGGAATGGCCGGTACAATAATGCGAACATCCACACCATTACTCACCGCAAGCTGTAAACTGGAAACCATTTCATCATCCAAAATCAAATACGGCGTAGAAATCCAGAAATAATCACACGATGTATTCAAAAGGTTTAGCTGCATATACTTTCCGGTATAGTTTTCATCCGTTGGAGAATCACTAAAAGGAATGACATAACCTGGATCATTATAAGTAGCCTGTAAATCTTTAGAAAGCACGAATGGAGCATACGGTGTTGGATCCTGCGCCTGATAATTCCATATTTGTAGAAAAGAAACCGTAAAAGTTTCAACAGCGGCTCCCTTTATACAAACTCCCATGTCCTTCCAATGTCCAAATCGTTCTCTGGTATTGATATATTCATCGGATATGTTACAACCACCGGTAAAAGCAACTTTTCCATCGACAACTAAAATCTTGCGATGGTCGCGATTGTTCATCTGCATGGCGATTTGAGCCTTCATTGGATTAAATCGATGCGTCTTTACACCACGTTCATTCAACCATCGATCATAATGAACCGGAAGATAAGTAATCGTACCAAAATCATCATAGATCAATCGTACATCAACACCTTCACTGGCCTTATCCATTAAAATCTGTAAAATCGTATCCCACATCACACTTTTATTAATGATAAAAAACTCCATAAAGATATAGATCTTGGCTTGGGATAATGCTTCTAAAAACGCCTGATACTGTGTTTCTCCGGAAGGAAAGTAAGTTACATGACAATGATCATACACGGGAAAATAACCATTGGACCATGCCAAAGTAACCATCTTATCTAAAACAAAGTCATTTTTTACATTCTGCATAACCTGCATGCTTTGTTTGGCATAACGCTGATAATCTCGATTTGCCTGTCTATCCTTGATCATCAAGGCCTTTGGAATCTTTCTGGCTCCAAATAGAACATACAGCAACCCTCCAAAAACCGGCATAAACATGATTACTAAGACCCACAAGAGCTTGCTTGAGGAATCCGAATCACGATTGATTACCTGAACACTGACAAAGAAGCTTAAAATAACTAATAATAGATAAAAGCCAAAGAATCGCCGGGATAGCCATGTGATCAAAAAAGCAAACAACCATAATTGAATCAAAAAAGCCATAGCGATAAAAAAAGGCTTTGATTTAATAATTCGTATATATTTATGCATAATTCTCCTTATATGAAGCATATTTTAGCATAACGAAAAAAAAACTCAAGTTCACAGACATGAGTTTAAGAAAATCTTAAGAAATAAAAAAATGACCCGGCAACGTGCTATCTTGGCAGGGGCAGGCCCAACTA
>CABOGK010000028.1 GCA_902399855.1 Erysipelotrichaceae bacterium
TTTAATTCTCTACATCAACTTTTTAGTTGAATTTAGCGAAATTTTTTTAATTTTTTTTCATAGTTTTTCGATTTTTTTACGTATTAAATAGTATGAACATGCAAGAAAAATTAGAACAGCTTTTAACGTATGCCACACAAAAAAACGCAAGCGATATCCATTTAACGCTCCATCGGCATACTTTATCCATTCAGTTGCGTATCTATGAGCAAATGGTAGAGCTTGTACAGGATCTCTGGGATGAATCCCTTTTTGAGTATGTGAAGTTTATATCCGGTTTTGATCTGACAAATCCGTATATCCCTCAAAATGGCCAATTCAGCTGGAAGCTAGGTTCTCAGGTTTTATACTGTCGCTTTAGCTTAATTCCCAATAAGCACCTGCAGACCGGTGTTATTCGTCTTTTGCATACAGGCATTCACCTTCCGATAGAAAGACTAACTTCAAAAAAGGAACATCAAATGTTCCTGGAAAGCCTGATTCACGCAAGACGAGGACTGGTAATTGCCTGTGGGCCGACCAATTCCGGTAAAACCACCACGTTACATGCCATTTTACATGCGATCGCACAACGTTCCATGCACAAGATCGTATCGTTGGAAGACCCGGTCGAAATTCAGGATCCATCTTATTTACAGCTACAGATCAATGAAGAATTAGGCTTTACATACGAAAAAGGAATTGAAGAACTTCTTCGTCACGATCCGGATGTGATCTTTATCGGAGAAACACGAAACAGTTATACAGCCAAAATGGTCGTTCGCTGTGCCCTAACAGGCTCGCTTGCCTTTACCACACTGCATGCATCCAACGCATTAGAGGCTATACAACGCTTAGAAGATCTATCTGTATCCACCTATGATTTAAAAAACACATTGACGGCATTGATCGGACAAAGACTATATCAAGGCCCTAACGGAAAGGAGTGTATCTATGAAGTTTTATCCGGACAAGATCTTCAATATGCCCTGGAACATAAAGCCTATCCTAAAGGCTTTAAAACGCTCTCTAACGAGATTCAGGAAGCTTTGGATGCCCAAAGAATTCAAGATCCTCAAGCACGATTTGACCTGCAAAATCTCTAAAGAAGAAATTGCTCAATTCAGTCTTTTATTAAATAAGGGATTGGATACAACTTTTATGATCGAGATTTGTTTTCGATGCCATAAAAACATTCTGGCAAAATTAAACGAAGGAGAAAAACTAGTTTCCATCCTGACAAACGGAAAAGAAAATTACTTTCAGATCTTAAGAATTCTAAAGGATCGACTGCCTTTTAAAGAAGCCATTCATTGTGCCAATGAAATCGATGATGTTGGCAAAGGTTGGATCAAGGAACTGATAAAGACAAGTATCTATCCGGCTTTTCTATTTTTATTCAGCTTTGGAATGATCCTCTTTTTTCAAGAAATGATCCTTCCGGCTATGTCTCAACTGGCATCAAAACAAGTTTTCCTGTTTTTATCGATCTTACAATTTGTGTTTTCCCTGCTTCTCTTTTTGATCTTTGTATTTTTAATATTTTTCCTGATTGTTTATACGCAAAAGAAAACAGAACATTTATACGCCATTTTCTGTCGATTTGCGCTCTTTCGCAAAGTTATTTCCTTGCACTTTTCTCTTTTAATGTCCACTTTTTTAGGCTATGGTCTTTCCACGATGGAATGCATTGAGATGCTTTGTAAGATTCATCCAAAAAGCTTGTATCATCCTTTGGCCATACAAATACAAAAAGCTCTTCATCAGGGAAATACGATGATACAAGCTTTGCAGCTATGTCATATGGATGAAGAGTTCGTACGTTTTTTTACCATGGGACTGCACACTTCATCCACCAAAGAACTTTTACATCTTTACCAGCAAAAAGTACAAAAAGAGTTGGAACAAAAGGCAAAGAAACTATCGCTTTATATTCAAATTGGCAGTTATATCAGCGTCGGTATAGTCGTTTTAACAGTCTATCAAATTTTATTAGTGCCTATGAATGTATTAAACACACTATAGAAAGGAATTTTATGAAAACAAAAAATGCGTTTACCCTTTTAGAAATGATGATCGTATTATTGATCATCACCATCATTCTTTTGATCACCTTGCCAAATATTACACAAAAAGAAACGATCATTCGTGAAAAAGGCTGTAAATCTCTTTTAAGTGTCATTGATTCACAAATCTTACTGTATCAAATCGAAAAGGATGAAGTCCCTTCCATTCAAGATTTGATCAATGATGGCTATCTGAAAGAAGAACAAGCCAAATGTCCAAACGGAAAGTCTGTGGAGATCATCAATGGACAAGCCACCAGTCAATAATGCCTTTACTTTGATGGAAACTTTATTGACGCTTCTGATCATAAGCTTGTTGACACTGATCAGCTTAAAGCCTTCTATTTCTCACCTGGAGTATTTCTCTCGAAAAATGGCGGCTTATTCTGTTTTGACTCAGGAAAAAGCGTTTATCGCAAAAGAGAACAAAGATGTGCGTATCGAAAAAGACAGAGCTTATTTTGCGGATATCGAATTTCAATATCCACCGTCCATCTCTTGTACACCATTTGCGTTTCACTACAATGCCAAAGGTAATATTTCCCAGGCACATACCATTCAGTGTACAGACAAAGACCGTACCATCCACTTGATCTATCAATTAGGAAGCGGGCGTGTTCGCATTGAATAAAAACGGATTTTTAATGACAGAAGCATTGTTTGCCCTCTTTATCATACTTCTGTGTATCAGTCTTTTATGGAACAACATAGAGATAGTATTCAATAGTAAAGGATGGATCATCGATGAAAAGATCAATAAAGAATGGTTTTACCATGATTGATGCCCTTTTATCTTTGCTTGTTTTCAGTATCGTTACTTTATGCATACTTGTCTTTTTACAGACTTGTCTCAAAATGTTAAACATGGATATGCTTCAACAGGAACAAATGGCTGTGATCCAGCTTCGAGAAATCCTCTCTCTTTCCAAGGATATCGAAGTACAAAGTCATGAATTAACGATGAACTATAAGCATGAATCGATCTGGATCGGCCAGGATAAAGATCGACTTGTCAAAAAAGAGGGATATGAAATTCTTATGGAAGGAGTTAAAAATGTTGCGTTTTATCAACAAGATGAAGAAATTTTTTTATCCTATTCAAAGGCAGACAAAAAATACAACGTACAGATCTATTAACGGTTATATCAGCTCAGGGGCTCTGGTCTGTTTCTTTATCCTGTTGCAGGTGACAAGCCTGATCAGTTTATATCTGTTAGATCATGCCTATCTGATAGAGGCCAACAAACAAAGTACGATCGATCTTTCCTGTATTTCTTATGCCAGAGCCATGATCCAGCATAACGAAAGAATTCGTCAGTGTCATTTTGATCCAAAGGATTTGATTCTGGAAAAGAGTGAAGTGATAAACGATGTGTTGGTGACGTTTCGTGATGAAAATACATTCATCGATTGTATGTATGAGAAAAAAGAAAAGAAAGTCCACATGCGAATCTATTATGATACTCAGGGTATCTTCGACATGGACTTTCTTTAAAGATCATAGATGCTTCATTTCGTAGTTCCACTGTTTTTCAAAACCGATGGTTGTAGCCGGGCCGTGCCCCGGATATACCGGTAGATCATCTTCCAGAGCTGCCAGTTTGCGCAAAGACTCTTTCATCTGCATGACGCTGCCTGTTGGAAGATCCATTCTTCCGATAGAGCCTTGAAACAGGGTATCTCCGGAAAACAAATGATTTTCTATACGAAAACAACAGGAACCGCAAGTATGACCGGGCGTATGATAAACATCGATATCAAATTTTCCGATCGAAAGCTTGCCTTCCTGAATTCCGATTGCCTTGGAATGACAAACGATCGTTTCATAAAATGATAAAGAAGCATTCAACGCCGGATCCTGTAAAAAAGAAACTTCACTTTGATGAACATAAACCGGTACCGAATACGTTTCTGTGATCGAATCAACACCCTTGATATGATCAAAGTGAGCATGTGTCAGTAACACCGCTTCCAAATGTAAATGATTCTGTTCTAAAAAAGGCTGAAGATCCAACGCATCGCCGGGATCGATTACCAGACAAGAATCTTCCTTGACCACCACATAACAATTTGCCTGCACCATTCCTAATGGATATGTATAAATTTCTATCATGATCTGCTAGTAAAAAAGACCATTGATCCGGTCTTCTTTATTTCTTCTCCTTATGATCCGTTTTTTGATTACATTTTGGACAATATTTTTTAATTGTCATACGTTCAGGATGTTTCTTTTTATTTCGAGTTCCGATATAGTTTTCTTCTCCACAAACAGAGCATTTAAATGTAATACGATCTCTCATGGACTGTCCTCCTTAACAAATATGCGAATGAATTGTATCATATATATTTTTTTGGTGCAAGAAGATTATTGATCCTGCGGATACAATTCAAAATATGTCTGTAAAACCTCCGGCATCACGTTATAAACACAGATGTTGCTTTTGAGGTTTTGTGTATTTTCCGCACTGGTCGGTGCCGAGCAGGCAAACGCAACACTAGGATTCTCATAGGGTGCATAGCCGACAAAGTTAGCGGTCGTCGCATCTCCAACTTCAGCCGTACCGGTTTTTCCCGCAACATCCTGTGATAACGCATTGATCTGGGTTCCACAGTTTTCGTCCGTAACACAAGCTCTAAATCCTTGTTGAATCCGTGAAAGCGATTCTGTATTGGACAAGGTTGATTTAAGCTTGACTGGATATTCTTCGACGATGTTTTGACTGTTGCTTTCGGTTACACGATCCATCATATGGATCTGATACATGCTGCCGGAAGTCGCAATCACCGAAACATATTGTAACAGCTGCAGCGGCGTGTACATATCCAACTGGCCAATGGAATAGTTTAATGTCATTCCCGGCAAATTACCAAAGCCCATATAGCCGCTGACTTCCCCCGGTGCATCCACGCCGGTCACATTTCCTAAACCAAAGCGCGAGAAATAAGTGCGCATTTTATCTAAAGTCTGGCCCACATCTTCCATAACTAAAGGTTGGCCTTCTTCATAGGTTGCTCCACCTAAACGAATGGCGATGTTAAACATATAGACGTTACTGGAAACCGACAAAGCCTGTATATCATTGACAGGACCGTGATTTTCATACGAACCAAATTCCTCACCGCCGATATTCATGATCTCATCGTTGATGACTTCTCCAGGCTTTACTACACCCTCGCTTTGCCCCATATAGATGGTAGCTCCTTTGATGCAGGAACCCGGATTGACCAGCGAAACATAGTTGCCGGAGGCAAAATATGTCATATCTTTGGTTTCCAGATCCATCGTATAGCCGGACATAGCCAAAACACCACCGGTCGTAGGGTCCATCATACAGGTAAACAAGCTGTTGAATTCCTCACGCCCTTCGGTACCACCTTCACGCTGTAGGACCGTCTTGAGCGTATTATCAAGTTTTTCCTGCAGTTCTATGTCGATCGTTAAATACAAATCAAAGCCCTTTTGTGCCGAACGCGTAACTTCCTTATGAGCCAAGCCATTTGAGTCATACGTTACGACCGATTCTTCACTGACCCCGGAAAGATAGTCGTTATAGTAAAGCTCTAAACCGGAAGCGCCTACCGGCGAATTATACTGAAAGCCCCTTTGCAGATAATAATCTACATTTTCGCTGGGAAGACCTTGCGTACTGGTCGTCACTGTTCCCAATACATCAGATAATGTTTCACCATATGGATACTCTCGTTTCCAACCCCCAAAATCGACATCAAAGCCCGGAAACTCGGTTTTGTGTTCCACTAAATACGCGACATCATCATCGCTGATATCCTCCAGAATGACATTCTGCAAAGAGGAAGAATTCACTGTTGTCATCCGACTGTAGATCACATAGGTTGCCTTTTCTTTATTCGAAAGTTCATCGATATCTTCATCAGTGATTCGTTCATACAGAAGTTGTGTTCGTTTGGAGGATGTCATAGAACCATTTTGAATACTATTCCATTCCGATTCACTGAATAGATGTCGACATCCATAATGTGGATCATCCGTGTCCAATAAAGAGGTATAGGCAATGTACGCATTCTTTAAATCCGAAGATGAAAATTTATCTGCTTTGACATCAAATACCGAAACAATTCGATTGGCGTACAATAAATAATCATCTGTTGTCATGTTGTTGGGCGATGTATAGACGATATTGTGGCTGACCGTAGTTTTCGCAAGCACATTGCCATTCGTATCGAATATCTGACCTCTAGGCGCACTGATATATTGTGTAACGCTGGTATAATCATTTGTCAGCTGTGTATAGCGTTCATTGGAAAAGACTTGTATATAAACGAGTCTTAGAAAGATAACTAAAAAGAAAACCGTCACCAGACTGGCAAAACCGATGATACGTCTGGATATGACCTGATCTAAGGGCGCATCCAACCCTTGATGAAAGAAACGCAGGATTCTTTTCTTGATGTTTTTAAAAAACTGGCGCATGCAATCCCCCTATCTTGTACCATTTAATCACATTTGTCAGGTTTTGTCACTTGTTCTTCTTGCATGAAACTTATATACTTTCAAGTAGGAGTGATCAAAATGAAAAGAAATCAGACTCGTTCTGTACAAGTGAAAGATTTAGTTTTAGGCGGAAACGATCATGTATATATTCAATCCATGTGTAATATCAAAACATCACATGTAAAAGAAGTGATCGAACAAGTTTTAGAATTGGAAGCGATGGGCTGCGAAATCATTCGTGTCAGCTGTATGGATCTAAACGATGCCAAAGCTATTGAAGAAATCGTGTCGAATATCCATATTCCATTGGTAGCCGATATTCACTTTGACTATCGACTCGCTTTAGCATGTATTGATGCCGGAGCGAATAAAATTCGCTTAAATCCGGGAAATATAGGTGCTCGGGAAAATGTCGAAACCGTGGTCAAAAAATGTAAAGAAAAACATATTCCGATACGAATTGGCATCAACAGCGGCTCTTTAGAAAAAGAGATTCATCAAAAATATGGAAAACCTACAGCACAGGGAATGATGGAAAGCGCACAAAGACATGTTCAGATCTTGGAAGATCTTCATTTCTATGATACGGTACTTTCCTTTAAATCCAGTGATCCCCTTTTATGTATAGAAGCCTATAAAAAGGCCTCGGAAATGTTTGACTATCCTTTACACTTAGGGGTTACTGAAGCCGGAACCATGATGACCAGTGCTATCAAAAGCACATTAGCTTTAGGAAATCTTTTATTGGATGGTATTGGCAATACCATTCGTATCAGTGTAAACGGTGCCCCGCAAAAAGAAATTCCCATCGTTAAAGAGCTTTTAAAATCGTGTAACTTGATTCAAAATGTACCGAATCTAATTGCCTGTCCGACATGTGGTCGTACGCAATGGGATATGGAGCCTGTCGTCAACGAAATTGAACAATACCTGCAGACCGTTCATAAAAATATTACCGTAGCCATCATGGGATGTGCTGTCAATGGGCCCGGTGAGGCAAAACATGCGGATATTGCCATTGCCGGCGGTAAAAATGAAGGTCTTTTGATCAAAAAGGGAGAAATTATCGAAAAGATTCCACAGCAGAAAATGGTACAACGCTTAAAACAGGAAATTGAAGCCTTCTAACACAAAAAGCCGGAAAACTCCGGCTTTTTACATCTTATTCACTTTTATAGGCTTTAAGCCATGCGATTTCTTCTTTGTAAGGCGGTTTACCATCGATATACG
This sequence comes from Erysipelotrichaceae bacterium, assembly GCA_902399855.1. Taxonomy (GTDB): domain Bacteria; phylum Bacillota_I; class Bacilli_A; order Erysipelotrichales; family Erysipelotrichaceae; genus Faecalicoccus. The sequence goes on from CABOGK010000028.1 coordinate 7,747, forward strand.
GTGTCTCCAGGATTTTCGTAATGGATTCCAGTTTAGGGTGATGAACGATCTTTGCCAATAAGGAATAACCGATATGACCCTGATCAATATTGGCATGGCGATCCTTGTGGGCACCTTTTTCATTTTTGGAATCATTAATATGCATAACTGCCAGTCTATCTAATCCTAATATCGCATCAAACTGGTTTAAAACGGCATCGAAATCCGAAAGATCGTACCCCGCATCATGAATATGACATGTATCCATACAGATTTTGATTCGTTCCTGTTTATGAATACCATCCAGAATCCAACGTAATTCCTCAAAGATTCGCCCGATTTCACTGCCCTTTCCGGCCATTGTTTCCAAGGCGATACAAACATCGCTTTCATCGGCATCTAAAACCGCATTTAGACCGTTCTGAATGGATGAGATCCCCACATCCACGCCGGCTTTTAAGTGGCTGCCGGGATGCAAAACTAATGTTTTTGCCCCCAGTGCATCCACTCGTTTTAATTCCTGTGATAAAAATTCGACACCAAACTGTGCAGTTTCCGGCTTGATGGTGTTGGCTAGATTGATCAGATAGGGTGCATGTACGATTACACGATCCATACAAAAATCATGCTTTGCCATCAATTCCTTGGCTTCTTCGATTCGAAACTGATCTAATGAAACACGTCGGGTATTGCTGGGAGCACCTGTATAGATCATGCAGGCATTGGCTCCGTATGAAAGTGATTCTTCAATACTCCCCAAAAAATACTTCGGTGCCTTTAAGGATACATGTGATCCTAAATAGATCATGATTCAAACCTCTTCTGGCGTTGTTTTTCTTTGGCTCTTTCTTTTTTCTGACGTTGAATGTCCTTTTGAATGATTTCTCTTTTTCTCTTTCGTTTTAGCTTTTCAATTTCCTGACGCTGTTTCTTTTTATAATTTGGTTTTACCTTCTTTGCCTTTTTCGATACGATTTTTTCAATTTCCTGCTGTAGTGGATCTTTGGAACGTTTTCTTTTTTGACCAAATGGTTTGAGATCGACCCATTGTCCATGACGAATATCCTGATGTTCAAAAACGATTCCCTGATGCATCAAATCCTTAATCGCCACCTCGTCTTTTTCATGATATAAGGCGTAACATACACCATCACGATTGGCACGACCGGTACGTCCGGAACGATGCACATAAAACTTTAGATCTTTTGGAAAACCACATGAAATAACATGGGTAATTCCCTCTAAGTCTATACCACGGCTGGCAATATCACTGGCAACGATATAGCTTTTTTTCTGTGACTGAATCGCTTTGATGGCCTGCATTCGTTCTCTGGATTCCAAATCACCATGAAGCTCTACCAGATCATATTGATGCTCTCTTAAAAAAGCGGCAATCTCGGCAGCTTCCTGATTGGTATTGGCAAAGATCAAACAGACATATGGATTGATATGGGATAGTACATCCAACAGCTTTTCTTCATAGCTTTTATGTTTACAAGGCACCAGAACATGACGAACATCGCTTTGGAAATTTTCACTATCTTCAATAGAGATCATGAAAGGATCAAACAAGTATTTCTTTAAAAATGGCTGTAAAGCTTCCGGTATAGTAGCGGAAAAAACCATCAACTGTACTTTTTTATCCATTTTAGAAAGAATTTCATCGATATCTTCTAAAAAGCCAAATTCCAGTGTCATATCCGCTTCATCGATAATGACCATTTTGGCAGTATCCAGACGCAATGTATTTTCCTGAACAAACAAATCCTTCATACGCCCGGGCGTACCGATTACGATCTGTGGCTGTACATCGGAAACCTTACGATCCATCCCACCGGTCACAAGCTTTACACGCACTCCAAAATGCGCTGCCAATTTCTTACAACGCTCATACAGCTGAAAAGCAAGTTCTCTTGTCGGTGTAGAGATTACCGCCTGTACCGCATCGACAGTCGGATCAACCTGCTCAAAAATAGCCATGAAAAAGGCATGACTTTTCCCGGAACCTGTACTGGAGATACCGATAAGATCTCTTGTTTTATTTTTTCGATCCATCACTTGTTTTTGAATTGGCGTTAGTGTTTTAAAATGTTCTAACTCCATAATTTCCTTAACGACATTTGTATTTGACATGTTTATCACCTCAAAGCCAACTCATAATACCATAAAACATTTTTCAAAACAAACATCAAACGCTATAATAAAGAGTATGAAATATAAAGTCACAAAAGTAAAACCACAAGGATATTGCGGTGGAGTCCTAAAAGCGATTCAAACCGCAAAAGAATGTCGAAAACAAAACCCGGATATGCCGATTACGATCTTGGGAAATCTGGTTCATAACAGCTATGTCAAAAAAGCGCTGCAGCTTTACGATCTTAAAACCATCGAAGATCCTTCTAAAACCAGATGGGAATTATTAGATCAGATATCGGAAGGAATCGTCATCTTTACAGCTCATGGAGTCAGTTCAAAAGTTGTCCAAAAGGCAAAAGAAAAAGGCTTACAGATTATAGATGCCTCCTGTCCGTTTGTCCTACAGACACAAAGCATCGTCAAAGATAAGCTGGAACAAGGTTATACCGTTTTTTATATTGGAAAGAAAGGGCATCCCGAGGCTGAAGCCATTTATTCAACCAGTGATAAAGTGATCCTGATTGAAACGGGAAACGATATACCAATCAACATCCAGACTCCTATCTTTGTCACCAACCAAACCACCATGTCAGTATTGGAAATCAACACACTTTTCCAGGCAATTCGTAAAGTCTATCCGAATGCCCAGATCCATGATGAGATTTGTAATGCGACAAGAGTGCGGCAACAGGCGATATTGGATCTAAAGGACTCCGATGTAGATACGCTGATCGTGGTAGGTGATCCCACCAGCAACAACACCCAAAAGTTAGCCGCCATTGGAAAAACAGCCGGCATCCAAACTGTACTACAAGTTCAGGATCTGCAGCAGCTTGATACAACATCCATTCAAGAGTCCAAGCATATTGCCATCACCAGCGGAGCAAGTACACCAACGTATCTCATGGAACAGATTTATTCCTATCTCTGTCAATATCCATGTCAAAAAGATGACATTGATTTACATAAAATTCTCGATTAATCTATCAACAAGGCTGACACCAAATTGTCAGCCTTTTTAAACACCCTCTTATAACAAAAAAAAGGAGGACTCAGCTTTGCCTCCTCATGTTTTCTAAAATTTGTAGTCGTTGATTGGCTTCGGTACGCTTATGCTTAGGCATATGCGCTACGATCTGTTTCCACTTTTCCTGCTCTTTTTGAAGAAACAAAGAATACGTTGTATCTTTTCTGCAGGAAACCCCATAAAGAATTTCGCTCTGCGTTAAAGAATACGGTGTATTGGTATAGACAAGCTTCATGATCGGATAAAAATGACCATCTTCTTCCACTACACACTCTTGTTCGATCCTAAAACCTTGTTTAGATACATATTCCCGCAACAAGGAAGCATCCTTATGCGGACAGAAATAAAAGTGGATACCCTTTTTTATATGCGATTTCCCTTGTTCTAAAATATCGATCATCAAAGAAGCACCCATCCCCGCAATCACGATGGAATCCACATCCGAAGGAAGTTCTTTTATTCCATCCATTAAAAGACAAGTAACCTGTTCTTCCAAATGATGTAGATGAATATTCCTTTTGGCATTGTCCAAAGGCCCCGGTGCCACATCACAGGCATAAGCTTTTTGGATGCGCTTTTGTCGAAGTGCTTCCATGATCACATAACCATGATCACAGCCAATGTCCGCTAAGCAATGTCCTTCAATCAAGGAAACGATCGCCTGTAAACGTTTGGATACAGCCATTAAGATTTCACAAAATCCTTTAAACGTTTAGAACGATTCGGATGTTTTAACTTCCGCAGTGCTTTTGCCTCAATCTGACGAATCCGCTCTCTAGTGACATTAAATTCTTTACCGACTTCTTCCAAGGTGCGTGTTCTTCCATCCTGCAAGCCAAAACGAAGACGAAGAACTTTTTCTTCACGTTCAGTCAATCCCTGCAGTACATTGTTGATCTCATCCTTCAACAACTGATTGTTTGTATAATCATCGGGTGACAAAGTTTCCTTATCTTCGATAAAGTCACCTAAATGCGAATCATCTTCTTCCCCGATCGGTGTTTCCAAACTAACCGGATCTAAGGCAATCTTTTGAATCTCGCGAACCTTTTCAGCCGTAATATTTTCCATCTTTTCGGCAATTTCCTCCGGTAAAGGATCACGCCCTAAATCTTGTACCAGCTGTCGCTGGATACGCGTTAATTTATTGATTGTTTCAACCATGTGTACCGGAATACGGATCGTTCTGGCCTGATCGGCAATCGCACGGGTGATGGACTGGCGAATCCACCATGTCGCATAGGTTGAAAACTTAAATCCTTTGGTATAGTCAAACTTTTCAACAGCCTTGATCAAACCGCAGTTTCCTTCCTGGATCAAATCCAGAAACAACATACCACGTCCAACATATTTTTTAGCAATGGAAACAACCAGACGCAAGTTACTGGAAATCAGCTGTTGTTTGGCTTCTTCGTCACCTTCCTGGATTCGCTTGGCAATAATCGGTTCATCCTTTGGATCCAACAAAGGAATCTGACCGATCTCTTTTAGATACATTTTAACCGGATCATTGATCTTGGCATGAGATGCATTGGCAAACGATTGTTCCAAATGAGAAATTTCATCCTCGATGGAACTTTCATCATCATCTCTGGCATCATCAATATCCGAATCCAGATCATCGGTTTCATCATCCAGTTCAAACTCTTCATCGTCCATTGTCTCATCCATAAATGTAATATCATTGTCGTCACACCAGGAAAACAAATCATCCATCGCATCATCATCCAGTCCCAGATCCGCAATCGCATCCATAAACTGGTTCTGTGAAATATCCGTATCGTTATCGCGGGTTTCAATCAAAAAATCTTTTGCCTCTTCAAGACTTTTAAATTTTTTCTTTACATTTGTCTTTAATGTCTCCACCATAGTTACCCTTCCTTTCGCAGACCATTCTTCTTGATGATCCATTCTCTTTTCTGCCTTGCCAGTTCAAGCTTCTCCTGATTATCCACACTTTGTATGATCTTTTGATTGATTAAGTCAATCTGCTCTTGATAAGTACATTCCCGAATCTTGTTCACACTATCCAGAAAAAACTTTTCATCATATTTTGTCATACGAAATGGATCTGACAAGAGGGCAAGCAGAAAATTCCGCACATCTTCTTCATCTATTTTAGATATCAGCTTATCAAAATCAATTCGATTCTGATATCGATATATGTCATAACAATAATAAGACAGCTGGTTACAAAGCTCATCTTTAAAGAATCCTATCTCTTCCTTAAAACGCAAGGCAGCTTCTTTGCTGAGCAAGATCATGTTCAGACAGCTTTGTTCAGCCTGTTTACGTCCATCCTTGGGGCGTTCCAACAACATTGGTACTTTTCGATATTTAACTTCCGGTTGGGATGTATTTTTAGGCTCGTTCAACGAAAGATCAAAGCCTGTCATCTCCTTAATACGGGCAAAGTACGTACTCTTTTCAAAATCTGTACATGTCTTACGAATACAGTCTTCCATGATCTGCACAAATTTTCGTTTATCCTCATAATTCTCCAGATCATATTTACGACTTAGATAATCCAGATAGAACTCAGCTAAGGAAATCGTTTTATGTACCAGATTCTTGAGGGCCGATGCTCCACCGCTTTCAAAGATTTCATCCGGGTCTTTCTCGGTCGGATTCTTGACAATCTGCATCGCAACATTATTCTCTAGAGCCAATCTAGAAAATTTGTATGTGGCATCCTGACCGGCACGATCCCCGTCATAACATACGACCACAGGAACCTTTAGTGCTTTGATCAATAAGATCTGCGCCTTGGTACAGGCTGTCCCCAAACAAGCAATACTTTCATGAATTTCCGCCTTTTCAAAAGCCAGAACATCCATAGCTCCTTCCACCAAGATCACACGCTCGTTTTTACGGGCAAAATTCTTGGCCCGATGATAGTTAAAGATCAGATTTCCCTTTTCATAAATCTTGGTTTGGGCTGTATTGATATACTTAGGTCCTTGATCCATATCAGAAATCTTACGAGCCGTAAAGCCGACAGGATGCCCCTGATCATCATGGATTGGAATCATCAGGCGGTTAAAAAACGTAGCTCGCATTCCCTGTTGGCCTTCATGCACCAGACCCGTATCCAACAAATCCTTTGTGGCATAATTTTTCGCCTTAAAATAGTGCAAAGATCGCTCATCCATAGGTGCATAACCAATTTCAAAACGTTTGCGAATATCTTCATGAATATGCCGCTTTTGAAGATACTGCATACACAAAAAGCCATCCTCGCTTTGCAGCTCATAGGCACAAAACTGAATATACGACTGCATCAAATCATAGTACGGCTGCTCTGCACTTTGTTCATTCACGACCGGCGATTCGATCCGTATTGGATAGCCAATCATCTCCGCTACTTTGACGACTGCTTCCGGAAAAGAGATGTTTTCGATTTTTTGGACAAATGTAAAAACATTTCCGCCCGTTCCACATACAAAGCACTTAAAGATCTGTTTATCCGTGGAAATCGAAAGACTGGGATCATGGTCGTCATGAAATGGGCAGACCGCCATATAGTTCTTTCCTTTTTTATTTAGTGAAAGATAATGAGATAAGACATCAACGATATCCGCCTGCTGACGGATAGCGCGCATATCTTCTTCTTTGATCCAGCTCAAATTATCACCTACTAAAACTGTACTCGTTTTTCAATATAATCTTTTAGATCCTCAATTTTAATGCGTTCCTGTTCCATCGTATCACGATCACGAACTGTCACACATCCATCCTCCATCGTATCAAAGTCAACCGTTACACAATATGGTGTTCCGATCGCATCCTGACGACGATAGCGCTTACCGATGTTCTGGTTTTCATCATATGTACAGGCAAAATGCTTAGATAACATATTAAACACTTCACCGGCCTTATCCTGCAGTTTTTTCGATAATGGTAAAACCGCTACTTTATAAGGGGCCAAATAAGGATGCAGTTTCAAAACCACACGCGTATCTCTTTCCAATTCTTCAACGGTATAAGCTTCACACATCAAAGCCAGAAGCAGACGTTCGACACCAACACTTGGTTCAATGACATAAGGAATATATTTTTCATTGGTTTCCGAATCAAAATATTCCAAACTCTGCTTACTTGTTGTCTGATGCGCCTTCAAGTCAAAATCGGTACGATCGGCGATACCCCACAGCTCGCCCCATCCAATCGGATCGGCAAAGTTATACTCAATATCGCTGGTTCCGTTTGAATAATGCGCCAATTCCTCTTTGGCATGTTCACGAAGACGAATGTTTTGTTCATCCAGACCCAAATCCTTTAAGAACTGCACACAGGAATTACAGTATGTTTTAAACCATTCCAGGTCCGTTCCCGGCTTACAGAAGAATTCCAGCTCCATCTGTTCAAATTCACGAGTACGGAAAATAAAGTTTCCCGGTGTAATTTCATTACGGAAGCTTTTTCCTATCTGACCGATACCAAACGGCAATTTTTTACGCATCGTTCTTTGTACATTTTTAAAGTTGACAAAGATACCCTGAGCCGTTTCCGGACGCAGATAAATCGTACTTTTCGCATCTTCCAAAACACCCTGGAAGGTTTTAAACATCAAGTTAAACTGACGAATATCCGTAAAGTTTTTGGCCCCACACTTTGGACAGGCAATTTCATGTTCACGGATATAGTTTTCCATCTCTTCATTGCTCCAGCCGTTTGGACTCACTTCATTGTGTGTTGCCTCTTCAATCAGCTGGTCGGCACGAAATCTGGATTTACATTCTTTACAATCCATCAACGGATCGCTAAAGCCACCCACATGACCAGAAGCCACCCATACATTCGGGTTCATTAAAATGGCACTCTGGATTCCAACGTTGTTTGGATCTTCCTGAATAAAACGCTTCCACCATGCATTTTTGATGTTCTGTTTCAATTCCACACCTAAAGGACCAAAATCCCATGTATTGGCAAGACCGCCATAAATTTCCGATCCCTGATAGACAAAACCAGAGGTTTTCATATGATTCACTACTTCATTAAAGTCATGTACTTTCATTCCCGATTCTCCTTATCTTTCTTTTTGTTCTGCATAAATTATATACAGAAATAGACGATACTTATTATACAACAAATGTTCAACAAAAAAAAGAAGTCAATCGACTTCTCTAACGATCACTGCATCTCGCACACAAATCCCATCGACTCCAGATTCTCTTTTGTCTTTGTGGCACTGATGATTGGACTGGATGTTCCCTTAACATCTGTTTGTCCGTTTACCATAACATGATAGTCATCACTGGAAATGGTATTAAAATTAATATCAATGGTTTCATCAATAGATAAGTTTTCATCGTTATTTTCAAATGAATACGAAACACCTTTTATATCCTTATAATCATTCGCCTGTTGGGAAGCTTGAAACGTCTGTACCATTTGATCATACGTATTTTGATCCGAAACCGTAATCAAGGTGTGCTGTTTTTGAGATAGAATGATATCTTTATCCTTATTATATTCAAAATCGGACGATACTTCCATCACTCCACCATTCATAAGTGACTGTAATGTCGGTGAAAATTGTATCGGCTAAAAATGAAGTTTGTGCCAATACACCTGTAATTATCCCTGATAGTATGGCCATCCCTACTACATGTGACCATCGCATGAAAAGCTGTAAGACTTATTTTTTGATCTTTGTAAGCATAAACTCTCTTTTGTAATGAGTATTCCCATACATTAATAAAAAGAGCTAAGCAATTACTTAGCTCGACCAGAATACTTACCATCGCTTGTATTTACAACGATCATTTCATCCTGGTTGATAAACAAAGGAACTTTAACTTCCAATCCCGTCTCCAATACCGCATTTTTACTGGCTGAAGTTGCGGTATCTCCCTTTACAGCCGGCTCACATTCGATAACCTTTAACGTAGCCTTATCTGGTAAGACAATACCTAAAATTTCTCCTTCATAAGATGAAATGGATACATTATCATTCGCTTTGATAAATTTCTTTTCCCATTCCAAACGATCGGCAGGGATTTCAATCTGTTCATATGTCTCATTATCCATGAATACCAAAGCATCATCAGTATCATATAAATACTGCATTTCACGTTTTTCAATCTGAGCAGGTTCCACTTTTTCTCCCCCACCCCATGATAATTCTACGTTACTTCCGGTGCGTAGATTGCGAACTTTTGCCTTTACAACCATCGCACTACGAGCTGTTTTATTCTGTGAAACATCTAATACCACATAAATATCACCATCGACCTGAATTGTCTGTCCTGGTTTCAAATCATTTGAACTGATCATTCTTTTCTCTCCTTATCTTTTACCACTACTAATTTTAGGAGAAAAATCCATCTTGTCAAGAAAACGAATACTTGTCATCCGTTTATCTATTTCTTTTTAATCGACAAAAAAATCATTTAAAAGTTTTGCGAGTTCCTGTGGATTTTCTTCATTGACGATATGCCCGGTATTTGAAAGGATAATTTGCTTAGTATTCGTCATATGATCATTAAAATATTGTACCGATTTAATGTTTGTTTTATCCTGATCTCCACATAAAAGTATTGTAGGTATCGAGAAATCATGAATACGATTTTCAAAATTTATAACCACCATAGATTTTGTCAAAGACAGTGTTTCTTTCTTATCAAAGGCCATGTTTTTGAATATTGATCTTGGCAAAAAGTGAAATACCAGATTTTGTAGATGAAACAATAATTTTGGAACCTTATGCGGTGTACCAATCAAAACCAGCTTCTTTACTTGATCCGGATACTCCAGTGCAAAATCTAACGCCAATACACCACCTAGAGAAAGCCCGCATATGCATAGTGAATCATTAAAGCTTCGACAATATCCGGAAAAGGCAGAATACAAATTTGCGTAGCTTGTTTCTTGATGATGTAATAAGGTATTCAGACCCGGACAAACAATATCAAGCTTTTCATCCATTAAACAAACTGTTTGATTCCAGCTGTCAGCCCTATGACCGGTTCCATGTACCAAAATTGTTTTCATATGCATTTTCCTTTCATCACGTTCTTATTCTAGATCATATCAAAACTTTATCCTCGTATCTATTTCAATCTCACTCTAACATTATTGATCATAAAAGCTAGCCTGAAAAGAAAATAAAGCTATGTTTTACCTCTTTTACATTCGATCATAAGTGCTACATCACACTTTGAATTCTTTTAGATAAGCACAATACTTTTTAGCTGAGACATACATTAAAACTTTATTATTTTATAACTCAAACTTCGCACTTAAATAAGTGCTTAAATACCTTGATAAATCAATAAAACTTGATATAAAAATAGCATGAAACCATCCGGTTTTGGTATAATTAAGTAAGTCAAAAAAACATCCCCCGGAGGTTCATGCTATGGCTAAAAGTATAACACAAATAACTCAAAACGATAAGCAACTATCAAAATCTATCAAAAAAATTTTTTATAAAATTTCATATTTCCTCAGCTCTGAAAGCATCCAACGCCTACAAAAAGAAAGGTGTACCTGTGGTAGAAATTTTCCAATATCTGTTTTTGTTGATTTTTTCTAACAGAAGCATGTACATGAATATGCTTACAGGTAGAAACACGCCTTCTTTTGCAAAGGATACAGTGTATCGTTTCATGAAAATGATTCAGATTAACTGGATTCGATTCACAACACTTCTTTCAGCTCGAATCATCAAAGAAGCCATCGTCCCTTTGAACTCTGAAAATCGAGTAAATGTGCTTATCATTGATGATTCCCTTTTTGAACGTAACCGTTCAAAAAAAGTTGAACTCCTTGCTAAAATCTATGATCACGCAAAACATAAATACGCATTCGGATTTCGAATGCTTACTTTAGGTTGGTCAGATGGGTGCACTTTCTTACCAATAAACAGCGTTCTTCTTTCCACGGAAAATAGTAAAAACCGAATGAAGCAGTAGAAATGGATAAAAGAACTGTTGGTTACAAACGCAGAAAATTGTCCATAAAAAAGGAACCCATGCAATGCTTACGCTTCTAGAAGCAGCGAAGAAAGCTGAAATTCCAGCAAAATACGTTCTTTTCGACGATTGGTTTTCATCACCAAGTACACTCCACGCCGTAAAAAATATGGGCTATGATGTAATTGGTATGGTAAAGAAAACTCCAAAGATGTTCTTTCGATATAATGGCGAAGCCATGTCTCTAGCTTCCGTCTATAACCAGAACAAAAAGAGACGTGGAAAATCAAGATATTTACTCTCGGTAACGATTGAAGTTGTAAAAGATGATGCAATCATTCCTGCTAAAGTAGTCTATGTCCGAAATCGAAACAAACGAAAAGAATACCTCTGCTTGATTTCTACAAACGTAAATTTAGACGAAAATGAGATCATTCGAATTTATGGAAAACGCTGGGATATAGAAGTTTTCTTCAAGGTATGCAAAAGCTATCTTAACCTAAGTAGAGAATGTAACTCCCTATCCTACGATGCAATGACTGCGCATACTGCGGTTGATTTTACACGATACATGATGCTTTCGCTAGAGAGCAGGGAATCCAGTGATACTCGGTCTCTAGGAGAGCTTTTTCTACATTTTTCTGATGAGATGGCGGATATCACATGGATAAAAGTGTTTCAAATGCTGCTACAGATGTTTAGAACGATACTTACAGATTATACTGAACTTTCAGATGAAAAAATAACGCAATTAGTAGATGCATTTATGGATACATTACCAGTTATGTTGAAAACGAAACTGCGAGCTGCATAAAGTAGAATCATTGACAACTAAATAGGTTCTAGATACTGATTTTTCAAGGTTCATAGCTACAATTTATGTGCGAAGTCTGAGTTACTAAATCCTTGACATTAACATAATCCAATTTCTCTTGAAGTTCCCTCTGGAGATAATGATCTAATCTTTCAAGAAAATTAGTCGTATTCCCGCTAAGACTGATATAGTATATTCTAATCACTTGCATTTTTCCCTCCTAATATGTATAGTTCCTATATACTGTATTTGATGATAAAAACAGACACTACATTACATATAGTGATTTAATTATATATCTTCCCTAATTAAAAAAAATGACCATGGTCAATTTTTTAGGAGATATAAAAGAATGCAAGGGAGAATAAAAATATGACAAAAATTGGCTGCGTTCATCGGGTTCCTCTTTTTAATAATCTTGCTTGCGATGAACAGAGTAAGGTTCAAGAATTGCTATATCATAAAACCTTTAAAAAGGGAGAAATTATTTTTTCTCCCGATGATCCAGAGCAGCTATCGATTATTTCAGCTGGTGCTATGAGAATCTATAAACTGAGTAAAACTGGTAAGGAACAGCTTATTCGTATTGTTAATGAGGGAGAATATGACGGAGAGAATTATCTCTTTGGTCTCTCAAATGATTCTCTTTATGGAGAGGCCATTAAAGAAACAAAAGTATGTATCCTATATAAGTCAGATTTCAATAAGTTAATCAATCTTTACCCACAATTAAGCTGCAAACTACTTCAATTAAATGCCTACAAATCTTTAGAGATTGAGAAGCAACTGCAACTACTGGCAATTGATTCAATAGAGGATCGTTTAGCTACATACTTCAGTCAGCTCTCTCTCCCTTCAGAGGTAATGACTGAAGAGACCATTACGATACCAGTCTCACTGAAAGAACTAGCCAGCTATCTAGCTACCAGTCCTGAAACTATATCCCGTAAATTAAGAGCTTTTCAAGAAGAAGGATTAATAAATAGAAATGGAAAGAAAATTATACTATTTCGTTCTTTTTGGGATAAATTTGACTTTCTATAATTTTTATAAACTAAAGGATAGGTGTTACTTCTACCTATCCTTTAGTTTATTTCTTTGTTTCCTTATAAAATGGCAGTAATTCATCAAAACTTTTTAATAGATCATCAATTAACCGTTCTAATGAGTGGTCAGTCTCAATTGGAATATCCTGTTTAACCAAGACCTTACGAACCTCACCTGATTTGACCTGTTTTAGTAAATTCTTTCGATTTTCTTCTGCTGCATCCATTTTGAAACTTATACCATTTTTTTGTACAAAATAATACATAGCTCCAAAAGGAAGAAGATTCAAAACTTTATTTTGTTTTTCTAAGCTGTTTTCAGACCTCCTTCTTTCTACAAAACTAACCTCAACGGAAATTCCAAAATTATCAGATTCCCCATAAAGACGAATAGCCAATGCTGAATCATCCAAATCATCGGAAGGCAATCGGAAATAACACCAAAAATGTGGACGACATAGCTGAGATTGATTCATCCATTGACTAACACGCTCTGCTTTAAATGGCTTTACCCTGTCTTCAAAGGATTTACTGATTAAACTGAATTCATCCCGGGCCTGTCGAGCTAGGTCCCTTAAATCCATCATATACTGGCGATAATTACCAGCCTTTTCCGGCTTAATATATTTTTCTCCTCGATAGGGTAGATATTCCTTTAACTTGTCAAACGACATTTTCACCTCATAAATCAATCAAGCCATCTGCGTTAAGAATAATTATTCTTCTACCTGAACGTTTTATCAATCTATTATCCTCAAGAAATCTAAATTTTCTAGAAAGAGTTTCAGGGGTAGTCCCTATATATCGCGCGATATCAATCATCTTCATAGGTAAACTGAACCGATAATCGTTCGCTACTTTTGACAGATCCAAGAGATAGTTCGCTAAACGTTCCTCAACACGCTCCATAGATAAAATATGGGCCTGCTTCTCTACTTGAACCATCTTTTGCGCACTTAATTCAAATAATTTAAGAGCTATTTGTGGATTCCTAAGCATTACTTGATCAAAAGCTTGTTTACTTAATCTACAAATTTCAGTTGTTTCAAGAGTTTCACCAAAAAGAGATTCATTTTTAATACCGAACAACTGATTCTCACCCTCATAGCCACCTGGTTCAACGACCCGTAAAAGCTGTTCATCACCATTTGTAGACAGTTGGAATACTTTCATACTTCCGAGAGCCACGATGTCCAGATTTTCATCTCCTGGTCTAAAAACAATTTCATTTTTTTTAAATTGTTTGTGTTGTGCCAATCTATTAATTTTAATCTGTTCATCTTCTGACAGATAATTAAATAATGGTACAAGTGTCACACAAATATGTTGAATCATGGATAGCCTCCTTCTAATTGATAAAACTTATTCTTGAGATAATTCATCAAATTGTTTTAATAGCTGATAAGTTTTAGTAAATGTCTCACAAGCATCATCTGGAATTATATAATCTTTTGTAAGAGCTCTTAGTTCTGAAAATTCATTTGATAGGTCCAAATTATTATCCCTAATTTTATGTTGAATTGTTTCATAAACTTTGCGAACATCAAAGACTTCTGGATGATTTTTCCCATGAGCTTTTGTAATAGCATTTGTATATAGATCAAGCATCTCATCGTTTGCTTCAAAAAATTGTCTTAACATTGTAACTTTCTCCTATTATTTTTCTGATGCTTTTAGGACATCATAGCCAATTGCTTGCACTGCCTTCACAATTTCATTAATGTTTGTCATACTAGCGTCAAAATTTACTTTTGCCTTACTGGCATTGAATAGAACTTTGACACTTTCATTATCGACACCTGTTACACTTTTAATGGCTCCCTCAATTTTTTGCATACATGTTGGACAAGCCAGTGTTTCAAGCTGTAGTATAGCTTTTTTCATCATCTTTACTTCCTTTCCTTATTATATCTTTAGTATAGTACGATATTTAGAATAAAAAATTGATTTCTATCAAGAATTTCTATTTTCTTTTATATTTTAAAAGCCTCATAGCATTCAAAATAACTACGAGAATGCTACCTTCATGAACAAACATGCCAATTGCCATATTCATCCACGAACTTGAGAGAACGCTGATAAGAAGAACTACTACGACTAGCAATGCAATGAAGATATTTTCAATCATATTACGTCGTGTAGCTTTAGCCAATCCAATCGCATGAGGGATTCTGTGAAAATCCGAATTTATCAAAACAACATTTGAAGTTTCAATAGCAACATCTGTACCGTTTCCCATGGCAATTCCAATATCTGCTAAGGCCAACGATGGGCTATCATTAATACCATCTCCGACAAATGCTACTATTTCTCCACTTGCCTGACGTTTTCTCACAAATTCTGCCTTGTCTTCTGGTAGTAGATGACCATAAGCCTCGGTTAAGCCTAACTGATTAGTAACTAAATCAACTGTGCCTTGATTATCTCCAGATAATAGAATGAGGTTTTTTACTCCCATATTCTTAAGCGTCTCTAAATCCTCCTTGACTCCTTGTCTAATCTGGTCGCGAATCCCTACAACAAGAGCTATTTGTCCATCAATAGCAGTTAGGACAATTGAATTCCCTTCTGCTTCCATCCCTGCTATGTCGGTCTTCATCTGGTTAGTGAAAGGAATATTATATTGATTCATCAAATAAGAGTTCCCAACGAGAACTTGGTGATTTTGAATACGAGCAACAACTCCCCCACCTTGAACGACCTCTGTTGAGTCAATCACCTCTACTACAGAACCTGAGTAATGGTTCACAATTGCTTTCGCGAGCGGATGATCTGATTCTCTCTCAACACTAGCCAGTAAGCTCTCAGCAAGACTCCTATCACTGCTATAATAGATTGTCTGTGCAACCTGAGGGCTACCATAAGTTAATGTTCCTGTTTTATCAAATAACATTGTATCAACTTTACTAAAGTTTGTAATGACATCACTACCCTTAAATAAAATACCATGTCGTGCGCCATTTCCAATCCCTGACACATTTGAAACTGGTACGCCAATAACCAGTGCACCAGGACATCCAAGAACCAAAATAGTAACGGCTAACTCAATATTGCGGCTAATAAGCCAAACAATAATCGCTAACACTAAAACTGAAGGAGTATAGTATTTTGAAAATTTGTCAATAAATCTCTCAGCTTTTGACTTGCTGTCCTGTGCTTCTTCTACTAATTCAATAATTTTCCCAAAAGTTGTATCTTCCCCAATCTTCTCAGTACGTATTTGTATAGTGCCATTTTCGAGAATGGTGCCAGCAAAAACTTTATCTCTTAAACCTTTAGAGACTGGAATAGATTCGCCCGTAATACTTGCTTCATTTGCAGTACCAGAGCCAAATATCACTTCACCGTCAACTGGGATCTTTCCACCAGTTTTTACTAAAAGAATATCTTCTTCATTAACTTCTTCAACTGACACCTCTTCAAAGTCACCATTGTGTAGTTTACGAAAAGTAGTCTCTGGTACCATCTCCACGAGATTCTTAATCGCAGAACGTGTCTTGGCTAATGTTCTTTGTTCTAAGTATGCACCAAATAAGAAGAGAAAAGCTACAATAGCTGATTCTTCAAACTCTTTAATAACGAATGCCCCTAAAATAGCAAGAGTTACTAAGAGATCTATGCTAATTACCTTAACTCTAAGAGCTTGATAGGCTTGAACAAAAATTGGTAAACCGCCAACTAATGAAGCTACAAACAGTAGATAAGCTGAGCCCTGCTCACTACTAAAAACCCATTTGGATGAAAAAGCAAGTATAATAAGAACACCAGTTATTGCTGTCAACCAATTCCGATAATGTGATAACCATTTTTGCATGATTTCTACCTCCTTTATTATATCCAGTATAACCGAGCATAGAAATATAATAATTGATTTATATCAAGTTTTATTGATTTATCAAGGTATTTAAGCACTTATTTAAGTGCGAGGTTTGAGTTTCAATATAAGAAATACGGACTTTCATGAGCTATTGCCTAATCTCAAAAAAGCCCGTAAATACGCTACTTTTCGCTATTTATTTCTCTTTCCTAGACATCAAGCAGACCGTCTCAACATGGCTCGATTGGTCTGTAAGTACTGTCCACTGAATTTTTTTGAGCCTTGGAATAAACATTGAGATTTTATCCGTATGCATGAATGCTCTAAAAGGAATTTCTGAAAAATACAAGTAGACACTTTAGATATGTGAAAGTATATCACAAAACGGATATAGATACACATACCAGCTTCAGAAATACTATGAATAATATATAGCAAAAGAAAGAGAGCGATAAACTCTCTTTCTGTATAAAAGCATCTTGTTTTTTATATTTACGTAGTAAACTTAATCATTCAACCAGTATATTTATATTGTCCATCTGATTGCTTCTCCTCTTTGAGAAATAAAACGCTTATAAATTTCTGATCTTTCAAGCAAATCACTATGAGTACCTACACTTTCTATCTTACCTTTATCCATGACAACAATCTGATCAGCGCCCTGAATGGTCTTCAGCTTATGCGCAATTACGAGTACCGTTTTGTCTTTTAATAAATTCTGTAATGCTATCACAAGTTGTTCCTCATTTTCAGGATCAACACTTGAGGTCGCTTCATCCAAAATAACAATCTTACTTGGCTTCAACATTGCTCTGGCAATGGATATTCTCTGACGCTCTCCTCCTGATAGATTTGACCCGCCTTCTTGCAATACAGTGTCGTATCCTTGAGGTAACTTCATAATAAAGTCATGGCATTGTGCCTGTTTTGCGACTTCGATAATCTCTTCATCACTTGTGTTTGATTTACCGAACTTTATATTGTTTTTCACCGTATCATCAAACAAATACACATCCTGGAATACAAAGGTAAAATTAGATAACAAACTATCATATTTGAAGTCTTTTATGTTCTTTCCATCAATCAAAATTTCTCCTTTATCAACATCCCAAAATCTTGCAATTAAATTACATAGAGTTGTCTTTCCGCTTCCAGATCCACCTATAATAGCTGTTGTCTTCCTTTCCGGTATAGAAAGTCTTATACTATCAAACAGAGGCTGCTTCTCATAAGAGAAACCTACATTGTTTAGATTAATTGTTGCAGCATCCATTTCCAATATATTTCCTTCTGAAATTACAGGAAGCTCACGAAGTTTTGTGATTGCGTCTAAGTTTTGTACTGCAATACCTCTTATATTTTGCATACTACCTGCCATCTCGAAACCTGCAAATACAATAAAACTTGATACAATAAGCATTACTGCTTTATACGGCGTAATTTCATTCGAGCAAAAGCGCATTACAGCGAATAAAATAATCGCACAACTTCCAAGTTTAAAAATTAAAAAAGAGATAAGTGTGGCTGGAGCAACTGTTTTTTCAACATTAACAAACCCTTTCCTGCTCTCGGAAATATGATTTTCCAATTCAGATATCATTTCCTTTCCTTTTCCGAAAGATTTAATGACACTGATTCCTTTTATATATTCTAAAGTCACTGCATTTAGATTGATTTTTAACACTTGCAGCTTCTTAGTTAGCTCATCTGCTTTTCTTTGAAAAAGAGCATTACTTAGCATTCCCAAAAGTAGAGTTACTAATATAATAAGCCCTGTCAGAAAATCAAATGGAATCATAAAAAAGGCCATGATGAGGGTTTGTATAACCCCAACAAAAAACATCTCAATTATATTTACACCTATCGTTTCAAGTTCACCAATTACCGTAGTTAATCCAGCGGAAATATTTCCAAGCCGATGGCTGCTGAAAAAACCCATATTTACCTGTTTTAACCGATTTCCTACATATAGTCTGTTTTCAGCTCCCATGTTATACATAGCAGTATATTTATTGCGATCGGCCAAAAAACCACATAAAACTTTCCCAATAACACTCAACAAGGAAATACCGAACAAAGTATATACATCCTGAATCACAATTCCTCTGTCTTCAAATATACTTTGAAATACTTTAAGAAGCAGAAGCATAATTGCTCCTAACATTACGCCTTCAAATATACTTTTTAAAACTTCAAAGAAAAGCATTCTATTGATTTTAGGTGCCTCTTTTCCTGAGATTTCATATAGTTTTTTTATAAGTTCAAACATTTACAGCACCTCCAATTGTTTATTAACACCGATATGTGATTTCCACATCTTTGCATAAGTCTCACTTTTTTCAAGAAGCTCTGCATGTGTTCCTTCAGCTTCTACCTTTCCATTCGCCAAAACAATAATTTTATTTGCATGAACAATTGTAGATAATCTATGAGCAATCATGAGAACCGTTTTATTACGAACCAATGTGTCGATTGATCTTTGGATTTCTGCCTCATTGTCCGGATCCGAATATGCTGTAGCTTCATCTAAAAGTACAATCGGACTATCTTTCAGTAATGCTCTTGCAATTGTAATGCGCTGCCTTTCTCCTCCCGAAAGATTGCTTCCCGCTTCACCGACAATTGTGTTATATCCCTCAGGTAAACTCATAATAAAGTCATGGCAACTTGCCTTCTTGCATACGTTTTCAATTTCTTCTATCGTTGCATCCGGTTTTGCAAACTTTAGATTTTCCAGTATACTTTTTCCAAAAAGATAATTTTCCTGTGAAACATAAGTAACCAGTTCCATGTTTTTTTCCAATGGTATATCATTCATATTTACATTTCCTATATAAATATTTCCGCTGTCAACATTCATATGCCCTGCAATCAATTTTGCAATAGTAGATTTTCCACCGCCGGAGTATCCTACAATCGCTGTGAGTTGCTTTTCTGCAGCACGGAAAGACAAATTTTCAAATACTTTTTTTTCGTTAGAATATCCAAAACTCACATTTTCAAAATTTATATCATAAGTGTTTATTTTATAGCTTTTATTAACTCGCTCAAGCTCCGGTAAATTCATTATGGACTTTATTTCATCAGTGACTACTCGAACATTGGCCATTGTATCCAAGTGACTCATCGCCTTAATTAAAGGTTTATAGGATGCATAAGACAAAAGAACACCCATTATTAAAACTCCAATAGATATACTTCCTTTCATATATAAGAACAAGGTAACCGGCAAAACAAATAACAGCGTTGATGGAAGAATTTCCATTGCTGCTGTCATATAGAAACAAATACTTAAATACCAATTAAGCATGCTATCTCTATTTTCATTTACAGAATCAACGAATTTTTCATAAGATGACGCAGATTTATTGAACGCCTTGATTACTTGAATGCCTCTGATATATTCGACCGCTGTCGTGTTCATATTTTTTGCAGCCTGTTGATATGCTCTGGATTTTTCTTCATATCCTCCCATCATTAAAAATGAAAATACTACCCCAAGTGGTAAGGTCACAAGATTTGCAATTCCTATCCTCCAGTCAAGCAAAAAAATAGTAAAAACCAACACAACAGGAATCATAATATTTGCGACCACTTCCGGAATCACATGTGCAATCGGCTGTTCCATTTTATTCAGTGTTTCAACCATAAATTGTGTCCATTCACCACTACTTCTTTTTTCAATCTCACCCATGGACAACCTGCTGATTTTTCTTACAAGCTTTTTCCTCTCATCCTCGATAATACGAAAAGCAAGATTATGAGATATCAATGTTGAAATTTCATGAAAAACAATACTGCCAAAAAGTCCACCTAATACTACCAGTATCAATATTTGGTAATTTGAAAACTCTATATTTCCATTTGCTATATTTTCAACAATTTTTGCTATTGCAAAATAAGGCAACACTCCACAAAATACTCCAAGCACGGCCACAACAACTGCTATCAAAATTTGTCCAATATGCTTCTTTAACAAATCCATTTTTTTCGCCTCCTAAGCATCCATAGACTTTATTAAGTCTTGTATATCATCCAGGTAATAGTCTTCAACAATTTCTCCTGAATCAATCTTTAAAATACGATCACAAGTTCTAGCTATAAACTCAATATCATGGGAGATAATCAAAAATTTCGTTCCATTATTTTGCTGTTCTTTAATTAAAGCTCTAACTTTTTCCATACTGTTAAAGTCTAATCCGGACGTTGGTTCATCCAATATAATCATAGAAATATCTCGCATCATTGCTACGCCCAATACTAACCTTTGTTTTTGACCTCCTGACAAAGTCGCTGGATGCTTACTTTTCAGATGAAATAGCCCTAGTTTTTTTAATATGTCTTCTGCTTTATCCTTCATTTTTTCAGAAGCTTCCAGTCCTGTTATTAACTCATCGACCAGGTCTTCTCCAAATAATTGAGAATCAAGATCCTGAGGAATATACCAAATTTTCTGTATACGTTGCTTATATCTTTTTAAATTTCCATCTAACAGTATTTTCCCATTGCTCTCTTTTAATAAACCTGCAATGGTTTTTCCCAATGTACTTTTCCCTACACCATTTTTTCCAATCAACGCTATGATTTCATTGCTATCATAATGAAACGTTATATTTTTTAATAACTGCTTATTTTTCCCAAAATCCTTATTCAGATTTATTACACTAACAGAACTATTAATTTCAACCTGATTCATATTTTTTTTCGGAATGACGATATCCTCAAAACGCAAAGAACGAAGACCATTTTTATTTAAGGTCTCCGAAGTTTGATTTTTCATTTCTAAAGTGGAATATTCTTTTACGATTTTCCCATTTTCCATAAAAATATATCTGTCAGCAATATCCCTTAAATAAAACAACCTGTGTTCTGCAATTATTATTGTTTTTCCATCATGTTTTAGCTTTCTTATTAAATCTGCAAGAAGATGTGTGGCACTCATGTCAAGGTTTGCTGAAGGTTCATCAAATACATATATTTCCGGCTCCATAGCTTTAGCAGAACATATTGCAACCTTTTGTCTCATCCCATAGGACAGTGTATATATACTTGTATTTAATAAGTGCTCAATTTTCATTTCCTTTACTGTCCGAGTCACTCGCTTTTTTATCTCCTCGTATGAAAGGCCAATGTTTTCACAACCAAAAGCTATTTCTCCTGCCACTTCGTTGGCAAAAAATTGACTTCTTGGATCTTGAAAAACATTTCCTACCATTTTTCCCATTTCCCAAGAAGCTACTTTGCGTATATCTTTTTGCTGTATAAAAGTTTGACCACTTAATTCCCCTTGATAAAATGATGGAATAAGCCCATTGATAACCCTTGTTAATGTGGATTTACCGCACCCTGAGGCTCCCATGATTGCAATACACTCTCCTTTTGAAACAGCAAGGTTAACATCATTAAGCTGCATCTCATTTTTATGATATGAATATTTCACATGATCAAGCTGTATTTCTTTCATCATCAAGTTCCTCCTCAGATAATACAGATAATGAATAAAACAAAGCTGGTTATGATAATCACCCCATCAGTGCTACTCACCTTCAATTGATAATAACTTTGTTTTTGATTGGGATTTTCAATTCCTCTCACAATAGCTGCCGCAGCCAGTTCATCTCCAACCTTTAATGATCGAAAGATTAAAGGTACTACGACATATTCCATTGTTCTTAAGGGATGGAAAAACATCTTTCTTTTACTTCCGGTAAATCCACGCACCCTCATTGCTTCTTTTATTACTTTAATCTCTCCTGATATCGTTGGAATAAACCTTATGATTACCACCAATATCAGTAGAATACTTTGTGGCATTCGGCATTTCTGAAATATAGCAATTAGTTTTCCTGATGGTATTTTGAACGTCAAATAAGACGCCATAATAGGAACAATAAATTTATATATCATTCCTAATAGCATAGGAGATATTATATAAATGCCTCTCGGAACAATTATAGTTAGCCAAAATGTTGTAAGTACATAAAGCAAAACATGCAGTATGCTTTGTTTTAGAAAGCCAAAATAAGCAAGAACCACCGCCAGCCACAAAACAAACAAAGCATGCATGTAATAACTCCTTGTAACGATAGATACCATACAGGCGAGAATAGTTAAAATCAGTGAACCAATACCACTTAATTTATTTAATCTTTTCTCGCTTGCCATTTTTTAATTCAAAACCCCTGCCTTTTCAAAATGTTTTTTCAAGATTTTTTGTGAAATAAAAATTCCTAACGCAGACAAAATGACCGTTATAACAACACCAACTAGCATTAATTCAGGTGAGGAAACCATATCATATTGAAGTTTCATTGTGGTATCAGTAAATCCACTTGCAAGCGCCTGTTTTTGATAGCTTTCCCATGCAATCCAGCAAGGCACGCCTATTCCCATCACCATTCCTATTCCGTACGTACTCCAACCAATCATATTTCTAATCGGATTTCTGTAAGTGTCTTTACCAATCATTACAAGCTCAGAAACTACTGCAACTGCCACGAAATACGGCACCATAAACATATAACCCATTACAGCGGTAATAAGCGCATATATCATTACCCACACAAATAAAAGACCATGTTTATTTATCCTATTTGCAGCTACTAGATAAAAAATAGATCCTAAAAACATTTCAATCCCGGCTGTACCATAGAGATACAAAACAGGAATAGCTACTGTACCCATTCCAATTACAAATGAAATTGCATAAAATAACGCCATCATAATCGCAACTGTTACAATCTCCCTTACTGTCATTTTTTCTTTCATCACTTAATATTCCTCCTTATAGTTAGATAAGACTAACACTCGTTTTAAAAAAATAGGAGAGCTCGATGGCTCTCCCTTAAAACAAAGGCTCATCTTTTAAAACTATTTTAAAACAAGATGAGGATATCTTTTACGACCAGTTAGACCATTTATTAATCCAAAAAGGTCAAATTAATTTATTCCTATATTGTTGTGGGGTTTCCCCGAATCTCTTTTTGAACGCAGAGGAAAACTTGCTCTGATTTAAGTATCCTGCTAAATCAGCTATCTCTCCAATGGAAACTTCGGGCTTATGAATTAATAACTCTGCCGATGCATCTAAACATAGATTTTTAATGAACTTTCCTATTGAGTTTCCTGTTATATAAGTAAAACATCTTTTAAGACTTGATTCAGAAATGGCATATTGTTTTGCCAATTCTGAAATGGAGTATCGATCAAATGGATTTTCTAATAGTGCTTTATAGCACTCTTGTGTTGCTTCATATACAGGCTCAGAAAAAGAGGTAAGTTTTTTCGTATCTTTACATTCAATTAAATTTAAAAAAAGTAAAAGTTCTATCGTTTTAAGTATTGAATACGGAGTTTGTATTCTTTTATCAACTCTATATAATTCATTGATAATATGATTGATTTCATGTCGAGAACGAATTATCAAAGCCACTCCATTCTTGCATGCCTTGTCACGTATTTCAAATAAATTTATATCTCCAAATGGAAAATATTTAGAAATTGATTTTTGTGCTTTATCCATATCGATAAAAATAGATAACCCTGTATATTTTTTCATAGGGATGCAAGAATTTTCAAATGGTATTTTCCCAAGTTCTAAGACGCTTAAATCACCTTTTCCTATAAATGCCCTCTCATTATCTTTAAACTTAAATTCATAACATCCCTCCAAACAATGATCAATTTGTAGTATCCCTGGCCTAGGAGTTATATCCTGATATGAAGTTTCCATATTCAGCTGATTATAGGATAATTGTATGCCTTCTATCAAATCATAACATCGCATTTCTCCTGTACCTGTTTCGTTACAGAAACGATAAATTCTCATATTATTGGCACTTGTCTTTTCAGAAAAAACATACCCATTATATGCTGTTTCCATAATGTCTTCTTTGTTTATTTCCAATCTGTTCACCTTATTTCCCTTTGTAATTTTACGTATTTTACCATGTCTTTAAAATATTCAAAAATCGGCGTAATATTGCACCGACAAATTTTTCAAACCTGTTAATTGTCCTCTATTTTACTAACTACCTGAGAAACACCAAATCATAACAAAAAGGAGTGCTAAATCCCGCATCAGCAGCTTTTGAAAAACTTCCAAGCTCTGCAACTTGTAAAAATAGATTCAAATGAGGATCATAAAGCACTATAGTTCACCACCTTTTTCAGTATAATTGATTTAGTTTTCCTATTTGTTTTTCAATTTAGATATCCAAAAACTCATAAGGCTTTGCCGAAAGAGAAGATTCACAGCACTCGGCAAGATACGTATCCTTCTCCTTTAGGCTCTCTATGTCCGGATATACGTTTAACACTCTGTCACCCAGATTCCAAAAATCATGTGACCAAGACTGCGGGTTTTCCCATACATGTGGATTCCCTTTCGCCCAATTAGGAAGCTCCTTGCGAACCTTAGTTGCCACTGCAAGCTGTCCTTTTGCAGTTTTAAAAATCGTGTCAATCCTTATTCCACCGTCTACCGGACGTTCTACACGAGCAATCTCCATACCATAGAACATTACCTTTCTTCTTACCCCTTTTTCATAGAGGTTTAACTCAATCTTGTCATATCCCTCGCTTTTGTTGCGTTGAACACTTAGAAAGTCCTGAAGTGCTTGTATCACAGCAGCAGAAACACTTCCGGCGTACTTGGCAGCATCATCAAATAGGTGTAGATCTGCTTCTGCAACATAAATATTTTTTGTGGCCATTACCATACCTCCTATTTTTGTAACTTATATCTGAAGTTTAGTATCTATATGATTATGAACATAATTATAAACATATAGAGGTACTTTGTCAAGATTCTTAATTCTTCATTATTACTCTTCTATTCATTAATATTCCATTTAATCAAAGGCAAAAATCTTTGTTAATTCCTCAAAAAAACACCCTGCATAATCACAAGGTGTTCTCCTACATTTGTGTCCTTATCTTGGAAGTTTAACAATATTTCCTGATTGGAATTCTATAGCACAGTAATCGTCATAAAGCGTTATTTCTTTGATAAGTTTTCTGGTCAAAACATCATCAAACTTTTCAATCGTATCTACCTGTTCATCTAAGAACTCTTTCATCTCATCGATTCTTTGTAGCTTTCCTTTACTCTCTGCCGCATTCATTTTCTGATTCTGTATTTGATCTCTGATGGCATATATCTCATCGATCGTCTTGTTGTATGGATGTAGAATAAAAAACGGACTAGTCAAAAAGAGAGATCTGCAAAC
>CABOGK010000029.1 GCA_902399855.1 Erysipelotrichaceae bacterium
AGGAGGGTGTTATCAGCATGTGTAAAGCATTAGAAGAATATACACAGGAATGCATTGAAAAAGGGGAAAGAAGAGGGGAAAGAAAAGGCATTATTAAAGGTGAACAAAGAGGTTATTCAAAAGGTTTAACAAATAAGGCTTATGAAATAGCACAAAATATGTTATCCAAAGGTTGCCAGCACAATTTCATAGCCGATATGACAGGCCTTAGCCTTGATACCGTTCTTAAGCTTTCAAACCATTAAAAAGGCGCTGCAATTTGTAGCGTCTTTTCTAATCTATTTCGTTAACTCTGCATGATTTACAGGAAAATGATTTAAAAAGTCAGTTGTTTTCATCTCAATTTGTAGTCCAATCTTGCCTCCGCTAAAAAAGATATGCTCTTGTTGTAAACAAGATTCATCGATGAAAGTACGATATGTTTTTTTCATTCCCAAAGGTGAGCATCCCCCACGTATATAACCTGTAATCGATAACAAGTCCTTTACATGAATCATATCAACTGATTTTACACCGGCGGCTTTTGCACATTTTTTTAAATCCAGTTCCTTGGCAACCGGCAACATAAATACAATATACTCTCTTGTATTGGCCTGTGTCACCAACGTTTTAAAAACACAATTTTCATCTTGTCCCAAAATTTCGGCCACATGTATGCCATCAACTGCTTCATTACCGTTATGCTCATACGTGTGCACCTGATAGTCCAGCTTCTTGGTATCTAATAAACGCATGGCGTTTGTCTTTGTGATTTTTTTCATGATGATCGTAAATCTCCTTCAATGATCGATCGAGCAATATCCACCTTTTTTTGTGATGTATCCATGGCAAGCTTTTCAATGTAATGATGCGCCTTCTTTTCATCCCAGTGATAATTTTCGATCAGTATCAGTTTAGCACGATAAATAATTTTTTCATCCTGTAATCGCTTTTTTTCTTTTTGAAGCTGTTTGGTCAAAGCTTGTATCTTAATTTGTGCAGCCATGCCATTGGCAATCGTCTGTAGTAACATTTGCCGGGAAGCCGGTAATGCCATCACAAAAATTCCTTGTTCCTTTACCTGAAAACAAATCTGATCATAAATATCATTTTTCACTAATAGTAAGACACCGATGGAAAACGCGACTTCAATTTCTCTGGCCGTACGGACACCAAACTCATCTTTTAAAGGCGGCTGTAGAATACATAAATCATATCGCCTTTGTCGAAGCTGTTTCTTAGCTTCCATGCCAGAAGATACAAATTGAATCCATGGATAAATGGTTCGCGGCAGGATTTCCTGAATGACCTTTCGTGTGCTTTCTACAGAAGTAACCACAAGAATATTCGACATAATTAAGTCCCGCTTATTTTAAATAATTCTTTAGTATTTCCTTTGGCAGCACACGTTGAATAAAATCACTGTTTTTTGCGATGGCAGAGGATTCTTCAAGTGAGGATGGAAGCGGTGTTAAATGAGATGTTATTTCTGTAGATGCCTGATATAAGTTTAAATCCACGGGATCTGCCGGTTCTCTTTGTTTCAATATACCCTCGATGCCTGCATAAATGATCAAGAGATAAACTAAGTAAGGATTAGAGGTACAGTCCGGTGATCGAAGCTCAATTCGTTTTTTCTGATTTCGTACGGCCGGAATACGAATGGCCTGAGATCGGTTTTGATAAGACCATGTCACAAATTTGGGAGCCTTGCACTCTCCCAATCGCTGATAGCTTTCCGTACAGGGATTCAAAAATAAAGTAATCTCCGGCAAGCGATATAAAATACCGGCCATAAAGGCTCGTGTTTGATTCAAATGACCGGAATCATTGACCGATACATTGACATGCATGCCGTTTCCACTATGCTCCTTTAAAGGCTTGGGATCAAAATCGGCAATTAAACCATTGGCCTTTGCGACCGTTCGTACGACCCATTTAAAAGTAGCCGCATCATCCGCTGCCTGCAACGGCGTACTGTAACGAAAGTCGATCTCATTTTGTCCGGGTCCTTCCTCATGATGACTGGCCTCCGGATGTAACCCCATTTCCTGCAGCGTAAAACAAATATCCTTTCGTACATCTTCGCCCTGATCCTCCGGAGCGATATCCATATAGCCTGCCGTATCTAAAGGAATATGAGAGTTTTGTCCTTTTTCATCCGTCAAAAACAAATAGAACTCGAATTCTGTTCCGATCTGAATCTCGATTCCCTGCTCTTTGGCATACTGCTCTGCCTGTTTTAATAAATAGCGCGTATCCAGTTCAAAAGGCGTTCCATCCGGGTATTGTATATCGCAATACATGCGAATGACCGAGCCATCCAAAGATCGCCATGGCAAAATGGATAACGTAGAAGGATCCGGCATCAAAAATAGATCGCTTTTGATATCGGTTCCAAACCCGGCTATTGCACTGGCATCAAAGCTTATTCCTTCCGCAAAGGCTCTGGGAAGCTCATCGGGTAAGATCGAAATATTTTTTTGATGACCGTAAATATCAAAGTAGGCCAATCGAATGAATGTTACGTTCTCTTCATTTACATAGGCAAGTACATCTTCTTTTGTGTACATCAAGTCACCTCCTGTTTTCCATTTATTTATACAACATATTATTTCTTGTTTCAAACTTTTCATAATTTTTCATAATTTTACATTTTTGTATTGACAATTTCATTTCCCGCATTACAATAGTACACATAGAAACGGCAAGGATGCCAAAAAGTAGGAGTTTTCTCCTCCCTTTTTGCTTTGCCGTTTTTTTATTTTATCGCCTTAAAGGAGGGATCGACATGGCAAAATCTATTCCGGATCTGTTTGGATCCAAAGTGTTCAACGAAAAATGTATGAAGGAAGGCTTAGCTTCCGATACATACAAAGAGCTTCAAAAGACAATTCAGGAAGGAAAACCATTAAATCCAAAGATTGCCAACGCGGTGGCTCATGCCATGAAAGAATGGGCCATTGCACAGGGAGCAACCCACTATACACACTGGTTTCAACCAATGACTGGTGTAACAGCCGAAAAGCACGACAGCTTTATTGAGCCGGTAGATGGCGGAAAAGTTATCATGAGCTTTTCCGGAAAAGAATTGATCAAAGGAGAACCGGATGCTTCCAGTTTTCCTAACGGTGGTTTAAGAGCAACCTTTGAAGCCCGTGGTTATACCGCATGGGATCCTACATCGTATGCCTTTATCAAAGATGACGTACTTTGTATTCCAACGGCCTTTTGTTCCTATACCGGTCACGCACTGGATAAGAAAACCCCTTTACTTAGAAGTATGGAGGCTATCAATACACAGGCTTTGCGAATTTTAAAGCTGTTTGGAAATACCGATGTGACATCAATCAAAACCACAGTGGGTCCGGAACAGGAGTATTTCCTGGTTGATAAAGACTACTATGCCAAACGTAAGGATTTGATTTATACCGGACGTACTTTATTTGGTGCCCCATGTCCAAAAGGACAGGAAATGGAAGATCACTATTTTGGTACGATCAAATCGCGTGTACAGTCTTTCATGAAA
This sequence comes from Erysipelotrichaceae bacterium, assembly GCA_902399855.1. GTDB lineage: Bacteria > Bacillota_I > Bacilli_A > Erysipelotrichales > Erysipelotrichaceae > Faecalicoccus. Next base: position 3,509 of record CABOGK010000029.1, read on the forward strand.
GACTTAAATGAAGAGCTTTGGAAGCTGGGCATTGCGGCTAAGACAGAACATAACGAAGTAGCCCCTGCACAACATGAGCTGGCGCCGGTCTTCTCGACAACAAATATCGCCACTGATCATAATCAGCTTACCATGGAACTGATTCAGCGCATTGCCAAAAAACATGGAATGGTGGCTTTGCTTCATGAAAAACCATTTGAGGGCATCAATGGTTCCGGTAAACACAATAACTGGTCGATTTCAACCAACACCGGTAAAAACTTATTAGAACCTGGTGATACGCCTTATGAAAATGCACAGTTCTTATTGTTCTTATCAGCTATCATCAAAGCTGTGGATGAGCATCAGGATTTGCTTCGATTAAGCGTTGCCAGTGCCGGAAACGATCATCGCCTAGGTGCAAACGAAGCACCACCGGCTATTATTTCTGTTTTCCTGGGCGATGAATTAAATGCCGTATTAGAAGCCATCATAAACGATAAACCTTATGATGGCACTGAACATAAACTGATGAAGATTGGCGCTTGTGTATTACCTAAGCTGCCAATGGATACGACCGATCGAAACCGAACCAGTCCCTTTGCCTTTACGGGAAATAAATTTGAATTCCGTATGCCAGGCTCCAGTTCTTCCATTTCCGGCTGCAACTTCGTGTTAAATACCGTAGTGGCCAATACCCTGCGTGAATTTGCCGATGTGCTGGAAAAAGCGGATGATTTTGAAAGCAGCCTTCACAGTCTGATCAAACAAACATTGAAGGATCATCAACGAATCATCTTCAATGGCAACGGCTATGATGATGCCTGGATCGAAGAAGCTAAAAAACGTGGCTTGTTGAATCTTCGAACAACACCGGATGCTCTTCCTTATTTCATTCACGAAGAAAACATTCGCCTGTTTGAAACCGAAAAAGTATTAGATCGTGAAGAGATGGAATCACGCTATGAAATTACCATGGAAGAATACACAAAGGTCATCAACATAGAAGCTTTGACCATGATCAATATGGCAAAAAAAGAAATTCTTCCGGCGGGATCTCGCTATTCGAAAGAACTCAGCGATACCTGCTTATCTAAATGCCAGCTGGATGCCCAGATGGATGTAACTTACGAAAAAGAAATGTTGACACAGATCAACACATTATTAAAAGAAGCCTATCAGGCTTGTTCTGAACTGGAAGAAAAAACAAATGTTCTGCATTCCATCCAAGATTTTGAAAAAGCGGCCTTCTTTGTACGCGATACGATCTTGCCGTGCATGGATGCACTACGAAAGCCTTGCGACGTCTTAGAAACCATGACAGATGACAAAGTATGGCCATTTCCAACCTACGGAAAGCTGTTATTTGGCATTCTGTAACCAACATGATCATCTATCGAAACCGGCGGCAACTGCTGCCGGCTTTGATGGTCTTATTAGAAGGAGAAATTTATGTGCACAATTATGGGATATTTTAAAGAAGGAATCGATCCTTCTGTACTTCAAAAAGCCCTTGAAAAAACAAAGACCCGTGGACCTGATGATACACGTTTCTATTCATTTAAAAAAGGTGTGTTAGGATTTCAAAGATTGGCCATTATGGGATTAAGCCAGGAAGGCATGCAGCCTTTTGTTTTTAAAAACTCAGCTATCGTATGTAATGGTGAGATCTATGGTTTTCGAAAGCTCAAAAAAGAATTGGAGGATAAAGGCTATACCTTTCAAAGTGAAAGTGACTGTGAGATTCTATTGCCGCTCTACGAAGAATATGGTGTTTCCCTTTTTGAAAAGCTGGATGCGGAATTTGCCTGTATTCTTTATGACGGAAATTCAGACAGTATCATTGCGGCCCGTGATCCGATCGGCATTCGACCTTTATATTATGGGTATGACAAAGATAACGCCATCGTATTTGCCTCCGAGCCTAAGAACCTGATGGGAATTGTGAAAACCATCATCCCTTTTCCACCGGGACACTATTATAAGGATGGAAAGTTTGTCTGTTACGCCGATATGACCAAAGTGGATTCCTACATTCATGACGATTTAGAAACCATCTGTCAAAACATTCATGATCTTTTAATACAAGGGGTACAAAAGCGATTGGATGCCGATGCACCGGTCGGATTTTTATTAAGCGGTGGTTTAGATTCTTCTTTAGTCTGCGCCATCAGTCAAAAATTGCTTTCCAAACCCATTCGGACATTTGCGATTGGAATGAAAGAAGATGCCATTGACTTAAAATATGCCAGAGAAGTAGCCGATGCGATCCACAGCAACCATACGGAAGTCATCATCACCCAGGAAGATGTACTCAACGCCTTAGAAACAGTGATCTATCATCTGGCCACTTATGATATCACAACCATTCGTGCCAGCATCGGTATGTATCTGCTTTGTCAATATATTCATGATCATACAGACATCCGCGTACTATTGACCGGAGAGATCAGCGACGAGCTGTTTGGTTATAAATATACAGATTTTGCCCCAGATTCCGCATCCTTTCAAAAAGAAAGTGAAAAGCGCATCAAAGAGATCCACATGTACGATGTATTACGCGCCGATCGATGCATCAGCTCTAACTCAATGGAAGCACGTGTTCCCTTTGGCGATCTGGCATTCGTTCGCTATGTCATGCAGATCGACCCGGCTTTAAAAATGAATACGTATCATAAGGGCAAATACCTATTACGCCATGCGTTTGAAAAAGATAATATTCTTCCACACTCAATCTTAATGCGTGAAAAAGCTGCCTTTTCCGATGCGGTCGGTCATTCGTTAAGAGATACGATACAAGAAGCGGCCAACCAAAAATACACAGATCAGGAATTCGAAGAAAAACGAAAACAATATACTTTCAATCCCCCTTTCACCAAAGAATCCTTATGGTATCGGGAGATTTTTGAAACCTACTATCCAAATCAGGCATCTATGATCAAAGCATTCTGGATGCCAAACAAAGACTGGAAAGGCTGTGATGTAGATGATCCCAGCGCTCGTGTCCTTTCGAATTACGGAGATAGTGGAAAATAAGGAGGAAATGACATGAATCCAAATTTTGAACATGATGCCTGCGGTATCGGTACCGTGGTGCAAATCGATGGAAAACAAAGCTACGATGTTGTGGATAAAGCGCTGCATATCGTTGAAAAGCTGGAACACCGAGCCGGAAAAGACGCCAGTGGTAAAGTCGGTGATGGTGTTGGTGTACTCTTACAGATATCACATCGATTCTTTTCAAAGATTGCCAAACAGGAAAATATTTCCCTTGGTAAAGAAAGAGAATATGGCATCGGTATGTTTTTCTTTCCCCAGCAGGAATTAAAACGTAATCAACACAAACGTCTGTTCGAAACCATTGTGAAAAACGAAGGCGCCCGATTATTAGGTTGGCGTACCGTTTGTTGCCATCCGGAAATCTTAGGACAACCGGCTAAAGACTGCATACCTTATATCGAGCAGGCTTTTATCGAAAAACCGGAAGGTATAGAAAAAGGCTTTGCGTTTGATCGGCTTTTATATGTGATTCGTCGTGAATTTGAAAAAAGTTGCCCGGAAACCTATGTAGTCTCTTGTTCCAGTCGAACAATTGTTTATAAAGGAATGTTTTTAGTCGGACAGCTTCGTAAATTTTATGAAGACCTGCAAGATACAGATTATCAGAGTGCCATTGCGATCGTGCATTCTCGATTTTCAACCAATACAACCCCTTCCTGGCAGCGTGCGCATCCCAATCGTCTGATCGCCCACAATGGAGAAATCAATACAATTCGTGGCAATGTCGATCGAATGTTAGCCAGAGAAGAAAGCATGTCTTCTGACTTTCTGGATGCCAATTTAAAGAAGATCCTGCCAGTCATCAATGCCAAAGGCTCCGATAGTGCCATGTTGGATAATACGCTGGAATTCTTGATGATGAATGGTATGCCTTTGGCTAAAGCTGTCATGATTACGATCCCCGAGCCATGGAAACACGTACCTATGGAAGAACATAAAAAAGATTTTTATCACTACTATGCGACCATGATGGAACCATGGGATGGTCCGGCTGCCATTCTCTTTTCAGATGGCGATCAGGTAGGCGCTGTATTAGATCGTAACGGTTTACGCCCAGCCCGTTATATGATCACCAAAGATAATCTATTGATCTTATCCAGTGAAGTCGGTGTATTGGACATTCCTGCCGAAAACATCCTCTGTAAATCACGATTGGAACCGGGAAAGATGGTATTGGTCGATACAAAAGCTAAAAAGATGTATAGCGATGTCGAGATCAAAAATCATTTTGCGACATTAAATCCATACGGAGAATGGCTGGATTTACATCTTTTACATCTAAAAGATCTGAAAGCCCCGGATAAAAAAACACAGATGCACACACAGGAAGAGCGTAATCGATTGTACAAGGTCTTTGGTTATACGTATGAAGATATCCAGGATGAAATCTTACCTATGGCAAAAAACGCCAGTGAGCCTACTGCCAGTATGGGTACCGATATTCCATTAGCCGTTTTAAGTAATCGACATCCTTTACTCTTCCATTACTTTAAACAGTTATTCGCTCAGGTTACCAATCCACCGATCGATTCCCTTCGTGAAGAAATTGTCACCGATACAACCGTGTATATTGGAAGTGATGGAAATCTGTTACAGGAAAAAAGTACAAACTGTAAAGTTTTAGAAGTCAACAACCCCATCTTGGATGCCCGTGATATGGATAAGATTCAAAACTTGAAAAAAGAAGGCTTTCAAAGCGCTACGATTTCCCTTTTGTTCTATCGCGGTATGCCTTTACAGGAAGCTTTGCATCATCTGTTTATCGAATGTGATCGGTTGTATAGAGATGGTGCCAACATTTTAATTTTAAGTGATAAAGGTGTAGATGAAAGCCATATGGCAATCCCCAGTCTACTGGCAGTATCGGCTTTAGAGCATCATTTGGTACAAACGAAAAAAAGAACAGCTGTTTCAATCATCCTGGAAAGTGGTGAACCTAGAGATGTTCATCAGTTTGCCTGTTTATTAGGCTATGGGGCAACGGCCATTTATCCTTACCTGGCGCATGAATGCATTGAAGAAATGATTGAAAAAGACATCTTAGATAAAGAGCCTTCTGTTGCGATTCGCGACTATAACGAAGCAATCCTTCATGGTATCGTCAAGATTGCCGCAAAGATGGGAATCTCCACCCTACAATCGTATCAAAGTGCCCAGATTTTTGAAGCCATTGGCATCTCTAAAAAAGTGATTGATCAATACTTCACCAATACCGTATCGCGTGTAGGAGGAATCGGCTTAAAAGAAATTGAAGAAGACCTTATCGTTCATCACGATCATGGTTTTGATCCATTAGGTCTTTCTTGTGATACCAAGTTAGACAGCTATGGTTTCCATAAGTTAAGAAGTGGGCAAGGTAAAGAAGATCATCTCTATGATCCGAAAACCATCGTAACGCTGCAAAGGGCAACGCGAGAAAACGATTACGAGCTTTTTAAAGAATATACAAAAAGAGTAAATGACAAAGAACATCCTCATACATTAAGAGCCTCTTTAGAATTCAAATCCAATCGAAAACCGATTTCGTTAGAAAAAGTCGAACCTGTATCTGAAATCGTAAAACGATTTAAGACCGGAGCAATGTCGTATGGTTCAATTTCTGAAGAAGCACATACTTGTATGGCCATTGCGATGAATCGACTGCACGGAAAATCTAATTCCGGTGAAGGCGGTGAAAAGCCGGAACGTTTAGGCACTGAAAAAAATTCAGCCATCAAGCAGGTCGCCAGCGGTCGATTTGGCGTAACCAGCGCTTATTTGGTCAGTGCCAAAGAAATACAAATTAAAATGGCACAGGGTGCAAAGCCCGGCGAAGGTGGACATCTGCCAGGCAAGAAAGTCTATCCATGGATTGCCAAGACCCGTTACAGTACACCCGGTGTTACCTTGATTTCACCACCACCTCATCATGATATTTATTCTATTGAGGACCTGGCACAGCTGATCTATGATTTAAAAAATGCCAATAAAGAAGCACGTATCAGCGTTAAGCTTGTCAGCGAAGCCGGTGTCGGAACGATTGCCAGCGGTGTGGCCAAAGCCGGAGCTACCGTTATATTGATTTCCGGTTATGATGGCGGTACCGGAGCCGCTCCCCAATCCAGCATTCACCATGTGGGATTACCTTGGGAATTGGGGTTGGCCGAAACCCATCAAAACCTGATTGATAATCACCTGCGTTCTCGTGTCATTCTGGAAACCGATGGTAAGCTGATGACCGGAAGAGATGTAGCCATTGCCTGTTTATTAGGAGCCGAGGAATTTGGCTTTGCGACTGCACCATTAGTTACTATGGGATATATGATGATGCGTGTTTGTAATCAAGATACCTGTCCTTTCGGTGTTGCGACACAAAATGAATCCTTGCGTAAACGCTTTAAAGGAAAACCTGAATACGTGATGAATTTCATGTTGTTTATTGCCCAGGAATTACGTGAGATCATGGCAAGCCTAGGCTTTAGAAGCATCGACGAAATGGTTGGTCACAGCGATTGTCTGCAGGTGCGAAACGATTTAAAACCAAGACAAGCTATGTTGGAGTTATACTCTCTGATTGGAAAAGATCGAAATGTGCATTATGATCCAAGGGATGGCTATGACTTTAAGCTGGAAACAACGCTGGATTCTACCCAACTGATTCCCGGTTTTAAACCGTATATGGACTCAAAAATCAGTCATACGATTAATGTGAATCTATCCAGCACGGATCGAAGCGTCGGTACTTTATTCGGTTCTTTGATCACCAGGCAATTTGGCGATACCTTACCGGAAGATACCTTTGTCGTACATGGAAAAGGTGGTGCCGGTCAATCTCTGGGTGCCTTCATTCCAAAAGGATTGACGTTAAAGATTACCGGTGATGCCAACGATTATTTTGGTAAAGGATTATCCGGAGGAAAGCTTGTGATTGCACCTGATCCTACATCCTCTTTTAAAGCCGAAGAAAATGTCATTATCGGAAATGTCGCCTTGTATGGTGCAACCAGTGGTAAAGCCTTCATCCGCGGAAAAGCCGGTGAACGCTTCTGTGTACGAAATTCAGGCGCGACTGCAGTTGTCGAAGGTTGTGGCGATCACGGTCTGGAATATATGACAGGCGGTTATGCCGTGGTTTTAGGAAAGACCGGAAAAAACTTTGCCGCCGGTATGTCTGGTGGTGTAGCCTACGTTCTGGATGTTGATCATGCTTTATACAAAAACGTGAATAAAGAACTTGTATCCATTGAAGAAATCATTAGTAAATCCGATAAAGAAAAACTGTATGAAATCTTGCAGGAACATTATAAAGAAACAAATTCAGCAGTGGCACGACACATTTTGGATCATTTTGATGATGAACTGCAACACTTTAAAAAAATCATTCCAAACGACTATAAAAAGATGTTGAAATCCATCAAAGATTTACAGGACAAAGGGTATCATCAAGAAGAAGCAGAATTAAAAGCCTTTACCATGGCTTTTCAAAAGTAGGAGGTCAACATGGGAAAACCAACAGGATTCTTAGAATATGAACGTAAAAATAATGTTGCACTTAGTGCATTACAACGCATTCAAAACTTTTTGGAATTCCATGAAGACATGGATATAGCAGAAAGACAAAAACAAGGAGCTCGCTGTATGAATTGCGGCGTTCCTTTCTGTCAGTCGAGCATTGAATTAAAAGGTATGACAACCGGTTGTCCGTTACACAATTTGATTCCGGAATGGAATGATGAAATTTATAAAGGACATATGCAGCAGGCACTATCCAGATTGTTGAAAACTAATCCCTTTCCGGAATTTACCGGACGTGTCTGCCCTGCCCTTTGCGAAAAGTCATGTTTGAATGGTGTTGACAGTGATCCTGTCACCATCAAAGAAAACGAATACTTCACTATTGAAGAAGGCTTTAAAAATCATTGGATGAAAGCGCAGAAACCAGAAGTCAGAACGGATAAAAAAATCGCCGTCATCGGCTCCGGCCCCGCCGGACTCAGTGTTGCGTATGCCCTAAACCAAAGAGGACATCAAATAACTGTCTTTGAGAAGGAAGATTCCCCCGGAGGATTATTGATGTATGGCATTCCCAACATGAAGCTGGAAAAAGAAATCATTCAAAGACGAATCCAGCTCTTAGAAAAAGAAGGTATTCAGTTTCAATGTAATGTCAATGTAGGAATAGACATTTCAAAAGAAGAACTGACAAAAGAATACGATGCGATTGCCATGTGCATCGGCTCTAAAAAGCCAAGAGATCTTGTCTTTGAAAACCGAGATACTAAAGGCATTTACTTTGCGGTCGATTATCTAACCAATGTCACAAAACATCTTATCAAAGGTTCAAAAACAGAAAGTGCCAAAGGAAAACATGTTGTAATCGTAGGTGGTGGTGATACCGGAAACGATTGTGTGGGAACCAGCATACGTCAGGGCTGTAAATCCGTCACACAGATTGAAATGATGCCTGAGCCACCCAAAGATCGACTAGCATCCAACCCATGGCCAGAATGGCCTAAAGTCTTAAAAACAGATTATGGTCAACAAGAGGCCATTGCGGTATTTGGAAAAGATCCAAGACTTTATGAAAGAACAATCAAAGAAATTGAAGTGAAAAACGATAAGATAAAATCTGTCACTTTAACCAAAGTTCAATTCATCAATGGGAAAATGAAATTTGTCAAAGGATCAGAACAAAAAATCCCATGTGATTTATTGTTGATTGCCGCTGGTTTTATCGGTGTAGAAGATGATGTAAAAAAAGCGTTTGCCCTTGATATGTCACCAAGAAATACTTTTGTGACGAAACCTAATTCTTATCAGACCAAAGAAACAAAGATCTTTGCGGCCGGTGATGCGCATAGAGGACAATCCTTAGTCGTATGGGCCATTCATGAAGGATTGGAATGTGCAAAGGAAATCGATACCTATTTAATGGGATATACTAATTTGGAATAAGAATAAGGAGTTAATTTTCAAAGAATTAACTCCTTTTTCGATTGTGATCATATATTAACCATCATATTTATCATACCTTATAATTTCCTCTATACTTCTTTAATATACGCTTAAACTCTTCCAACTGTGCTAATCCTTCTAATAAAATTGTATCCGGACATATCGAATCATCATCCGAGCGATAGAATGTAATTTGTATATCATTGAATAAGTTGATAATGGCATATGTCCCATAGGCATAAGAGCCACGATTAACCATCAGACTTCCCGGATTCACAAAAGTAATTCCATCGATTTTCTTGATTGTCGGTACATGAGTATGTCCATGAAAACAAAGCGTACAGTTATTTTCCTTACATAAAGCTAATAACTCTTCATATCCATCATAAATATGATAGAAATGTCCATGTGTAACACAGATTTTTTTATAGATCACATACGGAGGATACGCTTCTTCATCATGATTACCCCGAACCGCAATATCAAATTGCTTCATTACCTTATCATTTTTAGGAAGCGCAGAATCCCCACAATGAATCATCAAATCTACCGTGCCCTTATATTTTTTCACAATACGAGGTAAATGATCCAAAAAGCGATGACTGTCACTGACCAACAAGATCTTCATTTGTGAATCTCCGATCAATTTCATGCATTGCATCTTGAAGAATTTGTTGAGGATCTTCTACCACATCCAGATTTTGTGCACAAATCAGTTCTACATCCTCAGTTTTAAAAAAATAAGAGAAAACACCTTGGATATATTCAAACCCAAACGGTTTATAAACACGTCCTCCGGAAGTTGTTACATAATATACTTTCTTACAACGACAACAGTTTTGACAATTTCCTTCCTGGTCATAATAAAACGTCATTCCCTGGCAACAGATCATCTCAATATAAATTTTTAACAGAGAAGGGAATGAAAGATCATAATAGGGAGCGGCAATCACAATAGTATCTGCTTCAGAAAACTGTTTGGCATACTGTGTAGGATATGTTCCGTTTTCTCGTTGTTGTAAAGCATTTTGATCCAAAGGATGAAGATTCGTTTCCTTTTGTAAGTTGATTTCTTCTATATCCCCCTGCAAATGACTCAGTAAATATCTAGCCAGAGCATCCGTTCTTGAATCCTTTGAAATGGTGCTGTTAATATATAAAATCTTATTCATTTTGGTACTCCTCATATTTTTTCATCCAATATTCATGATCTTTTTCATCAATGGATCGTAACACACGACAAGGATTACCTGCCGCAATCACATCACTTGGTATATCTTTTGTGACAACACTACCGGAACCAATGATGCTGTTTTTCCCAATTGTGACGCCTGGATTAATAATTACATTGCCGGCAATCCATACGCCATCTTCAATCACTACGCTAGAAGCATATTCCAAATCCATTTTTCGAATGGCAGGATCAATGGGATGCGAAACTGTATAAATGGAAACTCTGGGGCCAATCAGCACATCATCTCCAATGATGACTTCCGCTTCATCTAAAATCACGATACCAGTATTTCCCTGAAAGTGTTTTCCAATTGAAATATTGATTCCATGATCACAATAAAATGGCGGCACCAAAGAAATGTCATCATACGATTTTTTAAACTTCTTACATAATTCTTCCAACGGCTTTCTATCTTCCCAGTAAGCACTGTCATTAAATGCTTTCAAGTAAGGACGAAGCTCTTTCCATGTCGGTTTTTCCAATCGAAATGGATTGTATAGCTTTCCTTGTTTCATCTTTTCTGTTTCCTGCATACAATGTCCTTTCTTGAGTAAAAAAGAGGTCGAAAGACCTCTTTGTGCTATTTCTGCTTAATCGCTGCCTGAGCGGCTGCCAGACGAGCAATCGGTACACGATAGGGTGAACAAGATACATAGCTCAATCCCAATTTATTGGCAAATTCAATACTGGATGGATCTCCACCATGTTCTCCACAGATACCTAATTTAATATCCGGACGTGTCTGACGACCTAAAGTCACAGCCATCTCGATCAATTTTCCGACACCTTTCTGGTCTAAACGAGCAAATGGATCGTTTTCATAAATTTTGGCATCATAGTATTCAGGTAAGAATTTACCGGCATCATCACGTGAGAAGCCAAAAGTCAACTGTGTTAAGTCGTTTGTACCAAAGGAGAAGAATTCAGCTTCCTGTGCCAATTCATCAGCCAACAGGGCAGCTCGAGGCACTTCGATCATCGTTCCGACATGATATGTCAGTTCTACACCAGCTTCGGCAATGATCTGATCGGCTGTTTCCGTTACCATTTTCTTTACATACTGTAATTCTTTTAAATCACCAATTAACGGAAGCATGATTTCCGGTTCAATGTTCCAGTCCGGATGTGCTTTATTCACATTGATAGCGGCTTTAATAACAGCTGCTGTCTGCATATGCGCAATACCTGGATTGGAAACGTCCAGACGACTTCCACGATGTCCCATCATCGGGTTTACTTCATGTAATCCAGAAATTACCTGTGCTAATTCATCGTAAGAGATGTTCATTTCTTTGGCAAGCTCTTTGATATCTTCTGGATCGGCTGGAACAAATTCATGCAAAGGTGGATCCAAGTAACGAATTGTCACCGGTCTTCCTTCCATAGCTTCATAAATACCCTCAAAGTCTTTTTGCTGGATCGGTTCCAGTTTATTTAAAGCAGCCTGCATCTGCTCTTCAGTCTTGGCAACGATCATTTCACGAATAGCCTTGATCTTATCGCCTTCAAAGAACATATGTTCGGTACGAACCAAACCAATACCTTCAGCACCAAATTCAACAGCCTGATGTGCATCTCTTGGGGTATCCGCATTAGTACGAATCTTTAATGTACGAGCCTTGTCTGCCCAGCTCATGAAACGCTCAAAGTTACCACTGATTTCAGCTGGTACCGTTTCAATTTTTTCTCCATATACATTACCGGTAGATCCATCGATTGAAATCCAGTCACCACGATTATAGCGTTTTCCACCTACAACGAAGTAACCTTCTTCTTCATGCATTTCAATATCACCGGCACCACTGACACAACAAGCTCCCATACCACGAGCCACAACAGCCGCATGACTTGTCATACCACCACGTACTGTCAGGATACCTTCGGAAACTGCCATACCTTCAATATCTTCCGGGCTTGTTTCCAAGCGTACTAAGATAACTTTCTTTCCGGAATCTGCTTCTTCTTTTGCCTCATCTGCTGTAAAAACGATCTGTCCGGAACCAGCACCAGGACTGGCTGGCAAAGCACTTGTAATGGCCGTAGCCTTTTTCAAAGCTGCAGGATCAAACATTGGATGAAGTAATGCATCTAACTGCTGTGGTTCTACCATCAATAAAGCTTCTTCTTCATTGATCAAGCCTTCATCCACCATATCACAGGCAATTTTTAAAGCCGATTGTGCTGTTCGTTTACCATTACGAGTCTGCAACATAAACAATTTACCACCTTCAATAGTAAATTCCATATCCTGCATATTCTTATAATGATGTTCCAGTTTTGAACAAATATCAACAAACTGTTCATAAGCTGTAGGACTTACTTCCTTTAATTGATCGATAGACTGTGGTGTACGCACACCAGCTACTACATCTTCACCCTGTGCATTCATCAAGAATTCACCAAACAGCTTATTTTCTCCGGTAGCGGGACTTCTAGTAAAGGCAACACCGGTTCCACAATCCTCACCCATGTTACCAAAAACCATCATCTGTACGTTAACCGCAGTTCCCCAGGAGCTGGGAATATCGTTCATACGACGATAGTAAATAGCACGCTCATTATTCCAAGATTTAAATACCGCTTCAATCGCTTCCATCATCTGTGTCTTAGGATCTGTTGGGAAGCTTTCATGTAATTCAGCCTGATAGAATTCTTTAAAACGCTCTACCAGAGTCATCATGTCTTCTGCCGTTAGTTCTAAGTCGTCCTTGATGCCTCTTTGAGCTTTTACTTCATCAATAATTTCTTCAAAACGTTTTTTGCTCAATCCTTTTACAACATCGGCAAACATTTGAATAAAACGACGGTAAGAGTCATAGGCAAAACGAGGGTTCTGTGACTTATCCGCAATTGTTTTAGCCACGACATCGTTAATACCCAGATTCAAAATTGTATCCATCATACCAGGCATACTGGCTCTGGCTCCGGAACGAACCGATACTAACAAAGGATTTTGTGCATCCCCGAATTTTTTACCTGTTTCTTCTTCCAGTTTTCCCAGATACTCCATGATCTGTGCCTGGATTTCTTCATTGATCGTTTCACCATCTTCATAATATTTGTTACAAGCTTCGGTAGTGATGGTAAAACCGTTAGGGACAGGCATTCCCAATTTGCTCATCTCCGCAAGATTGGCACCTTTTCCTCCAAGAAGTTCACGCATGTTCGCATCACCTTCCTGAAAAAGGTACACATACTTTTTTGTCATTCAATAATCCTCCTTATGCGTCAAATTTGTAAACGTTTTCAACGTCACTATTATAGCACATTTTCTTTCAAAGAATAGAAAAATGTCATCAATATATGATCTAAGATAAAGTAAAGAATATACTTTCTTTATAGAGTTTCAGCTTTCTTCTTGCTCTAATTTCTACATTCCATACAAAAAGGCAGTCAAACTGCCTTTGTCTATAATATTCTTTATAACTGTACCTGTGCTGGCTGTTCTGCACGTACTCCACCGCAGATTTCATAATTAGGACAACTTGGGTTACAAGACTCTTCAATAACAGGCCGAAGTTCTGCCGGCATCATTGTTGTAATCTCATCATCATCGTAGCCCACAACCAAACTTTTCTTCGATAACATGATCGGTCTTTTTAAGATGGATGGATTCTTTTGAATCAACGTTACCAATTCTTTCATCGAATAATCATCAATTCCCTTTTTCAAAGATTGAAATGCCTTTGAACGAACAGAAATGATATCTTCGGTTCCATTTTCACATCGAGATAATATGTATTTGATTTCATTTTCATCGAGCAGTGTCGTAAAAATATTTTTTTCCTTAAATTCGATTTGGTTGTCCTTGAGCCACTGCTTCGCTTTACGGCAGCTTGCACAGCCAGGAGATGTATATATAATAACCATAAATATGCCTCCTTTTCACGTAATCCTATTATAGCACTATGAAATCAAAATACCATTGGTTTTTGTGACAAATTGCGGTAAAATAAGAAAATAATCGGAGGGATGAAAATGGAGCGAATGTTAAGCGGTATCAAACCGACAGGAAGATTGACTTTAGGCAATTATATTGGAGCCATTTCTCAATTTGTAAAATATCAGGATGAATACGAATTATATATTTTTATTGCGAATCAACATGCGATCACGGTACCCATCGAAGCCAAAGAGCTAAGACAAAATACAAAGGATTTGGTAGCCTTGTATCTGGCCAGCGGTTTAGATCCGGAAAAGGTAACGATTTTTCTACAAAGCGATGTTTCCGCGCACGCAAAACTTGGATGGGTCATGACTTGTATGAGCTATATGGGCGAATTACAGCGAATGACACAATATAAAGATAAAACGGCTAAAGGAGAAACAGGCATCACTGCCGGCTTATTTACCTATCCAAGCTTGATGGCTGCCGACATCTTATTATACGATGCCAAATATGTACCGGTAGGTATCGATCAAAAACAACACGTGGAACTGGCACGAAATCTGGCAGAACGTTTCAACAATCGTTATAGTGATACCTTTGTGATCCCGGAACCATTGATGACAACCGTTGGTCAAAAAATCTATTCACTACAAGATCCAACTAAGAAAATGTCAAAATCGGAAACTAATCCGAAAGGAACAATCGATTTATTGGATGATCCGGCTGCTGCCCGTAAAAAAATCATGTCAGCTGTAACAGACTCCCTGGGCATCATTCAATATGATCCGGAAAACCAGCCAGGTTTGGCCAATCTTTTAACGATTCAATCCGTACTTTCTAAAGAACCGATTGAAAGCATTGTCAATCGCTACCAGGGAAAAGGATATGGCGAACTGAAAAAAGAAATCGGACAGACTGTCTTTGATTTCCTAACCGATCTTCAAACAAAATATAAAGATGTCTTAGATCGAAAAATAGTTGATCAGGTTCTACAAAATGGTGCACAGAAAGCCGGTATCATTGCGAATAAGAAAGTACAAAAAGTCTATCGCAAAGTAGGTTTCACCATTACAAAATAAACAAAAAAGGCGACTCGCTCGCCTTTTTATAATACGTAGAAAAATAAAATAACCAAGATACCTAAGACGATTCGATACCATCCGAAAGCTGTAAAGTCATGCTTGCGTACATAACTCAATAAGGCTCGAATCGCAAATAAAGAAACCACGAAGCTGATAAAGGTTCCAAATAAAAGTACGATCAACTGTCCAAAGGAGAAGAAACCAGATTCCATAAAATACTTAACCAGTTTCAAACCACTGGCGCCCAACATGATCGGTACTGCCACAAAGAATGAAAACTCACTGGCAATCGTTCTTGTACAACCGCTGTAAAGACCTCCTAAGATTGTTGACCCGGATCGTGAAGTTCCCGGAATCAATGCCAAACATTGAAAACAACCAATCTTTAAACTGGTCTTATAATCCAATTCATCGAGTGTATGAATGGTTGGTGTCTTTGGATGTTTTTCCACAACTATAAAGATGATACCGTAGGCAATCAATGTGATCGCAATAATAAAATTCGCACTTAAATAGCCCTCGATGATATCATCCAGCAAAAACCCAAGAATCGCAGCCGGTATAGCACCTACGATTACTTTCTTCCATAACTCAAAAGTCTCTTTTTGTCTGGCACGACTTTTCTTTTTACTCCAGGGATTCAAGCGATGAAAGTAAAGAACAACGACCGCTAAGATGCTTCCAAACTGAATAACTACTTTAAAAACCTCAAAAAAGGCAGCTGGCTCCAACGGTAAGACACTGTCCAATAAGATCAGATGTCCTGTACTGCTGATGGGAAGCCATTCCGTAATTCCCTGTACGATTCCAAAAAGAATGGATTTAAGTATATCCAGAATAAACTGCATAAATTAGTTCTCCTTCTCTTTCAGTTGTTCTACCAGCTCTTTAAAGATTTCTCCACGAACCTCAAAATTCTTAAACTGGTCAAAGCTGGAACAAGCCGGTGACAGTAAGATCACATCACCTTTACTTGCCATGTCATATGCTTTATGAAGTGCTTCTTCCATCGTTTCACAAGAAGTCTGATGCGTAAAGATTTCTTTGAAATGATCTTTGGTTTGGCCAAAAGAGAAACAATGTTTGATTTTTTGATCATACTGTTTTAGATCCTCAAAGGAAATATGTTTATCCTTACCACCACATAATAAGATCACATTTTGATCAAAGGCACTTAAAGCCGCGCAGACCGCATGAGTATTTGTTGCCTTGCTGTCATTATAAATGCGAACACCTTTGATCGTATCTACATACTCGATACGATGTTCCACACCTTTAAACGAAGAAATGACTTTTTGAATAGACTCTACAGAAACGCCCATACGATATGCCATACAGGCTGCCATCATCGCATTCCCACAGTTAAAGCCGCCTACGATCTTTAGATCGTCCAATTTAAAAAGGATCGTATCATTCAAATAAGCGTATTTTTCATCTCTATGCAACGCTACATCTTGTCGAGTTAAAGAAAAATCGATGACTTCACATGGAATATTTTTGGCATACTTGCGAATTTCTTCATCATCTACATTACGGATAAACCATGCATCGGGCTTACAGTTTTCATAAATCTTCATTTTAGATTGATAATAATCTTCCAAAGAATCCATATAATCCAAATGATCCGGTGCCAGATTGGTCACAACACAAACGCTGGGCGCAAAGCTTTCAATTCCTAAAAGTTGAAAGTTACTCAATTCCAGGGCTACGGCATAATCCTTTTGATTATATTCCAAAGCTAATTCACTTAAAGGGATTCCTATATTCCCGGCTACAAGGGCATTTTTTTCTGTTTTCAACATCTCATACAACAAAGTTGTGACAGTGGTCTTGCCATCGGTACCGGTCACAGCCGCATAAGAGAAGTTTTTGGCATAACGATACGCAATTTCTATTTCTGTATAGATAGGAACTTGTTTTTTGACAAAATAATGTACAAATGCAGCGCGATAAGGAATACCCGGATTTTTTACCACAAAGGCATAAGGAATTTCTTTTAATTCATCCGGATGCCCCTGATCAAACACATGTACACCTAGAGCCTGCATCTGTTCTTTTTGCGCGATTTCCTTCTGATCGGTTAAATAAACCTCATAACCCATCTTACATAAAAGACGAGTCACCGCAATGCCGCTTCGGGCAGCTCCTATCACCAAGACTTTTTCCATATTATCGCACTCCTATCAAAAGCCCAAGAATCGCAAATAGTACACCAACTATCCAAAAACGATGAACGACTTGTGTTTCCTTCCAGCCACTCTTTTCAAAATGATGATGAAGCGGCGCCATTTTAAAGACACGCTTTCCGGTAGTTTTAAAGGATGTCACCTGGATCACAACGCTTAAAACTTCGATCACAAATACAAAACCAATCAAGATCAACAAGATCTCCTGTTTCAAAACCATGGCAACTGCAGCCAGCAATCCACCTAAGGCCAGAGAGCCGGTATCACCCATAAAAATCTTGGCCGGATGCTTATTAAAATACAGATAGCCAAGCAAAGATCCTTCAACCAAAATCAGTAAATAAACCAGATTCAGGGCATTTGATAAGTACGCAAAAACGATAAACGGAATCAAAGCGATGATCATCTGTCCGGCGCACAATCCATCTAAACCATCGGTTAAATTTACCGCGTTGGTTTCAGCTGTAAACATAAAGAAAATCAAGAAGAAGTATAAGAAACCGATATCAAAAGAAATATCTACGATCGGAATCCACAAAGTTGTCGGATTATGCGAAGAATACATAATATAGAACGCCACTGCCAAAATACTCTGCAATAAAAACTTCACAGCCGGCTTTAATCCGGTATTGTCTTTTTTGGCAACAATGATGTAGTCATCAATAAAGCCGATCAAGCCATACCCGACAAAGGCCAACAGTACGATCCACAGCTTCATATCGATCTTATAAGGTGTGATAAAAGAAGATAAAACAAATAATACAACCGGTACTAAGATAAAGGCAATCCCACCCATTGTCGGTGTACCATTTTTTGCTTTATGGCTGGCCAAGCCCTCTTCTCTTTCGGTTTGTCCAAATTTGATCTTATGCAAATATCTGATAAAAGACGGCATAAGAAGAAACATACAAACTAAACTGGCAATAAAGCCTATAGGCATATATACTAAGTCCATGCTGATCTCTCCATTCCGTTCTCCATTATAGCATGTGCTCAATCACAAAAACAATGAAATTTCCTCTTGAAAAGATAAGCTACAAATGATATCATAAATAAGCAATTTCGCAAGCAGAAAGGAAAAAGGAGGACAGCGACATGTCAAAAGTATGTGCAGTATCTGGTAGAGGTCCTTTAACTGGAAATAAGCGTTCTCACTCTATGCGTGCTACTCGTCGTAAATGGAATGTCAATCTGCAGAAAGTTAGATTGGTAGTGGACGGGAAACCTCAGACAGTTCGTGTGAGTGCGCGTGCCTTAAGAACATTAAAGAAACAAGGCGCTATCTAATAGCGAAGGGACAAATAAAGTACCACAAAAAAGACTTCATTCGAAGTCTTTTTTTGTATGTAATGTATATAAAGTTCTGGTAATAATGGGACTGTTCTTTTTCAAATATTCATTCTGCAGCCACTCCAGATAGGTACCCGGAGATATGATACCTCGAATACTTAAAATATCCGCACCCAGACAACCTAAGATACGATCGGTAAATAAAGCACAGTTATCCCCTAAAGCCCAATAGGTTTTAAATTTTCCCTGTTTAAACTTATAAAGCTTGGCACCGGTTTTATAATGCAGACGGGAAGGATAATCTTCTTTATACGTATCAAAACGATTATAGCCATCTTCTCTTTCTATCTTAGAATACCAGCGATAACTGTTATTCTCAAATTCCTGAACCTGCGCTTCCAATACCTCTCTTTGTTCTTCATTTAAGGCAATACCATATTCAAAGATCGTATTTTTCTCAGCTTCCATCGCATTGGGAATATAATACTCTACCGGCACCTTAAAGAATACACCATCGCCTAGAGTCTGATTTAAGCGAAAAGAATCGCTGTCATAATTTCCATAGCTGTAGGCAATTCCTTTATACGCAAAACAAATATGGCCGACCTTTTGAAAGCCTACCGGTCCCACATGAACAAAAACGCTCAGATCATGCTTCGCATTTCGCTCCTTCTGTTCCAGTTCAAAAGGCTCTTCCGCTTCCAGATAATGGTTGATTGCTGTTAAAGCCCAATCTGGAAAGAAGGCACACAAGAAAGCCGGAAAGGTAATTCGTACCTTCCGTTTCCACTCATACTTGGTCAAAGGATTCACACAGGCAAAACCATCATTGACATAACGAGCACCTAAGATCATTAAATAAAAACCAAAAGCACGAATCAAAATCTTTAGATCTTTATCAACACGAATAAGATAAATCCCCAAAATCCAATAGAAAAGGCTGAACAAGAAAAGAAAAAACTTCCCTTTACTGTTATTCAGTGCATTGATCACCATCTGTATAAATAAAGCCGCTCCGTTTAAAAGACAATAAACTCCAAAAATAATTTGTAGTATATGTAACGGAATGCTTTGATGATTGGATAAAATCACAAATATCACAAAAGAAAAAAGAGAAGAAACAACATCAAGAATGTTTCTTCGTTTAAAAAAGCGTACGATCATCCATAATGAACTGATTCCCAAAACAACCAATAATAAGTTGACCAGGATCAAATAGACTCCATCCGGTGCCAGAAGCATCACAAAGCCGAAAATGACCGCTAAAGAACCTAATAGAATATTGCTTAGAATCTCCTGCATAATAACTATCCTTTTCTAATTAGCGTACATTGGATTCAATACAAAGTACCTTCCCTTTATCCAGGGTGATGATACCTTGTTCTTTTACAATCGAATTGGAAACGGTAATGATATCGTCCGGCTTCAGATCATATTGATGAAGAGGATATAAAAATCCCTCCAGCGATACGATCGAGCCTTCGATCGCAAAAAAGGAAATATGCTTGTAAGAACTGCGAATCGTATGTATGCCCTTCAAAAGACAATACATCTTTTGGTCAGGCTCCCATAAGATCAGATCCGCATAGCGATACATCAACAGGCGAATATTGGCAATCGTATGATCGATGCGCCCATGAAGGCTTCCTGTCAAAATAAGAGGTGAATACCCTTTTTTATGACAAAGGCGCAAAGCTAATTCACTGTCAGTTTCATCTTTTTGAACCGGATGAATCGTAAGCGAAGCCCTTTGTTTCAACACCTCCAACATGTCTTTGTCCATGGAATCAAAATCACCGACACCAAAGGCTAATGGAAGTCCCTGATTTAAAATCTGCAGACAACCGGCATCCACACCGATATAATCGGCATCTTTTATCTTTGGAATTTCCTTTGTCAAGGGTGTTACCAGCACCGCAGGTTTCACTTTAAAAGCTCCTCGATATTCGCACAGATATCGCCTTTAAACACAAAGCTTCCGGCCACTAAAGTATCACAACCGGCATCAATTGCATTTTGGAAGGTATTTAAATTGATACCCCCATCGATTTCAATGCGATAAGATAATTGTTTTTCCTCTCGCTTCTGTTTTAACCAGGTTACCTTGCTTAATGTACTTTCCATAAAAGACTGGCCGCCAAAACCAGGCTCTACGCTCATGATCAACACGATATCGACCTGATTTAAAAGAGCTTCAAAAGGCTCGATCTTAGTATTAGGTTTGACAACGATCCCGGTCAAGACACCCATTTCGTGATTTTTCTTTAATAAAGCGGAAATGCGATCGATATCATTATCTAAAGCTTCTGTATGAAAAGTTACACAGCCGGCACCGGCTTCAATAAATACAGGGGCATATTTTTCGGGATCCGTCACCATCAAATGTACATCTAAAAGCTGCCTTGCACTTTTCTTAAAGCCTTTTAGAATATCCGGACCAAAGGTAATATTAGGTACAAAATGCCCATCCATGACATCAAAATGCAGCCATTTTGCCTTACTTTGATTCAGGATCGCAATTTGTTCTGTCATCTTGGAATAATCCAAAGATAACACAGAAGGTGCTATGATTCTTTCATTCATTTCGTATTGACCTCCTTTAAGATTTGTACATAATCTTCATATATTGTTGGATTGATTCGTTTTTCCTGCACTGCGTTTTGGATAGCACAATCCGGTTCATGGATGTGTCGGCAGTCATTAAAGCGACATTGATGCAGATACGGTTTAAAATCTTTGATACACGCATCCAGGCAAGAAAGATCCATTCGTGAAAAATCCAGACTGGAAAAGCCGGGTGTATCTGCCACCAGACCCTGTGCAACTTTATGCAGCTCACAAAACCGTGTGGTGTGCTTTCCTCTTCCTAAAGCTTTAGATATTGCCTGCGTCTGTAAAGAAAAGCTTGGCTCCAATCGGTTTAATAAAGAGCTTTTACCGGCACCGCTTTGCCCGCATAAAACACTGACTTTATCCTTCAATATGTTTTTTAATTCTTCATCATCACTGCCCGGATACGTCATCAAAAGAGTATAACCGGCTTTTTGATACCATGAAAACTGTGATGTATAGATATCCATGTCCTCGATCAAATCTTGCTTGGTGATGATCAAGATTGGTTCCACATGCGCTAAAGAAACCAGAAAAATCAAACGATTTAAAAGATGGACCGAAAAATCCGGATCTTTTAAACTGGTTACGATCAAAGCCTGATCCACATTGGCAATGGCCGGTCGCAACAAGCGATTTTTTCTTGGTTCAATGGAGTGAATGCGGTAACTGCCATCCAAATTTTCCACCTGCACAAAATCACCGACAACCGGAGCTTTATCCAGGCGAAGCTTTCCTCTTGGACTGGCGACAATGATACGATCCGCCATTTGAATCGTATATTGATTTGAAATGATCTTTATAATTCTTCCCTTTTCCATTTACTCTGTGTACAGCGTAATATAGCTGTTTGATCCCTCCTGTGTATAGATACTGCCTACGGCCGGTGAAACATTGACGATCGTAGAACCACTGCCGCTTTGTACGACCGCGATTCCCATCGCATTTAATTCCCGATAAACACTTTGATAGCTTTGTCCGATCCAATCCTGGGAAATCGTGACCTGCGGATAGGCTGCGACAACAAACGTGATCGTCTGTTCTTCATCCGGATCGATACGAGAACCGACAGTCAATCCTTTTTGTTCTAAGATATAACCCGGATTGGTATCTGCCATCGGCTTTTCTTCAACCTCGATCTCAATATTTAAGCCTTCTTCTTTCAATTGTTCTTCCACATCTGAAATGTATTGACCGGTATAATCCGGTACCAGAAATGTCG
The DNA here is from genome assembly GCA_902399855.1 of Erysipelotrichaceae bacterium. Lineage (GTDB taxonomy): Bacteria > Bacillota_I > Bacilli_A > Erysipelotrichales > Erysipelotrichaceae > Faecalicoccus. Next base: position 25,995 of record CABOGK010000029.1, read on the forward strand.
GGCCTTTACAGATGGTCAGCGTAACGGTTTCGTTTTCACTAACGCTTTCTCCGGCTTTGATATCCGATGCGATGACATGTCCTTTTTCTACCGCATCGTTAGCTTCTTCTTCCACTTGTATCTGAGATGAGGCTATACCGACTTCTTCTAATGCCTGCATGGCATCTTCCTGACTCATATTCACAACATCCGGCATCGTTGCCTGTCCAAAGATGGCGCCAATTGAAATCACACCGGTCGCCTGTAATGTGAAAATACCGACAGTCCCAACAAGCAGTACCAGACAAATACCAAGAACGATTGGTATCGTCTTGTTTCGCTGCTTTTTTTTAGGCTCCTTCTTGTTTTCATCATATTGAACCTTGACGCGCCCCTTGTCAACTTCCACATGACTGACAGGTCGATCATCGATATCGATACGCTGCATATTGCGATATTCCAGATCTCGGCAATGTTCCAGATCGTACAACATCTCCTGGGCATACTGATAACGTTGTTGCGGATCTTTGGCTGTTGCCTTTAAAACGATATTTTCCACCGACTGAGGAATGCTCGGATTAAAATCACGCACGTAAGGAATCTTGACACGCAAATGCTTAATCGCAATTTCCGTAGGTGTCTGCCCGGTAAAAGGAACGCTTCCTGTCAACAGCTCATAAAATACGATTCCCAGGGAATAAATATCCACCTGATACGATGGCTCTTTTCCCTGTGCAGTTTCCGGGGCCAGATAATGAGCCGATCCCATGACCGCATTATTGAGCGTCAGCTGTACCGAATCACTGGCAACCGCGATTCCAAAGTCTGTGATCTTGACCGTTCCATCGTCTTTGATCAATACATTCTGTGGTTTGATATCCCGATGGATGATGTGATTTTGATGAGCTGCCACAATAGCACTGGTCAACTGCTTCATGATATCGATGGCTTCATTGTAATGAAGGGCGCCACGCTGCTGGATCAGCTGTTTTAGCGTTCGTCCGCGAATATACTCCATGACGATATAATGCAGGCCCTCGAATTCTCCGACATCATAAATATCGACCACATTGGGATGAGAAAGACGGGAGGCTGCGCTGGCTTCTCTTTGAAACCGAACCAAAATCATAGGATCTTCACTCAGCTTGGAGCGTAAAACTTTGATGGCAACGATACGATCTAAGATCTTGTCTTTGGCCCGATACACATCAGCCATTCCACCCTGTCCGATCAATGATAAGATCTGATACCGGTTGGCAATCTGTTGGATCATCGTTTGTGCCATATTAGTTTTCCTCGTTCTCGATCACGATGACCGTACAGTTATCATAACCGCCGGCATCGATTGCCATCGAAATCAATGTATCTACTTTCTTTGGTACGGAAAGCTTTTTATTTTGAATGACTGAAAAGATCTTATCGTGCTCAACATAGCCATGCAGACCATCACTACAGATCAAAAGCGATTTATAGTTGGATTCGATCTTGTTGGTATCGACACGAAACACGTGCCAGACTCCTAATGCGTTTGTCAATGTATTACGCTGGGCATGTGTTTTTGCCTCTTCACTGGTGATCTTTCCTTCTTTCATTAACTGAGCAATCACGCTGTGGTCTTCACTCATCTGAATCAAGCCATCCTCATAATACGCATAGATACGGGAATCCCCGACATTGAAGATATAAGTTTTTCCGTGCGTGATCAACGTACCTACACAAGTTGTCCCCATGCCTCGTTCTTTTTTGTTCGACATGCTTTTTTGATAGATCCGTTCATTGGCAAGATCCAATGTATTCTGGATCCAGGCATTCACATCACTATCCGAGTAAAAAGAATCGACCTTTAAAAACTCCTCCCGGAATGTAGCTACGGCCAAAGCACTTGCTACTTCTCCGGCTGCCGCTCCACCGATTCCGTCACAGACGATGGCCAGCAGATCATCCTTTTGATTTTGTAAAACACAAAAATCATCCTCATTTAATTGTCTGGTACATCCTACATCCGTATTCGCATATACTTTCATTTAGTTTTGACCTCTTTTCAATTCCTTGATACGAAGCTGTCCACAGGCCGCATCAATATCATTGCCATGCTCCTTGCGAATCGTACAGCGTATGCCATCTTTCATCAAGGTATCATAGAATACCATGGCTTCCTGATGGGTAACGCCTTGAAAGCCTTTTTCATCGACCGCATTATATGGAATCAAATTAACATAGGCATTATATCCTCTTAAAAGCTTTGCCAGCTGATGCGCCTGACTTTTGGAATCATTGACCCCTTTTAATAAAATATACTCAAATGTTAAACGACGATTATTTTCCTGACAATAATAATCCAGAGCCTTCATTAGCTCTTCCAGTGGATACGCATGATTGACCGGCATCAACTGATCACGCAACGCATTGTTTGGTGCATGAAGACTGATGGCCAAATTGTATTGCGTATGCTCATTGGCAAAATCATAGATTCTGGGAACTATACCACAGGTAGAAATGGTAATGTGACGTGATCCGATACCTAAGCCACGATCGTGATTGACCGTAGAAAGAAAATTCATAACATTTTCATAGTTATCAAAGGGCTCTCCGGTTCCCATGACAACGATATGGCTTAAACGATCCTGCGTCTGATCTAATTCTTTTTGCACATAAAGAAACTGCGCCACCATTTCTCCGCTTGTCAGATTTCGTTTCTTTTTGGTTAAACCGCTGGCACAAAAGGCACATCCCATATTGCACCCTACCTGCGTGGTTACACAGATACTTTTTCCATAGTCAAAAAGCATCATGACACTTTCCACCAGCGCCCCATCTTCCAGGGCAAAAAGAAACTTTGTCGTACCATCATGAGAAACTTGTTTACGCACCAGATGCAACGGACTCACGATAAAATCTCGTTTCAAGATTTCTCTGGTTTCTTTACTGAGATTGCTCATTTCATCAATGCTGTCAACACGGTTTCGATACAGCCACTGAAAGATCTGATGGCCTCGAAATCCTTTCCATCCATAGCTTTTCGCCAATTCTTGTATTTGTTCATAATTAAAGTCATAAAGGCTTTGCATAATCCACCTCAATTCATCTAAAAATTATAACAGAGAATCTTATTGTTTCTCAAGCTTTGCCATATAGAATCCATCTTGTCCACGGCTCGGAAATATCGTCTTTTCTTCCAACAAAATAAAGTCCGTATGTCGTTTTAAAAAAGACTGAATCTGCTTCTCGTTTTCTTTTTTATTGATCGTACATGTCGAATAGACCAAAATGCCGTTTTCTTTGACATAATGACTACCACTTTCCAATATTTCCTGCTGTAAAGGAATCAAAGCATCCATGTCTTCTGACTTCATTCGCAGGCGAATGTCCGGTTTTCGTGCCAATATGCCATAACCGCTGCACGGAACATCACATAAGACACGATCAAAAAGACCTAGATCCTCTAAATCACGCGCATCCTTACAGATTGCCTTTACGCGATGCAGATGCAATCGCTTAGCATCGTTTTCAATCAATTTTACACGATGTGCATGCAGATCCACCGTTATAATGTGTCCTGTATCTTTCATCCGTTCTGCCATAGCCATGGTTTTTGTGCCCGGTGCCGCACATGTATCTAAGACATCCATATTCGGTTTGGCATCAACAAAACAGGCAATTTCATAGCTTCCGATATCTTGTATGCTCATCTTTCCCTGTTGATAATAAGGATGGGCAGCGACATCGTTTCCATGATAGATGTACAAGTCATTATGTACCGCTGTAAACTCCGACTTTTCAAAATCTTCAATCGTACTGTATAACGCATTTCTTCGCACATAGATTGGCAAGGTCTGATTTGTCCACAATAGCATTTCCCTTGTCTGTTTGATTCCATACTGCGCCTTCCACATATAGACAAGCCAGTCTGGTAAAGAGTGCAGGATCGAAAGTGCTTCTTCTTCCTTTTCCGGCAAGACAATATCCTTTTGTTTCACACGATGTAAAAAGGCATTGACCAGGCCGCTAAACGATGGATTTTTGATTTTTGTCAGTTCAACAGCTTCATTGACAACCGCATATGCCGGAACTTTATCCAGAAAAAAGAGCTGATACACACTCATTAACAAAAGAATACGAACACGATTGGGAAGCTTCTTTTTAACATATTGATTCACACAATAATTTAAATACCCATAATTTTGTAAAGTTCCATAAAAAATATGCGTTGCCAAAGCTCGATCCTTTGGTGCACATTCCTGTAAATGATGTTTTAAATACAAATTCGAATACTGCCCCTGACAGATGACCTCCATCAAGGCATCTAAAACCCATGATCGCATATTACTCCTCCAAACCAAATGGATACATGTTGATATCCTGCTTGACTGTTGTTTTTAAGCGCATATGATGATGCACCAGCTGCCATACGCGTTGTGTCAAAAGGGCTTTATCCTTAGCTTTGATCACTATACGAACTCTGGCCTTTTGTTGGCGCATTGATATGGAAATAGGCCCTAATACTTTTAAATCACTTAAATAAGCTTTGGCATCCTGTGCCACCTGCATGGCCTTTTCCTCTTTTTTATCCTGATAGATCACCGTACAAAGATAAACATACGGTGGATACATTCCTAAATGACGATACTTCATCTCTTTGGAAAAGAAAGAAAAATAATCATGTTGGATCACACTTTGCATCACATAATGATCCGGTTCAAACGTCTGAATATAAACATTACCTTCAATTTCACCTCTTCCACAGCGGCCACTGGCTTGTTCCAGCATGGAATAGGCTGTCTCGGCACTTTGATAATCAATACGCGCCAGACTGGCATCTGCCTGTAAGATACCAACTACACTGACTCTTTTATAATCCAGACCTTTGGCAACCATCTGTGTTCCCACAAGAATATCACCTTTTTCTTCAAATTCCTTCAACAATTTGGCATGTGCGTTTTTTTTACGCGTACTATCCGCATCCATGCGCACGATATACGCATTTGGAAACATCAGCTGTAAGTTTTCTTCCAGCTTTTCCGTACCCATGCCTAGTCGATAAAACGAATGTGAGTGACATTTTGGGCAAGTATGATCAAAGTGAAAGACTCTGCCGCAACAATGACACATCAAAAGATCTTCTTTTTTATGATACGTTAAGGCTATGCCACAATCCGGGCAAGTAAAAGTTTCTTCGCATTGACTACATTTTACAACCGGAAGATATCCTCTTCGATTCAACAACAAAATCACCTGTTGATGATCAGACAAAGCCTGTTTGATGGCTGTGATCAAAGAAGCCGATAATCCATTTTCCACAGTTTGCGTTTTCACATCCACCAAATGAATCTTTGGCATCTGTAAAGAGATTCGTTTGGTCAAAGAAACAAGCTGATATACCCCTTTATAAGCGCGAGCATACGAATCCAGACTCGGTGTAGCACTGGAGAGTACCACCTTACAATGATGAAATTTAGCACGCTCCATCACGACATCCCTTGTATGATAGCGTGGCATAGAATCCTGCTTATACGATGAATCATGTTCTTCATCCATCAAGATCAAGCCCAAATTTGAAAAAGGCATAAAGACACTGCTTCTTGTTCCTACAACGATAGAAACTTTATTTTCTTTAACCAGCTGATACTGCTCATATTTTTCCTGTGCATTTAAAGAGGAATGATAAATGGCAATCTTTGTTTGAAATCGCGCCTTTACTCGTTGAATCATCATCGGTGTTAATCCGATTTCCGGCACAAGGAATAAAACCTGTTTACCTTTTGACAATACTTTTTGTGCTAACTGTAAAAAGACTTCGGTTTTACCGGAGCCGGTTACACCATGCAGTAAATACACTTGATGACTTCCTGTTTCAATCTTCTCAATAGCAGCTTGTTGTTCATCCGTCAACACAAAGGATGAATCCTCGATTTCTTCAATTGGGACTACGCTTTCCTTTACACGTTTTTCTAAGGCAAGCGCCCCTTTTTCAAATAAAGGACGAGCTAAGGAAATCTTTTTTCGTAAAAGACTTGCTTTCATGGGAAGCTGATCTCGAATCAAAAGAAATGCTTCCCTTTGTTTTGGAGTCAAAGAAACCGTTTCATCCTTTAATATGGCCCAATCTTCATATATGATCTTATGTTCTGTACTGGAAGGGCGTAAAGCCGGTGGAAGCATCGTCTTTAAAACAGAAATTACGGAACATACATAATTCTGAGAAATCGTATGTGCCAGCTTCATCAATTCATCATTCAATAAAGGTTTGGTATCAATAACTTCCAACACAGCTTTTATATGTTGTACTTTGGGTACGACATCGACACTTTCCACAAAGCCTATTAAATCCTGTGCACCAAAAGGAACACGCACACGACATCCGACTTCTACTTTCTGATCACAGGCATAAGTAAATGTTGTATTCAATGCCAAAGAGTTATGTTCGATATAAACATTAATATAAGACATAAAACAATTATAGCACACCTTATCTTACTGACATCTTTACAACTATCAGAATTGCATCTATAGAAACAAAAAAAGCAGCTCAAGCCGCTTTCTATGAAAAATAAAAAAAGCTCTAGACGAGCTTTTCATTCAGATGGTGGGGACGGTGGGACTTGAACCCACACGGGATTTCTCCCAACGGATTTTAAGTCCGTTGCGTCTGCCTATTCCGCCACGACCCCATATTGGAGGTTCCGATCGGATTTGAACCGATGATCACAGAGTTGCAGTCTATTGCCTTACCGCTTGGCTACGGAACCAGCTGCTTAGATATTATATGAAATATCGAACAGAAATGCAAGAACTTTTTATTTTTGTTGTAGGTTTGTATTTTGAAGAATAATTCCTCCACAATATGAGATGATTATCTAATTGTTCATCCTGTTGCCTTCACAGATGGGAAATTACTTTTTTACTTTCACAGTCATACGCTAACGGCAAAGACTAAAGATAAGGATGGTAGCATTCTGTATCCTCTACAACTCATGACAAAAAGATTTATTTTGTCATAGCCTAGTTTGTGTATTTAAGATGTATTATAGTTTGAAAGAGGGAATTTTAAACTGCAATACGAAACTCCAATAAAATTTCGCTAAATTCAACTAAAAAGTTGATGATTCAACATGAA
>CABOGK010000030.1 GCA_902399855.1 Erysipelotrichaceae bacterium
AACTATCTTATGAGCTTAGATGATTTCTACCCACACTTAGTTCAGATGCTTCAAAAAAGATGATTTTTTACTTGCATAATTTTCTAAATAAGGTAAATTATAGTTATCAATTAAATAATTGCTCAATTAATAAACTAAAGGAGATTTTTATGAAAAAGACGTATAAGATTGATGTAGATTGCGCTAATTGCGCCAATAAGATGGAAGATGCAGCCAAGAAAACAGAAGGTGTTAAGGATGCGGTTGTGAACTTCATGACATTAAAAATGAAGGTAGAATTTGAAGAAAATTCAGATGTTTCCAGCGTTATGGAGCAGGTCTTAAAGAACTGTAAAAAAGTGGAATCGGATTGTGAGATATTTTTCTAGGTAGTATCGATAAGAAGTCATCAGCGATAGAGCGGATGGCTTTTTTGTATAACTCTTATAGATGAAGAAAAGTATTCTTTCGAACGTTAAAGAAACAACTTTTCTTTATTTTTATGGATCTTTTTTTCTTGGCATAATACTAATGAATAGAAACGATTATGGCAGCCATAATGATGGATGAATATAAGAATAATATACTATAGTTATTTTAAGTTAGTCTAATTTGATCCTATAAAGAGTTTATGAATATTAAGTACAAAAAAATGAAAGAAGCTATAACACTGGAAACCAATTAATTGTTATAGCTTCTTTGATGGAATTAATATCCCAGTTCTTCGCCTACAAGAATTACAGAAATTCTGCCAGCCTGCCCACTTCTTCGGGTCACCAAAACTTGATTACAGATGCAGTCAGGAGCCAGGCAATCCATGCATCGACCAACTTTGGCACAAGGTGTATCTTTATGAAGTCTTGTGGTATTTGGCGGTGTTGCCATATTCCGAACACGCTTGATGCCACTTTCAATATCTGGTACCACCTTATTCATACCGGCAATGATCAATACATGCTCCGGTCCATAACATAGATAACAAATGCGGTTGGCCCGTCCATCGATATTGATCAATTCTCCATCTAAAGTAATCGCATTGGTGCTCATTAAAAAGTAATCAGCAAGAAATATCTTAGAAGCCTGTTCTTTTGGATCGCCCTGTGTTCGATCGATGGCGTTATAATCGCCCTGTTTGATCGCATCCAAAAGTCCAATTTCATTCAAAGTCATGGAGCCACCCCAGCCAATAGAACTTTTAGCCGGCATCAGTTGTAATGCTTTTTGTAAAGCTTCTTCTTTTGTGGCGCAATAGTAGCCCTGCATATTACGCTTATTTAGATTTTTGATAATGGTTTGGGCCGTATTTTGAAAAGACAGTTGTTTAGGATTCATGATCGTACCTCCCTGTATTGTTATTATAGCGCATCATCTCGCTTGATATATACCCTATGTAGGTATATAATTCTAACGAAAGGTGATGAATATGACAGAAAATACAGAACATAAAAAACATACACCGCGTCCGCAGGCGGAAGTAAAAATGTTAAAAAATCGTCTGCATCGTATGATAGGGCAACTGACAGGTATTGAAAAAATGTTAGATGAAGGACGCTACTGTGGAGATATTTTGATTCAGGTTTCGGCATTGGAGAGTGCCTTACAGTCTTTAGGCTATTTGATCCTTCATGATCATCTGGAAACTTGTGTGCGGGAAAAGGCAAAAGAAGAAGATCCGGAGGTCATGGAAGAAGTCATGATGTTAGTTAAAAAATTGAAATAGAGGGATGTCGATGAAAAAACAGTTTGATGTAACAGGAATGACATGTTCAGCTTGCCAGGCCAATGTCACAAGGGCCGTTTCCAGGCTGGATGGTGTAGAAAAAGTAGATGTTTCTTTATTATCAAATTCGATGCGAGTGGAATATGATGAAGCCAAGACCAGCGCGGCATCGATTTGTGATGCGGTAGAGCATGCCGGATATGTGGCAAGAGAAAAAGGAACAAAGAAAGAAGATGCTTCATTTCAGGAAGAATGGGATCAAAAAAGAGCAGATGCGAAAAAAGAACAAGATGCTTCGTTTCATCGACTTTTGGTTTCAATTCTTTTATTGATCCCCTTGATGTTGATTGCGATGGGACCAATGTTGGGACTGCCTATTTTGGCCGGTGAAGAAAATGCGATGATCTCCGGCTTGAGTCAGGTGTTAATTTCTATGTTGATCTTATGCATTCAAAGACATTTCTTCATTCATGGTTTTAAGTCTTTGTTTCATAAGGCACCGAATATGGACAGCTTGGTCGCCATTGGTTCCGGGGCCAGCTTTGTGTATGGATTATACGCTTTATATCGTATGGCTTATGGATTTGGACATAGTGATATGATGATGGTACATCATTCCATGCATGCGTTGTATTTTGAGTCGGCTGCCATGATCGTTACGTTAGTAAGTGTAGGAAAATATTTGGAATCTCGATCAAAGCGAAAAACGGGCGATGCGTTGGATAAGTTGATGGATCTAAGTCCAAAAAATGCATGTGTGATTCGTGATGGCAAAGAAAAGATGATCTTAGCCAGTGAACTGATGCCACATGATCATGTTGTGATTCGTCCGGGAGATCGAGTTCCGGCAGATGGTACGATTCTTTCCGGTAATGGAGTCTTGGATCAAAGTGCTATCACCGGAGAAAGTGTACCGGTGGATAAAGAAGTTGGAGATACAGTTATATCAGCCACTTTGAATCAGAATGGTTCTTTTATCTTTGAAGCAACTAAGGTCAGACAAGATACGACATTGGCACAAATCATTAAGCTGGTGGATGAAGCCGGAAATTCCAAAGCACCGATTGCTCGTGTGGCGGATAAAGTTAGTGGTATCTTTGTTCCCATCGTGATTGGTATTGCGATCGTCACAGGAATCGTATGGATTATTGCGGGCCAAAGCTTTGAATTTGCTTTATCTAATGCGGTAGCCGTTCTAGTAATCAGTTGTCCATGTGCTCTGGGGTTGGCAACACCGGTTGCCATTATGGTATCGACCGGGAAAGCGGCAGAGTATGGTATTTTGATCAAAAATGCAGCAGCTTTGGAAAATATGGCTCATATGGATACGATCGTATTAGATAAGACCGGGACAATTACCAGCGGAAAGCCTAGTGTGCAAGAAGTCGTGACCGATTTGGATCAAAGGCAGTTTCTAGCTTTAGCAGCCAGTTTGGAAGTAGGCAGCGGACATCCTTTGGCCAAAGCTGTAGTCGACTATGCCCAGGAAAATAAAGTTGATTTACTGCCGGTTGATCAGTTTGAATCGATCAGTGGCAAAGGAATCAAAGGTGTGGTACAGGAAAAACATCTATTGGCCGGCAACTATAAATTCTGTAAGGAACAAGATGTTGTGTTTACAGATGAAATCGTACATGCGATTGAAGAAGCCGCCGGTAAGGGCTGGACACCATTGATCTTTGTACAGGAGCAAAAGGTGATTGGTTGGATCAATGTAGCCGATACGATCAAGGAAACAAGTAAGGCCGCCATTCAAGCATTTAAAGAAAAAGGAATGCATGTGGTGATGTTGACGGGTGATAATCAGAAAACAGCCCGGACAATTGCCAAAGAGCTGTTGGTGGATGAAGTGATTAGTGATGTATTGCCAACCGATAAGGAAAATGTCATTCGCACCTTACAAAGCCAGGGGCGCAAGGTCATCATGGTTGGTGATGGTATTAACGATGCACCGGCATTGATGCGGGCAGATATCGGTATTGCGATCGGTAATGGTACGGATATTGCGATTGATAGTGCTGATGTCGTATTGATGAAAAGCTCTTTACTGGATGTCAATACAGCTATCGATTTAAGCAGAAAAACGATTCGAAATATTCACATGAATCTGTTCTGGGCATTTTTCTATAATGCGTTAGGAATCCCATTAGCTGCCGGTATTTTCTATCCGTTCTTTGGATGGCTTTTATCGCCGATGATCGGAAGTGCGGCCATGTCGCTCAGCTCTGTTTGTGTATGTACCAATGCCTTACGTTTACGTTGGTTTAAACCAGAAATTGTAATGGAAATTCAAGAAACAAAACAACAAGAAAAGAAAGTAGAGGAAGAAAAAATGACAAAAACAATGAAAATTGAAGGAATGATGTGCCAACATTGTGTGGCTCATGTAAAAAAAGCTTTGGAGGATGTAACCGGGGTTACTAAAGCGGATGTAGATTTGGAGAGTGGATCGGCTAAGATCGAAATGGAAACCGATGTAAAAGAGGACATTCTGAAAAAAGCGATTGAAGATGCAGGATATACACCTGTATCAGTAGAGTAGAAATGATAAAGAGAATCTTCTTGACTTGCTCGAGCAAGATTCTTTTTTTATGTTTTTTCATGATTCTTGAGAATCAAATTGAATGTAAAGTTCGTTTATTTAAGTTTATGATTTAAGCAATATCAAATATAAAAATTTAACAGGTGATTCTGTGATAGAATTGACCTGTTTTTTTTGTTGGAATTAAGACATATCCGATTCTATATTCATCTTTTGTCGCATAGATTTACTATTTACAGCTAATTTTATGGTTCTCCTATTGGATTTTGCATTCAATGACAAATTTGTCAGGTCTTTCTACAATAGGTATGACTCAAATTTTAGTGTTCTTTTGCGTCTTAAAAAGAAGGTAAAATCCATGTTTACTGTGCAAACCTGAAGATGAGTGTTCAGGACATAGACACTGCATTTTTCCAAGTGAAACTCTCTATATAATCGCGTTGAAAGCGAGGTGTCTTATGCGAACAACATCTTTCAAATTGAGTCGGTTTATTGGCCCTGTTTCTTTTTATAAATATGCCTTCTCTTTGGCAATTCCATTAGGAATAACCAATCTGCTGGCAATCTCTATGGGTGCTTTAGATACTTTAATGATTTCCTGGATTCATCAAGTGAGTGCTGTTGGAACAGCCACGCAAATTGAGGTGATTGCCTTAAATGTAGTTTGGGCCTGTGCGGCAGGGACCGGTATTTATGCTATTCAGTTTTTTGGTGCCGGCGATTATAAAAACTTAAAACGTTGTTTTGGTTTAAGTATAAGCTGTGCCGCTTTTGTAGGGATATTGACGTATGGTGTCATTACTTTCTTTTCTGCCTCTATTTTACACTTCTATATACAAAATGATGAGGTGATATGGAATGGATGCCAATATTTGCGAATTGCGAAGTATGCTTATATTTTGATGAGTTTTCAACTCTCTTTTTCTGTGATCTATCGGAACCTGGGGAAGCCTTTTTATCCTTTTGTGATCGGAATGATTACTTTTTTAATGAAAATGCTTTGGAATGTTCTTTTGATTTTTGGCTATGCTGGTTTTCCTAAACTGGGGATCATCGGAGCACCTTTGGCCTCTTGTATAGCGCACAGTATTGCGTTGGCGGTCAATATTATTTTGGCTTATAAGACCAAACAACCGTTTGTGGGAAAAATCCGAGAAATGTTTTCTTATGATCTATCGTTTATTCGAAGGATCTTACCTAGAATCCGACCTTTATTGTTGAATGAGATTTTATTTGGATTTGGCAATACATTGTTTGTCAAAGCTTTTGGTTTTTTAGGTATAGAGGCGATGAACGCCTACTATATCGGCGCGAAGATCGGAGACTTGTTTTTTGCGGTGGCGAATGGTTTTTCTGACTCTATATCTTCCATTATTGGGATTTCTTTAGGACAAGGAAAACTAAAAGAAGCCGGGCAACAAAGCATGTATTTGATTTCTATGGCGATTGGACTTTGTTTGGGCGCTGTGATCTTGATTACATGTTTTTCACCTTTCCTTGTTTCTTTGTTTGAAGTGCAGAGCGCATCTGTGCTGAATAATGCGATATGGATCGTCCGTATTTTTGCCTTACGAATAGGCATGCGCTTTTTTATCGTAATCATTTTTGGTACGTTGCGTACCGGAGGAGATACCAAAGCCTTGATGTTTCTGGACAGTGGTTTGATGTATATGGTGGGACTTTCTATCGCTTTTGGCAGTATCTTGGTATTTCATGTTCAAAGCATCGTTCTTGTATTTCTATTATGTCAAACAGAGTATGTATTGCGCATTTTATTTGGAATGATGCGGTATCGAAAAGGTCTTTGGAAGACAAATTTAGTCAGTTGAAGAAGAGACAATAATTTGTAGAAGAGCTAACAATTGAACACAAAGTGTTTAAAAAATAAGAAATTTGTTTAAAAAGTTGGAATCATAAAGAATTAAGCGTTTGTATTGTTGAAACTTTTTACACTGTAAATATGAACTCGTACTTTTGCATACACTATAGTCGTAAGCAGAAAGCTGGAAAGGAGGGCACATGAATCGGAGCACAAAAGACTTGATCGATGACTATCTTTATTCGATAACAGCTACACAAGATTTTAGCAATAATCAACCGTTTACAGCAGCTGCCATTAGTGCCCAGCTTCATGTAAGTCGCAGCCTTGCCAGCAAATATCTTAATGAATTGGCTAAGGAAGGAAAGGTTATCAAAGTCAGTTCGCGACCTGTTTATTTCTTTCATCGTAAAAAGATGGAAGAAAAATATACAAGCAAATTTCAGGAAGAAGATTTTTACGATTTAGAAGAAGTAAAGCAGTTTGTCAAAGACCATTATCAGCAAAGCAAAGGCTTTGAGAACATTGTTGGATATGATCTATCTTTGGCAAAAACGATAAAGCGCTTTAGCGAAGCCTTTGAATATCCGCCATGCGGACTTCCCATTTTGTTGTATGGACAGAGGGGAACGGGGAAAAGTCTTCTAACTGATACGATCATCAAAAATGCGATTCAAAAAGGAAAGGTATCTTCACATGCGAAAGTGATGCGATTTGAAGTATCGGACACCAATAGTGATGAAATACAGTGTGAATTAAAACAAACACTGCAAAAAGAATATAGGCTCGATCAGGCAGAAGAGATGATCTTAGTGTTTAGACATGCACAGTATCTAAGTGAATCATTACAAGAATATATTGGTAGTCTTTTAAAAGAAATGCGTGATTATCAACAAGTTCGTTTACGAAATCGCATCCTACGCATTATTTTACTGGCGGAAAAAGAAATGACATCCTGGATGAGCGAGTCTTTGATGAAATATATCGTTTTATCTCTATATTGCTCATCTTTTCAGGAAAAGAGCGTGGAAGAAAAAGAAGAGCTGGTGATGCGATTTATTCAAAGCGAAGCACAAAAAATTGATGGCAAAGTAAGTCTTTCTGTTATGGCATTAAGAGCTTTGATCAATGGAGAATACAAACAAAATGCCAGAACTCTGCAGTCTTATATCAAGATCATGTTTGCCAGTGCAATCAAGCGAGGAAACAAGGAACAATTACAGATTCAAATCGTGGATCTACCGGAAGAACTGTTAAAAACATTACCGGTCACCGCACAGGAAAATGGCGGTTATTTGAATTTAGATACCTATCATAGAAATAGTAAAATTGAATACATTTTGAACTATTTTGATCAAATTATACATGTTTTCGATACTAAGGATGACATTGAAAAAGTCATGGAAAATGCCAAGAAAAACATTGATTTATTAAATGATCATCTATCGTATAAACAAAAAATTTTAGGAAGTGAAGTTAAAAACATTGAAGTTTTGGTATCGAATCTTTTAGAGCTTTTATCCAGACATCGATATGTGAATTTGCCGGGAAACTTCAGTACGGTGATTTCACGCATCTTATATTTAGAAGAGTTGTATGCTTCATCGGTAGAAAAATGGAATGAGAAAAACCAGAAAACGATGGATGCGATTTATGCCCTGTTACAAGATGAAGTTACGTATGCAGCCATGACCGTGGATGAAATCAGACACCTGTTGCAGACCAATTTGGAAAGAAAGGTTTCTACATTCCTCTGGATCTATATGGTGATTTACATCAATTATTACAATGCGGAGCTTCCAAAGCGGAAAGCGTTAGGGATTATCCTATGTCATGGCTATTCAACAGCCACTTCAATTGCTGATGCGACCAATACGATGTTACAAAGCTATGTATTTGATGCCTTAGATATGCCATTGGATGTCACCCAGGAAGAAATTCGAGAAGAATTGATTCGCCATTTGGGAAGGATGAATAAAGGAATGGATGTCATCGTTATGGTGGATATGGGATCTTTAGAAATCTTAGGCAAAGATGTTGCATCCTCTTTACAGTGTAATATCGGTGTTATCAATAATGTGTCCACTGCATTAGCTCTAAATGTAGGTTCACTGATCCTGCAGGAAGAAAACATAGAGAAAATTCTGGAGAAAGCCAGTGCTTCATCGCAGGCAAAGTTCACAGCTTTCAAGAAACAACGAAAAGATACCATTCTCTTTGTCAGTGAAAGTGGCTTACATATGGCACAAAGAATGAGAGATTTTTTTGAAAACAGCTTGCCGACTACTCTGGCTTTGAATTTGGAAGTATGTGATTTTGGAGAAATGATAGCACAAGGTAAGAATCATGAAGTTTTCAATAATAAAAATATTTTGTTTATTACCGGAACCGCGAATCCGCATGTGAATGAAGAAGTATTTATCTCCCTGGAAGGAATTATATCGGGCAGCAATACACAAATTATTACGCAGATTCTTAAGGACTATATGGATCCGGATCAAATCGATACGTTTTTAAATAATATTCGAAAGTCTTTTACTTTACAAAATGTGGTAGGTCATCTAACGATATTAAACCCGAAAATTTTGCTGGACGATGTAACAAGTGCGATCGATCGACTGCAGGACTTATTAGGATATCAATTTAATGGACGATCCTTGACCGGAATTTATATCCACGTATGTTGCTTAATGGAAAGATTGGTGACAAAAACACAAATTGAACAGTATGACAATTTAGATTTATTTGAGAAAAACAACAAATCATTTATCAAATGCGTCAACGAATCATTTAGAGATATCTTAAAACGATATAATGTACAACTGCCTGTGAGTGAGATTGCGTATTTAGCCGATTTTATGGTTTATGGAGAACGGAAGAAAGAGGTACAGACCAATGAAAAAAAATAAAAAGATTCTGATTGCATCACATGGAAGTCTCGCAAAAGGGATGTTGAGTTCCTTAAACATTATCATAGGAAAAGTCGATAATATTGAGACTTTATGCGGATATTTAGATGCCGATTTTAATTTAGAGCATTCGATTGAAACCATCATGAAGGCACAGGACTTTGATAAAGAAGAATTGATCGTCTGTACGGATATGGTAGGTGGGAGCGTTAATAATGGATTTATTAAGTTTTTAGGGAAATATCCATTTTATTTAGTATCCAATGTAAATCTGCCATTCTTGATTGATCTGATTCTTAGTTTGGATTCATTCCAGGACAACACTTTGGAAACAAAGGTGAAGGAGGATGTGTTTGGTGTGAAATACATCAATCCAATGCTTCAGGAATGGACAAACTTAGAGGATGTATAGAGGAAAGGAGGAGAGAGCTATGATCAAAGCTGTAAGGGTCGATCATCGGTTGGTACATGGGCAGGTTGCCTTTACATGGACTCATTTTTTGGCGGCTACGCGAATCATTGTAATTGATGATGCCGCGGCTAGTGATGAGTTCCAGAAGATGGCACTGAACATGTCAAAGCCAGCGGCATGTAAGCTCAATATTTTTTCGGTAGAAAAAGCATTGGAAAAAATGCCGAAAGTAGAAGCTTTAAATGATGAGATCTTTATTGTATTTGGCTGTGTCAAAGATGCCGCAAGATTTATTGAAGGCTATCCGAAAGTAAAAGAAATCAATTTTGGAGGCATTGCCAAAAAAGAAGGATCGAAACAGTTTAGTGAAGTTGTTTATTTAGATGATCAGGAAATTGCTTATGCGAAAAGAATAATGGAATGTGGTACACAGATCATCATGCAGCAGCTGCCATCGACAAAGAAAGAAAAGTTAATTTTATAAGGAGACTATCATGTTATTTCAATCTATAATAGTGGGTCTGATTGCTGTATTCGCCAAGTTAGACTCCAGAATGTTAGGTCGTTTGAATTTTGAAAGACCGCTTATTACTTGTACATTGGTTGGTTTATTTTTAGGTGATTTGAAAACCGGATTATCCGTAGGTGCCTATATGGAAATGATCAGTCTTGGCTTTATGTCTGTAGGTGCTTCCGGCTTTGATATGAACATGGGATCGATTGCAGCGTGTGCTCTTGTTATCATGACAGGAACCAATGTAGAAAATGCGTTGACGATTGCGACTCCAATGACATTATTGATCATCTTGATCGAAAATTTAGCAAGCATTCTACGAATTAGTATGACACATATGTGTGATAACTATGTAGAAAAAGGGGAATTTAAAAAGGCATGTCAGGTTCATATTTTCTGGGGACCCCTATTGTACTTTGTCTTTGCTTTTATTCCGGTATTTGTGGCCGTGTATTTTGGAGAAGGACTGATTAATTCCATTCTTGCGATATTACCTGATTTCGTATTAAAGGGTATTTCATTAGGTGCCAACATTGTTGCCTTCTTTGGTTTTGCCATGTTGCTTTCTGTTATGGTGAATCGTAAAAATATTATTTACTATTTCATCGGATTCGCCATTGCAGCTTACTCTGGATTAAGTCTGACTGCCATTTCCATTATCTCTATTTTAGTAGCCGTACTTTTGTATTCATTAAAGTATGGGGATTCTCCGTTGACTTCATTGGCTGGAGCACCGGTCGATGAACTGGATGATTAACGTGTAAGGAGGCAAGAATTATGTCAAAAAAAGGATTAGAAGCACAAAGAAACTATCCGTTAAATAAAAAAGTGAGTGAGTATTTCTGGGGCGGATGGTGTATGCAGGCTTTATGGAATTATGAACGTCAAATGAATACGGCGTTTATGTGGGGTATGCATAAGACCTTGGATCGATTGTATCCAGACAAAGAAGAAATCGAAAAGAAGAAAGAGCGTTATAACGCTTCATTGGAATTCTTCAACATTACACCACAGTTAGGCGCTTTTGTATTAGGGTTAGCCGGTGCTATGGAAGAAGAATATGCGGAAAATCCAGATACATTTGATCCAAAGATGATCACATCGATCAAAACAGCACTCATGGGACCTCTATCCGGTATTGGAGATTCCTTGTTTCAAGGAACGATTCGAATCATTGCCATGAGTATCGGTATTTCTTTAGCACAGCAGGGATCTATTTTAGGACCAATCATCGCCATGTTGATTTCTATCGCAACTAGTTTCCCGATTACTTGGTATGGAGCCAAGCTGGGTTATACAAAAGGTAAAGAATTTATTCAACAAATCGCCAAAAGTAATTTGTTTGACAAGGTGATGTATGGTTGCTCCGTGGCTGGTTTAATGGTAATCGGAGGAATGACGGCATCTTTAGTCAACATCACAACACCTTTACAGTATGGAGATACATTAGTTGTACAAAATCTATTAGATGGAATTTTGCCTAAAATGATTCCATTAGCTCTAACATTTTGAATGTACAAGATCGTCAAAAAAGGAATTCACCCGATTTGGATCGTGCTGATTTGTTTTATCGCAGGAATCGCTTTGAATTATTTTGGAATTTTAGCTGTAGCATAAGGATTTCACTTAAGTCATTAAGTAAATCATAGAAAAGAACATAAGGAGGGATAAAAATGTTCGACATTAAAAAGATGATTGAAGAAATCACAGAAAAAAAGGAGATCAAAAACATTAGTTTTACAGGTGTAGGAGGTTCGCTGGCTTGTTATTATGCGGCAAACTATTATCTGCAAAGAGAGGCCAAACATTTAACGACAAGCTTCGTTTCATCCAATGAATTTGTACATGATACACCGGCCTGTGTCACGGAAAACTCTATTGTTGTTATCGCATCCAGAGGTGGAAACACAAAGGAAACGGTAGAAGCAGGAAGAGTAGCCAAGAAATTAGGGGCCACGGTTGTTGGCTTGACACACGAAGAAGGTGTTAATGGTATTTCCACTGTTTCCGATTACACAATTGTATTTGAAGATGGAGAAGGTGTTCCTTTTGAAGTTGGTAAATCGGCATATATCATGAAGATTGCCTATGAACTTTTATACAAATTGGAAAAGAATGACAAATACGAAGCTATGGTACAAGCTATGGCTAAAATGAATGACATCATTCCCAAAGCGCAAAAAGACATCATTCCGGAAGCTATCCAATTCTCCATCAACTATAAAGATGATAATGTGATTTACACACTAGGCAGCGGAACCGCCTGGTCAGCTGCTCAACAACAGACGATCTGTATCTTTATGGAAATGCAGTGGATCAATGCGGCTGTGATCCATTCCGGAGAATTCTTCCATGGACCATTTGAAATTACTGATCCGGATACCGCATTCTTATTGTTAAAATCATCCGGAAAGACAAAAACATTAGATGAAAGAGCTATTCAATTCTTGTCACAATATAATCATCATTTAACGGTTATTGACCCAGAAAAATACGGATTGAACGAATTGAATGAAGTGAGCGGTTACTTTGATTATGATTTCCATACCGCCATGTTATCTGTCTTTAATAAGCTATTAGCTGATATGAGAAATCATCCACTTAGTAAACGTAAATACATGTGGAAGTATAATTATTAAGATTTTAATGACTAAATCAATGAATGAGTCGCCCAAAAGGCGACTCATTTTAAAGGAACGAGGAAAAGATGAACAAGATAAAAGGAATAATATTTGATATGGACGGTGTTTTAATTGACAGCGAAAAAGAATATTTAAAGCTTCTTCAAGGTTTTTTAAAGGAACAAGGAAAAGTATATGAATTAGAAGAACTACGATGTCTGGCGGGTGCTTCCGGAACACTGACTGATGATTATTTATATGAAATGTTACAGATCCCCAAGGAAATAACACGAAAAAGATTAAATCGTTACTTTGATGAAAATATGATGGATTTTAAAAAGATCTTTCGTAAAGAAGCGCTGGATGTTCTAAACTATTTACAACAAAAACAAATAAAATTGGCATTGGCAAGCTCATCATCCAGAAAACATATTGAAGAAGTTTTGAAGACGTGTCAGATCGATTCATTTTTTGAAATCGTAGTCAGCGGTAAAGAATTTAAACAATCCAAACCAAACCCGGAGATTTATGAATTTACTGTACGTCAAATGGGTATTTCCAAACAAGATCTTTTGGTCATAGAAGATTCAACCTATGGAATATTAGCCGCCAAACGAGCGGGATTATGTGTTATCGCATTAAAAGATCCAGTATTAAAATTTGATGTCTCAAAAGCGGATTACACCATCGATTCTTTATCAGAAATCATGAATTTTATCTAGTGTATACATATAAGAACAGGTAAGTACAAGCTCACTTTTTGTCATTCTTTGACTTATTTATTTACAAATTTATAAATATGTAAATAAATAAACTATATTTATATTATGTAAATATACATAGCTGTACAAAGTTAAAAAAAGCCTGTTTTTCTTACCCCAAAATGGCTTATAATGTGTTAGAATTGACGTATTGAAAGGGGTTACAAAATATGGACAGAAAGGCAGGCCTTCTATGTCCGTTGTTTTCTGTGCCGGGAAATCAGGGCATTGGAGACTTTGGGGCAAAGACATTAAAAATGATTGATAGTATCGTGGAAGCTGGATATAAGATATGGCAGATGTTGCCGTTACAGGTGACGGGATTTACGCATTCACCATATCAGACACTTTCCAGTTTTGCCGGCGATCCTATCTATATCAACATTGACCGTTTGAGTGAGTGGGGACTTTTGACCCAAAGCTCAGTGATCAATTGTAATAAGTTTAAAAATTTTGTGGATTATCCACAAGTAAAAGAATTTAAAGAAAAATATTTTGAACGTGCCTACAAAGCCTTTAAGAAAAATATAGATTTGTTTCAAAGTGAATATGATTTGTTCTTAAAAGAAGCCTTTTGGCTGGATGACTGGGTAACTTACCAATTATTTCATGAACTTCATGAGGGAGCTTCCTGGAATGAATGGGATGAAGAATACCGCAATTTCTTAGAGGAACATGATATTGATCTGGAAGATTATCAAGATCAAATGGACTATTATCGCTTTTTACAGTTTGTCTTTTATAAACAATTTCAGGAAGTTGTTGACTATGCCCATCAAAAAGGATTAGAGATCATGGGAGATATTCCTTTTTATGTCGATTATGACAGTGCCGATGTATGGGGCAATAAGGAGTATTTTTTGTTGGATAAAGATGGCAAGCCGGAATTTGTGGCAGGTTGTCCACCGGATTATTTCAGCGAGACAGGGCAACGATGGGGTATGCCAATCTATGATTTCGAGGCACAGGAAAAAGATGGCTTTAAATTCTGGTGTGACAGAGTTCGATGGACTGCTCGATACTTTGATAAAGTACGAATCGATCATTTCCGTGCTTTTGATACATATTGGAAGATCCCGGCTTCCTGTCCGACGGCGATTGAAGGAGAATGGGTGCTGGGGCCGGCCCAAAAGCTTTTGGATGCGATCAAAAAGGCATGTCCAAATGTAGAATTGATTGCCGAGGATCTGGGCATTATTCGAAAAGAAGTGACCGAGCTGGCTGAAGCCAATCATATTCCGGGTATGGAAGTTTTGTTGTTTAAAATGGAATCCAAGCTATTAAGAAAACCATTGCCAAAGCATAAGGTCGTTTATACCGGAACGCATGATAATGGAACGATCATGGAAGAATATGGAAAATATGATTCGAATCGCCGCATCAGTTTACGCCGCTTCTTTAAGAAAAGAGGCTATACGGAACGGGCGTTTTATGATATTGTTTGTCATTATGCGCTGGATACAAAAGCAGATCTTGCGATCTTACCGATTTGGGATATTTGCGGCTATAAAGAAGAAGCCAGAATCAACCTTCCGGGAACGGTCAGTGATCATAACTGGACATGGAAACTAAAAGATTTTAAGACATTTCCACAGGAGCTTTTAAAAACAAAGCCATGGATCATCGATGCAGGTCGCTAGATCTGTGTCTTTTTTATGAAAGGATGTTCGTATGTTACAAATTAAAAATGCACATGTATATGCACCACAAGATAAAGGCATTCAGGATGTATGGATCGCCGGTGGAAAAATTGAAGCGGTAAGTAAGACTCTACCGATCATAGATGGTATAGATTGTATCGATGCGACCGGTAAAATACTAACGCCCGGACTGATCGATCGTCATGTACATATCACCGGAGGCGGTGGTGAAGGTGGCTTTTGTACACAGGCACCGGCAGTGACGGCATCCTGTTTGATTCACGGTGGATTAACGACAGTCGTTGGCCTTTTAGGAACCGATGGGATCACACGAAGTGTCCAGAATCTAGTTGCCAAGGCAAAGGGCTTAAAGGATCAGGGGATATCTGTCTATTGTATGACAGGTGCTTACGGATATCCCAGCACTACGATTACAGATTCGGTTCAAAAAGATATTGTATTTATTGAAGAGATCATCGGTTGTAAGCTGGCCTTATCCGATCATCGATCCAGTCATGTTACATCAGAGAAATTGATGCATCTGGCAAGTGATGTTCGCGTGGCGGGCATGTTGTCAAAAAAAGCCGGGATTTTGACACTGCATTTAGGCGATGAGAAACAAGGCTTACATATGGTAATGGATATTCTGGATCAAACAGATATTCCTATTAAGACATTTCAACCGACGCATGTCAATCGTAATCTCGCCTTACTACAACAAGCCATCGGTTTTGCGAAAAGAGGGGGAACGATCGATATCACTTGCGATTCTACAGAAGGTGTATATCAGGCATTGATGAAAATCAAGGAAGAAGGTGTCTGTATGGATCAGGTGACTTTGAGTTCTGATGGCCAGGGCAGCTGGTCAAAATATGATGCCCGGGGAAATCTTTTACAAATCGGCGTATCGGATGTCGATACGATATATAAACAGATCGTCTATCTGGTCAAACAGAAAAACTGGTCCATGGAGGATGCCTTGGCGTTAGGATGTCGTAATGTTGCCAAAGCATTAGAGCTTTATCCACAAAAAGGCGTGATTCAAAAGGGAAGTGATGCCGATCTTCTGTTGTGGGATAAAGATTTAAACTTAGATACAGTAATTGCACAAGGCAATATTTTGATGAAAAATGGAAAATTATTGACCAAAGAGATGTTTTAGATCAATTGTTAGAGGAAACTAATCTTTTTGTTGTTCAAACAACGTGATTTATATTCTAGTTCTCCTATAATATGAATAAGAATACAAGGAGAATATTTATGGACAAGAAAATTGATTTACAGAAAAGTGTATTTGAAATCTGTACGCAATATCCGGAAGTAAAGGATATTTTATTTCGACTGGGATTTACCGAGATTACTAAACCAACTGCCATGCAGACGGCAGGACGTGTCATGACACTTTTAAATGGCGCCAAAATCAAAGGGATTGATTTAAAGTTGATTGTCGAAGCTTTACAGAAAGCCGGTTTTGAAGTAGAAGGTTATGTGGATCGTCAGGCTTTATTAAAAAGTTATATCCAACGATTGAATGAAGGAGAAGACTTAGAAAGTGTACGTGCTGACTTTGTGCACAACTTTAAAGAAGTGGATGCTTCTGAAATCATGCAGGCCGAGCAGGAAATGATCATGTCCGGTGTGCCTTACTGGGAAGTGCAGCAGCTTTGTGATGTACATTCCGCTCTGTTTCACGGAGCGACAAGACAGGAAAAAATCGATCAGGCCGAACAAGCGGTAGAGGATTCGCTACATCACCAAAAGGCGGATGCACTGATTGCCATTCCCGGTCATCCTCTTTCTACGTTTGCCTTAGAAAATGTCTATATTGACAAGCTTTTAGAAAAGGCACAGGAACAGATAGAAAATGCCAAAGAAACCTTGGAGTTGTTGAACTAGCTTCGAGATATCTCCATTCACTATGCGAAAAAGGGAGATCTTTTATATCCGTTATTAAAGGTGCGTTATGGTATATCAGGTCCATCAGATGTCATGTGGGGTGTGGATGATGAAATTCGTGATCAGCTTCGCCGCTTAGCTAAAAATCCAACGATGGATGCGGATTGGAAAGAAACGTATCTAAACACCATTCAAAGAGCGCAGGAGATGATCTATAAAGAAAACAATATTTTATTTTCTTTATGTGCCGAAAACTTCACAAAAGATGAATGGGAGCAGATTTATAAAGATTCATTAGGCTATGAACCATGTCTTATGGATACCATCCCGGTTTGGGAAGAAGCTCGAACAAAACAGGGGGAAATGAAGTTGCAGGATCAGGAAATCATTTTACCGAGTGGGCATATGAATCCAAAACAACTGCAAGCGTTATTGAATACGATCCCTATGGAAATTTCCTTTGTCGATGAACAAAATATCAATCGGTATTTTAATGAAGGTTATAAATTGTTTAAACGACCGAATATGGCAATCGATCGAGAAGTTTTTTCTTGCCACCCGCCTAAAATCGAACCGATGGTTCGTAAGATCATCGATGATTTCAGAAATGGAAGAAAAGATTCGGTCGATGTATGGATGGAAAAGATGGGCAAAACGGTACTGGTACGATATATGGCCATTCGTGATGCGAACGGAGACTATGTTGGAACCGGAGAATTTGTACAGGAAATGGATTTTGCCAAAGAACATTTTTTAAAACAGACGAAGTAAAAGAAAAATCTGGTGTCATGCCAGATTTTTTTCATCCCAGGAAGTTAAGATAAATTCATTTTTATGATATTGAAGCAGTCCGTCTTTTTGCATCTTGGAGAGTTCATTGGATAAAGCGCTGCGATCCACACCCAGATAGTCAGCTAACTGCTGGCGGGAAAAAGGAATATAAAATCGATTGGTTCCATGCTGCAAAGCTTGTTCAGATAAATAAGATACCAGTCTTCCACGAATCGATTTGGGTGCTGTATGCAACATTCGTTTGGATAAATTCAAATTCTTTTGCGCAGAGATGCGAATCAAATTGTGGATAGCCCGCTGATGGTAAGGACAGGCGTGTTGACAAGTCGTCATAAGTTTGTATGTATCGACAAATAAGATATGACTGTCTTGATCAGCTATGACATTAACCAATAATTCTTCCTTACCCATGGCACTATAGGTTTCCGCAAAGATTTGACCGGGTGCCATATGACTAAAGATTGTACTGTTGCCCCAGTAATCATAGACAACAATATTGACACCACCGCTTAAAACCAGTCCTAAATCTTTAACTGTTTGTCCGGCCTGATAGATGGTTTGTCCCTTTTTATATTCTTTTTCATGGGCCCCTAAACATCTCAACATGGTTTCGATCTCATGCTCCCGGATTCCCTGAAATAATAGCGTTTTGGATAAGAAAGCTGTATTCATAAAAATCATCCTTTTTTGTTGTTAAAACAACATATTATTTTGTTTTATTGTAGTACTCTGTTTTCAGTAAGACAAGGAGGATGCCTATGGAAAGTCTTTTAAAGAATATTGAAAAATCACAGGTGCTTCGTTTGAAAGAAGAATTAGCCTACCAACAAGGCCAAATCATTTCGAAAACATTGGTGCAGAATGATGCGATAAGTATCACACTGTTTTCTTTTTCTAAAGGAGAAGAGATCAGTACTCATGAATCGAAGGGCGATGCATTTGTGACCGGTTTAGATGGTGTCGGTCTTATCACAATCGATGGAAAAGACTATGAATTGAAGGAAGGCGAATCCATCGTCATGCCGGCTCGACATCCTCATGCGGTGCTTGCCAAAGAGAACTTCAAGATGTTGTTAGTGGTTGTATTTTAGAAAAGAGGAATAAAAATGGAAAATCAAATGTTTTGTTTTCAATGTGAACAGACAGCCGGATGTACTGGTTGTATGGCACAAGCCGGTGTTTGCGGAAAACCCGCAGCCGTTGCCCGTCTGCAAGATCAACTGACTGGAGCCCTGATCAGTTTTGCCGATGCCCTAAAAGGCAAAGAGAATGTAGAAGATACGGTTAGAAAATTGTTTGTCGATTGTTTATTCACAACTGTCACCAATGTCAACTTTAATGAAGAGACAGTGCAGGCTTTGATCGATCAGGTGCACGCCCAGGAACAGGCAACTTTATCAGAGGTTCCTGTGGATTATGATATGAATCAAATCTGGAATGATAATGAAGATGTTCGTTCTTTAAAATCGTTGATCTTATTTGGACTTCGAGGCATGGCAGCCTATGCCTATCATGCCCGTGTGTTAGGGTATACCGATTCCGGTGTGGATATGTATTTTATTGAAGGCCTTCGCGCCATCAAAGAAAATAACAGTATGGAATCCTTATTGCCATATGTGATGAAAGTAGGCGAACACAACTATAC
This sequence comes from Erysipelotrichaceae bacterium, assembly GCA_902399855.1. Lineage (GTDB taxonomy): Bacteria > Bacillota_I > Bacilli_A > Erysipelotrichales > Erysipelotrichaceae > Faecalicoccus. The sequence goes on from CABOGK010000030.1 coordinate 19,251, forward strand.
GTGCATGGCTTTGTTGGATCAGGCCAACACCGAAACCTACGGAACACCGGAGCCGACCGTAGTACCATTGATGGTTGAAAAAGGACCGTTTATCGTAGTATCCGGACACGATCTATATGATTTAAAACAACTTTTGGAACAGACAAAAGATAAAGGGATCAATATTTATACACATGGAGAAATGCTTCCGGCGCATGGTTATCCTGAATTAAAGAAATATCCGCATTTAAAAGGAAATTTCGGAACCGCCTGGCAGAATCAACAGAAAGAATTTATGGACATTCCGGCACCGGTATTGTTCACCACAAACTGTCTGATGCCGCCACGTGCCAACTATAAAGACCGTATTTTTACCACAGAGCTTGTTTCATTCCCGGAATTAGTGCATATTGGAGAAGATAAAGACTTTACACCGGTGATCGAAAAAGCTTTGGAATTAGGCGGTTATGAAAAAGATACACAATTTACCGGTATCAATGGCGGTACGACAGTCACCACAGGATTTGGCCATGGAACGGTATTAGGTGTGGCCGATCAAGTTGTACAGGCGGTTAAAGAAGGAAAAATTTCTCGTTTCTTCTTAGTTGGTGGTTGTGATGGTGCAAAACCGGGAAGAAATTACTATACACAGATCGTAGAACAGGCACCTAAAGACAGTGTGATCCTTACATTGGCTTGCGGTAAATATCGTTTTAACGATTTAGATTTAGGAACCGTTGCCGGACTGCCAAGATTGATGGATATGGGACAATGTAATGATTCCTACAGCGCCGTACAAGTGGCCCTGGCTTTGGCCAAAGCCTTTAACTGCAGTGTTAATGAATTGCCACTTTCCATTATCTTATCGTGGTATGAACAAAAAGCAGTTTGCGTATTGTTGACCCTTCTTTATCTGGGCATCGAAAATATCAAGCTGGGACCAACCTTACCGGCCTTTGTATCACCAAATGTATTAAACTATCTGGTAGAAAACTATCATATTGCACCAATTACTACGGTGCAGGATGATCTACAAGCTATCGTGGGATAAAGGATCAATATAGGATCTATCTTTTCTGATAAATGATGAAAGAAAGGGTAGATCTTTTTTTATGGAAAGGAATTTTTTGATAACGAAGTGCTTTTTGAAGCACTCGAATTTGATTGTGCTATAATAAAAACACTATGGAACAAGAAGGTTTATTACAGGCAGAAGATATCCGTCCTTTGGCCGATCGAATGCGTCCGGAATCTTTAGAGGAATATGTAGGACAAAAACAACTGGTTGCCAAAGGAAATCTATTATGGAGAATGATCGAAAATGACAAAGTGACTTCTATGATCTTTTGGGGACCGCCCGGTGTAGGAAAGACAACACTGGCCAGGATCATCGCTCACCAGACGAAGAGTTATTTTGTCGATTTCAGTGCGGTCACATCCGGAATTAAAGAAATCAAAGAAGTGATGAAGCAGGCCGATTTGCGGAAGAATTTAGGCCAGAATACGATTTTGTTTGTGGATGAAATTCATCGCTTCAACAAGGCACAACAGGATGCGTTTTTACCGTATGTGGAAAAAGGCAGTATTATCCTGATTGGAGCAACCACGGAAAATCCAAGCTTTGAGGTCAACAGCGCCTTATTGTCAAGGTGTAAGGTCTTTGTGCTGAATTCTTTAGAAAAGGAAGATCTGATCGATCTGATTCATCGTGCCTTAACTTCCCCGAAAGGGTTGGCAAATTTAGATATCGAGATCGATGATGAGGCAGTTGATGCGATTGCTTCCTTTGCCGGAGGAGATGCCAGAATTTGTTTAAATACGCTGGAAATGGTCGTGAATAATTCACCCGGCGATATTGAGGGCATCCATGTGTCGAAGGAAATTCTTCAACAGTGCCTGCAAAGAAAAACATTATTATATGATAAACATGGGGAAGAGCATTATAATGTGATCTCCGCTCTTCATAAAAGTGTACGCAACAGCGATGTGGATGCGGCTTTGTACTGGCTGGCGCGTATGTTGGAAGCCGGGGAAGATCCGCTTTATGTCGCAAGGCGTCTGGTGCGTATGGCCAGTGAAGATATCGGTATGGCCGATTCCAGAGCTTTGGAGATTACTGTAGCGGCGTATCATGCGGCACATTTTTTGGGAATGCCGGAATGCAATGTGCATTTAGCGCATGCGGTCGTGTATTTAGCTTTAGCACCGAAGTCCAATGCTTTGGAGGTGGCCTACAACACCGTTAAAGTGGATGCGATCAAGACCTTAGACCAGCCGGTTCCTTTACACATTCGCAATGCGCCGACACGGCTCATGAAAGATCTGGGCTATAGTGATGGGTATGAATACAGTCATGATTATGCGTTTCATATGACAGATATGACCTGTCTTCCGGATGTTTTGATCGGCAAGGAATACTATCATCCCGGTAATCAGGGTTCTGAGATAAAGGTGCAGAAACGATTGGCCCAAATCAAGGCCATTAAAGCCAATTATCATAAGATCAGACAACAGAAAGGAACAAAAAAATGAGAATAGAAATTCATTCGATAGAAGAAACACAAGCTTTGGCGCAAGCAATCGCCAGGCTGTGTCAGAATAAACATGTGGTGATCACGCTGGATGGTGATCTGGGAGCCGGTAAAACCACCTGGACCAAGGCTTTTGGAAAAGCATTAGGGGTGACAAGTACAATCAATTCCCCTACGTTTACAATCTTAAAGTCTTATACACAGGGCAATGGACAGCCTTTACATCATATTGATGCCTATCGTTTGGAAGGAGCCAGTCAGGATCTCGGCTTTGAAGATTGTTTTGATGAAGGAATTACCGTCGTCGAGTGGTCACAGTTTATTCAAGACCAGTTGCCGGAAGACAGACTTTCGCTTTCTTTTGAAGAAGGAATCGATGAAAACAGAGTGATCACTATGGAAGCCAAGGGAGATGTCTCCAAATCGATCCTGGAGGGATATCATGATTAGTTTATGTATGGACAGTGCGTATAAGCAGTTGGTTTTAGGACTTTATAAAGATCAAGAGCTGTTGGCCGGTATTAGCTTAGAAGCCTTTAAGAAACAAAGTGAAACGATTTTTGTGGAGTTGAATCGGCTTTTAAAGGAAACAAATTTAGACTATAAAGATATTGATCGTGTCATCATCACAAAAGGACCGGGTTCTTATACCGGTATTCGTATTGCGATGACCATTGCCAAAGTGCTGTGTTCACAGATGCACAAAGAATTATATACGATCTCAACGATGCAGTTGTATGCCGGTATCGAAAAACAGGCCAATGTGATTTTGGATGCCCGCAGTCAAAGAGCCTATGTGGCACATTTGGAAGATGGACAAATTCAGGGAAATACACAGATCCTGACACTGGATGAAGTCAAAGAATTTATCGAAACAAATCCGGGAATCGTATTGGGCGATGCGGATTTGATTGGACAGGATGTACAGAAAGTGGATTTCTTAAAGAATTTCATCGAACTGGAACCCTACTATGAAAAAGTAGAAAACATTCACGCCCTGGTTCCGGACTATTTAAAAGAAAGTGATTCCTACAAAGTATGAATGTAACAGAAATGAAGGAATCAGACTTAGATATCGTTGTTGAACTGGAAAAACAATGTTTTAAACAACCTTGGAATAAAGAACAGTGCTTGTATGAGCTTCAGGAAAATCCATTTAGTACCGGTTATCTTTTAAAAGAAGATGATCACATCGTCGGTTATGCCTTTTTATGGATCACATTTGAGATTGCTCAGCTGGCTCGTATCGGTATTGATTCTGCCTGTCGAAAGAAAGGTTATGGGACATATCTTATGGATGCTTTATGTAAGCATGCAAGAGAAGCACAAAGCGAGTTTCTTTCATTAGAAGTGCGAGAATCTAACCAGGCGGCTTTAAAATTGTATGAAAAGCTGGGTTTGATTCCTGTCAATGTATCGAAGAATTATTATCCGGATGGAGAAAATGCCGTAGTGATGTCTATGGCCTTATAGAGAGGAGTTTCTATGATAGTTTTAGGAATTGAGAGCAGCTGTGATGAAACGGCAGTTGCCCTTGTCAAAGATAAAAAAGAAGTACTTTCATCGATCGTTGCCAGTCAGATCGATGTACATAAAGAATTTGGCGGCGTCGTTCCAGAAGTTGCCAGTCGTATCCATATTGAAAATATTTCCTATTGTATTGAAGCCGCTTTAAAGGAAGCCGGATGTACGATGGAGGATGTTGATGCGGTTGCGGTGACAAAGGGACCGGGTTTGATCGGTTGTCTGCATGTCGGTGTACAGGCGGCCAAGACGTTGGCTTTCGCCTATCACAAGCCACTGATACCGGTGCATCATCTGGCAGCCCATATTTACGCCAATGAGCTGGTGGTCGATATGAAATATCCTTTATTGGCCCTTGTTGTATCCGGAGGTAATACCGAACTGGTCTATATGAAAGATGAAACCAGCTTTGAGATTTTAGGCGAAACACAGGATGATGCGATTGGAGAAGCGTATGATAAAGTCGCCAGAGTGTTAGGCTTGGGCTATCCTGGCGGTCCCAAGATCGATAAAATGGCTAAAGAAGGAAAACCGGTTTATGAGTTGGCAAAGCCGAAAACACAGGGGCGTTACGACTTCAGCTTTTCCGGTTTAAAGAGCAGTGTTCTTCAGTTTACCAAACGTATGGAAAGACAGGGAAAGACTTATGATTTGAACGATTTGGCTTGTTCTTTTCAGGAGTGCGCGTTGGATGAAATCTTTTCCAGAATTCATGCGGCTTTGGATGATCATCCCGAAATTCGTCACTTTGTCGTAGGTGGTGGTGTCAGTGCCAATTCCAGACTTCGTGAAAAGATCGAAGAATTAAAAACGGAATATCCAAATATTACCTTTACCGTGCCACCGATGTATTGTTGTACAGATAATGCCGGAATGATCGGAGTGGCCGGAACGATTGCTTATGTATCCGGACGAAGAGGCGATGAAACCTTGACCGGAGATGCCAGCTGGCCTATTCAATAGTTTTATATTGTCCTTACCCTATGCGGTAAGGCTTTTTTATAAGGTTGTGTGATTTGAATTCTTTTTGATAGAATGTTATATAGGTGATGAATATGGAAGATCAATTCAATAAGGAAATACAAGAAGCGATTCAGGCGGCCAATCATGCTTTGGCATGTTTAAGCCAAGCCGATGCCTATCTTCAAAGTGCCAAAAACTGGGGCTTGTTTGATATGCTTGGCGGAGGTGCGTTAACGACCTTTTTTAAACATTCGAAAATGGACGATGCCCGTTATGAAATGGAAAGGGCCAAAAGAGCGCTGCAGAGCTTTCGTAAAGAATTGGCGGATGTCGATCAACGTCTTCATTTAAGTTTGGAGATTGGAGATTTTTTGACCTTTGCCGACTATTTCTTTGATGGACTTATCGCGGATTGGCTGGTACAAAGTAAGATTCAAGATGCGAAAGCCCAAGTAGAAAACGCGATCATTCAAGTACGACAGATTCGTGAAGATCTGTTACGCTATCGATAAAAGAAAAAAGATGCGATCCAATATATATGATTTAGGGAGATTGTTATGAAGAATAAACATTTTAAGACCAGTTTTAACTGGAAATACGAAGGGCCTTCCTTCACTAAGGATTTATCCACAAAACAAAAGATCATTTTATTGATTTTATGGCTTGTTGCCGGGGCTATCGGTTATTATGTGTTCCATCCGGTCATTAGCTATAAGACGGTTACTGGCTTTGCCTATGTGATCTATGTAATTGTATTGGTTGGCATTGTATCCTTGTTCTTTCAGAAATCATCGATTTCGTATGGGAAATCGTCTTTTAAAATGACGGCTTTAAAGATCATTTTAGGACTATCTGTTATTTGGGTGCTTGGCTCTTTAGCCGTATGCAATCCAGTATTTATGGCTTCTTATTTTGCCGATCGTATTCAGATTGAAAATGTTGATTTTGATAAAGTAAAAGAAGTGGATTTTACTAAGACACCAATCATCGATCGCGATTCAACGATCGTTTTAGGCGACCGTGTAATGGGTGAGATGCCGGAGCTTGTTTCTCAGTTTGAAGTCAGTGAAGAATATACACAGATTTCTTATAAAGACAGCGTCTATCGCGTGACACCGCTTGAATATGCTGGTTTCTTTAAGTATCTGGGAAATCAAGAAGAAGGTATTCCTGCCTATATTCTGGTCAATTCTGTTACCGGAGAAGCTGAGCTGGTGAAACTGGAAGATTTGGGATTGGATGGAATGAAGTATGTTCCTTCCGGTTATTTTAATCATGATCTATATCGTAAGCTGCAAATGCAGTATCCAACTACGATTTTTGGGGAACCCTCTTTTGAAATCGATGAAGAAGGACACCCATGGTATATTTGCACAACGTATGATTATGCCGCTTTTGAAACTAGAAAAACGGTTTCCGGTGTTGTTTTATTTGATCCGATCACAGGAGAATCGACAAAATACGATGATGTGCTCGATGCGCCAACCTGGGTCGATCGCATTTATCCGGAAAGCTTGGTCACAGAACAGGTGAATCAAAATGGCTCCCTGCAAGATGGTTTCATTAACTCTGTTATCGGTCAAAAAAATGTCACTTATACCAGTGAAGGCTATAACTATTTAGCACAGGATGGGGACATTTATATTTATTCCGGTATCACATCGGCTAATAAAGATTCCAGTAATCTAGGCTTTGTGTTAGTCAATTTAAGAACGCATCAAGCGATGAAGATCTCATCACCGGGTGCCAATGAAACCAGTGCCATGGCCTCGGCAGAAGGCGAAGTGAAAAACTATGGCTATACATCTACCTTCCCGCTTTTGGTCAATGTCAATGGTTCACCGGTCTATATGATGGCTTTAAAGGATGACAGTGGCCTGATCAAAATGTATGCGATGGTAGATGCCAGCGATTATCAAAAAGTCGCAACGATTGCATCCGATGAGGGATTTGAGAATCTGAAAAAGAAATTTTTGGCCCTGGAAGGGACACAAACAATGGATAAGGATGGACTGGAAACCAAAGAGATCACGATCGAAAGCGTACAGATCTTAGCCATTGAAGATACGACAAAGTGTTTTCTGACAGATACCGAACACAATCGTTATAAGTTTACGATCACGGATCAAAATGAGGATGTAGCCGCCTTTTTAAAGGCACAGGATGTCGTAACGATCACATACAGTCCGCAGGAAGATGTCAATCTGATTCAATCGATTGAAACCAAATAAGTCAATTGTATGGTTTTGTGCTAAAATATCACTATGAATAAGTTAGAAAACGCAAGAAAAACGATCAATCAGATCGATCAGGAAATGGCAGCCTTGTATGAAAAGCGAATGAATGCGGTTCAGGAAGTGCTGGCCTATAAAAGAGAAAATGGACTTCCGGTCTTCGATGCATCCAGAGAACAGGAAGTCATAGAAAGAAATCTGGAGCATATTCAAAATCCGGATTACAAGCTCTTTTACAAAGATTTTCTACATCATGTGATGGAGAATTCAAAAGATTATCAAAAAACACTTTTAAGTGAAGATGTCGTTGCCTATGCCGGTGTACAGGGGGCTTTTTCCCAAATCATGGCACAGCGATTATATCCGGAAAATCGGAAGCTGAATCTCAAAAATTTTGATGAAGTCTTTAAAAGCGTTGTGGAAAAGAAGGCGCAGTATGGTGTCATTCCTTTTGAGAATACGAATTCCGGCTCGGTAGGAGAAGTGTTAGATGCTTTATTGGAGTATCCGGTCTATATTCAGGGAATCTATGATCTAAAGGTAGAACAATGTCTTTTAGGAACAATGGATGCGACATTAAAAGACATCGAATGGGTGTATTCCAAAGATCAGGCATTATGGCAAGCCAAGGATTTCTTAAAGGAATTAGGTGTGCAGACAGTCAGTTATCCCAACACAGCCATGGCTGCCCAATACGTTGCCAGTGAACAGGATAAGACCAAAGCCGCTATCGGCGCCAAAGAAAATGCACAGTTGTACGGCTTAAAGGTACTGGCTTCACAAATTGAGGCACATACCGAAAACACAACTCGTTTTCTGGTCATTGGTTTAGAGCCTAGGAACAAGGGTGATCGTTTTAGCGTGATTTTAAGCGTTAAACACCAGAGTGGTTCTTTAGCAAGGATCATTGAGATCATTGCCCGCTATCACATCAATATGGAAAGTATTCAATCGAGGCCGATCAAAGGTAAACCATTTGAATATTTCTTCTTTATTGAGATGGATGGAGATTTAAACAATGCCCAGGCATGTTTAAAGGATATAGAAAAAAATTGTGAGAGTTTAAAGGTTTTAGGAACTTATGCGTTAGGAGGGAAATAAGATGAGCTTTGTCAAAGAAAATGTAAATCGCCAACCGATTGTCGATACGGTATTCGCTATCGTGAAAAAGGCAAAAGAAGATAAAGAAAAGATCGGAGAAGAAAATGTTGTGGATGCGACAATTGGTTCTTTGTATAACGAACAAGGAAGTCTGGTTGCCTTAGACAGTGTATTTTCTTCGTTGAAAAGTCTGGACAACAAAGTATTGGCTGCGTATGCGGCAAGCTTTACCGGAAATGATGATTTTAAAGATCGTGTTTATAAGTGGGTGTTAGACGGAAATAGCCACTTACATCATGAAGTGATTGCGACACCGGGTGGTACCGGAGCTGTGGCAATGACCATTCAGGAATGTCTGGATGTCGGACAAACTGTCATCCTGCCGGAAATCGCATGGGGAAGCTATAACTTAATGGCACAGATGAATAACCTATCTGTTAAAACATATGCGTTGTTTGAAGAAGATCACTTTAATCTGACTTCTTTTAAAGAAACTTGTGAAAAAGTTATGAAAGAACAGGATAAGCTGGTGATCGTCATCAATGATCCTTGCCATAATCCTACCGGATATTCACTATCTTCACAGGAATGGAAAGATGTGATTGCGTTCTTGAATGAATGCTCTAAAACGCATAAAGTTGTTTTGTTGAATGACATTGCGTATATTGATTTTGCCTATGGACAAAAATTGGCTAAAGAATATTTCTCTGTCTTTGATGATATTTCAGAAAATATGGCAGTGATCGTAGCCTTTAGTTTAAGCAAATCTATGACAAGCTACGGTCTTCGCTGTGGTGCTGCCATCGTTATGGCACAAACGGAAGATATCGTACAGGAATTAAAAATTGTCTTTGAAAAAGATGCCAGAGCTACATGGTCAAACATCAACAACGGTGCTATGTCTGCCTTTGTCGATGTGATGGATCATCATTTAAAAGAATACGACCAGGAGCGTTTACAGTATGTTGCCTTATTAAAAGAGCGCAGTGAGCTTTTTGTCAAAGAAGCCAATGAAGTCGGCTTGAAACATTATCCATATAAAGAAGGTTTCTTTGTGACACTTTCAATGGACAATACGACAAGAGATGCCTATCATGAAGCTTTGATGGAAAATCATATCTATACGGTAAAGGTCAACAAAGGAATTCGTGTTGCGGTATGTTCTTTATCTCTTGATAAAATCAAGGGATTGGCCAAGAAAATAAAAGATATTTTAGATACAATTCAATAAAAGAATGCAGATAGACAAAAAAATAAATGTGTCTATCTGTTTTTTTGTTTATAATAGAAAATATGAAATGGGGAATTATTGATGTAGGCGGTGGTATGCGCGATATTTTCGGTACCGGTGTATTGGATGCCTGCTTAGAAAAACAAATTCAATTTGATTATGCGATCGGTGTATCGGCCGGCAGCGCCAATCTTGCCAGTTTCTTGTCCTGTCAAAAAGGAAGAAACAAGCGCTTTTATACCCAGTATGCCAAACGCAAAGAATATATGTCTTTGTCCAACTGGATTCATAAGAAAAACTATTTAGATCTGGATTATATTTATGGTACTTTAGCTAACAGTAATGGTGAAGATCCAATGGATTATGAAACATTTGCCAAGGATCCTACTGAATTTGAAGTTGTTTGTACGGATGCCAGCACAGGCAAACCAGTCTATTTTTCAAAAGAAGATATGCCTTTGGATCAGTATGACATCCTAAAGGCAAGCAGCTGCATGCCTATTGTGTCCAGCCATATCCGATTTATGATGCCTTGTACTTTGATGGTGGAATGTCCGATCCGATACCTGTTGAAAGAGCCTTACAAAAAGGATGCGATAAAGTTGTTGTGATCTTGACAAGACCAAAAGAAGAAAAAAGAAATCCGAAAAAAGATAATTTGACCTCTAAATTTTTAAGGAAAACTTATCGAAATTCCGGAAACAGTTTAAGCCAAAGAGCCTATGTTTATAATGAGAGCTTGGAACGCATACAAGAGATGGAGAAAGAAAATAAGGTTTGTATTTTGGCACCAGATACGATTGGAAATATGAAAACACTGACAATGGATGAAAACTGTCTGGAAGATTTATATCAACAGGGACAAAAGCAGATCCAAAAACTGATGAAATTTATGCAGCAATAAACCTTTTATATAGTGACTTGATTTATTTATAAGTTATTTAGTACAATGGTGTCAGAAAGGGTACGTATCGATCTTTTAGATCGGATACGATCAAAAACATATTATGATCAAAAAAATAATATCTGCGGTATTGGTATGTGCTTTTGGTATTCTGTTATTTGGCTGTGGAAGCTCTGAAAAAGTGCAGATGCAGGAAGCAAAGGAAGTTGTGGCCGATTATTTTGAAGATTTGAAGTCTGCACAATTTGACAAAGCATCCGATTATGTTTCATCAGACTATAAGGATCCGTTGCGACTGGAAGAGATAGAACCGGCTTTGTCAGGTTTGATGTTAGGGATGAATGCTTCTATGAACACGGGTGAGGAATTTAAAAAAAGTTTTCATCAGTTTATGGATGTAGTGATGAACCAAATCGTGAATACGTATGACATAGAAAAGGCCAAATGGCAAAAAGATGGTGTAGTGGATGTTCAGGTTAATTTTGAAGGAAAAGATCTGGCTTCTTTTGATCCTGCGGACTTAGATGAAGATGCGAATACATATATGGAGTCTTATCTTGTAGAAAATCAAGATCGTTTAACGGCATTGTATGAAGAAAAAGGCGAGCAGGAGGCTTATAAAGTCATTTTAGATGAACTGAGTAAACCTTTGTTTGAATTATTGGAAAAACATGTCAAAGAAGACTTACCGGATATCACGTATAAGGTACGATTACGTGTTGAAAAACAGAACGATGAATGGCTGATCACAAAATCAGAAATTATGAATTAAGAGGTTTCAAGCCTATTTTTTTGTTTCTAAAGAGTAGTGTATAAATCAAGTGTATATTTTACAGAATCCGAACATTTTATTCGTTGAATACGCTTACAAATGTGCTATATTTTGATATAATTGAGATAAATAAAGGAGACGCTTAACCTTCAATTTGTTGATATGACATAAATAATGTT
>CABOGK010000031.1:0-294 GCA_902399855.1 Erysipelotrichaceae bacterium
GATCCGTATCCAGCCGATCATAAATCTCCTTTAAGGAAAGATGCCTGTATTCGGATAAGCACTCTTTATAGAGATAGGCCAGAATCTTTTTTAAAGACAGGATCTTCTTACACTGGGCATCATAGGATCGTTGGGGATCCTTCAATAAAGCTTCCCAAACTTTTCTTTCTTCCATCGTTTTTTCACCTCTCTTTCGTTACACATAGATGGAAATTAGAAACCTTCCTATTATTAGTTACGATAAAATTTCAAAAAACTATGAAAAAAAGTTGTATTTTTTCTGATTTTAACTAA
>CABOGK010000031.1:304-29357 GCA_902399855.1 Erysipelotrichaceae bacterium
TTTCAAAAAACTATGAAAAAAAGTTGTATTTTTTCTGATTTTAACTAAAAATGGGATACCTTTGCATGTATTACATCAAATTCAGGAAAATTCTTTGATATATCAGAAGATGTACTCTGATTAATGAAACATTCTTAAACAATCTAAGAGGAATAGAACTCAAATTCATTCAAGACTTCCTGAATCAATTCACGAATCTTGCTTCTTTCATAACTTCCAAATTTTTTTGTCTGTTTTTTTTGTTCTGTTAGACATTTAGACTTTGGTATGAACAGTCCTCTCATCCATTATTTAGCCTTGTACCTGATTTTTATTCGTACGCTCAAAAATAGGACATTCTCATTTCTTCATCCCTGAAATTGTCATCGGCGACTTGTGGTTTTCTACACTTGGTAACGTAATTGGCTTATCTTCAACTGAATTTACATTTTCCCTACACAATAAAAAATCTACCAAAAATACGTTTGGTGGACTCCATACATCTAAAATTTTCTATCTATTTGCTGTATCTATTTACATGATTTTGTTATTTTATTACGCTTCTTTTTTTACTTCTATCAATTTCTTTCCCGATCCCCAGGTAATCATCACGCCTAATAAAACTAATAAAATCGCAACGGTCAACTGCAATCCATCTGTTAAGAAGACAAATCCTCCTGTCACAAACAATTTCATACAAATATTGTAAATAGACATAATCAAACTGGTCATCGTAACAATCAACATTAATACCATAGGTACATACAACATAAATCCTTTATGTCCGGTAACTTTTAGGAAAACCGTCAATGTTATCAATACCATTGCCGCTAAAAACTGGTTTGCACTACCAAATAATGGCCACATATTGTTGTAGCCTCCTTTTTCAAAAGAAAAGCTTAGATTCCTTATTGTTTTTCAATAAAATCAATAGAAACATGACTTATTTCTTGTATTTTTCTTTAATTTCATTTGTCCTATATCGACTGACACAATGCACAAAATTATGTCTTAAAGCATGAAAAAGCAGGGATTACTGAATCCCTACTTCATAGCTAATACTTGTTGAACAAGCACCTCATTCGTTTTATATGTTGAAAACAAATTTAATACACTTTCTGTCGCCTCTTCTGTTGAAAGTCTGTTAATGAATTTACGAATTTTAGTCACAGCTTCCTGTTCTTCTTTTGACAATAACAGATCATCTCTTCGGGTTCCTGATTTTAAGATATCAATGGCCGGGAAAATACGGCGTTCGGAAATATTTCGATTTAAAACCAACTCCATATTCCCGGTTCCTTTAAACTCCTCATAAATCACATCATCCATTTTACTTCCGGTATCCACTAATGCCGTCGCCAAAATGGTTAAGGATCCTCCTTCTTTTTCCCGTGTATTTCTGGCAGCTCCAAAAAACTTTTTAGGAAAGTGAAGGCTGGCAGGATCCAAGCCGCCTGATAATGTTCTGCCGCTAGTCTGTGAAGTAAGGTTATACGCTCTGGCAAGACGAGTAATGCTGTCTAACAAGACAACTACATCTTCTCCATGCTCCACCAGACGTTTCGCTCTTTCTAATACCATTTCCGCTACACGCGTATGGTGCTCCGGAAGTTCATCAAACGTTGAATATATGACATCCACTCGCTCCTGTGCTTTATGCTCTTTGATAAAATCCTTAAAATCAGTAACTTCTTCCGGCCGTTCATCGATTAGAAGAATGATCATCTTCACCGTTCTTGTTCTCTTTATGATCGAATTCGCCACGCTCTTTAATAACGTGGTTTTGCCAGCTTTAGGAGAGGATACAATAAGTCCACGTTGTCCTTTTCCGATTGGTGCTAACAAATCGATGATACGCATCGCCAACCCACCATCCGGCGTTTCTAAATTAAACTTTTTATTCGCAAAAACAGGTGTCAATCTTTCGAAGCTCTTTCTTCGGAAAGCCTCTTCCACAGTATGGCCATTGATCAGATCCACACGCATCAATCCGCGATATCGTTCTGTTTCTTTTTTCTCTTTTGGCTCTCCTTCGATCACATCACCGGTACGAAGTCGCAATGATTTTATTTGTGAAGGTGAAACATATACATCGTTCTCCGTCGATAAATAATTATCTCCCCGCAAAAAGCCGAAACCATCTGGTAATACTTCTAAAATTCCTTTGACTTTTTCCATATAACCCTCTTTTCATTACAGTTTAAAAACTAGTCATTTTGCTTTATAATAACGTAAAAGGTGTGAATCGTCTATGCATTTGATGGCAAATTTAAATAAATCAACGAAGAAACTAATTCTTTTCTCCGGCCTGGTTATCTGTCTTTTCTTTTTTTTATGCATTTTTTTCATTTTTGATCAAACTCAAAAGACCGGATTTATCCAAGCCTCGCTCTTTGATTCCTCACATATGATCTACATTGATAAAAATCATGAGCAGCTTTACGGACCGCAGAAAATAGATAACGACTTTTATTATTTTAATGAGGATACAGGTTATATGCATACAGGCTTTTTAGAAACAGAAAACGGAACCTACTACTACGATGAAAACGGAAAAATGGTAACCGGTCTGCAAACGATCGATTCCGATCAATACTATTTTAATGAAAATGGATGTATGAAGGTTAGTACCTTTCAAACCATTGAATCGGATATCTATTACTTTGATGAAACGGGAAAAATGGTCACAGGGGACGTGACCATAAATGGTGTTACCTATGTTTTTGATGAAAACGGAAAACTACAACTAGATATTTCTTCTTTACAAACACAGATTCAATCGATCTTAAATACCTATCCGGGAAACAATGCCGTCTATTTTAAAGATCTGGATACTGATGATAGCTTTTTGATTCATGATCTGGATATGTATCCATGTTCCATCATCAAAATTTTTGTCATGGGCACTGTCTATGAACAAATTGATCAGGGGCATCTAAGCCTCGATGAATGCCACCCCTATTTAGAAGCCATGATCATAGATAGTGACAATACCTCCTACAACATCTTACTTCAAAAGTTAGGCAATGGTGATGGAGTTGCCGGTGCACATAAGGTCAATAGCTTTTGTGAAAAGCTGGGTCTTACGCGTACAGAGATTCATCATGGTCTTGTTCCCGGTGACGGCTACTTTTCCGACGGAAAGAATAATACGACTTGCCCGGAAGATGTTGCCAAATTTTTAGAGCTTCTCTATCGTTCTGATGTCGTATCGAAATCTTATTCTAAAGAGATGTTAGAACTCTTAAAACGATGTGCCGATGATACCGGAATTGTCGCAGGACTTGCAGAAGGTACAGAATGTGCACATAAATCCGGTTGGGCAGACGCCTATTATTTAGATGGCGGCATCATTTATACCGAATATAAAGACTACATACTTGTCGTATTTTCAGATAGTTCCTACCAAAAACCCGCTCAGGAAATCAGCCAATATGTATTTTCTGCCATTCAAAGCTTATACACCAAATAAGCTAACCGGTCATTCATCCTGCGGCAGTTCGATACAAAACTCTGTAGAATAGCCATTTTGCGGCTTTTCCATGACCATAATCGTTCCATGATGCAAGGCTACAATCTTCTGCGCAATAGACATTCCTAATCCATTGGCATGCAAATCATGTCTGGATTCATCACCGGTCACAAAAGGCATAAAAATGTTTTTGCGAACCTCCTCTTTCATGCCTTTGCCATTATCTGCCAAAGTCCAGATAATTTTATGTTGTTTTTGTCGCAGCTTCACAAACACAATCGTTCCTGCCGGATTATGTCTTAGACTGTTTTCTACGATATTTTCAAGAACTCTATCAAACAGCTTGGTATCGATTCTTCCATAATAAGGCTGCTCAGGGATATCGATCTCCAATTCAAATTTTTTGGCCACGATTTCCAGGTACTTTTGTGCAAAGAACTGTTTGGTATATTCACAAACATCTGTTTTCTGGGTATGAAGCTGATACGATGGATGTTCGATCTTCATATAACCAAATAAAGAATCCACCAGATCATTGGCCATCAAAGAGCGTTTATGAATCGTTTGTAAGTATTTCTGTTCTTTTTCCTTTGGAACTTTATCTTCAAGTAAAGCTTCCGAAAAACCCCGAATCACGGTCAGCGGTGTTTTTAAATCATGGGATATTCCGGAAATCAGAGCATACTTTTCCTGTTGAGCCTGCAATCTTTCTTTTTTGGTTTCTTCTAAAGCTTGTATAGTATATTGAAATTCTCTGGCCGTCTGACGTAATTCCAAAGGAATTGTGCCTTCATCAAAACTAGTATTCGCATTTTCACGATATCGCACAATTGCCTTTTGAAACGGCAAAAAAGAACGTTTTACAACATATTTAAACAACAGAATCTGTACCAATACGATAAATAGAAAAATAGGAAAGGCATAAATCTGACGTTTTCCATTATCTTCTATGATTCGATGGTAGGCTGGTTCTGTCATTGTCGGCGATACAAACACCAGTACACGCTTTTCTCCGGCTGTATTGGAATAAGTATACTTTTCCACATTCATCTTTTTATCATAAATTCCCTGTAGGAAGTTTAACTCTCTTTTATTCAGACTTTTTCGGTCTGAGAACAAATTTCCTTCTACGATTTCATATTGACTGTTCAATACACAGCGATCATAGATCGTTCTCATGGAATCTTTTTCATCATACCCTTCCTGGCTGATGATATAAAAAGGTTCCTGATCCTTATTTATGATTTTAGATACGTTGAAATAGCGACTTGTCGAAAAATCATTGATAAATTCCAGATCATCATAATAGATATTCTGCAGGATCTTCTCATCCGATGCATAGACAACACTTCTATTTTTCGCATCAAATACGATAAACGCACTGTGAGGAAATTGATGAATGGGAATTTCTTCGTATCGTTCTTGTTTTAATAATTCGGTATCTTCTACCACGCTCCATAAATCAGGGAAAGCATTCAACATTCTCTGTGTTTCCATGGATTCAAAAACAGCACGATAAATCAAAAGACTGGTCGTATAAATCAATAACAAAATAGCCAATAAGCCGGTTACGCTGTACCATTTTTTAAACATCTTCATCATCGAACCTGTACCCCAGCCCACGAACTGTCTTTATATATTTTGGCTTAGAAGGATCCTCTTCGATCTTAGAACGAATACGGGAAATATGAACCATGATGGTATCTTCATCCGCCTGACAAAAATCACGGCTGATGACTTGATACAGCTGCAGCTTGGTAAAGACACGTCCCGGTGCTTTCATCATGGCAACTAAAAGCTTGAGCTCATAGGCTGTCAAAGAGATTTCTTTTCCCGCTTTTTTTAAACACATTTTTTCCGGGTCATAAACCAGATCGCCTCGTTTTAAAAAGAAAGAACTCGGCTCCTGTCCTGAAGTCGAAAAACGATAGCTTCTTCGAATCATTGCCTTGACCTGAGCTACAAGTTCTAAAGCATCAAAGGGTTTTGTCATGTACATATCGGCACCGATCCCCAATCCCAACACTTTATCTTGATTCATACTTTTGGCCGATAAGATTAAAATCGGTATCTTAGAGACTTCTCGAATCTTGCGAATCGTTTCATACCCGTTGAGTTCCGGCATCATCAGATCAACGATCAAAAGATCGATGTCCATCTTTTCAAACAATTCCAAGGCTTCTTTGCCATTTTGTGCCAGTACGACCTGAAAATCATCGTTTTCCAAATACAGGGAAATGAGTTCCGCAATATCCGCATCATCTTCGGCAATCATTATTTTATAAGGCATGATTTCCACCTCACTTTATTTTCTAATAGTATATCTCGATTTCTGATAAAAGCTATAGAAAAACTCGTAAAGCTACAGCCATGGCATATTCTTTTTCATGAGAAATGCTGATTTGTACATTCTCAATATTGCAGATTGGCCTTCCAATTTGATCATAGGTGATTTCTATATCTTTAAAATCGACAGGTTTATCCAATGTCTTAAAAACGGCTTCTTTTGCCGCAAAATGCCCCGCAAGAAATTCAATGGCGCGTTTTTCTTTCAAGGTTTGATATATTCGTTGTTCGTTTTCGCTTAAGATTTTATGAGCTAATGAAGGTCGTATGCGTTGGATCTGTATGATATCACAACCAATGCGCATCATTTCCTATCCTCTATCGTTTTATTATAATTGACTAAAGAATCATTCCATGACTGATATTGTTCATCTTGACGATGATCCTCTAGATCATAATGCTTTTTCAAGTATTCTTCCATATATTTTGTGACCTTCATAGCCCCTTCATAATTTAGATGATCACCCTGGTCGCGGGTATCTTCTTTCCAGTCGATTGATAACGATTTTGTTTCTGTATTCAAATCCAAATACGGGATTTTGTTGTCATCACAATAGGTCTGCACCGCATCATGACGTTTCCAGTTCCAATTTTTATAGCTTGGCGTGCTATACACAAGAAGCTGGCAGCCTTTTTCCTTGCACATCTGTACAATGGAATCTAAAACCCATCGGTTGAGTACCGAAATGCTTTCGCCTTTTTTGTGATCATCCATGTAAGATCCTATCTTTTGCACCGGCTTAATATCACGATTGATACGAAATCCCTTTAAAACATTGTTGTAAGTATAATGTACATCCCCTGTCCAATCCTGTGCCTGAAGATTTTTCCACCGGTCATGATATTCAAACAAAGGGAATAGCTCTTTTATTTTCTCGACGGCAGGATCGGTCGCCAAAAAATCCCGAAAGAATGTATCCGCTTCTAAAACAACAAGCTTTGGCGATTGATTCTGTAGTGTTCTTTCCAACAAACTTTTTGTGTAATACAAAGGTTGTGCCGGTGTCGAACACAAATAACTGGTAAATCCTTCTTTTTCATACATCGCCATGGGTGAGATGGAAGAATACACCAAACTATCTCCTAAAAATAATACATCGATTGAATCTTTACGTTCGCTTAAGATGCCGTTAGCCGAAACATCTTTCATGCCAAATTGATCCAAATTATCTTTTGGCTCAACAATGCGGGAACCATACCATACCAGCGTAAAAAAAATCATAAAGAAAAGAAAGATACGGCCGATTCTATTCCATTTTTCTGACATAGCTGCACTCCTTCCTTAGTAGCTTGCATACATAGGATCCACCGGAACATACCCTGTTCCATAAGCACCAAACAGGATCACCGCAAAAATCAAAGTATAGTAAAGTGTCCAACGCAAAACAATAGGACCGGAGGCCACTTTTTTACGAATCTGAACATTCTTTTCTTTACATACGCTGATCACAAATACGATCAATACAGAAACATAAACCAATAGGATATCCTGCATATCAATATGTAATGTTGAGAGCATTTGGGCATTCAAAGATTCAAATTGGAAATCAACGAACATCTTTTTAATCATTGCCAGCGCAATACGAAGTCCATCGGCTCGGAAGATCAATTCACCGATACATACCAAAATCGTTGTTCGAATCATAGCCAAATATCGCAAAAATCCATGATTAAACTGCAGATGATACTTACGCAGCAGCGGAAGCATTAAATTACCCATCAAAATAAAGAAAAAGTGATACAGTCCAAAAAAGATAAAGTGCCAGCCTGAGCCATGCCATAATCCATTACAGATCCAGACCGCAAACAACGCGATGGAACCAGCTACCAAAGGTGCATAGTAATACCCTAATTTTTTCTTTGTCTTTCGTGTTATTTTCTTAGCCATTTTAGACATGGAAACCGGATAAAACACATAGTCTTTAAACCATGTCCCCAAGGTAATGTGCCAGCGCTGCCAGAATTCGGCAATACTTTTGGAAAAGAATGGCTGTCTGAAATTTTCCGGTAGATGAACACCGAAGATTTCTGCTGTACCGATCACCACATCCATGGTTCCCGAGAAATCCATATAGAGTTGAAGCGTATAGGTCACCATCGCAATACATACCATACCACCACTGTAATTTTGATAATTGGTGAACAGTTCATTGACCATTGGATTCAATCGATCGGCAATCACCAGCTTTTTAAAAACACCCCACAAGATTCGCTGTGTGCCAAATGTCAAGGATCCATATGAAATCGATTTTCCTTCCCATAAAGAATAGGCTGTTTGTTCATAGCGACAAATCGGTCCTTCCATGATTGTAGGAAAGAAAACCAGAAACAATAATAAACGAAGCGGATTGTGATCCGCTTTGATCTTTTGTCGATATACATCCACGCAATACGATACAGCCTGCAGGCTGTAAAAAGATATTCCAATCGGCAACCCTATTTTCGGCACCTGGATCAAAATCGGAATGTTAAGCCATACAAAAAGCGAGTTGATATTTCCTAAAAGGAATCCTGTGTACTTACAGAGCACAAGAATTCCAATATGCATACAAATCGCAAAAACTAAAACACCTCTTTTTTTCTTTTGTGCTTCTTTATGCGATGTACTTTGAAGATCGATATTTTCCATCCATAATCCAAAATAATGAATCATAAAGCCGGATAGAATAACAAATAAAATCAAGCTGCCACTTATGGACCAGAAAAAAATCAAACTGGCAACCAATAAAACGATCCACCTTTTCTTTACCGGAAACAGCTGATAGACAAGCATTGTTACCGGTAAAAAGAAAAAGGCAAACATCACTGTGAAATAAGATTCCAATCCTATTCCTCCTCAAGCAAACGATCGACCATGGCCTTCATCCGTTTGACTGAATTAAAATTATCCGGTGTGATCTCAACCGCCGGAATCATTAAATCGAAGGCATCTTCCAATTCCGCAACCAGGGATAAGATAGCCAGTGAGTCCAGCAAATGCCCATCGATCAAATCTTCTCTTGTGCAATCCAGATCCGGTTGGATCTCCTGTAAAATTTCTATAATTGTTTCCATGTTTTTAGCTCCTTTACTTTAGTTTTGGCGCATTGAGTAAAACGACACTCGTATGATCACGCACCATTAATTCTTCTTTTTCATTCACGATGACTACGGCCGGTAAATCCCTTGTCAAGAATAAAGACATACCCTCCGTGGGACAGTAAGCTCCTGTATTTTCAAATACAAAAAGATCTCCTATCTGCGGTTTAGGCAGACGCACCTGTTTCATCAAGATATCGTTGATCGTACATAAAGCACCACACACATTCCAGTTTTCTTCCGGCTGATCCTTTTGATTCAGAAAGCGGAAAGGTGGTTGTTTCATCGCCATGCCCTGTCCGTAATAGACAAGATGATGAATTCCCCCATCAACCAACGCATAATTTTGATTTCGATTCGTTTTGGTATCGACTACCTGTGTCACATAAAAACCACAACTAGCCGCAATGCTTCTTCCCAGCTCTAATACGATCTTTAAGTTTCCAAATCGTTTGATAGATTCGGAAAAGAACTGAAGATGTTCATTCTCTTCAAACTTCATGGAAGAGAAATAATCAACCGGGAACCCCGGACCATACTCTAATAATTCCGGTACAAAATCCATCTCTTTTAACTCTGCCAAAAATTCTTCCAGCAGATCCAATTCCTTCAATACGCGTTTTTGGGAATGTTTCTGTGTTCCTGAAAAGTACTGGATGCCTAATACATGTAAACGAGAGGATCGGCAACGAACTAAGATATCTTTTAATACATCTTTATCCAACCCAAACTGATTGCCACTGGTCAACCGTAAAAGTACCGACACATTTCTTTGATAGATATCCGCCAGTTCCTGAATCAATTTATACTGTTCAAAAGATTCAATCGTCATAATAGGAAGTTCTTCTTTAGCCCTAAAGATTTCTTCAATATCCTCTTTATTTTTATAGACCCCGGATAATACGATCTGCTGGTTGGATATCTGGAGTTTCTTACAAATATGAAATTCACCCGGTGAACAAATTTCGAAATGAGTCACTTTGTTCTCCAAAAGTTTTAATATAAAGGAATTTGCCTTTGCCGCATAGCACAGTTCGACATTTTTTGGCAGTGATGCTTTTAAATAGTTCACTCTTTTGCTTAATACATCCGCATCAAAGCCATAAAATGGTGTTCCATATTTCGATACCAGTTTTCTAATTCTTTCTTCCTGTATCATCTTCGTTTTCCTTTCGTCAGTTCAAACAATGCTTTTCGATCTGTTTTTCCATTCTTTGTCAAAGGCATGGATTCAATAAGAAAAAGCCGAGTAGGCACCATGTAAGCCGGTAAATCCTTTTTTAAACAAGTCACAAAATCTTCCTTGGAAAGCGTACCGGTATAAAATCCATACAACCGATGTTTTACATCATCAAAAAGACAGATGCACTGTTCAATTCCTTCTATGCGAAGCGCCCTTTTTTCTATTTCTTCCAATTCAATTCGATGTCCCAAATATTTGATCTGATAATCCTTTCGACCTTTAAAATAATATTCACCGGATGCATCTCGATATGCCAGATCACCAGTACGATAAATTCTTTCCTCATAGGCCTTTTGAAGTGGATTGGAGGTAAAGTGAGCCTGTGTTTGTACTTCATTTCGATAATACCCCAACGCTAAGCCTCTTCCTTTTACACACAGCTCCCCGGTCTGATTTGGTTCTATAATTTCACGATCTTGCTCATCCAATAAAAACACACCTTTGTTTTCAAAAGCCTGTCCGATCGGAATTCCCTGATCATAAGTACGATTTGGATCTAAAATATGATAGGTACAGTTACAAGTAATCTCCGTTGGTCCATACAAATTTACAAATAGTGCATCGGGCAAGGCTTTCTTCCATGATTGATAATGTTTTAGCGGCATGACCTCTCCACTAAACAGGATCTTTCGTACCGTATGGGGAACTTTATAATCCAAGCCATGGAAAGCACAGATCAGACTTAAAGCCGATACTGCCCATACCATCGTTGTAACTTCTTTATCACAAAGATAATCAATCAAAGCGGTTGGCTTGGAAAAGTAGGCTCTTGGTATGATGACCAAAGTAGCGCCGGTATATAGACAGGAATAAATATCTTTTACAGATACATCAAAGTCAAAAGGTGCCTGATTTCCAAAACGCTCATCCTCCTGTATTGAAAACGTCTTAACAAAGGATTCGATAAAATCAATCACCGATCCATGCGAAATCAATACGCCTTTAGGAACGCCGGTAGAGCCGGAAGTAAAATTCACATATAAAGGATCCGTATCGATCGTATTCTGCATCAACGTCTGAATCGATGATTCCTCTACATCAGTAGAAAGAATCGTTTCTAAGACAACGATCTTGGCTCCTTTAAAAACAAGCTTTGCCTTTTCTTCATAGGAAGCCGTTGTCAAGACGATCCTTGCCTGCAATACACTTTGTATCTGCTCTAAACGAGATTCCGGAAATTCCGGATTCAATAAAGAATAAAAGTTTTGTGCATAGGCACTTCCAAAGAAAGCATATAATGCCATAATACCTTTATCCATAAATACGATAACCGGTTCCTGTTGTATAGAATTCTGTATCAAATAACTTGCGACAGCTTTCGAATACCTTTGCAGTTGTGTATAAGTGCAATGTTTTTCTTCTTCGATCACTGCAATCTTATCCGGATATTGTCTGGCTGATCTTTCCAGCATCAACAAAACATGATTCATTCAATCACCCCTTTGTATCATCATATAGGTGGTTTCTTTACAGATACTGTAGAAAATATTAATTTTTCTTAATGTTTGTCAAAAGAAAAACATCTTTCATCAAAGAAATCTAAAAAACATCCAGCTTACTTTCTCAATTGTTATGTACAAAGAGATGCATTGATGTACATTGTCTTTTTTCGTATGTTTTGTTATGATACGAGGCAACGAGGAAAATCTATGAATAAAAACATTACAGTCACAATGATAAGTATTGGATGTATCTTCTTATGTATCGGCACCTTTTGGGATTTGGAAATTAACACTCTATTCTACGACCCCCAAAATAGGATCGGCATCTTTTTGCAGGAAGGCTGGCCCCTTTTGCTCAAATTGATATTAACGCTTTGTTTTGCGTTGCTGATAGATCAAAATCATCCTTTCTTTTCTATACCTTGGTTCATCTGTGGACTTCTCTTTTCACAGAATGTTATCACTTTAACAGAGTCTTCCTGGTTTAGCTTCATATCCATTGGAGCCATATTAACCCCTTTAGTAGTAAGCATCTTTATCTGTTACAAATTAACAACAGAACAAAAAAATAAACTTCGGCCTTATATCATAAACTATTTACAATTATTCTTTACGGTTTTAATCGTAATCACGCTCTTTAAAGTTTTATGGGGTAGGATCCGATTTAGAGATATGCAACAAGCTTCTCAGTTTTGTGTTTGGTATCTTCCCTGCCACAAAGGTGGTTTTTCTTTCCCCAGCGGCCATACAAGTTCTTTTGCCTGTTCTTTACTCTATTTATTATCAACGCCACTTGTACAAAAACATAAGCTGTCGCTCAGTATCATCGTATGCACAAGTATCTTTTTGATGATGGCTTCCAGAATCGTCATGGGCGCTCATTTTTTAAGCGATACGGCTGCCGGCATGATGATTGCCCTTGTCATCTGGGCATTCTATGATAGACGATGGAAAAACATAATAAGTAAACGAAAACACCAGTAGGATACAAAGTTACTCCTACTGGTGTTTGTTAATAACAGATTATGCAAATCTGTAAATACAAAATATTTATTGATTGAAAACACTTTGATTATGGCAAATACAAAACTACCTACTTTTCCAATGATCTAAAATTTCGCGTTTCTCTTATTAAACCAACATGTAAAAACGCTCAAAGTTCACTCTGAGCGTTCTTATCATTTCTTTGTGAGATTCTTTGATTTAGTATAACTTCGCCCCTGCCGGAATCGCATCATCCAACACTAACAAATTCAAGCGTTCTTCACCAGCTTCGTTATGTACGGCCGATATGATCATACCACAGGAATCAATTCCCATCATTTTACGTGGTGGAAGATTAGTGATTGCCACTAAAGTCTTGCCTACCAATTCTTCCGGTTCATAGTAATCATGAATACCACTTAAAATCGTTCTGTCTTCTTCGGTTCCATCATCTAAGATAAACTCTAATAATTTTTTACTCTTTGGAACCGCGCGGCATTCTTTGACTTTTACGGCTCTGAAATCTGATTTCGAGAACGTTTCAAAATCAACAAAATCTTTAAACAACGGTTCAATTTCCACTTTGGAATAATCGATGGTTGGTTTCTTGTTGACTATGCTTTTTACATCTGCAGAAGTTGATGACACAGCTTCCTGCGATTTCTTTTCTAACTTGGCACCTTTGGATTCCCCTGTTAACTTCATATGTGGGAACAATAACACTTCACGAATGGTTCTCTGGTCTGTCAACAACATCACAAAACGGTCAATTCCTAAGCCTACACCACCTGTCGGAGGCATACCATACTCCAAAGCTTCTACATAATCTACATCCATCTCATTGGCTTCTTCATCTCCTAAATCACGAAGTTCCAACTGTTTTTCAAATCGTTCTCTTTGATCGATCGGATCATTTAATTCCGAGAACGCATTGGCGTATTCATGACCACAGATAAACAGTTCATAACGATCTGTAAATCGAGGATCTTCATTGTTTTTCTTAGCCAGTGGAGAAATTTCAATTGGATATTCATAGACAAACGTTGGCTGCACGATCGTTTCTTCTACATATTTGTCAAAGAACAGCTGAATGATATGTCCAATCGAGTTATGAATTTTTTCCACTTCAATATCGTGTTCTTTTGCCAGCTGGCAAGCTTCTTCATAACTTGTGACCTGTTTAAAATCGATACCTGTTTTTTCTTTGATCGCATCACACATTGTTATACGCTTAAATGGCGCTTTCAAAGAAATCTCTTGTCCCTGATACGTAATTTCAGTTGTTCCTAAAACTTTATTAGCTACATTATCAAACAAACCTTCAATCAGATCCATCATGCCATGCAGATCACTGTAAGCAACATAAGCTTCTACGGTTGTAAATTCCGGGTTATGTGTGGCATCCATTCCTTCATTACGGAACAAACGTCCAATTTCATAAACACCTTCCAAACCACCAACGATTAGACGTTTTAAAGGAAGTTCCGTTGCGATACGTAAATAGAAAGGCATGTTCAAAGTATTGTGATGCGTAACAAACGGACGAGCCGCTGCCCCACCTAAAATCGGCTGTAATACCGGTGTTTCTACTTCCATCAATCCCTGTCCATCCAAGTATTCCTGTACCGCACGAATGATTTTCGGTCTTGTGATGGCAATATGTTTAGCCTCCGGATTCATGATCAAATCCACATACCGACGACGGAAACGTTCTTCTACATCCGTCAATCCATGATATTTTTCCGGTAATGGACGTAAAGCCTTCGATAAATGCGTATAAACCTGTGCACGAACGGATAACTGTCCATGATCTGTTTTCATGATCGTCCCTTCAATACCGACAATATCTCCCAAATCATTTTTCTTGAAGATCTCATATTGTTCTTCGCCGACAACATCTTTACGAACATAGATCTGAATTTGTCCATCTACATCCTGAATGTGCATGAATCCGGCTTTTCCCTGACGACGTTTTGTCATAATACGTCCGGCAATCTTTACATGAACATCCAGTTCCTGCAATTCTTCTTTTGTCTTATCCTCATACTGTGCAATGATTTTTCCGGAAGTTGTCGTTCTTTTATACGCAGAGCCAAATGGGTCAATTCCCATATCCTTCAAATCTTGCATCTTCTGGCGACGTACTCGTTCTTGTTCTGTTAATTTTTGTTGTGCCATATTGTTCTCCTTTTCTCTACAAAATAAAAAAGCATCCATCCAAGGGACGAATGCTCGTGTTACCACCCTAATTCATTTTTCAAATCACTTTGAAAAATCTCTGCCACTGTCTATGAACAGTGCTTCCTTTAATGCAGGAAATACATGCAGCTCCAAGGTTTTATTCCTTTAAGTCCTGTGCTTTTTTTCACCATCCAAAAGCTCTCTGAAACATTTTCTTAAAGTACTCGTCCTCTTCTTAGCCTTTACGGGTTGTATCGTACTAAACGAATGTATTTTTGTCAACGTATTTCCTTTATATTTTTTTTGGTCAATCTAATGTTTTTATTTAAAATCAGTCTATCTTTCAGTTTTATGTCTGCTACTGATTCAGACATTCGATAATTTGTATACTTTAGAGTATACTACTTACGAGTATACAAATTAAAAAGACCCTCGCAAGCCTTTTTACAAACATGCCTCCAACTGTTCTAAAGTGATAGGCCCCGGGCGAAGGATCTTTAACTTTTCCTGTGTACAATCTACGATCGTGCTGGCCTGTAATGCTCTACATGTGCCTAATACAATTCCATCAATATCAGGAAGCTGTTCAAACACATCATCGCTGGTCAATGCGGTCTTAGCTCCGGATTGATTGGCACTGGTTACCAACAAGGGAGTATTTAATACATCGATTACCTTTAAGATAAAAGGTTCATCCGGAATACGGATCGCAATCGTTTCCAACCCATTGGTATATTCTGCAGGAACCTCTTCTTTGACTCTTAACACCAGTGTCAAAGCCCCCGGCAAAAAACGCTCTGCGATCTTTTTAACTCTTTTGTCAACTACAGCTACTTGTTCCATATGCTCTATGGAAGATACCATCATCGGAATCGGTTTGGCTTCCGGTCTGTGCTTTGCGTTTTTCAGTCGCTGCAAATCCTTTAAATCTCCATACATCACGCCCACTCCATAAACTGTATCTGTCGGCAAGGCAATAATTTTGTGATTCTGCAGTGCATCGGCAACCGCATTTATTTCTTCTTTACTATACGTTTTCATAGCTCTATTATAGGTTTATGTTAAAATAGATACAAGAGAAAGGATGGTTTCATGTATGAACATACGATTTGTGCCATTTCTACCGCTTTACAGGATGGCGCTATTTCTATTATCCGAATCAGCGGAGAACAAGCCATACCCATCACAAATAAAATTTTTACCAAAGATCTAAGCGATGTACCAAGCCATACCATCCATTACGGAAATATCTTGGATGAAGCCGGCAAACCAGTGGATGAAGTCCTTGTTTCTGTTTTTCGGGCCCCTAAAACTTATACACGCGAAGATATCGTAGAAATCAACTGCCATGGTGGCGTGTTTATTACACGAAAGGTTTTATCGATCGTTTTAAGCCAGGGAGCTGTATTAGCTAAACCCGGAGAATTCACTCAACGCGCCTTTTATCATGGAAGGATCGACCTGTCACAGGCAGAAGCTGTGCAAGATATGATTGATGCCAGCAACGATACGGCTGCCAGTTTGGCTATCCAGGGAATCCGAGGAAGCGTCAAAAAATTGCTTCAACCTCTTATTGACGAGCTATTAGACATTATTGCACAAATCGAAGTCAACATTGATTATCCGGAATATGAAGATATCAAACAACTGACTACACAGGAACTTTTACCTAAAACCAACGACTGGCTTAGTAAAATCGATCAAATATTAAAACGCGTTCAAACCGGACAGTTATTAAAAAAGGGAATTGATACAGTGATCATCGGACGGCCAAACGTGGGTAAAAGTTCTCTACTCAATGCTTTGTTGGAAGAAGATAAAGCCATTGTAACTGATATTGCCGGCACGACCCGAGATATAGTAGAAGGACAGATTCATATCGGTTCCGTGCAGTTAAACTTAATCGACACAGCCGGAATTCGTAAAGCAAGCGATAAGATTGAACAGATTGGTATTGAAAAAAGCCAGCAGATGTTACAGAAGGCACAGCTTGTTTTACTTGTTTTAGATGGAAGCAGTCCTTTAACAAAAGAAGATCAAATTCTCTTAGAACAAACAAAGGATAAACGACGTCTCATCCTTTTTAATAAAGAAGATTTGCAACATCAAGATAAAGAGGGAATTTGGATCTCTGCCAAAAATCATCAAATACAACCTCTTCTAGATGCTTTAGAGAACATGTATAAACAAGATCTTCTCAAGGAAGAACCTGTTTTATCGAACGAACGACAAATTGGTTTATTAAACCTTGCCAAACAAGATATGCTTCGCGCAAAGCAGGCAATGGAAATGATGATGGAACCCGATCTTGTGGAAATAGATATTCAGGAAGCACATAACCATTTAAAAGAAATTCTTGGAGAAGTCTATAGAGAAGATTTACTAGATACGTTATTTTCAAAATTCTGTTTAGGAAAGTAGGTGCATAATGGAAACTTTAATTGAACAACTGCACGAATGGCTGATTCAGATTGCCTATTTGACCGTTTATTTTTTAGAAGCTCTTTCCCTGGCAAGTGTCATCTACAGTACGTTTCATTCTTTGCTTGCTACATTTCGTAAAGATAAAAACAGTAAAAAGCCGTTATTACGCGGTTTAAGTATTGCCTTGACCTTCAAGCTGGCCGCTGAAATTGTACGGACAATCACGGTAAGAAGTCTTGCGGAAATCCTGCAGATCGGCGCTTTGATACTAGTCAAAGCGGCCATCACCTTCTTGATCCATTGGGAATGGAAAAGCAGTGATGTTATGCATAAAGACGTAGATGAATTTGAGTAGGTGTTGCCATGATTTATTTAAAGATGGGCTTGGCAATCCTTTGCCTTTTGTTGGTCGTAGATCTTTTTCTGTTGATTCATCGCTGGTTTCCGCAGTTTCCTTCATGGGCTTTATGGGGATTATTGTTATTATTTGTGCTGCCCTGTATCACTTTTAATACGATCTTCCCTATCTTTTATTTACATCTCTTGTTTTGTCTTCTAATCACGCAGCTTATCTGTTTGATCTTTCATCAGGATGTAAAAGGATGGATCTTCTTTATTCCTTTTTTGTTGGCAATAACAATCTGCATTTACGGCATCTTCAATATGAAGAATATTGAAAAAACAACGTATGATCTTCAAACATCAAAAAACATTCCTGATACCAAAATCGTCATGATCAGCGATTTACATTATCCAAATGTCATGACGGAAGAAGAGTTAAGTAGCATCGTAAAAGATCTTCAAAAAGAAAAGCCTTCTTTTTATATTCTTAACGGAGATATCGTTGATGAGTTCACAACCGTTGATCAAATGAAAACGGTATTTCAGACACTGGGCAAACTGACAAAAACTGCTGATGTCTATTATGTTTTTGGCAATCATGATAACCAACATTACGCAAATGATCCCGTTTTTTCCAAAGAAACATTAAAAGAAGTGATCGAATCCAATGGTATCACCGTCTTACAGGATGATATCCTGCATTTTGGAAACATCACCTTAATCGGCAGAGAAGACTTGGAAGAAAATAGACGATCCCTGCATAGCCTTATGAAAACATGTGACTTAGATTCGTATATCGTTGTTTTTGATCATCAACCCAGCGATCTAAAACTCTGTAAAGAACTCGGGGTCGATCTTCAGTTAAGCGGACATACACATAGCGGTCAAATTTTCCCAGTAGGCTCTTTGGCAAATTCTTTAGGAAT
This sequence comes from Erysipelotrichaceae bacterium, assembly GCA_902399855.1. Classification (GTDB taxonomy): domain Bacteria; phylum Bacillota_I; class Bacilli_A; order Erysipelotrichales; family Erysipelotrichaceae; genus Faecalicoccus. The sequence continues at coordinate 18,722 of CABOGK010000031.1, forward strand.
TTTTGAACACGGTTATGGCATGATAAAAAAAGGAAACTTTACACAAATCACAACATCCGGTATTCATGGTTGGGGATTTCCAACCCGTACGGAGGGGATCAGTGAATATGTCTCCATTTCTATTACTTCGAATTAAACCATTTTAAGACTTCACCGACAAAATACAAAGAACCACACACTAAAGCTCTTTGATGTGTCATTTGAAGTCTTTTTTCCATTTCTTCCATAGATAGTACCTCAAATCCCAATGTTTCCAGAGGATAAAGTCTGTCCGATGAAAAGTTGACCAGGTGAATCTGTCCTTGAAGACTCGTTAAAACATCTAACATGTGCTTTGCATCTTTTTCCTTTAAAACCGAAAAATAGATATCCCCCTGCCAAGTTTTTATGGAGGTTACCAATGCATTGATACCATCCAGATTATGAGCACCATCCACCACCAGCAACGGCCTTTTTCTTAATATCATACAGCGTCCCAAAAAAACAAAATGATCAATAGCATTTTGAAGCGTATTATAACGCAGGCGAAAACCTAAATGATACAATGTATCGCAGGCCAGTATAAAATTTTTCATCTGGTAAAAAGGCTGATCAAAAACAAGGATGCCATCCATCGAGTCGATCCAATATTTTTTTCCTACTTTTTTATATTCTGGTAGATAAGAATAATAAAATGGTATTCTTTTGGCTCGTACATTTTGTTCAATAACTTGTTGCGCCTGTGGCTTATCTTCCCCACAAACAGCTAATACCCCTGGCTTGAAGACACCACTCTTTTCCTGCGCAATCTTTTCTATTGTATCCCCCAAGATTTCAGTATGTTCTAAACCAACATTGGTCAATACTGTCACATCATAATCTAAAGCTGTGGTCGCATCCAGTCTTCCACCTAAACCCACTTCTATGATGGCATAATCAACTCTCTTTTCTAAAAAATAAGCAATGGCCAAAAACAAATCCATTTCAAACATGGTCATTTGATGTTCTATAAAGACATTTTGATATTGATCAAACAAACGCTCTAAATCCGAATCAGAGATCATTGTTTCATTGATTTGTATTCTTTCATTATGAACGATTAAATGCGGAGATGTAAAAACACCAACTTGATAGCCCAGTTCTTCCAGCATCAAAGCCATCCAATGACATGTACTGCCCTTTCCGTTTGTACCAGCTACCTGAATTTTTTTGAGTTTCTTATGGTATGGTAAATACCGATCCATAATTTCTCGGTAATCAACCAAATCCATATTTTTACTTTTCTTAGATTCCATCCATGAAATTTTTTCCTGTAGATTCATGATTAGTATTATAATAGACTTCGTACAAATAATCCATGGAGGTTTACAATGAACTTTAATAATGACTGGCAAGAACTTTTTGATACAGAGATTCAAAAAGAATATTTGAATAAAATTAATTATTTTTTAGCTCGTGAATATAAGACCAAAAAGATCTATCCACCAAAAGAAAAAATCTTCAACGCTTTTTTAACAACATCTTTAAAAGATACAAAGGTTGTTATTCTGGGGCAAGATCCATATCATCAACCCGGACAGGCACAAGGTTTTGCGTTCAGTGTAGCACCCAACGTTAAAATTCCTCCTTCATTAGTTAACATTTACAAAGAGATTGAGGATGAATATCATGTTAAACTGCATCGTAATGGTGATTTAACAGATTGGGCTAAACAAGGAGTCTTATTATTGAATCCTATTTTGACCGTAGAAGATTCAAAACCTCTTTCCCATCAAAATATTGGCTGGCAAAATTTTACGGATGCTGCCATACAGCGCATCAATGAAAAAGAAGACGCAGTGGTCTTCTTATTGTGGGGATCTAAAGCAGGCGCAGTTCGTCGTTTTTTGAATAACCCAAATCATTTGGTCCTGACAAGTTCTCATCCAAGTCCATTAAGCGCTTATCGTGGATTCTTTGGCAATGGGCATTTTAAAAAATGCAACGAATTTCTCGTTGCACATGGTAAAGAACCGATTCACTGGTTTTAAATAAATTTCATCACAAAAATTAAGACAAAGAGTTATCATTTTAACTAATTATGCTAATGATAACTCTTTATTCTTAAACAATATGAAAAAACACTTTCATGCAGCTTCAAAAAAGGAGTAGATATCCTATACCTATCTACTCTCATAAAAATCCTTCTATTCTTTTTCCAATGCCTTCAAAAAGCTTTCTAAAAATGGGGTTCCATCTTTATGTAAACCATATTCCCCCATGCGTATGCTTGGCTTTTTCTCTCCATGAAAATCACTGCCACAAGTAATTAACAAATTATGTTCTCTGGCAAATTGTTCATAGTATTCATTATGATAATCTTGATGATAGTTGCTGTAAGCTTCTAATCCATCAATACCACAGTCTAAAGCATACTGCAGACGTTCTTCCTGTTTATAAAATGTCTGATAAGGATGTGCAATGATCGCCAAGCCATTCGCTTCATGAATCTTTTGTATCGTTTCTTTAAAATCCGGATTATATGCTTTTACATAAAGATCGCTGCCTGGCATACATTTGTCCCAAAAGAAATTGACCGGTGCCGGATCACTGCGCTTGCCACCGGGAATATAATCTTTAAAATCTTCGATATTCTGATAACGAGGATCCTGGAAGAGTCTTGTCATCATAATAAACCATGGATTGGTTCCATTGGCATCTCTGACTACCTTTTCTTCATCGATTTCTACTCCATATTTTTGCCGAAGTTTTTCAACTCTTTGATGAAATACACCATCATTCTTTTTTTGTATGTTTTCCTGTAACGTCTGAAAATAAGGATCATCCAAATTGATTCCATATCCTAATACATGTACATCATAATCTCCTAATAAGGTAGAACATTCGATGGCCGGTATGATTTGTATTCCTTCTTTTTTCCCTTCCACCATCATATCCGGAACACCTTTAACAGTATCGTGATCACTCAATGCCGCTACTTGAATGTCCGCCTTTTTTAACATCTGCACAAGCTCAGCCGGTGTAAATTGTCCATCACCACTTTGATTCGAATGCATATGTAAATCAAAATGAATCATCTCTTTCATCCCTTTCCTTCATTCTTTTCTATAATTTATGAAATGTCGCATATTCTATAAATCAAAGGCTTTCCCCAATACTTGAATGGCTTTTTCCTTATCTTGTGCGTCAATTGTCAATGAAATGGAGATTTCACTGGAAGTAATCATATAATAAGGAATATTGTTTTCACGTAATGTATTTAATACTTTCGAAGCAATTCCACTATGCGTTGATATTCCCAAGCCTACCAAGGAAAGCTTAATAAATCCGAGCATACGGGTAATTGGGTAATTCTGTCCTACTTTATCCATATTTTCCATGATCATACGACTTTGTTCTTCTGTACAATAGAAAGAGAAATTCGCCTTTCCTTCATCATCCAACTGCTGCGAAATTGTATCCAGGTTGATGTTTAGATCCGCAATCATTTGGAAAAGCTTTCCTAAAAAGACACCATCATTTTCAATGTGGCTGATACGCATGATCGCATAATCATCTTTTACACTTAAGCCTGTAATGGGCATATCTTCCAATTGTTTTGTATGTTCCATGATCCATGTTCCTCTCTTTTTTGAACCTTCCAATGCCTTTCCAAGATACAGCGGCACTTGATATTTACTGGCCAATTCTACACTGCGAGTTTCTAAGACGCCAGATCCGAGACAGGCCATCTGCATCATTTCCTGATAATTGACTTCTTTTAATCGTTTTGCCTTTGGATAGAGTCGCGGATCGATCGTATAAATGCCATTGACATCCGTATAGATATGACAAGCCCATCCTAATTTAGCGGCCAACGCTACTGCTGTAGTATCGCTGCCGCCTCTTCCCAATGTCGTAATTTCGCCATGTTCTGTAGCCCCTTGAAAACCGGCTACGACAACCACTTTTCCTTGTTCTAAATGCTTTTTAACATTGGTTAGATCAATATCCTTGATACGTGCGTGTGCATGATGATGACTGGTAATAAAACCACATTGATAGCCGGTCAGTGAAACAGCCGGTATGCCCAATGCATCAATAGCCATTGCCAATAAGGTAATTGTTCTTTGTTCACCTGTTGACAATAAAGAATCCAGCTCTCTTGTATTGATATGATCAGAAACCTGACTAGCCAGATTGATCAATTTATTGGTCATGCCACCCATGGCACTGGCGACAACAATCAAAGTATGTCCCGCTTCGCGCATCTCTTTTACATGCTTGGCAATCGCTTGTATTTGTTCTATGGAACCCACGCTTGTTCCACCATATTTCTCCACAATATTCATAAGCAACACCCTTCAAAACGGATTTATTTTATCACTAGAAAAAAGAATGCACAATGAAATCATGCATTCTCCATTATGACTTTCTTAGAAAGTCCGGAAAGCTTTTTAATTCATTGGAAGATTTTCTGTATTATCTATACATACATCAATTCAAAGTTCAGACTTTTTTGAAATTTGATCCGACTTTTTTTGGAAAAAATTTTATTTTTCGTTCATTTTTTCTTATGATATTACCAAGAAACAGGAGTACTTATGGACACAAAATATATTTTTGCGGATGCACTAAAAACATGTATGAAGAAATCACCCTATGAAAAGATTACTGTAAAAGATATTACAGATACTTGTAATCTATCTCGTCAGACATTTTACCGACATTTTTTAGATAAACAAGATTTGGTTAACTGGTATTTTGATAAGATCCTACAAGAATCTTTTCAACATATGGGAGAAGGAAAGACGATTTATGAAGCTTTGTTTAAGAAGTTTACTTTTATCCTTCAGGAAAAATTGTTTTTTAGAGCCGCTTTTCAAAACGATGATCAAAATAATTTAAGAGATCATGATTTTGAACTGATTTTATCTTTTTACACAGATCGGATCCAGAGTAAAACAGGGATGCCTTTATCTTCTATTTTAAAGTTTCAATTGGAAATGTATTGTCAGTCTTCTATATACATGACGGTAAAATGGTTATTGGAAGATACACCAATTTCTCCGGATGCACTGGCAAGCCAGCTATGTGATGCGATGCCACCGGAAGTCAAGAAAGCTTTTGTTTCCATTGATTTATTATAATGTGACACTTTCCTCATTCTGTAACTTATCTTTTTGAACATAAATCGTTACAATTGAATTGATAAAGCGCTTACAGAAAAGGAGAAAAACACTATGTCAAATCGAATTATGTTAAATGAAACATCGTATCATGGTTCTGGTGCCATCCAGGAAATTGCCAATGAAGCCAAGGCAAGAGCTTTTAAAAAAGCTTTGGTCTGCTCCGATCCGGACTTGATTCAATTCAAAGTCACAGAAAAAGTTACCAATGTATTGGATGAAGCAGGATTGGAATATGAAATCTTTTCAGATATCAAACCGAATCCAACGATTGAAAATGTACAAAACGGTGTAAAAGCTTTTAAAGAAGCTAACGCCGATTACATCATTGCCATTGGTGGAGGTTCTTCTATGGATACATCTAAAGCCATTGGAATCATCATTGCCAACCCGGAATTTGAAGATGTACGAAGCTTAGAAGGAACTGCTGCCACTACTAAACCTTGTGTTCCTATTATCGCCGTTCCGACAACAGCCGGAACCGCTGCCGAAGTTACCATCAATTATGTTATTACCGATGTAGAAAGAAAAAGAAAATTCGTTTGTGTAGATCCACACGATATGCCGGTCATTGCCGTTGTAGATCCTGATATGATGTCTACAATGCCTAAAGGTCTAACCGCTTCTACAGGTATGGATGCATTGACGCATGCGATTGAAGGTTACACGACAAAAGCTGCCTGGGAAATGACAGATATGTTCCATTTAAAGGCCATTGAAATCATCAGCCGTTCTTTACGCAGTGCGGTAGCCAATGAAAAAGAAGGACGTGAAGGTATGGCTTTAGGCCAGTATATCGCCGGTATGGGATTCTCAAACGTTGGACTAGGAATTGCCCACTCTATGGCTCATACGCTGGGTGCAGTTTATGATACACCACATGGTGTTGCCTGTGCAATGATGCTGCCGATCGTTATGGAATATAATGCCGATTGTACACAAGAAAAGTATCGTGAAATTGCTCGTGCCATGGGTGTTAAAAATGTCGATTCCATGACACAGGATGAATATCGTAAAGCAGCCGTGGATGCGGTACGTCAGTTATCACAGGATGTAGGCATTCCACAAAAACTGGAAGCTTTAAAAGAAGAAGATCTTGATTTCCTTGCCCAATCGGCTTATGCCGATGCCTGTGCTCCGGGCAATCCAAAAGATGCCAGCATTGAAGATCTAAAAGCGTTATTTAGAAAATTAATGTAATCTCTATAGACAAAAGTGCATCCAAACGCCGGATGCACTTTTGTTGTAATATCTATTTGTATAACTTTTTCCCCAAAGAAAAATTAAACCGGGCAATCTGTTCTTTTCCTGTTTCGATGGCAACTTTTGCCAGTTCTTTTACATTTTTGACAAATGCCCGAGTCAGATTGATCTCAACCAACATGCCTAAATTCACACCGCCAACGACTTCTTATTTTTGATAAGAAATGCCTATTTTTACTGCTGTTTTAAAAGGAATACCTCCGATAAGATCACATAAAACAAGGATTTCATCACACGTTTTAAGAACATTGAGTGCATCTATCATCTTATTAAATATATCCTCTAGAAAATCACTTTCTCTATAATCAATCGGTACATAATTTTCAGGCACGCCAACAATTTGTCTTAAACTGTTTGTTAAGCCAGTTGCGAAAATCCCGTGACCTGTTACAATCAATCCAATCTTTTTTTCTTTTGTTTTCATTCCACTTTATCAGTTGGCTGAATCGCATCATAGCCCGTTTCTTTTGTACGAATACGATATGCGGATCGAATTTCATAACTAAATATTTTTCCATCCCCTATTTCTCCGGTATAGGCTGCTTTTGAAATCGCATCAATGATCTTCTTTTCCCATTCCGGAGACGATACAACAATTTCAAATTTAATTTTCGGCTGCATCTGCAGATCTACTTTAACCCCTCTAACTACTTCATTGTATCCTTTTTGAATACCACAGCCCATCACCTGATAAACCGTTAACCCCCTGACTTCTATTTCATTTAAAGCCGTTTTGACATCTTCAAAGGCTTCCTCTCTTACGATTGCTTCTATTTTGATCAACATATCGATTCTCCTTAATCAAATCCATTGAAACTCGGATAAGCTTGTTCTCCATGCATTGAAGCATCCATACCTATGGCTTCTTGTTTAGCTGTGGCTCGAAGTGGCACAAAGCATTTTACGATAAAACCACAAATCAAAGTCCCTGCTACAGCAATCAGGATCGTTATCACGATACCCTCCAGCTGAGCTGCAAAGAGCTCTGTTTGTCCAAAAAATAAACCGTTCCACTGTGCGACATCATTGATGCTTGTCATACCAAATAAACCGGTAGCAATACCGCCCCAAATACCGCCTAAGCCATGACAGCCAAACGCATCCAGCGAATCATCAATCTTACATTTTGATTTAACCAGCTTGACCCCAAAATAACAGATAGGACTTACGAATGCACCAATGATGAAAGAAGCCCAAATCGGAACAAAGCCGGCTCCCGGTGTAATGGCAACAAGTCCGACCACAAGACCGGTAGAGGCTCCAACCAAAGTCGGTTTTCCATCTACGATCACATCAATCAACATCCACGACAACAAAGCACTCGCCGAAGCAATGGCACTGTTCATAAAGGCATGGGCCGCTAAACCATTGGCTCCTAGTGCACTTCCGGCATTAAAGCCATACCAGCCAAACCATAATAAAGTCGCGCCTAATACCACAAAAGGGATATTGTGTACACGATAAGCCACCTGATCATACCCTTTTCGCTTTCCAAGCCATATGGCCAATACGAAGGCTGTAATACCTGAACTGATATGCACAACATTTCCGCCGGCAAAATCAACAGAACCTAAGGAAGCAATAAATCCATTTTCAACCCAAACCATATGAGCCAGTGGATAATACACAAGCAATGACCATAAAGCTACAAAAAGAAACAATGCCTTAAAGTTCATCCTTCCTACTAACGCTCCGGTAAATAATGAACCCCCGGCCTAGTCGGGGGGTTCATATGCGGGCATAGCCCTGCTTTCAGAGCTGCGCTTTACAGCGCTGCGTGGTCTGTGACTTGCATTATTTCTGTTTTCCTGTAAACGGATCTTCGAATTCCAAAGTCAGTTGCTCGGCTATTTTATCCTCTTTCAGCTGATTTCTTATATACTCCTCTATCTTTTTTGTGTTTTTCCCTACCGTATCTACATAATAGCCTCGACACCAGAGCTTCGATACTTGAATCTGGCATTCGCCCATTTCTCATAGATCATCTGACTACTCTTCCCTTTCAGATATCTCATAAATCCAGATACACTCATCTTTGGTGGTATTTCCAAAAGAATATGTACATGATCCACGCACACTTCGGCTTCGAGAATATTGACTCCTTTCCACTCACATAACTGTCTTAATATTTGACCGATTTAGAGCCTCCTTGCATCATAAAATGCTTTCCTGCGATATTTGGGTGCAAATACCACATGATACTCACCATTCCATTTCGTATGTGATAAACTGTGTAAGTCATCGGTATACTGTGACATAAAAAGACCTCCTTACATCTTTCGTTGTAGTTTGCAGACCACATACGAATTATAATGCAAGGAGGCTCTTTTTTTCATGATCTCTTCGCTAAAGCCTAAGCGGACCCCTAGACTATCTAGGGGTTTTACTAGCCAAAAAAAGGAATCACACTTGGATTCCTTACAAATATTCTTTTATTGTTTCAATCACTTCCTGGGTATGAGCTGCTATGTATAGATTGGGCTCACAACTGAAATAATCTTTTTTACACCAGGATATCCCCTGACATTCCTTTAAGAATACATCCGCTGCCGCATAGTCCCAACATTTAGCCTGCTCCGTCAGATAAAAATCTGTTTTCCCTAAAGCTGTCGAAATCACCGATAAGCTGCAACAACCACGGGAACGATGTCCTCTTGTCTGTTGAAATAAATCAATCAACTTTGGAAATACCAACAATGTATTTAAGCTGGCTTCCCATACGCATTGTGATAATGGTCTTTTTGGCAGTTCTTTTTCTACCTTCTCATTATTTATAAAAGCACCTTTTCCTTTATAGGCCCAATACATCGTATCTTCTGCCACATCATATACGATTCCTAAGATTGGTTGTTTATCTTTTACATACGCTAAGCATATCGCATACCCTTCCTGCGCATTGATGAAGTTGGTTGTACCATCAATAGGATCAATAATCCACATGGAATCACTGATGACTTGATTTCCTTCTTCTCCAATGAAAGTACATCCCGGTGTAAATGTTTGTAATACTTCTCTTAATTTCTTTTCGGTATTCTTGTCCATGTCGGTCACAAGATCCTGAATTCCATTTTTTGATTGTACTTGTAATTCTTTGTCCTGTTTTAAAGGTTCTCCGATTTCTCGAACTTTCTGTAAGAGTTCTCTTATTTCTTTTGTATCCATAACGTTAGTCTCCTTATGCACATTGTAGTCCAAATATTTGTTTTTTACACAATCTTTTCCAGTGATATGATAAGATGACGATATAAAAAGATTTAGAAAAGAGGCAGCTATGACATTAGAAAAACGCATACAGGCTTGTAAGCACTTAACACCGGCAGAAACCGAAATAGGATACTATATTCTAACGCATGCGCAGGATGTGATCCACATGTCACTACAAGATCTCTGCAACGCTCTTTACTTTTCCAAGTCTGCCATTCATCGTTTTTGTAAAAAGATCGGATGTACGGGTTTTAATGATGTCAAAGTGCAACTTTCTCAGGATCTCTCAAACAATAAGCTGACACAACATGATATCGATGTAAATTATCCGTTCACCAAATCCGATGCACCTATGGATATTGCCGAAAAACTTGCCAAGCTCTATGAAACAAGTGTGCGTGATACAATGGCTTGTCTGGAGCCTTCCATTCTACAGGATGTGGCTTCTGTATTATTTCACGCAAAGAAAATCGATATTTATACACATGCGCATAATATGCATGTTGCCAAAAACTTTCAAGATCAGATGATCACGATTGGAAAGGAAGTAAACTGTCCTGTATCTTTTTATGAACAGCGTTTATATGCTCTGGCATCTGATAAAAGTCATGTAGCTTTGATTTTATCCTATTCCGGAAAAGCATCTTTTATTCTTCCGATACTTAAAAAATTAGATGAAAAACAAGTTCCTGTTATCTTGATTTCTCGTATCGGATGTAACAGCTATCCTCAGTATGTGAAATATCATCTGGCTTTAAGTGATACAGAAAAGCTGCAGGATCGTATATCGCAATATGCCAGTCATATTGCCTTACAATATATAATGGATATCCTTTTTGGATGTATTTATAATTTAGATCGAGAACGTAGTCATAACTACGTGTGGCAAGCTATGGATTTTATGGATGATCGTTTAGACTAAAAGTTTCAGAAAGTTCCAATTTTTCTGACACTTTTTTATTATTTTAGGGAAAAAATATCGAGTATTTTAGATTTTGGGTGGGATTTCACTAATTTGTGGA
>CABOGK010000032.1:0-25402 GCA_902399855.1 Erysipelotrichaceae bacterium
TGGGCAAGCTTAAACAGCAGGTCATAGCAAACCTTACTGTCAGGCATCTTGAGATCCTCTACATTTTGGCTGACCACTTTATTCGATGTTGGATCCGTATCCAGCCGGTCATAAATCTCTTTTAAGGAAAGATCCCTGTATTCGGATAAGCACTCTTTATAGAGATAAGCTAAGGTCTTTTTTAAAGACAGGATCTTCTTGCACTGGGCATCATAGGATCGTTGAGGATCCTTCAACAAAGCTTCCCAAGCTTTTCTTTCTTCCATCGTTTTTCACCTCTCTTTCGTTACACATAGATAGAATTTAGAAACCTTCCTATTATTAGTTACGATAAAAATTCAAAAAACTATGAAAAAAAGTTGAATTTTTTTCTAAATAGGAATCTTTTTATAAATAAAGAAATCTATGATATACTCATGATGGTGATTTTATGGCATCTCTTACAAAAAAAATGACAAAACAGGAAATACTGGATTTAAGACAAAAGCTATCCTCTCATATCGTAAAAGAAACGAAACCAGATTATACCTATTATCAAATTAAAACCGATTCTATGACCATTACAGCTTATACCAGCGGTAAAGTTGTGTTTCAGGGACAGGATCTCTCCTGGATGGAAGAAACAGAATCTGAGAAAAATACGTATCCCCAGGCAGGAAGCGATGAAGTAGGAACCGGTGACTATTTTGGCCCGGTTGTGGTAGCTGCCTGTATCGTTTCAAAAGAAGCAGCACAAAAACTATCTTCTTTAAAAATACAAGATTCCAAACAAATCAAGGATGACCAAATTCGTAGGCTGGCCCCCGAAATCAAAGCTGTTTGCCCACATTCGATATTGATCGTACAAAACGCAAAGTACAACGAAGTGCATCAAATTCATAATATGGTTGATCTCAAGTGTCGCCTGCATAATCAAGCCTATGTCAATCTAGTGCATAAAGGATATACTCTACCAGATTTTATAATCATTGATCAGTTCGTACAAAAAAACAGTTACTATCGTTATTTAAAAAACGAAAAAGAGGTCATTTCAAACATTCATTTTGAAACCAAAGCTGAAAATAAATATCTTTCTGTAGCCTGTGCCAGTATATTGGCCCGTAATGCCTTTTTAGAAACATGGGATGCGATGGAAACAAAATATGATTTTCGATTTGAAAAAGGTGCCGGTACCAAGGTAGATCAATGCGCCAGAGAATTTGTAAACAGATTTGGTAAAGACCAACTCTATAAAGTTGCGAAATTACACTTTAAGAATACCGAAAAAGCTTTAACCCTTTAATACCTGCTTATCATTTAACAGAGTTTTAACCTGGCTTCATTTTTGTTTTGATACAATTAAAGCATAAAAAAATGGAGAAAATTATGAAGCCTAAACCATCCCTATTAAAAAGAACAGCTACCTTCATTTGTGTTTATTATGTGATATTCTGCATATTTGGTTTCTTTTTGAGAAAATCGCTACCGCAGGAAATTGATACAGAGATTCTATTTCACTTTTTAGCAATAGGAGCGGCACTACCTGTTGCCATACTGTTTATTGTCAGCACCTTTGTTAAGATCATCCAAATTCAAAAAGATATCGCCTATACAAAAGTTAAAAAAGTATTTCATTCTTCCTTATGTATATGCGTGATCCTAGTAGGAACTTGGGTTGGTTTCACGAAAGGAGTCTTGCCAGCTCTTGATCTTTTCTACTTGAACGCTCCGCAAACTGTAGTTCTCTATAATGCACAATTATCCCATAATAATGATTTTTCACGCTTTGAGATCCAGGGACAGGACCAACATCAAAACCCTCAAAGTTACAAACTGACGGCTGCCCTATTAAGAAATTTTCCACTTCAAAAAGGACAACTCACTTTACCAGGGGAAACGATTCAATTAAAGTATTATCTATTCACTGATTTCGTAGTTTCCATAGAAAATATATCCTAATAGAAGCATAGATATATTATTCGTTTCTTATACGTGATAGATAATAAAAGAAGGAAATCACACCTTGATTTCCTTCTTTTTGAGATTCATTTAGATATTTCAAATCGATAATCTATAATCTATGCTCTTTTCTTATTGAGAATGACGAGTATGAAAGCCCCCGTAACAGCCATGCTTGCCAGTGATAACATCAATCCGATATTAGTTTGGGCAGCTGTATCAGCTCCCTTATTCTTTTCTGGATCTTTTTTATCTGGTTTGGTTGGAGTTTCTTCATCTGTTGTTGGTTTTTCCGGTTCCGCTTCCACTGTATAAGAAACGGTTGGTTTCTGGAATTCTTCAGGTTCTCCTTTCTGTCCATTCGTATCTACCGGATACAAAATGGCAGAATTATTTGTATATAAGCCTTCATATCCCAAGCTTCCATTGGCATCGTATTGTCCATATGTTCCTGGTTCTGTTTTTGGATTTGTCAATTTTAATGTATAAGTCAACTGAACAGGTTCAAATTGAGAAATTGGAACATTTGTGGTCAATGTAAACATCTCACCATTGGCCATATCGCCTGGTTCATAAGCTACAACATAATTACCCTCGGCAAAAGAATACGTATTTTCTGCCGTTTCAACCGCTTGATAAGTTTGGTCACCCACTTTTAATGATAGAGCTTCCGCGTCATTGATAAAGTCAAAGTTATAATCTTCTGTATAGCCAATATAATCCGTTACAGTAGAACCGGCATCAACTAGATAATAAATATCATTTTTAATAGAATCAAAGCTATACGTTTCGCCGTTGGCTAAGAAATTCATAAAGCTTGGTCCCCATGTATATTCCCCGCCGGAAGAAGTACCGGCAGTCATCGCATAACAATGATATTTGCTTGCCAAAGCTTGGTATGTCTGATAGGTTTTCAAAAGAGCCACATCCACAGACATCGCATGATTTACTTTTTCATCATAGGAAATGTATGTAGTCGTATCATACGCAACCCCATAAGCATGTTCATAGGCACCGCCATCTGCTTCATACTGCGCTGCCACATTGCCTAAATACTGGTTCCAGCCTTCTGAAGGTGCTGCATTTGAACCATATTTTGTGGCCCAGTTATCCGGCCCTGCGAAAACATTCGTTTTATCTGCATTTTCTAATCCAATGGCAGTAGGTGTTTCGTTGTACATATAAGTAATTCCGTCACTGACAAAAATCATATATTTACGACTATCGGCAACAGCAGTATCACCACTTAACATCTGTTCTGCCGCCAACAAACCAGCATGTGTATTCGTTCCTGAAGAAATATCTTGTTTGATTTCGGATTCAATCACAGAATAATCGGTAGCTAAATCATGGAACCCGGTTGTATTGGCTTGTTGATTAAAAATCACTACACCGACATTAATATCCGCACCTGTAGTTTGTGCTGTGTTTTGTAAATCGGTTAGCATATTTAAAGCCTGTGCTTCTATTTCAGCACTGGTAGATTTGTCTAACACAAACACAATATCCGTGGCAAGTTTTTCTTCACCAGCAGGTAAAGACAAAGTTACTTTTGTTTCAAAGTTTTCGTCCAGCTGTGTTGCGGTTTTTGATTTAGAAATCGCATACTTTACATTTCCAATACCTGGAACCGGTGTTCCTGTGTTCGTTTTGGGATCAGAAGACTCTTCCTCTTCAGTCGTCGCTTCCTCCTCGTTATTGTTTTCTTCTTCAGAAAGGGCAGTTGTCTCTTCTGTAGAAGGTTCTGTTTCCTCTGGTGTTGTGATTTCTGTAGTTTCTTCTGGTTCATCCGTTAATGTCGGATCTTCCGGGATTTCCTCGACAACGGTTTCGGAATCATCCGTAACAGTCGGCTTTTCCTGAGCCGATACGGCGGAATACAAAGAGAAACTCAATGTAAAACAAACCATCAGAGTGAAAAATAATTTAACGTACTTTTTCATATTTCTAACCTCTTTCTCCGTACATAACTGAATCATAACCCTCCCCTTCATTATAAGTCAATAACTTTTTTCTATCAAAGTTTAAACTAATTTACAACACTTATTGCCACATAAAAAGTCGAGCCCTTCCTTTGCATTGATATTTGTATATAGATTTATGTAACTTTAATCATTTATTTGTCAAATCAGAGAAGAAAGATCGACCTGGAGAAGCCTAAATAAAAACATGAGAAAGGATTCTTCTCACGTTATATGAATGTTTAATTGATGCAACTTCCATCTAATTTTGGAATCCAAAAAAAAATACCGCAAACTAGTCTGCGGCATCTTTTGCTTCTGTCATCGATCGATTAACTTGAACATCTACACTTGTTTCATAGGTTAACTGTACCAGTTCTACACCGGCATCACGAAACATCCTTTTACTCGCAATGTTTTCATCCGTTCCATTGTATTTATCACTCTCATAGACAACACAACGAATACCGGATTGAATGATGGCTTTGGCACATTCATTACATGGAAATAACGAAACATAGATCGTACAGCCATTTAAATCTTGAATGCTGTTTAAGATCGCATTCAGTTCGGCATGCACTACATACGGATATTTTGTCTTTAAAAATTCGCCATCTCTTTCCCATGGAAATTCATCGTCGTCACAGCCTTTGGGAAAGCCGTTGTAGCCTAAGCCAACAACTCGTTTTTGTGCATTGACAATACAAGCTCCCACTTGTGTGTTAGGATCTTTGCTTCGTTTGGCACTCAAATGTGCCATGGCCATAAAATATTGATCCCAGCTTAATACATTTGATCGTTTCATACAGATTCTTCCCTTTCTAAACGTCCTAAAATTTCTTTGAATGTTGGATCTAACGGTGCATCAAAGGCCATCTTTTCCTTTGTAGTCGGATGTATAAATTCGATATGGCAGGCATGCAAGAGCTGTCCGTTGGTATCCAATGTCTTTTTATAACTATATTTTGGATCACCGGCAATCGGATGTCCAATATACTGCATATGTACACGAATCTGGTGTGTCCTTCCTGTCTCTAAAGAACAGCGAATATACGCAAAATCCTTAAAGTTTTTCAATACCGTAAAATGCGTAACAGCATCTTTGGAGTTTTTGGCTGTCACCGCCATTTTCTGTCTGTCCTTTTCATCCCGTCCGATCGGTGCATTGATCGTACCATGAGAATGCGAAAAAGGATGATGTACGATCGCAAGATAATCTCTGTGACACGTCTTATCGGATAGCTGTTGAGAAATAGCCTGATGAGCTTTATCGTTTTTACAAACGATCAAAAGGCCACTGGTATCCTTATCGATTCGATGCACGATACCAGGGCGCATTTCTCCGTTGATTCCGCTAAGATCCTTGCAATGATAGAGTAAGCCGTTGACCAAAGTATTGGATGTATGTCCGGGAGCCGGATGTACGACCAATCCTTTGGGCTTATTGATCACCAAAAGATCCGAATCCTCATAAAGAATATCCAGATTCATCGCTTCCGGCTCTATTGTCACTTCCTGTAACGGTGGTAAAGTGATGGATACCTGATCTTGTATTTGAAGAGAATAGCTTGCCTTCTCGACTTTTCCATTCACTTGAATATAGTTTTGATCTAAAAGGTCCCTGACACGTTTCCTTGACAATTCCATCGTGGTGGAAACAAATTTATCAAGACGACATCCCTGATTCTTTTCATCAATTGTATAAACTATGTTCTCCATCGTTTTCTCTCCTGTACTTCATCATAAATCATGCATGCGATCAAACAACCAAAGCCTACAGTAATACATATATCCGCAATATTGAAAACGGGGAAATCCCAGCCGAATATACGAAAACTCAAAAAGTCACGCACATAGCCAAACCGCAGGCGATCGATAAAATTCCCTAAAGCACCGGAAAACACAAGAGCCAGGCATAACTGAGCGCGAACATCACTACTGCGAATAAACATGTAGATGATTATCACAAGAGCCGCAATCGTCAACAGGGCAAAAAACAGAATACCAAAATCTTCGAAAAGACTGAAGCCGGCTCCGGTATTTTGTACATAAGTCAACGAAAAGAAATGAGAAATGATCTCCATTCGTTCATGCAGCGCAAATGTTTTAGTAATTGCCCATTTTGTCCACTGATCCAATCCTAATGTCAAAAAGACGATCACCAGTGAAACACAGATTGAAATAATTTTATTTTTCATGATTTCCTTCCTTTAAAACGCTTTATTCTTTCGGTGTAAGAAAAACATTTTGATAAACAGCCAAATGCTCATGACCAAAGCAATCAGTAACATAAAAAATCCAATAGCCGGAATACCCATGATATGCGGTTCCATATCCGTGGTACAGATCAGGCAGGATCCCACTAATAAAGCCGCAATCAAGATACAGACAATCAGTCGATTGACCATACGATCAATTTTGGCAATCGGTGCATCACTGCCCATCAAATTCAAATTCACTTTGATCTGACCATGCTGAATCAACTTGAGCACATCACTGGTCTGCACAGGAAGATCCAGACTCCGGCTAAGTCCTTCTATGCTACGCTTGATCGTTTTCTGAATCTCTTTTGAAGGATCGATCTGCGTTAACGTCGCCTTATGCTGACTGACGATCTTTGCCATACTGGTAGTTGGATCCAGATCGATCAAAGTTCCATTCATCGTCATCATACTGCGGGCAAGCATGGAGATTCCTTTGGGTAGTCCAATACGAAACTGATGACAGATGGTAAAGATATCCTGCACCATTTTTGCCAGATCCATATCCGCAAAAGACTCACTCATATATTGCGCCATGAACGATTCGATCGCATTGGTAAACGCAATGTAATCAATTTCCTTTTGTACAATACCGATCGCAAGAATGGAATCCACTACATTGGCAACATCACCTAAAGCTAAAGCACGAATAGCTTGTTTCATAATCTGACGATCCCGATTTTCCAAGATTCCCATCATGCCAAAATCGATCCAGACAATCTTATCCTGACGGATTCGAATATTTCCAGAGTGCGGATCGGCATGAAAAAAACCATGCTCGATGATCTGCGAAATATAATTATACGCTAATTTATCTGCAATTTCCTTAACATCATACCCTTCTTTTTCTAAAGTATGCACATCGTTGATCTCATACCCGTCGATGTACTCCATGACCAGGACTTCTTTTGTCGTAAACGCATCGATGATCTGCGGTGCATCAATAAAGTTACAATCCTCGTATGTCTTGCGAAATCGTTTGGCAAAGGCAGCTTCATTGGTAAAATCCATTTCCTGTTTAGCTGCCGTCCAGAATTCATCGATCACTATATTTAGATCCACAACACTGCTGACGATATCGCTTAAATTTAAGACACGAATTGCCTTTCTTAACAAGCCGACATCACGTTCCATCCATTCATAAATGTATGGACGTTGTACCTTAGCCACAACACGTGTACCATCGCGTAAGGTAGCCTCATGAACCTGAGCTATCGAGGCAGAACCTAACGGAATCGGTTCAAACGAGGAAAACACTTCCGACATAGGTTTATGATACGACTTCTCGATTTGTTCCTTGACCGTATCAAAGGACATCGGCGTAACCCGAGAACGCAGCTTCATCAACTCTTTGCAGTAGCGCTCCGAAAACATGTCCTGCCTGGTGGACATGATCTGCCCAATCTTGACAAATGTGGGTCCTAAATCTTCCAATATCCTTCGAAATTTAACAGGATCCATTCCCTTGCGAATCTGATACTTTCGTAAGATACGCAAAATCTGCATGAAACGTGCGCGTGTTGAAATCTTACTCGTGCTTTTCATGCGTATCCTTCTTTCGATGTAACGGCATATTGGTTACGGTTTCCGTATGCAGCCATGAGCACATCCACTTTACAGATTGACCAATCGCATTTTTTAAACATTTACTGCTGAAATCAAAATTTTCAATAAGTAATTTTTCCCAGTTTGGATCCTGTATCTTCATTATTAATACCTCATTTTTTATTTTAACATATTTTATATTCGTTTTTACAAATGTATA
This sequence comes from Erysipelotrichaceae bacterium, assembly GCA_902399855.1. GTDB lineage: Bacteria > Bacillota_I > Bacilli_A > Erysipelotrichales > Erysipelotrichaceae > Faecalicoccus. Next base: position 7,926 of record CABOGK010000032.1, read on the forward strand.
AGAATCCATGACTAAGACATTTATAGAATACCTTATATTTCTTAACTTTTTTTAAACAAAACCTTTCTTTTTCGTAATATTGACAAAAAAAGACCAGGGGATTTCCCTAGTCCGTAAACTTATTATAAAATTCCATACTTTCCAGAACGCTGGTATCTTCGATTGGATTATCATCCAAACGCAAGGCCTCTAATAACTGTAAATCTTTTAGTGGTGTGACATCTGTGATGTAATTGGCCTTTAGCGTCAAAGATCGCAAGAACTTCAAATGAGCAAGTGGTGTAAGATCCGTAATCGCATTGTGATCCAGTCGCAAATAGGAGATGAAGCCTAAATGCTCTAATGGTTTTAGATTGGAAATCACATTGTTGTAGAGATCGACATTACACAAATCCTCAAGATCCTTTAATGGTGTCAAATCTTTGACATCGTTATTTTCAAGCGATAAGATCTGCAGCTGCTTCATGTCTTTTAGACATGTGATGTCTTTGATCTCATTTCGTCCCACATTTAAGTTGACCATGTTCTTCATATTTTTCAATATGGAGATATCCTTGATTCGATTTGTATAAAGATCAAGATAAACAAGCTTAGTAGCTTTTCTTAAAAATTTGATGTTTTCCAGCTGACAGAATTGTGCTTTAAAGATTTCCAACTCTTCTACGGCTTTAAAGCGATCCATGTTCCTGATCTCGTTTTTAGAAACATTCAGGCGTTTTAAACCTTTCATTTTATTTAAAAGTGTCAGATCTGTAAAACCTGTCTGCTGCAGATGTAAAGATTCACAATGAATCAAATCTTTTAAGAAACCAAAATCATCGGCTTTATTAAACGCAATATTGATCGATGTCAAATTCGGGAATTCCTTTAAAACATCGTAATTATGAATATATGGACAATTGGACAAGTTCAATCGCTTTAAATTTTTCATCAGCATCAATGGTGAAATATCGCTCATCAAATTTGTAGATAGATCCAATTCTTCAATATTTTCCAAGTAGGAAAGATCCTGAATATTGAATAGACGCATACCGGCCATATGCAGTTTTTTCAACTTTTTCAAAGAACCTAAGATCGCAAAACTAAACGGCCCGTTTTCGGTATTGATATATACTTCTTCCAGCTTCTTACAGCGTTCCAAATACTCCAGACTATCTACTTTGGCTCGTTCCAAATTCAAGTATTCCAGATCGATCATGGCCGCAATACTGCTTATATCCATGGTATATAATTTATTTCGACTCAAATTTAATCGCTTTAACTGTCGAAAACCGTGCAGAGCCTGCAGATCACGAAGCTGATTTCGAGATACATCCAAAACCTCCAGGTTTCTCAAGTCACGGATCGGATCCAACTCTTCCAGCAGGTTATTAGAAACATTGAGTACAACGAGATTTTCGGCATATTCCAGTCCTTCCAGGCTTTTTATTTCATAATCCGGCGCTTCCAGATGGGTCAGCTCTAACATAACTTCCGGTGTTAAATCTTCTTCTTTTACACGCAAAGTACGTGCGGTTACTTGTCGTAATACATCATCCTTGATCAACATACTAAAACCCTCTCAATCTGTCACTTTAATAATACAACAAAACAAAGAAGATGTGCTATCAAAAACAAAGAAAATCCACTTTCCTTACCGAATTTTTACATTCATAAATCCATTGTATCCAGCCTTGTACAAAAGCCGTTGTCCCCTTTAAAAATGGACAAATTGGTCTAAGAGTGTTACAATGGAACCGGTTAATCACAATATCGTCTTGAGTGATTGCGAGTATGAATACGGCATACCCCAGTTAACAACAGAAGATAGTGATTCAGGAGGTATTCATGAACACAGGTAAAGTAAAATGGTTTAATGCCGAAAAAGGGTATGGATTCATCACCGGTGAAGATGGAAAAGACGTTTTCGTTCATTACTCATCAATCAACGCTGAAGGATTTAAAACTCTTGACGAGGGTCAGACAGTTACTTACGACATCATCGAAAGCGACCGTGGAAAACAAGCCAGTAATGTAACTGTTGCAGAAGACAACGCTGAATAGTCTTGTCTAAAAAAGCGCACACGGTGCGTTTTTTTTATGTTTTCAATAGTGTATAATAGAAACATGGAACTACAACGATATGAAAAGGCAAAAGCCTATGTATATGAACAGTTTGCCAAGATCAACAACGAACCTTTACGGATTGCAGCTTTGACTCATACCGCCATGGTAGATTCTTGTATCACCTTATTGGCAATCTCCAGAAGCAGTGCTTTGGAAAAGGCTAAAATTGCCGCTTTATTTCATGATTATGCACAATATATCGACAATTGTGCTCATAGTGAACACGCAAGACTTTCCAGTCTGCACGCCCACCAATATTTAACCCAAGCCAAGGAGTTTAAGGTGTATGAGGTTGATGATATTTGTTTTGCGATTGCCCAACATTCCAAAAAGGAGATTTTTGACTCTCCTTTATGCGAATTATTAAAAGATGCCGATATTCTGGCTCGTTTTCTGGAAGATCCCAACAAACCATTGACCGGCATCGCACGCCAGCGACTGATTGATGCACTGGCCGATATCAATAACTAAAACTTTTGAACATGCAGCTTTACTTTTGAATCCAGCTGCTTTTTTATTTGGTCTAGAGTGCTTTGAAAACGATGAACATCAAAAACGATGCAATCGATATACGAATAGCTTTTACCGATAGCGCCTCCGATCACGCGGGCACACTCGCTCTTTTGGAAGGCCTGATCAAACTGTTTTGAAAGCTCCTGACGAAATAATGCATCCTCACGAGTATTGAAAAGATTGTTATAGTAGATATAATCAAATTCGCCCTGCTTGACCTCCAGATCTTTGAGCACATCAGTTTGCTCCTCCAACGTTTCTTCGATCAGTAAAGGATGGGTCGTAAAAATAAATTTCATATCCTTGCGCAATGCATCATGGGCAAAATCTTGTATCGGTTGAAAAACACTGTAAATCTCTAACGGTGACTGGTATGTCTTCCAACCCTTTGTTTCGACATGATCCATCAATTTCTCATAAGCATCCACCAAGTTACAAAACGATTCATCCATTTTAGGGGCATCCAAAAAGTCAACGCTGCCGATATAGGCTTCATAAGCACACTGACCTAAAGCCAGTTCCAACAAATACATGGACATCTCTTTTTTATTTTCGGTATTCGTGATCAAAGAAAAACCAGGGCAATACACTTCGCAATGCCAGGACTGTTGTGTTTCATCTGCCGTATAAAACAACATGAAATCGGTTAAAGTATAAATTTGATCTTTGATCTGCACCTGTGCCTGGATGGCTTTTTGTGATAAAGGCGGCAAACAGGCATTTAAGATCCACGATTTTTTGATGGCTTTCGGAGCCATTTGACAAACCATGGCCGCCAGATACTGTGTCGTCTTGTTGGGGCCGGTATCCCATGTCAGCTCATAATCACCATACGCATTATCCACAAAGAAATGGCAGCCAAAGCTTTCATAGGCATAGCTATCGAGTGGCTCCACCAGTTTCATATATTCTTCATAGTTTTCACGATTTAATAAATCTCGAATGGAATGTTCCACTTTTTCAAATTCTTTCCAGAACTCTATTGCGTTTTTTCGTGCACTCATCGATATTCTCCTAACTTTTTGATCAGCTTTTCGGCAACCTGACAATGCCCTTCTTCATCCAAATGAATGGCATCCAGTTTACCGGCTCGTATGTCCTCCAAGTCTAAAAAATCACATTGCCATTTATCGGCCATCTTTTTTAAAGGCATGGCAGACTGTTCTAACATTTCATACCCCTCCTGTCCAAAATGAATTCTTGTACGCATACAGGAAGCATATTCTTTATGCAGCTTCGGTGGCGTTACCATTAAGAAACGAGGTGTTTGAATAGAACGTTTAAAGTTATCCGGGTCCATAGCTTCATGCATAAAGAGATCCATTCCCTTTTCCAGAGAAGTTAAGGCATTGGTTCCATAGACTCTTTTGGCATCGTTGGTTCCCAAAAGAATGACGACCAGATCTAAAGGTTCATGTGTTTTTAAGACCATGGAAATGGTTTTAGATCCGTTTCTTTCTTCCAGACTGTAAGGATCACTGTGACAAAGTGTGCGGCCGCAGAGTCCTTCTTCCAGAATTTCATCTTCCGGAAATGCTTTTTGAATCTGTTTGGTAAAACGATTCGCATAGCGCATCCCTGTCTGCGCATTATATCCCCATGTATTGCTGTCTCCATAAAATAAGATTCGCATCATTCTTTCCTCCAAAGCTTTGATTCTGTAATCAAAATATCCATATCTATATCATGTGGCTGCGATTCAAATTCTTCTTCCTGTACATCAAAGGCTACCCCGATCTTCAATGCGTTTGTCTTTTGCAGATAGCGATCATAATACCCTTTTCCATACCCTTTTCGATGCAATCCGCAAAAGCTGACCATAGGTACGATGATCACATCTAGATCATTGGGATCACAGGCTTTTCCTACAGGCTCTTGGGTCTGAAAAGAACCTTGTACCAGATCTCCTGTATATGGTATAAATTCCAATTCATAATTTTCAATCATTTTCGGTAAATAGACAGTACCACTTTCTAAGCAGATATCAAATATGTTTACTTCTCCCTTGATCGGTACATAAGCGGCAATATTTCCTTTTAAAAAAGGCAAGAGCTTTTCGACTATTGCCTTTTCTTTCTTTTCTCTTTGTTTCCAGGAAAGACTTTTTCGTCTTTCAATACATTCTTTTCTACCCAATGGAATCACTCATATCCAGCTTTAACATCTGATTGAGTTCGACCGCATATTCCATCGGTAATTCTCGGGTGAATGGTTCTAAGAATCCCATGACGATCATTTCCGTAGCCTGCGCCCGGGAAAGTCCACGACTCATCAAATAGAAAAGCTGTTCTTCCGAAATATTAGAGACTGTAGCCTCATGCTCGATCTGTGAAGTATCATTTTGAGAAAAGTTTAAAGGAATCGTATCACTGCGCGACAGTTTATCTAAAATAAGGGTGTCACATTCCACTTTGCTTTTGGCATACTGCGCGTTTTTGGAATGTTTGACCCAGCCGCGATAATTCACTTCTCCACCCTGGCGAGCCACAGATTTTGAAATGATCGTACTGGTCGTATGTGGAGCCAGATGAATCATCTTGCTGCCGGCATCCTGCTTCTGTCCTTTGCTGCCAACGGCAATTGAAACTGTCGTACCTTTGGCATAAGGTTCTGCCAAAATACAAGCCGGATACTTCATATTGATATGCGAACCGATATTTCCATCGATCCATTCCATATGTCCGTTTTCAAATACCTTGGCACGTTTGGTCACAAGGTTGATGATATTGTTGGACCAGTTTTGTACCGTGCTGTATCGACACTTGGCATTTTTATGTACAAAGATCTCAACAACAGCGGCATGTAAAGAATCTTTCGAATAGATCGGTGCTGTACAACCTTCCACATAATGAACATCCGCACCTTCATCCACGATAATCAAGGTGCGTTCAAACTGTCCCATACTCATCGAGTTGATTCGGAAATAAGACTGTAGCGGCTTATCTAAGGATACTCCCTTTGGCACATAGATGAAAGAACCACCAGACCATACAGCTGTATTTAAAGCCGCATATTTATTGTCAGTATAAGGAACGATCTTTCCAAAGTACTTTTTGAAAAGCTCCGGACATTCACGCAATGCGGTATCGGTATCAAAGAACAATACACCTTTTTCCTCTACCTCTTCCAACATATTGTGATATACGACTTCACTTTCATACTGGGTGCTGACACCGGCCAAAAACTTTTGTTCCGCTTCCGGAATCCCCAGTTTATCAAAGGTATTACGAATCGTATCCGGTACTTCATCCCAGGATTGTTCCTGTTTTTCACTGGGTTTGATGTAGTACGTATAGTCATTAAAATCAATTTGGCTTAAATCCGGTCCCCATTTTGGATTCTTTTGTTCCACGAAAGAATGGTATGCCTTCAAGCGAAGTTCCAACATCCATTCAGGTTCCTTCTTGATTTTGGAGATCGTACGAACGACCTCTTCACTTAATCCTTTTTGTGTCTTGAATACACTGGTATCTTCATCATGAAAACCATATTCATATTCATTGGATAAATTTAACTCTTTTTCTTCTGGCATTATTGACCTTCACTTTCTTTGATCATATCACGCAATGCTTTCCAGCCAATCGTTGCACAATTGATACGATTGGCCTGCTTACCTACATTTTGAAACGCAACGGCTTCTTCCAAAAGATCTTCATCATACTCTTTCTGATCAACCATGGCAAAATAATTCTGAATGATCTCCATGGCTTCTTCTTTTGTCTTTCCTTTGACCAGTTCACTCATAATGCTTGTGCTGGCTGTAGAAATCGTGCAGGCTTCCCCATCAAAACGCACATCTTCAATGCGATCGCCATCAAATTTTGCTTGTACGGTAATATCATCGATACAAGAATCACTGGCCATATGACGAGAATGATATCCTTCTTCTTTTGTCAGTTCATGATTTCTGGGATATTGGTAATGATCCATGATAATATCTCTTAACAAATTCGGATCGATCTCACTCATGTTTCATCCTCCTCTAAAAAAATATATTGATACAGTTTTCTAATGTCGCTTCCTGTAAAGCGGCAACCAACTGATCGATTTCTTCTTTTGTGTTATAAAAGTAAAAGCTGGCACGGCAAGTACCGCTGACCTTTAATACATCCACTAACATCTTGGCACAATGTGTACCGGAGCGTACCGCAATTCCTTTGGTGTTCAAAAAGCTGGCCACATCCTGAGCCGGAATCATCTGTCCCTGATCAAAAACGTTAAAGGTACAGATTCCACTTTGTGCGTTTTCGTTATAAAGATGAATCGTTTTCAGTTCTTTAACCTTCTGCACAAAATACGATTTTAATTCCAGTTCGTAAGCATGGATCACTTCTTTGCCGATAGCCTGAATATAATCAATGGCAGCCCCTAAGCCTAGTACCCCTTCAATGGGCTGTGTTCCGCTTTCATATTTTAAAGGTGTTTCCTTTAAAATCAAATCACCACAGCTGTTAAAGCGGGCATTGCTTTCACCACCATAATAAATAGGCTCCAGTTTATCCAACAAAGCTTTTTTGCCATAGAGTACCCCGACACCGGTCGGCCCACACATTTTATGCGCACTGAACACAAAGAAATCGACATCCAAATCTTGTACATCGATATCAATATGCGGTGTGCTCTGGGCACCATCGACTACAACAAGCATATCATTTTGATGAGCAATTTTCGCAATTTCCCTGACGGGTGCTTCAAAGCCCAAAACGTTCGATACTTGTGCCAGACAAACAACTTTTACATTTTCATGAACGGCCTTTTTAAAGTTTTCAACCGTGATCTTGCCTTCTTCATCTAAAGGAATATATTCGATCTTACATCCCTTTTGTTTTGCAGCCTGCATCCACGGCAGAATACTGCTGGCATGCTCACTTTCATCACTTAAGATCACATCACCAGGCTTCAACAGCTGCTGACAAACCATCAGGGCTACCTGGTTTAACCCTTCAGAACTGCCGGAATTAAAGATGATCTCTTTGGAAGAAGCAGCGTGTAAATAATCCGCAACCTTCTTTCGACAACCTTCATAGGCCGCATCGACCTGAGCACTCATCTCATAATCGCCACGATGAGCATTGGCTCCTAAATACGTATAATAATTGACAACCGCATCAATCACCGGCTGCGGCTTTAATGTCGTTGCTCCATTATCCAGATAGACTAATGGTTTACCCGACATCGTCCTGGACAGAATGGGAAAATCTTTACGAATTCTTTCCGTGTCCATATAATCCCACCTTGCTTTCCATTTCTTCACGCATCTTTTCTTTGGTTGCTTCATCACTGACCAGCTCCAGAATCGGCAGCAGATATCCAACGCTTAAAAGGCCCATTGCCTGACGCTGCGAAAGTCCGCGTGATTTTAGATAGTATAACTGTTCTTCATCCGGTTGTCCGATCGTTTGAGCATGAGATGCCTTGACGTCGTTTTCATCGATCAACAACAACGGTATGACCTGCGCTTTATGATCTTTTCCCAATGTCAAGACACGTGTTGTCTGATGCGATTGTGATCCGTAACATCCCTTTTGAATATTACCATTGGCCACCATTTCATAATGCGCACGATCGAAAAGTACAGAGAAATTTTCCATATAACCAAATGTATGTGACGCTTCATGAAGAATTTCAATATCGTTTAATTTTGTAGTGTCCGCCTGTCCCAATTGAGCACTCATCAACTTAATATCAGCGCCAGATTCTTTTAAAAACGCCTTTTGTTTAAACGTTACGTCACTTTCTTCCATATCCAGAAAGCCAATTTCACTCTTGGCATCTTTTTTGACCTCTACTTCCAGATCAACAGAAAGTGTCGAGGCACTCTGATTATATAAAAGGATCTTAGATTGACTGTCGGCTTCCAGCTTTAGATGCAGCTTTAAACTGGAAATTCCTTTGCGAAGGACCATTAGTAACGAACCGGTTTTCTGAATCGTGATCGTGGCCTTTTCATCCTGATCAAAATAAATCGTTTCGTTAAATTCCTTTTCGTAAACCTTTTCCATAATTATCCTCTTTTAGCTCCGCAAAGTCCGATACTGGTAGGTCGTTTTTTTGTTTCTTCCTTTCTGGCGGATACATGGTATTCGGTTTCCAGCCATTCATATCCTTCTTTGTCAATCTTATCAATCAGCTCTTGATCACCCGATACAACGATTTGTCCATCGACTAAGACATGCGCATGAGTCGGATGCAGATATTCGTAAAAGCGAGCATAGTGAGATACGACCAAAAGCCCCATATCTGTTTCTTTCTGGCATTGATTGATGGCTTCACTTACGATCTTTAACGCATCCACATCCAAACCAGAATCGATTTCATCCAGCATGGCAATGGATGGCTTTAACATCATCATCTGTACGATCTCATTTCGTTTCTTTTCCCCACCGGAAAAACCATCGTTTAAGAAACGATGTGCCAGATCCGGTTTCATTTCCAGCTGCTGAATGGCTTTATCCATCTCCTTGATGAACTTAAATAAACTGATTGGCTTTTCCTGACGAGCATTGATACAGGAGCGCAGGAAATCTGAATTGGTCACACCGCTGATTTCACTGGGATACTGCATCCCTAAAAACAAACCGGCTTTGCTTCTTTCATCCACTTCCATCGCCAAAACATCCTGCCCATCAAGTTCAATAGAACCTTGGGTTACTGTATATTTTGGATTTCCCATGATAGCAGCCAACAGTGTACTTTTACCATTTCCGTTTGGTCCCATCAGAGCATGACGCTCCCCGGAGCGAATCGTCAGATTCAGTCCTTTTAATATTTCTTTATCTTCTACAGATACATGTAAGTCTTTAATAACGAGTTCTGTCATATCTATTCCTCTTTTCCGGTACTATAGTAACAAAAAAGGTTATAAATCTCAATTCAGACGATTATGAAGATTCATTGCTTTTTCAATCGATATTGGCTATAATTGAGAAAGATTTTTAAAGGAGGATTACAATGTCTGAATTCCTTAGAAACAACTGGTTTGTAGTTGTGATTGCAGTGATCATCATTGCTTTTGTTTCCTATTTTATATATGATGAAAATAAGTACAATGTCAGTGCAAAATCCGGTAGTGATGGCAACCAGGTCGTTGCCAGTATCGATAAAAAAGATATCACCGCCAATGACATCTATGATCAGTCGGCTCCGTTTGATACAGCGCTGCTTTATAACTTGTATCATAACCAGGTAGTGGATCAAAGTGTAAAAACCACAGATGATTTAGATGAAAAGGCAAAAGATCTGGAAAAAACGATCGAACAAAACGCTTCTTCCAGCTCTTCTCAAAATAGCGAATCACAGATTGAAACTGAACTGGCTTCTTTTGGCTATAATGGTATAGATCAGCTATATGATTATTGTTTGATGACCGTAAAGGAAGCCAAGATGCAGCGCGATTACATTGAAGATCATTTCGATGAAGTGACACCGGCCCTGCAGGAGAAAAAGCCACGAACGATTTCGATCATCTCGATGCAGGTACAGGATCTGACAGCCTTAACTGAAGATGAACAAAAGAAAAAAGACAATATCGACTCAGCTTTATCCAGCGGTTCTTTTGCGGATGCGGCAACCGCTTATTCAGAAGACACAGCTACGGCTTCGGATGATGGCTTTTATGGCTATGTCGATGCAAATTCTGTCAACAGCCAATACAGCACATTGAATGCACAAGTCATTCAGGCTGCTTTAAATCTGGAAAAAGATCAGACAAGTGACTGGATCGAAGTCACAGATTCAAGCTCTGGGCTGAAATATTTATATAAGGTACATGTAGATGAAACGGATATTCAAAACATCTGGGATTCTAAAAACGAGACTGTTTCCAATAACATCTTATCGGCTTTCTTAACAGCCAACCAGGGATTAAGTGTTAAGATCGTAGAGGAAAACGCAAAAGATCTGGATATCGAGTTCAAAGATGAAGATGTACAAAAACGCATTGAAGACTATATCAACGATCAGACAGGAGGAAGCAGCAATGAAGAGTAATTTAAAAAAAGCGGCTGTATTTGCCGGCTGTTCTTTGTTGATGTTGACAGCCTGCTCCGGTGCAACGGCTCAGATCAGCAATGCCGGTGATGTACTATTCCAGGTCGGTGATGTATCGGTTACACGTGGGACAGAATATGAACTGATCAAAAAATCAAATGGTTCCACCATGGCGGTCACTTTGATTGAACAGGCAATCATGGATGAAGAAATCGGCCGTGGAGATGATATTAAAAAACAGGCAGAAGAGCAGTATGAAACAAATACATCCGGAAGCAAAGAATTTGAACAAAGCTTGATCGATGCCGGCTATAAGGATAAAGATGACTATATTGAAAAAGTCATCATCCCAACGATCCAGCAGGAAAAACTATTGGATAAGTATTTTGAAGACAATGCCAAAGCCATTAAAAAAGAATACAAGCCAAGCGTCGCCAAGATTTTGATGTGTGACAATAAGGATGATGCCAATAACGCTTTACAGGCACTCAAGGATGGAACAGATGCACAAACAGTATTTGATCAATACGCCAGTGAAAGTGCCACTTACGGAAATGAAGAGATCGTAGTTTCTACCCTTTTAAAAGATTCCATTCCAACTTATGTCATCAATACTTTATATTCCGCCAAGGAAACCGGTGTGATCGATGAAGTTATGAGCGATGATAACGATTCCAGCGATGCCTATTATGTTGCGATCCTTACAAGCAATGATTACGATGAAAACCGGGCAAAAATACAGGAAGCTCTTGTATCAAAAGCCAGCAGTGATATTGCCAAGGAATGTAATGTTTACTATATGAAAAAGCACAATTTAGAAATCCATGATCAAGATATTTTTGATGCCTTGCGCACCAGCAATCCGGAATATCTGATCAATCACCCAGAATTGGCAGAGGAAGATCAATGATCTTCCTCTAATTTTTTTATTTGTTCATCCAATATGCTTCGAAAGCGAAATTCTTCAACGCTTTGTAAACCAATATGATATAAAATATGTACATCTTCCGTATTGAATAAATAAAAATGCTGAGTATCAATACTGCCTTCCGGCCAGAGACAAGCCGCATAATCATAGATTTTTCCGGTTGTTTTTTCTCTTTGGATTCGTCCTATGATCATGAGCTTTTTTGTTCCCTGATGTAACGTAACAACCGTTCCGATAGGTAATAACTCTTTCAAACCTTTCCTCCTTTCTAGTAGCTCACCTTGATTTTAAAGCCTAACCCTGCAATAAAGCCCAACTTGCTTCCAAACTCCCATTCACGGTTATGTCATTGCTCAGGTATATAAAAAGAGCCGCTTTTTCGACTCTTAAACTCTAATCATGATATTTTCATCTAAATTGCTATAAGTTTCTAAAGGGATTATGTTTCCTTCATAATTCATGCAAAGAAGAACTTCTACAATATTATTTTTGTAGTTTTCTATTTCTTTGTCATATGCCTTAATAGCTTCTTTTAAGTCATTCGTATGCATAGTAATTGGATCAATATCATCTTCCCAATATTCTTTTTTTCCATCAATTGGACTATCTTTTAATGTGTAGGTCATTCGATCTACAAAGTATTTCTTTTTCATCATTTATCCTACCTTTCAAATAGGATTATAACATAACAACACAATTCATTTTAAATTAAGAAATCAAATGATAAAATAAATATAGGAGGGCAATATGGATATAGTAAAAGATTATGAACATTTAGGATCGTTACGTGCCGTAGCTGCAAAGAATGATATTTCAGAATCTAAGGTAAAAAAAAATTGATTTCACATGGTGCGTACCACACAGAATTAGGCGATAAAATAGAAAAGCTACATAAAAAAGGAAGAACAATAAAAGAAATAGCAGAAATACTAAACATATCAGAAAAAACAGTAAACGTATATCTCCCCTATCAAAAAGGAGAATACAAGTCGGATAATCCTACTGAAAATGCTATAAGAATTAGAAAATGCAGAAATAAAAATAAAGAGAGCGAATAACGCTCTTTTTTTATAAAAAAAGATGTTCTTCAGAACATCTTATTGCATAAGCGTTCGATTATACTTTCAAAAATAAGCACATATTTCAATCCACATCTAGCCATATGGCTAGAAGACAAGTTCGCTTTCGCAAACGCATTCAAATATAATCACACATTTCAATCCACATCTTAGGATAAACCTAAGAAGACAGAACGCTTAACTTATTTATATTATAGTGCATAGATTGAAATATGTAAACAAAAAAACCGCTTTTTAGCGGCTACGTAAAAGAGGGATAGATGAAAACCAACATCTATAAAATAATATAACTGAGTTTCCTCATACATGATTTCTGATCGTGCATATTCAGACACGTTGCAGATAAGTCTGAGCATATGGGAGCGACCTATACGCTTCTTACCCGTTTTGAATCAACGAAAGGAATAGTACCTTTAACTTTCACCCGTCTTTCAGAAGTAGAATAAAAATAATTTATACGCTCATTCGTATTCCCCGTTCTGTCATGCGCTATGGGCTACTTGTACCTGTTACTTGTCTTATAGTGTATTTCTACACATCACACGCAATCCTCTTGTTGGATATTTCCTAAAGCGGTTACGACATATCCCTACGCATAACATTTAGGAGAGGTCACATTGTATCAATTTTCTGTGACTTTCTATTGTGAGGACGACAAGGACAGTTCCTTTACATATTTCAGATCATGCACACGTAGTACGAATTGAGAGTTTCTCTCTTTTGCATATCTATCACTAAATATGCAACGCAACACACAAGAACTATCATTCAAGTGAATTGCGCTCATTCCCACGTTCCATGCAGGTTGACACTCTTCTTCACATGGTTGTTACATCGTTATTATTACGTAATCCAAAAAAATATCAAGACCTAAACATAAAAAAATGGGAGCGTAACGCTCCCTACAGCTAACAAAAATAGTTTACTAATTCAAATTAAATATTAAGCAGCTTTTTCAAAAGCAACAGAACAATACATATCACCATTGGCAGCGCATCTATACTGTTTACATATACCTTTTCGCTGTCTATATAAGAAGGTATAAGTAAATCATCAACAGGCTGAATGGATCTAAGCTCCACGGACTTTTGCAGTTCTTGTTCTGCCTTTTCTTTTCTTTCCTGTTGGATACGTGCTTCATGATCATAGATTGCCTGAACGCCATCGTACATAAAAAAGCCTACGAATGTTAATCCGTAGGAATCGGGAATGTGGTAACTATCACTAGGATTTAGCCTGTATAATCGCCACATATAACCACCAAATGAGCTCATGGATACGTCAATTGACCCATCATCGTATAAATGTTCAATAACCCCGATATGGCCACACAAACGTCCATATGAATCTGTTATACCACCTGAATAAATGATACAGCTTCCAACCTTTGGAGATGGAATCTGTTTCATCTCAGGACGATTCGCCCACATGATGGCATTGCCTCCGTAGAATGTAACAGGAGCGTTACAAATCTCTGACAATCTACCCCATGCGTAGCAAGTACAATTTGGTAGTCCATATCCCCTTTGATAATAGGGGTTGACATTATAGTACCAATCCCCTAGATTATCTTCAGTTCGTCTTTCAGTAATCACTTACCGTTGGCAAGCTCCGTTAATGGTGTGGCTGAAACCCAATTACCGTGAATCTGCGCTAAATTGTAAGGAATATTGATAGCTTCCACTGTGCACTGATCCACATAAACTTTGGCCTTGTCATTAGCCAAGTAGTTATCTTTTGCCCCATCGGATGCATCGTACTCGCTCAGGAATTTAGTTGGGAACCATCCTCCTAATGCCGGTACATTGACACATTCATCGCCATTGATTGTTTTAGTTCCGCCGTTAGCCAATAAAGACATGGCAACTGATGTCACGACAGATCCAACAGTCAAGATTTGGTCTGCCCCAGTCTGACCGGGCACATGAGGATCAGTATCGATTCCGATATCATTTGTCCAACCTGTACCATTATTTAATAAATAAGGATATGGAGCACCGGATACCACTCTAGTGATAGTACCTTCCCAATCACCTTTATAAACTTTTCCACCTGTGCTTGAAGTAGCTAAAGTATTCGTGCAGCACTGCGTGCCGACACCATACTTTTCTGTACTTGGAGTAGGTGTAGGACTTGGAGCACTACCGCCATCTAAGATAGCATTGACTGTAGCCGCCAATTCAGGCATTTTGCTCTCTAAGTATGGTCCGGGACAAGATGTTGCCCAAAACATCTTATGCATCGTCAAAGATCCATTCGGTGTACCATCAAAAGTAAGTCTAAATCCATAACGTTTACAAATATCAACGCAAAGATTGACTAAACTGTTCCAGCTTGCTTCTGAAATTGGCCAATTACCGCCAGCTTGACTGTTAGATACTTCGATCGTGATAGCTTGGCAATCGTTGACACCATTAGAAGATGTCCATGCACGATTGACTTCATCTACGTTGCACACGATACCGCCATCATATCCGATGCAATAATTGGCGCTAGCGCCACGATTCGGATTTTGGAATGTTGCTGCACATTGTTCAGCTGTTAGAACGCCAGCCATATGATGCGGTGTGATTTTACACACTTTATATCCGCTACGTCCAACTGAATAATTGTATGGACTAGCTAACATAATTTTATTTGTTAAAGGACTATGCATCTCCGTCATCTCCTTTTCCGTTGGAAAGCTCTTCTTCCATTTCCGGTGTAAGTTCCGGTTCTTCTACGATTCCGGTTACAACTTCTACTTCTTTCATGACTTTTCCTCCTATTCTCTGATTGGCAACTCTTTTAATTCAAGCGCCATCTTTTTTACTTTTCCATTACCACCTAAAGCCTCATAAGCTTCAGCCATTTCAAGCAGATTTTCGTATCCATGAGGACTGATTTCGCCACGCTCGATGTATTTATCGTGATAATCGATAATTTGTTGTCTTAGTAAACATCGAGTACCTTTACGATTGGCCTGTTTTTCTTTTTCTTCACGCTCATCCTTAGCTTTGGCGGTTTTTCGTATATCTTTTAAAAGCCAAACGATGTAGCCACATAAAGCGGTTACTATCGCAATGACTACATCGCTATACATCTGATCCATTTACTCTGCCTCTTTAGTACCCTCGACAAAGCGTGTAAACGCTTGGTGAAGTCCTGTACTAGCTAATCCCATCAGCGCTCCGTAAACAATCGATTCAACGGATGGACCGCTAACCACACCATTCAATACAGCGCCTACAATCGCCAAAATTGTTGGGATGTATTTATTCGGTACAAAATCAAAACTTGTCTTTAGGATGTATCCAATAATCAGGCAAGCTACCATAACTACCAAAACAAAATATTCAGTCAATGTTGAAAAATCCATACGTTATCCCTCCACTTTTTCAAAATAATTTCCGACTAAAGAAGCACAGGTTGCATACAATGGCTGTCCACTGTCACGAGTACATTTATAGACAATTCCATCTTCGATATAGTATTTATCCTTATGAACTGTCATTGTATTAGCATATGGAATTGGATCTTCCAAAGTTCCGGCATGTTCTTCGTCGATACGTTCATACAGAGCAGCTGTTTCAATAGATGGTGCTTGATTTTCTAGTACTGTGGCAATATCCTGACGTACTTTCCACAATTCGCCTTTATACTGTACACGGATACCTTTAGTTAGTTTCTTGCCGATATAACTTTCCCATGTTGGAAAGATGGAAATACATTTAACAGCATTGGCATCGCTCATATTCATGACGGCCAAATTTAACGCAAAGTTCTGATCTTCTGTCAGTTCTACTTCCTCTTCTGGCTTAACAAGTACGATGTGATAGATTTCTTTTCCACTGTTATCAATCTTATATTCCAAAGCTTTTACAATCTGATAGCCTTCATATGTTTGATCATCATAGGTAATAGATGCACATGATTCAAATGCCGATTTGATAGCATCCATTCTGGCATCTGATGTAAATGTAAGGTTAAGTTCATCATTGATCATCTGCACTAGTTCGTTGCATAAAGTAATATCAATATCACCAATCTTCATTTCCTTCACTGGCTCTTCTAATTCAATTGGCTCTTCCATCACTTCTGTTTCTTTTTTAATTTCTTCACTCATGAGTTTTTCCTCCTAAAATAAAAAGCATGAAAGGAAGTGCTCTCATGCTTTATGAACATCATTTAAAAAATTGGTTAGTAGATCAAAAAATCTACAAGAAAGAATCCACTTATACCGTGTATTACAACATCGTACACAATCAAATTATTCCTAACATCGGAAATCTAGAAGTTGAACATCTGAATGATGACATCCTACAGGAATTTGTATTGGATCAATTAGATCATGGACGTGTCGATGGCAAAGGCGGAATCGCTCAAAGCTACGTAAAGGACATAATCACAGTCCTTAAATTATCATTGGATCAAAAGATAGAAATCCAACTGCCTTACTGCCCTCCTACGGAGGTTGAGATTTACGATAAATCGGATCAGATAACATTGATAAACTACCTCCAATCAGAGATCAATAACAAGCATTTCGGAATATTATTAGCCATCCACACAGGCATCCGCATCGGTGAGTTGTGTGCTCTCAAATGGTCAGACATCAACTTTGATACGCAGATACTTCACATCGATAAAACTATGGTAAGACTCTATACCAAAGAAGAAGGATCTCGGCTGCGAATAACTCCACCAAAGTCCAGAGCAAGTACAAGATCCATACCATTGAATAGATGGATCATGCAATATGCTGTGTTATTACGTGGTGGGCCGGATGAATATATCATTACCGGACGAACACAACATATTGAACCAAACAAATACCGTACCTTCTACAACAACATCTTGAAAGATTTGGAATTACCACATCA
>CABOGK010000032.1:25412-26676 GCA_902399855.1 Erysipelotrichaceae bacterium
TTCTACAACAACATCTTGAAAGATTTGGAATTACCACATCATAAATTCCATTCACTTAGGCATACGTTTGCCACAAGATGTATTGAATGTGGGTGTGACTACAAATCTCTAAGCCAGTTACTTGGACATAGCAATGTAGCAATTACTATGTCCATGTACGTTCACCCACAAATGGAACTAAAACGAAAATGTGTTGAACTTTTAGCTTATTACTACCAACACTAAATGTATGTCATTTACGGCTGGAGTGAGCGGTGGAAAATATACAATCAAATTAACCGCATCACAGTTACCAAAACATTACCATAATGGCGATGGAGGTCCGTTAATGATTGCTGGTGGAAGTGGACGTAATCAAATTGGTACTGGTAATAATGCTCAGTACAGTACTACTAATGGGGGTGAAGGTTTAAATAACGATCCAATAGATATTCAAACCCCTTATATTTGTACGTATATATGGCGTAGGATTTCTTAAGATATTCTTCTCCATATATAAGTGCCAATGCATGGCTGTATATTGTTGTGGCCTTTTCCTTCTCCGGAATTATCTGTTTGTATCTTATATTGCTTATTGTAATTACCATAAACTGTTCCTCTATTGGTTTGCTGCACTTGTTGAATTACCGGTGAATAGTAGTAATGATTATGTTTACCATTTTCATTTTCGTCTAAGCTATGTAGGTATTCTCCGTATTCTGCGCCGGCAGTAAAAGACATACATTTGAATTTTGCTTAAGTATGTCTTTTACGACTACTTCAACCGGAGGGAAGTATAAAACATCTATAACTGAGCAAAACTTAAGTGGAAATGTAACTATATCACGTCAAACCAATGCGTATGGCTCTCATGCAAAATGGGAACAGTTCACACCTAATGGATGGGCAGTCGATGCGTTGAGAGATATTGGTAGTCCCGTTGGTCAACCAGTTGATATATTACAGCCATATATTGTTACAAATATATGGAGACGTGTATCTTAAGCAGTTCTCCTAAATATGTATGTAACTATATAAGGCTGTAAATTGTTATGAGCTTGATCACCAGTTGATAAATCAGTTTTTGCGTTTCCGTTTGTCCAATAAGATAATCGCTCACTACCTGATCCAACATTAATAGGATTTCCACCTGTAGTATTGATAACAAAATTATTTGTAGGATGTTGGTGTGGTGCCAACTCTTCTTTGGTCAACTTATGCTTGTACTCACCGCCAGTTGTACCGGTTGTAAATGACATACATTTATCGAAAGTTTAAGTATGTC
>CABOGK010000033.1:0-1197 GCA_902399855.1 Erysipelotrichaceae bacterium
TCGCTAAGTTCAACTAAAAAGTTGATGCAGAGAATTAAAAATGATGTTTTTAATTTTGATAGAGCGTAAGCACATTAATTGGCAACTCAAAAGAACATATGTCTTTTGTCACAAAGGAAACAGATCCTTTCATAGCCAACATATAAGCTTTTGTTTTTCTGGCTTCCGCCCTGATTTGGTATTTCATCTGTTTACGGAACACAAGCCAATCCAAATAGTGTTGTAGATGTCTTATGGAGACTCCATGATAATGCTTAATCATTTGTTTGAATTCCTGATGCAGCTGATTCACTTCGCCCAGACTGTTTCCATTCCGACTTGTATAGTTTTTTTGGTTCGGTTTAGGTCGTATCGTATCTTTTTGAAACTGATTGTTGGAAGCAAACTCAAGAATGGCCTGTTTACCATCGGAAACGATCGTGCAGTCTTTATCGAAACGTTCAACGTATTTTTGATATTTTTCCGTGCTTTCTGCTCCGTTACCGGCTATCTCAAGCAACATGGTATCCCATTCATCTATGGCCGTCACAATACAAACCTTGTGACTGTTGATTCCCCGCTTATGTTTGCGGTTCGTATCTGTTTTTGATTTACCTCGTACCTTACTTATCCGGGGCATATTCTTAGCTTTCATACCTTTCAGATTGATACCGGTAAATGTACTGTCAATCTTAACGATTCCTTTTAAAGGAGTATTCCGGATATGGGCTCCAATCGCTGCATAAAGTTTATGACGCATATGAAAACAGGTCGTTTTACTTTTTCCTGTAGCCACAACCTCCTGTTCCAGTGTCATCTGATTGAGTTCGCAGGCAATAAAGGTGGTCCATGTATGATAATGGCTTCTTGTATGAGAAAAAATGGTATTTGTTGTATCACTGAATATTTTCCCGCAATTTCTGCAAAGATACTTTTGCCTGTGTTTTTTGTTAAATCCATTTTTCACAAAATGAAAAGATCCACAGTGCGGACAATGGGATACAGTAGATTCAATATTTTCTGAATTTGTTGTATCCAGAGTTATTTTGTCGCTTGTCAGTTTATAAATGAAGGCTTGAATGAATTCGAGTTCTACTGGTTTTAGATGGTTCAAGAATGTTTCGTTGATCATAGGGAATCTCCTTTATATATCAAAGAATATCCCTGAATCTGACGCTATTCATGTTGAATCATCAACTTTTTAGTTGAATTTAGCGA
>CABOGK010000033.1:1207-24241 GCA_902399855.1 Erysipelotrichaceae bacterium
ACGCTATTCATGTTGAATCATCAACTTTTTAGTTGAATTTAGCGTATTTTTTTGTAAAAGCGCAAGTTTTACTGCGATTTTACCTATCTATTGCGATAAAGTCAGAATAGATCGTTATACTGAATATAAACAATTTAGTAAATGTAAAGAGGTATGAATATGTATAAAACGATTGTCATAGACTACACACCAAAAGCGGATGATCTGGCAAAAAAGATAGAAGAAAAGGCAAATGAGATGGCGCAAAAAGGTTATACGTTGATTACTTTTTCCATAACAGGTTCAGCTAAAGCTATTTTGGTGTTTGAAACAAGTAAAACATGATGGGGTATTCACAATCGAATATCAGAGAGAATGGAAAAAGGGGAAAACGAATATGAACATCATTCTATATGGTTCTCGTTATGGAACGGCTCAAAGATATGCGAAAGAACTTTCTAAAAGAACAAATATAAATGCTGTTTCTTTTGAAAATGTTCAAGACATAAATATGTATGATGAGATCATTTATATAGGCAGCTTGTATGCAGGCAGTGTTTTAGGATTGGCTAAGACATTTAAAAAGATAAAAGATGCTTCCGGTAAAACAATTATTCTTGTCACCATTGGTTTATCAGATCCTTTAGATGATAAGAATATTCATGCTATAGAAAAGAATATACGCAATCAAATACCAAACGAAATTTTCAATTCTATAAAAAAGATCTTTCATTTCAGAGGTGCCATTGACTATAACAAGTTAAGCTTTGGACATAAGACAATGATGAAATTGTTATATAATGCGATAAAAAACAAACCAAAGGAAGCATTAACGGCCGTCGATCGAGCCATAATAGAGACCTATAATAAAAAAGTGGACTTCACAAACTTTCAAGAACTCGAAAAAATAATTTGTGAAATGTAAGAAATAGAGCTTTTTTCTATATTTCTCATGCAATGAGAATGAATCTTGTGACATGTCATTTTATAACTCCGTTCCATAACTTATAGTTTTATCAGGAGGAAAGATCATGAACCAAAAAAAGATTGGTGATTTCTTAAGGAAATTAAGACATGAAAAAGAACTAACACAGATACAATTGGCAGATATTCTATTTGTATCCAATAAATCTATATCAAGATGGGAAAAAGGAAAAGGTTTACCGGATATTGATATTCTTATTGAGTTAGCTCGTTTTTATGGTGTGAGTCTTGAGGAATTGTTAGATGGTCAAAGAAATGAAATGACAGATAATGTGGAAAGTACAGTTTTAAAAGTTGCTGAATTAGAGAATGAAGAAAAGAAGAAAATGAAAAAAATTACGCAGATACTCGTTCTCTTTAGCATGGTGCTGATGATTATTAGTTATATTTTATCAAACTATCTGAATCAAAATGATATCATTGATTTTATTTATGGATTTTGTAATGGGGTAACTTTTGCGACATTAGCGTTGATTTTGATTGTTACAGGACGATGGGGATTAAAAATAAGAGAGTTTAAAGAGCGTATTACCAATAGAGACTAAGTTCAGAGAATACAATATAAAACGTGTAAAGAAAGAGCAAATAGCTCATCTTACACGTTTTATTTCTTCAGTATCCGATTAAAGGAACACACCTAAGTCACTAATAATTATTTTAATCTGTAATAGCAGATGTTTTTTCCAGCGCCCTCTCGTTTTAGTTCTCCGGTAGCGACTAATTTCCGTAAAGCTCCTTCAATAGAGCTGATACTGAGAGAAGGGCAAAGTTCACGGATGTCCTGTTTGGTAAAACGACCGATTTTTTTCATTGTAGCCCGATGCACAGTTTCCAGGGCAGGCAGTTTGGTTTCTACCAAGTCAAAGCGATCTTCAAAGTCTTTATAAGCAGAAAGAATGATTCCCAGCAAATACTTGATAAAAGGAACAATATCTTCAGTACCTTCATGCCACCCAGTCTGTACCTGACCTAGGACATCGTAATAGAGATCCTTATTTTTTGCGATTTTAGCCTCTAATGAAATATACTTGCCCACATAAAAACCGCAGCGATAGAGCAGAAGCGTGGTCAGAAGACGGCTCATTCTGCCATTTCCATCATTGAAAGGGTGAATGCAGAGAAAGTCGTGGATGAACACAGGAATGATAATCAGTGGTTCCACTTCCATGTTTCCAATGACACGATTATACTCCTTGCAAATGCTGTCTAGTGCTTCTGGCGTTTCATAAGGGGCCAAAGGCGTGAACAAGGTTTCCACATGACCATCAGGATAGGTAGCGCTGATATAGTTCTGCACGCTTTTGGTTCTGCCTGCCATGGGATTGTTCATGTGGTTGTATAGAATCTTGTGGAGCTGCAGGATGTAATTTTGTGTGACAGGGATGGCATCAAAGTTCTCATGGATGAGGTTCAGTACATCTCGATAACCTGCAATTTCCTGCTCGTCTCGATTTCTTGGTGTTGTCTTCTCTTCTACTAATTGTCGGATACGGGTGTTTGTAGTTCTGATACCCTCAATGGCATTAGATGCTTCAGTACTATGTATTTTTGCAATCTCCACTAGCTTCTCCAATTCCTCTGGTCTCTGCTTTAAATATAGCTCCTGTTTTCCGGCTTCTTTGTAGATTGCCGCAATCAGGCCCAGAATATCTGAGTCCCACTTCTGTTCTCGAATTTTGGAATAATTAAATATACGCATTCCCTTATAATCTCCTTTATTCCCTTAAATATTAGCATAAAATAAGGGAAAATTAAATCTTTGGGAGAAAATCCCCTTATTTGTCAAGTAAATTTAAGGTATTTATGCAATTATAAGGGCAAATTACCACCTTTTTATTATAGGTTTTCATGAACAGGTGATAAAACTACCACTCTTCTTAGTTTGTCCAGTTTCTTTAGGCAGGTGCTTTCTGTGCATAATCTCTATTTTTCAAGCCGTGAGGCTGAAAGAAGCAAATAAAAACGCTGCAAACCAATAAACAATGGTTTACAGCGGTACTTTCTGGCGTCCTCGAATGGATTCGAACCATCAATCTACCGCTTAGGAGTTGATTTAGCCCCATTTTAACGTATCGTCCCATCTCTTCTAAAATGCTTAAATGTCCTTTATATAAAGGCTTTTTGGTGATTGTTGTTACTTTTTGTCATTCCTTATTTTCCGCCCGATTTTGCTGTTTTTTTATAGTCAAATTAGCAAGCCATTAGCAAAATCAGCCTTTAAATACTGGACGAGAAGACATTTTTAAAAAATCAAATTAGCAAAACTAGTGAATTACATAGCCATCGTCATTGACGGTGGCATTTTTGTTAGAAAGGAGGACAACCATGACAACTGGGAAAGTGATTGCCATAGCCAATCAGAAAGGCGGTGTGGGAAAGACAACCACGGCTGTGAATCTGGCTGCCGGCCTGGCTCAAAGAAAACAGAAAGTATTGCTGGTGGATCTGGATCCCCAGGGCGATGTGGCCAAAGCTCTGGGGTTATCCAAACAGGAGCCAATGAAACAGACTGTTTCCAATCTGATGCTGGAAATGATCGTTTCGGATACGTGCAGCTATGAAAAAAGGATCCTGCAGTGTGATGAAGGTTTTGATCTGATTTCTTCCAATGAGAAACTCTCCAGTATTGAAGTAACTCTGGGAAGTATCGAAGATAAAGAAACAGTATTGAAAGACATCTTAACCCCTCTAAAAAATAGATATGATTTCATTCTCATCGACTGTAAGCCTTCTCTGGGGATGTTGACCATCAATGCCCTGTGTGCGGCTAACAGTGCAATCATTCCCTCCCAGTCAGAGTTTTTATCCGCCAATGGCACCTATGAGCTGTTGAAACGGATCCAGAAGATACGGGAGGATGGAAATCCATCTTTGTATGTAGAAGGTATCCTGGTCACAATGACCGATGATCGAACGATATTATCCAGAACGATGAAAGAACAGATACAGACACAGTACGGTTTCCAGTTTCCCGTCTATCCCTGGACCGTTCTCCGCAGGATTGCCATTGCGGAAAGCTCTGCTCTGGGAATGAGTATCCTGAAGTACCGTCCGGAAAGTGACGGTGCACAGATCTATCGAAAACTCGCAAAGGAGGTGGAACGAAATGCCCAGAGGGAAACTGGAAAATATCGGGATCCCCACGCTCGATGAAGATGTCTTTGTAAGTGACAGGAAAAAAGCGGAAGATCATACCGAGAAAGTGATCGAAATACCGATCCATAAGATCGAGGATTTTCCCAATCATCCATTCCAGGTTCGAAACGATGAAGAAATGATGGATCTAATTGATTCTGTTGCCAAGAGTGGTGTGATAGCCCCTGCGTTGGTACGACCAAAAGAAGATGGAGGCTATGAGATGATTGCCGGACATCGCAGAAAATATGCCTGCTTACAGAATGGTTTACGAACGATCCCCTGTATCATCCGGAATCTGAGTGATGAAGAAGCTGTGATGATTATGGTGGATACGAACCTCAGACAAAGACAGACCATACTGCCTTCAGAAAAAGCTTTTGCCTACAGGATGAAACTGGAAGCCATGAAAAGACAGGGAGCACGTACCGATTTAACTTGTGCCCCAGTGGGGCACAAGTCCCGAGATATTTTAGCAGAACAGTCTGAAGATAGTAAAAGTCAAATCCAACGCTATATTCGCCTGACGTATCTGATCGAGCCTTTACTGAAACTGGTCGATGAAGGTCAGATTGCTATGCGTCCGGCCGTTGAACTTTCCTATCTGGAGCCGCATGCACAAAACATGGTCCTGGAGGAGATGGAAATCAATGTGTGTTCCCCTTCCCATGATCAGACGATTCGTATGCGAAAGGCTCAGGAAGAAGGAAAACTGACCGACGAAGTGATCTCGTTGATCATGCAGGAGGAAAAACCAAACCAGATTGAAAAGATCCGTCTATCCAGTCAACGAATCTCCCGTTTCTTTGCCCCCAGGACGTCCGTCAAGGAAATGGAGAATGAGATCGTCAAAGCACTGGAAGTATATCAGCGCTATAAGAAAAGACAGCGTGAAAAACAGGAAAGATGACTGACAAGGGAGCAGACTCGAAACAGGGGATATCCACTTTTCTCATCTCCCCCTCTCCACACCACACCCCCTCTACCAGCTCTTTACCGGCTCAAAAGAAAGGAAGGTGTATGTAATAAGAGATAAACAGGAATAGAAGTTAATAGTAGTAAGACAAGTAAATAGAGTTTGATTGGATGAATAACAGAAATTCATCTTTTTTTATGCATGAAAGAAAGGAGAAAACCATGAAAAAGATCATGCAAGTTTTTATGGCATTCCTGTGTGCCTGTGGACTGCTGTTCCAGGGAAACAGTCTGATTGCCTATGCGGCCGAACAATATGTACTGCATGTAGAAACACCATATGGATTGACAACAGACCCCAATTATAAATGGGCAGTGGGAATGACCGAATACACCAATACCGGATATAACGTAGATGTGTATGCCCGACTGACGATCAACGGACAGAAAGTGTACTGTATCGATCCTTTACGAAGTACCATTAACGGAGCCGGAGATTACACGGCTTCTGCTTTGGGAACCTATACAGGCAATGCTGAATTGAACAAAAAACTGGGCTATATCAATGCACTGGGATATGGATTCAATGGTGATATGTCTGATGAAATGGACTTCGCCACCCAGATCCGTATCTGGCAGGAGATGCGCCCGGGATTGATCACAAATATCCATCCGGACATTCAGGCCAAGATCGATATCATTAACCAGCGATTGAATGTAATGTATGGCAATGTTTCCTTTGCGGGAAGCACTGTAACCTTACAAGGTTATGGAAAAGAACATGCCCAGACGTTGGAAGATATGGCCGGATTATTCAGTCAATATATAGACAACAGTGCTTCCGGTATCCATACTGAACGCAATGGAAATGCACTCACGATCTGGGCGGAAAAAGGAGACAACCTCAACACGACAGTATCCTATGATGCTCTGTATGCCTATGCAGATCCTGTCAGCCAGATCGCCTATACTTCACCCACTTCACAGAATGTAGGATATCTGGGGACTTCATCTTCCAAGCAGATCCAGGTCCAGGTAAAACTGGAATTAGGAAGCGTTCAGTTAGTGAAAGAGGACTTTGAAACGTCCGATACTCCACAGGGCGATGCGACTCTGGAAGGTGCTGAATTTCAACTGATTGATGATATGACACAGGAAGCTGTTGGTACACTGACCACCGATGCACAGGGTAATTCCAATGTGATCACGGATCTTCCTACAGATCGCACTTATACGATCGTGGAGATCAAAGCACCGAATGGCTATAAACTAAATGAAGACAAGGCCCATGTAGATTTTTCTTCCATAGAAGCCGTTGACAATATCAAGTCCTATACCGGTACGATGAAAGATCACATCATTACCGGACGCTTTGAGATCCGCAAGATCATTACCGATGGAAAGGAAAGTGAGATCACCAAGCCGGAAAAAGGAGCCGAATTTATTGCGGTCCTGAAACGATATGTCGATCAGTATGGAAGTATAGAATCTGCCTATGAACATCATGAAGAATTCGCAGATCGGGAATATGATCATCTGGTTACCGATGAAGATGGCTATGCCCAGTCTAAAGAACTGGCCTATGGAACGTATATCGTTAAACAGATCAAGGGACAGATCGATACGGATAAGCTGGAAGCGGAATGGACCTTCACCGTCAGTGAAGAAGATCAGGAGCCGATCACCTATGTGATCAACAACCGTCCGTTTACTTCCTATCTGAAAGTTGTGAAACTGGATAAAGAATCTGGAAAAGAGATCACAGCCAGTGGAATGACCTTTAAGATCCTGAATATCGATACCAACAAGTATGTATCGCAGAAAGTTGGTGACAAGCATATCGAGGAATGGACGACCGATGAAGATGGAGCTGTGGTATTGGATCAGCCATTAAAGGCCGGAAACTATCGTTTGGTCGAGATCCAGGCACCGGAAGGTTTCCTCAAGACAGAAGATGTAGATTTTACCATTACAAATTCTGTTGTATCGGAAACCGATACAGATGGAGATCCTATCAAGATCATCACGATAAACGATGAACAGCCCAAAGGAAAAATCACGCTGACCAAGACGGATAAAGAAACCGGAGAAGCCATGGCGGATGTGGAGTATCAGTTAACGGCAAAAGAAGATATTCTTAACCCCGTTGATGGTTCTGTGATCTATGAAGCCGGTGAACTGGTTTCTCAAAATAAGACCGATGCCAATGGAAAAATAGTTATTGATGATCTACCTATGGGACGTTATGAATTGAAGGAAACACTGACACAGGAAGGCTATGTACTGTCAGAACAGGTACATGATATTAATCTAAAACAGGAAGATGAAAACACAAAGGAATATGTGGTCGATCTGAATGTTACGAATATCAAGCCGGTGGGCCGTATCCACATTCTGAAAACAGACAAAGATACAGAACAGCCTCTTGGTGGTGTCACATTCCAGTTAACCGCCAAGGAAGATATCTATTCCCTGGACGGACAAAATACACTGCTTTATGAAGCCGGACAGCCGGTATCGGTAGATATTTCTGAAAATGGACAGTATGTGACCAATGAATTGGGTGAGATCTTTATTGGAGATCTTCCTTTGGGAAAATATGAACTAAAAGAAATTCAACCATTGGAAGGATACTATTCGAATCCGGAACCAATAGAAATCGATCTAATCTATGATCATAGCGATCAGCTGATCTATCTGAAAGAAGTGGCGATCCAGAATGAACAGACCAAAGTAGAGATCACAAAAACCGATATCACCGGAGAAAAAGAGTTACCGGGTGCACAGTTATCAGTTTTCGATACCGAAGGAAACCTGATTGAAACATGGGAATCGACTGAAGAAGCCCATGTGATTCGGGGATTGAAGATCAACGAAGAATATACGCTGCATGAAGATCTGGCTCCGACAGGTTATGCCACGGCATCGGATATCACTTTTACTATTGAGGATAACGGAGAGCCAACCAAGGTGGTTATGAAAGATGAGATCACAAAAGTGGAGATTTCAAAGGTTGATGCGACAACCGGTGAAGAAATCGAAGGTGCCAAGATGTCTTTGACGGATAAAGAAACCGGAGAAACCATTGAAGAATGGACATCCACAAAAGAACCGCACCGTATGGAAGGACTCCATGTAGGAAAGACTTATATACTCCATGAGGATACAGCACCGGTCGGTTATGAACTGGCACAGGACATTGAATTTACGATCGAGGATACCGGTGAAGTGCAGAAAGTCATTATGGAAGATACAAGAAAACCCAATGAAACGGTAGAAACCGGAACAGATCATCATCTGGGTCTGTTTACAGGACTGGCTTTGGGATCGGCCGGATTGATTACAGCACTGACCATC
Source organism: Erysipelotrichaceae bacterium (assembly GCA_902399855.1). Taxonomy (GTDB): domain Bacteria; phylum Bacillota_I; class Bacilli_A; order Erysipelotrichales; family Erysipelotrichaceae; genus Faecalicoccus. Next base: position 9,578 of record CABOGK010000033.1, read on the forward strand.
CGTAAAAAGAGAAATAAGAAGTAGGAGGAAATACAATGGAATGTAAGCCCGGTGTACTGGAGATCAATGCGATCGATTTGATCAAGGTCATGAAAAAAGAGAACGATACAGAATGTAACAAAATGGCTTATACCATGGCTCTGGATCATCTGTTGCGGGGTGCCATGGAGGGAGCCGACAATGAACCCTATATAACCCTATATGGAAGCTACTTTGTATTGTTACAGGATGATGAAAGAATTGATCGACGAGAAATATCCAGAAACAGAGACAGAATAAAACGATATAAGAGGAATGGTTCATAGATGGATCATTCCTTTTCTTTTTCAAAAAGTTTTTATCGAAAATAAGTAAAAACTTCCAGAATTTAAAAGTTTTTTATCATTTTAAGTAAAAACTTTCTATATGCCTGTTTTTTTAGTACAATGATTGTGGAGGTGCACTTTATGATTCCAAGACCTTATTATCTTGACCTTTTAAATCGTTATAAAGATCTTCCGTTAGTGAAGATTCTGGCAGGGATCCGTCGTTGTGGGAAATCAACGATACTGGAAATGTTTTGTGAGAATCTGATTCAATCGGGTATCGGTAAGGATCACATCATTCAAAGACGATATACCTCGGAAGATTTCGATAACGGAATGACAGATAAAGATATGTATAAGGATATCAAAAAAGAAATCAAAGACGGAAAGAAGTATTATCTGTTATTGGATGAAGTGCAGGAAGTAACAGACTGGGAAAAAGCTATCAACAGTCTTCTGGAAAACTTTTCAACGGACATTTATGTGACGGGTTCCAATTCAAAACTGATGTCCAGAGAAATATCAACCTATCTATCGGGTCGATATGTCGAGATACCGGTATATACTCTCTCTTTTTCGGAATACCTGGTTTTTAAAGAAAGAACCGGTTTATCAAAGAAAGATCTATTGATGGAGTATATCCGAACAGGAGGCTTCCCTATCATAGCGGATCATGACTTGGATGAAAGATCTTCCTATCAGATCGTGGAAGGAATCTATAATTCAGTGATCACAAATGATATCACAAAACGATTTAATATTAAAAATTATGACCTCTTTAACCGTGTAGTGAAATTCATTGTAGAAAATGTGGGAAAAACGTTTTCAGCTAACACGATCGTAAAATATTTAAAAAGTGAGGGACGTTCTTTAACGATAGAATCTATATATAATTATCTGGAGTGGCTGGAGAAAGCATTTGTGATTTATCGTTGTTCCAGATACGATCTTCAGGGAAAATCTGTATTAAAAACACAGGAAAAGTTTTATTTAGCCGATTCTTCTTTAAAATACTGTATTTTAGGATTCAATCCCCGATCCATTGCAGCTATGTTGGAAAACATTGTATATTTCGAGTTATTAAGAAAAGGATATAGTGTTTTTATTGGAAAAAATGAAACAAAAGAAATTGATTTTGTAGGAGTTAAGCAAGATAAAAGGATCTATGTCCAGGTATGCAGAAGGCTTCCGGACGATTCGGACCGGGAAATCAATAACTTACTGGAACTAAGTGATAACTTTCCTAAGTATGTAGTAACCATGGATGAAATGGATGTAGGAAATGTACATGGAGTACAAATTGTGCATTTAATGGATTTTTTGTTGATGGACTCTTATGAATAGGAGTTTTATTGGGAGGTTTTATGAAGCGAGAATTGGGAATCGCCCGTTGTGGATTGGCATGTTGTTTATGTACAGAAAATGACAGCTGTTCAGGTTGTGATTCCGGACAGTGTCCGGATAAAGATCGGTGTGAGAACAGAAAATGTTCGATGTCTAAAGGGATAAAGCATTGTTATGAATGCAGTGAGCCATGTAAAAAAAGGTTTGTTGACTAAAATAAGAGTTATGGTTTTACAGAATTTGTAAAGATAAATAATAGATTACAGAAACAATAAGATTTGAATGTTGAGGGAGATAGAATGGTTAGAAATGCTTTTTTAAAAACTATGATAGATGTTCTTAAGTATAATAATTTGTATGAAATTAACGGTAAAAATAGAGAACATCTTATAAGATTATTAGGTAGAGCAAGAGTAAATTTTGTTCCGCAATATGCGTTTACAAATCATGGTCGCTCATATCAGCATTGGGAAATAGTGGAACTTAGTTTCCCAGTACCGTTATTGGATGCTGCAATAAAATATCAGAGTGATCTGGATTCTTTAGTTAATTATGTTTATGAAGAGACTGATGAGTATGCGTTACATCATATGGAAATCAAGCCTCAGGTTATAGATGCTCCTGAGGAAGTGACAGAACATAATGTAGTATTTAATAAAATACAAGATGCAATTATACAAGGAATCCGAGATGCAAAATTTATAATTTGGGCTGCAGTAGCATGGTTCTCTAATGATGCAATCTATCAAGAACTTATAGTAAAAAAAGAACAAGGATTAAGTATTAGGATTATAGTTTCTGAAGAAGAGCCCAACAAGAAAATGATTGCCAAGTTAAAAGATAATGGATTTAATGTTAAAGTTATCCCCAAATGGGGAGTTCTAGGACATAATAGAATGCATGACAAGTTTTGCATTATTGATATGGATTATGTTATGCATGGCTCCTATAATTGGACATCTACGGCTAATTATAATAAAGAAACGTTGGCAACTGCATCAGATCATGAATTTGTATCAAAGTTTGCCAAGGAATTTATGACTTTGTATAATACTAATAATTAAATAAGTTCACTTATTGAATTGATGAAATTGAGCTTTGTGACTGACTTATAAACAGAATATATAAAAAGAAAGGAGATCATACCGATGCAAGAGATTGAAAAGAATAAACTGACCATACCAATTTATCTAAACACTAAAATTGTATTTGATATGCTAGCTACAATCGAAGATGGTTTTGCAGAGGTTAAAAATGTTCAAACTTCAAAAAGTAAGAATAGAGAAAATGATATAGAAACAAATATTGGCTCTAATAATCTATTTGCATTTTTGAATGTAGGAATTCACGGTAATCATAAAGGTAATTCAAGTAATGGAGAGACTGTCATTGAAGAAAGAACACATACTCCTGTTTCTTTGTTTCAGAAGCTAAAAGGGTTACTAGATAATGAGAAGTTAATCAATCGAGATATTACAAATTTAAGTGTTGGGGATTTTGTAGAAGTACAAGGAACTTTAAAGAATAATCCAGTTATTGATATGTTGTCAGGATTTAAGGAACTTATGGCGCTAGCGAACTTATTTACGGACAATAAGCCCAAAAATAGTAGAAGAGATAATTTAATGGCAAATAGCAAATTCAATGCTCAAATAGATGGCTTGATTAAAGGACTTCAAGCAGACGGAAAGAAAGATATAATTTGTGAAGCTAATGGAATGAGTGTTGTTCTCCCAACAGATGAAAACTATTTTCTAAATAATAATATGAGCGAAGTCACTGACGGAAATTACAAAATATTAGGTAAGGTTATTCGAATTTGTATAGATGATGGAGAAATTAGCCTACTTAGAAATACTGTTTTCTCTAAGCTTCAACTCGACAAAATGGAAGAATTTCAAAAAATGTTTTCAGATCCATCATTAAGTCAGTTTGTGGGTGATGATGGTATTAAAACTGTAATTACTAACCCGGTTATTATGATTATCCCAATAGCTATCTATATTTAATATAATTATATTGATAAGAAATCGCATGGTTGAGATGCTTGATGATGTGTTACCTACTCATAAAGAAATTAGAAAAGAAGTGCATTTGATCACGGTCACCCGCCCCAGTGCTTATGGGGAATATGATCCTTTTACTTTTGTCAAAGATTATGACGAATTTGCGAAAGCAGCCTTTAAAATGAAGTAAAGTCAAGCTCTCGATCAATATTTGCCTGTATGATGTATTAAAATTTTTTCGATGTGATTTCCATTCCAGAAACTGGATAGAGAGATCACATTTTTTATATCCTCTTTTCCATCTATTACATAGCTGCTGAAAAACGGCAGCTTGGTCCAGAGAAAGGAGGAATTTATGACTACGAGAATGGAACTGACACAAGTTCTGTATCAGGAAACCGTGGATCAGATCCGAAAAGACGGACAAACCTGGGGACAGTTTTTACGATCGGTCTGCCGGAACTATCGTCTGCCTTTTACGGAAATGGCGCTGGTTTATGCCCAGAAACCGGAGGCAACGGCTGTTCTGGAAATGGAACAGTGGAATCGCCGATATGGATTGTGGATTCAAAAAGGAGCCAAAGGAATTGCGGTTATTGATGAGGATTATACCAACCGTACACGGTTAAAGTTTTATTTTGATTATTCGGATACCCGTCCGGGAAAGGTAAAATCAGTGAAACCACCCATATGGGATGTACCCTCTAATCGGTACGACAATGTAAAGGAGCATTTGGATAGGGCATATGGAGTTAAAGGTTCCACACTGGCAGGGACGATTCTGGAATGTTCTCGCATCGTAACAGAACAAAATAAAGATTCATTGTTGAATGATATGCATTTTGCTAAAACTGACAGTAAACTAAGCATTTTATCCGAAGAAGAACTTGATCACATGATGACGGATCTTCTTTTCAACAGCATGGCTTTCTCTGCCTTATCCCGATGCGGTATCTATGCGTTTGATTATATCGAGGCCGAAAGCCTGGATTCTATCCAATGGTTAGATACTTCCCTGGCTTTTAAAGCATTTGGAGTCAATTGGCAGAACACAACACAGACATTGATCCGGGAAATCCATAAAGAAGTCCTGGCTCTACAAAGAGATCGCACATTGGAAAGTCAATCGATGCATGTGCATAATGAAGATGAAGAAAGGAGCGGATCACATGAAAATCGAATACAGACAACACGGGGACGTGCTGCTTCCCAATCTGACATTGAAACCGGAAAACGAGGTTCAACCTGGGAAATACGGATTGATGAGAAGGCAGTTTCTGAAGGAACATCGGAATTATTTGTTTCAGGAATATTTGATGGATCAGAGTCTGAATCAACATCTGATGGAGATCGAACAGACAGCCCAGAAACGAAAAACACAGTTGATGAACCAGCTCAAGACAAAGGACGGGATCACCGAACAGCTCAAGAAAGAGGATCCGATCCTGTGGGGACAGAAGATGTATCAAATCGAGAGGGAGATCGACGAGATCCTCAAAACCGAACTGATCTATCGGTAGAAACCAAAGAAGAAACCATACAGGCAGGAGACGATCCTGCTTTTTTTGTGGAACCGCCGATCAAACCGGTTCCCAGCTTAAAGGATCAGCAGTTATCTTTGTTTGACATGGAATGGAATGATACGGAATTGGATCAACCGGAGTCGCCGGATTTATCGGTGCCACAGCAATTCATTGATACAGCTTTACGCTCGATCCCTTTGGAACCGGAAAAACGATGGGAGATTGCCGATCAGATCGCATTGCAACGTTCCTTGGAAGAAAACAGTACATTTATCCAACATGCCTGTTCCCGCGACACACTGGGACTGTTGATTGGACGACAACAGGTGGCCGTTTCCTGGGATGAAAGAGGTGTTACGATCGGCTATGGCAAAAGTGCCAAGACGGCAACGATCCAAAGTGTTCTTTCCTGGGAGCAGGCGGCTGAAATGATTCAACAGCTTATTAAGGATGGCCGTTATCTTGCTCAAACAGAACTGGATAAGATCGAAGATCACCGCTATCAGCGCCTCAGTGAAAATCTATGGTATATGGTACAGGATCTGGATCTTCAAAAAGACGATCCCTATCTGGAAACTCTGCAGAATGATTATCTTATGGGATTTCCTGAAGGAACGAAGAAGATTCAAATGCAACTGCGACTTCCGGATCTTCGTGCCAGGATCATCCGGGAAGTGGAGGATTGTGTAGATCTGATACAGAGAGAACCGGAACGACTGCGATACAGGCATCACAGTCCGCAAAAAATTCTTGCGGAGGTAAAAGACCTGGAGTCTTACCGGGAACCCTTGAAAGCAACCGAAGAACTGACCCAGGCAGACGGTTATTTTGCCACACAGGATCAGATCGATGCCACGATCCTTCATTCCTATCATGAACATCAAAAGATCCAGACCTATTCCTTTTTCTGTAACCATACGGATAAGAAGGAACGGATCCAATTTTTGAAAGATGCCTGGGGATGGAGTGGAAGTACGTTTCACGACTCTGACAGAAATGGATTGAAGATCTATAGTCGAAGCCTGCATCGGCCTTATGCTTCTGTTTTCCTGAAATGGCCGGAAGTGGAAAAACGGCTGGATACTTTATATAAACAGGATCGTTTTCTCAGTGAACCGGAAAAATCACATCTAAAAGATTATGAACGCTCGATCCTGGCTCAGAATATACATCGTTATTTCTATCGACTTGATTTCAGTCAACTTCGTCCTTATCGGTTTGGAAAGGGCGATTTTGAAATATCGGATATCCAGGATTTATTGAAATGGCCGGAAACTTTGCATCATGTGATCGACCTGGTTGCCCTGAGCAAGCCACAGGATGAAAAGGATCAAAAAGTAAAGAAGGATCTACTCTCCGATCTGCAAAGCTATAACCAGGGAACGTATACACAGTTCCATGTACAGCGCCAACCACAAAAAGAACCGTATGTCCCTTGCCTGGATCTGGAAGAATCAATCGCCTCTCTGCTGATTCCCTTTTACCGGGAAGTGGATCCTTATGATTTTCAAGATAGTTTCAGCAATCTGAATGGAGAGGAGATCCGTGAACAGTTTGTTGCCGGCTTACGGGATATCGGTGCTTTACAGGATACGATCAAGGAGCTGAATCAGACTATTGAGGAAGGAGAAAATTCCAAATGGATCGCGATGGCTGAAGTTTTACGGGAAGATCTGGCTTATCTCTATGCCCGGCAACGGGGAACCAATCTGACGATCGAAAACGAAATACAGATGTCGTATCATAGTGAAGTTTTGACGGAACCTCCGCATTACCATACGGGAGACTTTGTATTTATCGAATACGACCAAAAACCGTTATATGGAACCATTGAACTGGTGGATGCAGACAAGGTATATGTAGAACCCTATCCTTCTGTGTCCGATGTGAATACACAGATAGAGATCGATCGAAATGAGTTTGAAAGATGTCTTCGTCAGGATGTACGAAACAGCTATGTATTTGATCCAAACCGAGCCCCGGTTCAGGATCCGGAAAGAATACAGAAAGAAAACTATCGGAAGCTCCAAAAGATAGCACCTGAGATTTTGACAAAGGATGCAGATATTCTTCATTTTAATGGAGGCTCACATAGATATCCTGTTACGATCGAACGGATCGATGAGGATCGTATAGCTATCTCCAGCTACTATGAACAGAATGGCGACAGTATGGCCGATCCGGATATGGAATTTGTGATCGGTACAAACGCACATACGCTGTCTGCCCGCACCTATCAGCAGGACAATCTGGGAATCTACCAAGAAGTGGAGATGGAAAACGATCTGGTCCTGAATCCGGAACTGGAAGAAGAACTGGATACGTTTGCCGGCCAGTGGCTGGATACGATCCAGAGAGACTATACAAGAGAAGATCTGCTACAGGATAAAGAAGAATCTCTTTTTTCTCCTTTTGAAAAGATCCAAGAAGCCGAATTCAAGGCAGAGCCATCGGAAGAAACCATATCAAAAAATCCGACAAATCCTAGAAGTGCCAGAGAAAAATGTGCCGACAATCTTCAAGCCATCCGTATTCTGCGTTCCCTGGAAGAAGAAAAGCGGCCTGCCCGCGAAGAAGAGAAAGATCAACTGCGGCTTTATACCGGCTGGGGAGCTCTGGCCGATGTCTTTGATCCGTCCAAAGAAACCTGGGAAACCGAACGAAATGAGTTAAAGAATCTTTTATCACCGGAAGAATATCAGAGTGCAATGGAATCAACTTTGACAGCTTTTTATACACCGTCTGTATTGATCGATGCGATCTATTCCAAACTGCGTGATTTTGGCATTTCTGCCGGTACTGTTCTGGAACCATCGTGCGGTATTGGAAATTTCTTTTCCAGAAAACCGGAGGATATGGATCTGCAGTTCTATGGCGTAGAGATCGATCCATTATCGGGAAAGATGGCCCAAGCACTCTATCCGGAAGCGGATATTCAGATTAAAGGCTATGAGGAAGCTGCATTGCCGGACCACAGTTTTGATGTTGCCATAGGGAATGTTCCCTTTGGAGACTACCAGGTGCAGAATCCCCAGTATGATCGACTTCATTTTCTGATTCACGATTATTTTTTCGCAAAGACGATCGATAAACTACGGCCGGGAGGGATCCTGGCTTTTATTACGTCCACCGGAACGATGGATAAGGCCGACACCCGTTTGCGGGAACATCTGGCCAGACATTGTGACCTGTTGGGTGGTGTTCGATTACCCAACGACACCTTCTCAAAAGAAGCCGGAACCACGGTCAATTCCGATCTTCTGTTCTTTCAGAAGCGGCATTCGATCCGTGAAAAAGAAGAACTACCCGACTGGGTAGATACGGAAAAACAAATCGAGTTTTATGAAAATAAAGAAAGAGAACGACAGGCATTTCCGGTCCAGACCAACCGCTACTTTATCGAGCATCCGGAGATGATCCTGGCAGAGCCAAAGAATGTATCCGGTCCTTTCGGCCCTCAAAGAATTTATGTCCCTAAAAAGGATAGTAATCTGAGGACTCTTCTTGATACGACTCTGGTGTCCATACAATTATCGGAAGAACGTGATACAGAATCGGTAGATATCCATACCCCATCATTGAATGTGGATCCGGAACTTCGAAACTTCAGCTACTGTATCCAGAATGGCGTGATCTGTTATAAAGAAAATGAATCTCTGAGCGAAGTTCACCGACCAAAAAGCCAGGAAGATCGGATTCGTGCACTGATCCCTTTACGGGATACCTTAAGAGAACTGATCGAACTTCAGGTACAGGATGCGGACGAATCTTCCATTCGATCCAAACAGCAGGAGCTGAACCAACGATACGACGCCTATCAGAAACAGTATGGCCTGCTTCATGGCCGGGCTACCCGGCAGGCCTTTGAGGATGATAGTTCGTATTCTCTTTTATGTTCATTGGAGATCATAAAAGAAGATGGAAGTCTGGAACGGAAGTCCGATATCTTTACCAAGCGTACCATTCGTCCTAACAAACCGGTCGATCATGTCGAGAGTCCGGAAGAAGCGGTGATCCTGAGTGTGTCCGAAAAAGGAAAAATTGATTTTTCGTATATGGAGGCACTGACCGGAATTGATAAAGATGATCTGGTGCGGCAGTTGCAGGGTGTTATCTATCCAGATCCGGCACAGAAATTAGAAAACGGAGAGCCGGTGTATGAAATCGCCGATGCCTATCTATCCGGGGATATCCGTCAGAAACTGGCCCTGGCGCGACAGGAAGCGGATCAGGATGAACGGTATCGGTTCAATGTAGAAGCTTTGGAGAAAGTGCTGCCGGAGCCAATCAAGGCCGGTGATATTTCCGTCCGTCTGGGAACGACCTGGATCCCGCCGGAGATCTATCGGGAATTCATCTTTGATCTTTTACAGACCCCCAGATGGCAGCAATACAATATCAAGGTCTATTATACGGCGACCACGGAAGAATGGTATATCTCCGGTAAATCCAGTGATCAGCGGATCGAAACAAACCGGACGTTTGGAACACACCGGATCAATGCGTATAAGATCATCGAGAATACGTTGAATCTGAGAAATGTGAAGATCTTTGACAAGACCTATGATGAAGAAGGAAAAGAGATCCGTGTATTAAATAAAAAGGAAACGGCCATCGCTCAGGGTAAACAGGATCTGATCAAGGCCCGTTTCTCGGAATGGATCTGGAAGGATCCGATCCGCAGAGAAAAGCTGACAGATCTGTACAATGAAAAGTTCAATTCGATCCGGAATCGAACCTATGACGGCAGTCATCTCCGGTTTGCGGGTATGAATCCCATGATCACCCTTCGAAAACATCAAAGAGATGCGATAGCCCGAATTTTGTATAGGGGCAATACGTTACTGGCGCATACGGTTGGTGCCGGAAAGACCTTTGAAATGATCGCAGCCGGTATGGAGAGCAAGCGACTGGGACTGTGTACCAAGCCCATGTATGCCGTTCCCAATAACATCATCAATGACTTTGCCTCTGATTTTTATACGCTGTATCCGGCGGTGCATATCCTGGTGGCTACCAACAGGGATCTGAGCAAAGAAAACCGGAGAAAGTTCTTTGGCCGGATCGCATCCGGAGAATGGGACGGGATCATCGTGACACACAGTCAGTTTTCCAGAATCCCGATCTCGCCGGATCGTCAACGGCAGATGATCGAAGATCAGATTCAGGATATCACGGAAAGCATTCGGCAGTTAAAGGAAAACAACGGAGAGCGCTATACGATCAAGCAGATGATGCTGGCGCAAAAGAAACTGAGGGACCGGCTGAAAAAACTGAATGATTCCACAAGAAAAGATGATCTGATCTATTTTGAAGAACTGGGGATCGATCAGCTGTTTGTCGATGAGGCCGATCTGTTCAAAAACTTGTTTCTCTACTCCAAGATGCGCAATGTATCGGGTATCTCACAGACCGATTCCCAGAGAGCCTCCGATCTGCATATGAAGACACAGTATCTGAATGAAAAGACTAAGAATCGGGGTGTGATCTTTGCGACCGGAACACCGGTATCCAATTCGATGGAGGAACTGTACACCATGCAGCGCTATCTTCAACCGGATACTTTAAAACAGTATGGCCTGGAATCTTTTGACGCCTGGGCTTCCACCTTTGGAGAAACCGTGACCGCTATGGAGCTTTCTCCGGATGGCAAAGGGTTCCAGTTCAAGACTCGCTTTTCCAAGTTTTACAATCTGCCGGAACTGATGACCCTGTTTCGGGAAGTGGCAGATATCCAGACCGCCGATATGATCAACCTGCCTGTTCCCAATGCCCATTACGAAGTGATCAGTGTGGAAGCCTCACAGGCACAGAAAGACATGGTCGATGGATTGGCAAAACGTTCCGAAAAGATCCATAACCGTGAGGTCGATCCACAGACGGACAATATGCTCAAGGTGACCAATGACGGAAGAAAACTGGCTTTGGATCAACGCTTGATGAATCCTCTATTACCCGATGATCCTCACAGCAAGGTCAATGCCTGTGTGGAAAATATCTATCGAATCTGGGAAGAAAACAAGGAGCAGAAACTCACACAGATCCTGTTCTGCGATCTTTCCACACCGACACAGGACGGATTCAATGTATATGATGATGTCCGTAATAAACTGATTGAAAGAGGTGTGCCGGCTGAGGAGGTACAGCATGTCCATATTGCCAAGAATGAAAAACAGAAGCAGGATCTGTTTGTCAAAGTACGGGCCGGCGATGTGCGTATCATCAATGGCTCCACCTCCAAGATGGGAGCCGGAACCAATGTTCAGGATAAATTGATTGCGATTCATGATCTGGACTGTCCGTGGCGACCGCGGGATCTGGAACAAAGACGAGGACGTATCGTCCGTCAAGGAAATCAGAATGAGGATGTGTATATTTATCGGTATATTACCAAGGGAACGTTTGACAGCTATCTGTATCAGACCATCGAGAAGAAACAGACCTTTATTTCACAGGTTTTTACTTCAAAGACACCGCAGAGAACGATGGAGGAAGTGGATGAAACCGTACTGAATTATGCCGAGATCAAGGCCATTGCCTGCGGGGATGAGCGAATCATGGAACGATGCAACCTGGAAGTTGAGGTCAACCGGTTACAGACTTTAAAGAGCAGCTATCTGAATCAAAAGTATGAGCTACAGGACCGTATCGTAAAATACTATCCGCATGCGATCCAGAAACAGGCGCAGCGAATCGATCATCTTGAGAAAGATATTCAGCAGCGAAATCAATTCCCGGTATCGGAGGAATTCAGCGGTATGAAGATCCAGGGACGAAGGATTACAGATAAGGCAGAAGCCGGTAAACAATTATTGGAGACAGGACGATCGATCATGTCGGCCAAGCCGGTCAGGATCGGTGAATATCGTGGGTTTGATCTGTACTGCAGCTTTGACAGTTTTATGGTTGAATACAAGCTGTCTTTGTCAGGAACAGAGAATCATACGATCACATTGGGAAATGATAAATTTGGAAATATCACGAGATTGAACAATGCCCTGTCCAATATGGATAAGGAACTCGAAGAAGCCAAGATCGAACTGCAGACCCTGAAACGACAGTTTGAAATTGCCAAGGAAGAAGTGGATAAGCCTTTTGAGCAGGAAGAATCCCTGCAGCACAAAGAAAAGCGACTGCATCAGTTAACGATGGAACTCAGACTGGATTCCAAAGAGAATGATGTTGTGGATATCGAGGAACAGGAAGAACCGGAAAAGGAATCGAGAAAAGAACTGTGCAGATAGAAATTCCGAAATCGGAACAAATTCCAGAAAAACAGCTAAAAATCCCGAAATCGGAATTTTGTACATTGGATAAAGATTAAATCACAGTTTTAATCGCTTTAATAGCACAGAATGAAATTAGGAGGAAAATAGTTTGATCAAAGAAATTGATAAAAGGATTCGACAATATGAAAAACAAAAACAGATCCGATTGGAACGAAAACAAAAACTTGAGGCAGAGATTGAGAATATCAATCTTCATCTCAAGGAACTTTACGGCATTAGAAAGCAGTATGAAAAGCTGGAAAAGGAATGCGAATCTGTGATTTTGAATTTGGAAACACCTCGTGAGAACTCGGTCCAACAAGATGAAGTTTAAAATGAAGTGCGATTTTTGGAGGTTTACGGGTTCAAAGTTTTTCGAAAATTGGAGCTTTTGGGGTTTAAAGTTTTTCGATTTTTGTCCCTTGGCTTGATTTTGCCTTTAAATTTGGCTATTATCTAGGCAAGAAAGAGGGATTAAAAATGTTTGAAAGAAAGATATATGATGAGATCAAAAAATGGAAAGAGGAATCGAATGGCAGAACTGCATTATTGATTGAGGGTGCCAGACGTGTCGGAAAATCTACCATTGCGGAAACATTTGCGCAGAATGAATATGCCTCTTATATATTGATTGATTTTTCTGTTGTTGGAAATGATATAAGGAGTCTTTTTGATGATATGTCCAATCTGAACTATTTCTTTACTACTCTTCAATTATATTATCAGGTGGAATTAAGGGAACGGGATTCTGTGATTATTTTTGATGAGGTTCAGTTATGTCCAAAAGCCAGACAAGCTATCAAAACTTTAGTAAAAGACGGCCGATATGATTATATTGAAACAGGATCCCTCATTTCCATAAAGAAGAACGTCAAGGATATTTTGATTCCAAGTGAAGAGCGAAAGATACAAATGAATCCAATGGATTATGAGGAATTTTTATGGGCGCTTGGGGATCATTCGACGATGAACCTTTTACGAACCGTATTTCAATCGAAAAAAAGACTTGGGGACGATTTGAACCGTAAATTGATGCGGCAGTTTAGACTTTATATGCTGGTTGGAGGTATGCCTCAGGCCGTGTATGAATATATTCGAACGAATAATTTTAAAAAAGTTGATGATGTAAAGCGAGATATTATCAATCTTTATGAAGATGATTTTCGCAAGATTGATTCCACAGGTCGATTGGCAATGATCTTTGAAGCGATTCCTTCCCAGTTGAATACAAAAGCCAAGGGATTTCAAACCAAAAAAATTATAAAATCTTATAAGGTCAAAGAGGATACAATTTTAAGTTTGATATCGGAATTGAAAGATTCAAAAGTTGTAAATGTTGCCTATCACTGTAACAATCCAAATGTCGGATTGTCTGCCAATATAGATTTAGATCAGTATAAATTGTATATGGCAGATACCGGGTTGTTTGTAACGATGCAATTCAAAGATAAAAGCTTTACAGAAAATATCATTTATGAAAAACTGTTAATGGATAAATTATCGGCCAATCTCGGATATCTTTATGAGAATGCGGTGGCACAGGCTATAGTTTCTTCAGGGAATGAATTGTTTTATTATACTTTTACCAATGAAGAACAAAGGAAGAATTATGAAATCGATTTTATTTTATCCAAAAAGAATAAAATCTGTCCGATTGAAGTAAAATCATCTAACTATAGAAAACACACCTCTATTGATATGTTTTATGAGAAATTTTCCAGTCGAATTTTGAATCGTTATATTATTCATACCAAAGACATATCGAAAGACAAAGATATACAATGTTTACCGATTTATTTATCATCTTTTGTATTTGAAAAGTGAATTTAGGAGGATAAAATGCTGACAAAAAAAGATTTGATTGAAGCGGTTAAGGATGCACAGGCAACAACCATTGCAGATGCTACGGTTGCTGTAAATACGGTATTGGAAGAAATTACCAAAGCCTTATCGGAAGGTGAAAAAGTTTCTATTTCTGACTTTGGAATCTTTCAGATTACAGAAAGAGCCGCCAGAAAAGGAATTAATCCAATGACAAAAGAAGAGATTGATATTCCGGCTTCTAAGGTTGTGAAATTTAAACCGGCAAAAAAATTAAAAGACCAAATCCAATAAAAATCAGTTTAAAAGAATTCATGAATAAGGTCATAAGTTGAAAAGCTTATGGCCTTTTTTTCGGTGTGCCGGGCATGGCATGCATTCAGCTGGAGTTAAACCA
>CABOGK010000034.1 GCA_902399855.1 Erysipelotrichaceae bacterium
AATTTTTGATTTTTTACTTGATTTCTAATAGTTAATCTCCTAATGAAAAAAAGAAGAAGTAAAAGTGGTTTACTTCCTCTTTGTATATCCATGATTCGTAAACCATGTGATGACTCGATTAATAACAACCAGGCTAATAAGGCTAAAAACAGCAACCATAAAGTCTTTACTAATTATCCCTGATAAAATCACAACAATACCATCTAACAAGAATAAAATTGTTTGCACTTGCACTTTTTTTAAATAGTGATGAATCAACAATGCGATAACATCTGTTCCTCCGGTAGCACCTTCATGATTTAATGCTAAACCAACTGCTAATCCCACCAAAACACCGCCAAGTAATGCAGCAATGACTTGTTGAATAATAGGATTAATATTTGCAAAAATACCAGTTATATCAATTTCTGGAACAATGGCCATCATCAGAGGATTCATGATAATAACAAAAACAGTCTTAAAGCCAAAAGAAGTTCCAAGAACAAAAAAAGACAATAACAATAAAGGTACAGATATACACAAAGTCATCACTGAAACAGGTATATGGGTAACAGTGGAAAGTATAATTGACATACCAGTGATGCCACCCGGTGCTAAACCGGTAAAAATAAATATCCAATTAACCGCAAGTGCACTGAATATACTAGAAGCAACAAGCCATACTAAATCGATTATAAAGTTTTGGATATCTTGTTGCTTATTCATTCTAAGATTACTCAAGGTTGAACTTTTCTGCTGCAGCATCAATTGACTGACGACAACGTTTTACTCCTGCTGTAATTCCTTCTGGGTCTTTAAAAATAGCACTTGATAATACTACTACATCTGGATTGCATTCAATCAATGGTTCTAAGTTATCGGATCTTAATCCACCATCGATAGCCAGTTCACATTTTGGGTTTTTCTCATCAATCATTTTACGAGCACGTTTAACTAAATCAACGGCACTTCTTCTCCAACCCCAGTTGTCATGACCATCTGTTTCATCAACACCATGTGTTACAATATGCAAACGATCAATGTCATAAATGGATTCTTCTACAAAGCATAAAGGTGTGTAGCATCCTAATGTTAATCCTACTTTTAAGTTACGTTCTCTACACCAGTTAATAATGTAAGCCAATTGTGCACCGATAAAATGTTCTGCAGGAATAATTAGCATATTTGCTCCTGCCTGATGAATTTGATCTATGAACATTATATCCATAGACTCTGTATAAATATGGCATTCAATCGGTTTTTCTGTAAATGGGCGCATGCCTTGAATAACTTGCCATCCACCCATTAACTTCATATTTCGTAAATCATGCATATCAGCCGCATCCGAATGAATATAATCAGCACCGGCATCACTAGCTTCTTTCACAATATCAGCTATATGACCATAATCTACATGAGCCAATCCAGCTGCAATTTTAATATGTTTCATTATTGTCTCCTCCTCTTTTCACACTGAATTATAGCTAATTAACTAGTATATGAGAATAATATAGGAATTTTATTTATTACCATAACTTTGTGGTAAATTGGAACTCTATATTTTTTAATGTTTCCACAATAATATGGTAAGAAATAGCCAACCACGTTTCTTGTTACAAATTAAATTTCCTGTTAATATACAAATGTATTTAAAGGAGATTCTATCATGTTAAACTTGTTTAAAAAAGAAATTCAGATTTGTTCACCTGTTGCTGGAAGAACACAGAATATTGAAAGTGTAAACGATCCAATGTTTTCACAAAAAATGATGGGTGATGGTATCGCTATTTCTCCTTCCGAAGGAAAATTTTATGCCGTAGAATCAGGAGTATTATCTGCCTTTTTTCCTACAATGCATGCATATGGTATCACATGCGATAATGGTGTTGAAATCTTGGTTCATTTAGGGATTGATACAGTAAATGCCAATGGCAATGGTTTTACAAGTACCAAAAAACAGGGAGATCGTATAGAAAAAGGTGATTTAATCATTACTGTCGATCTTGACAATCTAAAACAAACTTATGATATGACAACTATGGTCGTGATTACCAACTTAAACAATAAAACAATTATTAAGAAAAATATTGATCAAAACGTTACACACTCTGATACAATTCTTACGCTGAAATAATTTAAAGTCAAAATATTTAATTCCATATTCCAATTCTTTCATATACATCTAACTTTAGGCAATTCTATAGCAGAATTGCCTATTTTGTTCCTATGGTCATCCTCATTTAGACTCCAAAAACAACTCTTTTAATACAACCACTCTCATTATTAAAGCTTTTTCACTGAAAGTTAACGCGATTTAATAATGAATTCAAGTATAACCGAAACAACTTAGAATTTTTTAATTATTTCAGTTATAGTTGAAATAATTTCAAATTTGACTTTTATTTCAGCTATACTTGAAATAATTATGAATTTTGATTGTATTCCAATATATCTGAAAAAAGTGAGAGTGTCCTGCTCTCACTTTATACGGTTGGTGTTGTCTGTTGCATAGAAGGATGCCAAGTAGTTTGTGTTGGATATTGACTGACATCAATCTGTAGCTCATTGATCTTTTGTTGGATCTCCGGATTTTGATCCTGATAATAGAAATAGATGACGTTGGCCATCAAACGCTGTTTGGTTCCGGCCTCTAGTGGAATACTTCCATCGATGTAACAAGAAAATTCAATACCGGTACTCATCGTATTTTCACTAACAACTTGTACCGTTACATTATGTTCTGCTTTGTTGCCGGCTTCATCTGTCGCACTGACAACAATCGGATATTCACCTTCGGCTGCCAGATTGACATCACCTGTTACTTGTACTTTGACTTGTTTATTTTCATCAATGGCCAGGAAGTATTTGGTTAAATCTACATCTAAAGCGTTTAATTCTACAACAATACGATCCTGCATACCTACAAACGTCGGTGGTGTCGTATCCTCTGGTTCTTTTTTTGTTTCTTCCTGTGTTTCTTTTTCCTGTGGTTTGGCAGGCTGCTGTCTTGATTGAAGCATAAAATACCCGGCCCCAAACAATACGATCAGAACAAGGAATAATCCAATGATGATTCCTGTTTTCTTCGAAAAATGCTTTTGTGAAGGCACTTCTTTCTCCGGATCGATCTTAACATCCGGAAGATCTTTGAATTCGGTATTTTCGTTCTTTGGGGTTTGTCGTTCCATATCTTGTTCCCCTTTCATTAGTAATAGTTATAATAAGATTCGGTAGTACGATCCGCCTTACTTAAAACAGTACCAATCACATGTGCCCCATTTCTTTGTATCTGCGTTAAAGCGGTACGTGCCATTTTTTTATCAGTATCCTGAGCCGATACGACAAAAATCGTGCCATCACTTACACAGGAAACCGGAATCGCATCGGATACAGAAAGAACAGGCGGACAGTCTAAAATGATAAAATCAAAGCGTTGGCGCATATAAGCCAAAAATTCTTTAAACTTATCGCTGGATAATAGTTCCAGAGGGTTTGGTACTTTGATACCGGCAGGTAATACGTAAAGTACACCTTCTCCTTTTTTATCTTTAAATTTTTGGAAGAAAGTATCAGGAATGTTTAGATCTTCCTGTGCCAATACATTGCTTAAACCAAAACGATTGGAGATATTAAACTTTTTATGAATTTGCGGCTTACGCATATCGCAATCAACGAGTAACACCTTACTAAACTGATTGGCACTGACAATGGCCAAGTTAGAAGATGTCGTTGTCTTTCCTTCTCCGGGATTGGAACTGGTGATGTTGACAACCTGTACTTTGGTATCGACCGATGAATATTCGATATTAGTTCGTAAATGTCGATACACTTCCAATTCATCAAACTGTTTGGATTTCTTTGGTGTATTTTTTTTCATATCGATTCCTTTCCTCTCCAGAATCTACGCGTAGATCCTGATTTTGTTATATTTTCAAGTGGTTCGCTTTTTAAAATATGCTCAGGATTGGCATGAAGCACTACATCCGCTGCTTCTTGTCCTACATTCTTTTGAATCCATTGATATGCATCAGAAAGTTGACAGATTCGATGACCACTTGCCCGATGGGCATCGCTGGCCACAATATGCACCATGGCATTTTTAAACAACTGATAGGCATTTTTCTGGATCGTTCTTCCATGGTCGCCTAAAAGGCTGGTACGATTGACCTGAATCTTACACCCCATATCGATCCAGTCTTGTACACGCGATAAATCGATTTTTGTATGAAAATAACGTTCTACATGAGCTACGATCGGGGTATAACCGCGAATGATCAATTCATACAATCTGTCTTCTACCTGTGTGCTATCTTGCAGCTTTTCTCGCACATTAAACTCACAAAGGACATAATTTGAATTAGCCAATGGATAAAACCATTCGTTTTCTATCATTTCTAAATAATCTTCATTTAAGAAAAGCTCACAGCCAGAGTAATAGTCAATGCCGAAGGTATGAGCCAAATCTCTTGTTTCCACCATTCGATTGGCCATTTGACTCACTTCGTTCCACTGTTGTCTTCCGGGTATAAAATGTGGGGTGGCAATAATGGTATCAATGCCATCTTCTTTCGCCATCTGAAACAAAGCTTTGCATTCTTCAAGCGTTTGTATGCCATCATCAATCCCCCAGGTACAATGGTTATGTGTATCTATAAAAGACATACAACCTTACCTTTTATAAGGCACAGTAGCCAATACTGGAATTCCCAAATAATTTTCGGCGGCTTCTCGTGTACGAAGACGATTATCAAACAAGTAATAAACCGTTACGATACCGGCAGATACGATCAAACCAACCGCAAAACCAATCAGGGTAAATTTCGAACGACTGGGTGATACCGGATTTTCATTGACTTTAGGTTCATTGATCACAGCTAAGTTATCAATACGAAGTACATCCAACATCTCTTCATTAAAAACAGAAATGGTGTTTTCCACAATTTCATACGCTAATTGTGGATCTGTTGTTGTCGATTGAATATCGATCAATTCGGTATCTGTGGCATTACTGATCGTCAAAGTATCTAATACTTCCTTATAGTCTTCCAATCCTACTTTCTCTGCCACCTGTGCTGTGATGGTTTCTCCCTGCAAGATCTGCATATAGTTATTGACCATACGAGAGTTTGTCTGAATACTGTTGTAGTCGATCGATCCTTGTTCACTGATTCGTGGTGTGATATAAATCGTAGCCTCACTGCTGTATTGTTTCGGGATGATAAATGTGGCAAGCACCAATCCAATCATCGCAAAGACAATGGACGTAAAGGCAATTGGTACGATTTTTTTCTTCAGGGCATTAAAGAGATCTTTTAGATCGATCTCCATTTCATCCTGGTTCATTTCCATTTTTTCATTCATTCCGTAATACTCCTTCTCTTTATTCGCTTGTCGATGTATCGGCATGCAATACATCGGAAATCTTCTGTTTTGCTGCTTTGACGGTTGCCTGATCGGGAATCATGACATACGCTGTTGTTCCTAATTCCGCACACATCAAGCTATCACCGGTTCCATCCAGCATATATTGTTCGATCTTCCAGGACGGATTTTTATCCAATTGAAACTGCACCAGGCTGGCAATTTCATCACTGGAGAGATTGGTTTCAAAGGTATTGCCCAAGGCTTCCAACAGTGATGTATAATTCATCAAAACCGATGGTGAAGTCACGGCATCAATGATTCCCATCAGAACAATCTGCTGGTTTCTGGTTCGCTGTCTGTCACCATCCACATAGGCATAACGTTCTCTTGAGAAATTTAAAGCTGTTTTTCCATCGATATGCTGTTGTCCTGCCGCAATACTAAATCCTTTAGTTTGTGTAGAACTGGCAACGGCGGCTTCTTCCGGTACATTAACATCAATGCCACCTAAAGCATTGACCACTTCGGTTACACTGTCAAAGCCTACCTTAAACGTGTAATTGATTTCGATCCCTAAAAGATTTTCAATTGTCATCTTGGTCGTATTAACACCATTCATTCCTGTATGTGTCAGTTTATCCATAGCTCCGTTTTGGCAGCCATCGTCCGCATCACAAACGGTTGTCACATAATAGTCACGAGGAATGCTTGTCAATAAAATGGTCTGCGTATTCGGATTGACTGTTACAACCATATTCACATCCGAGCGGGCATTTTCTTCAATATCGACACGAGAATCACTACCCGTTATCAGTACATTAAACGAATGACTCGTGATGTCATCGACAGATTTTGCTTCCGTATTATTATTCACTTCAATCTCTGTTTGAAAGATCACACGCGTATTTTGATTAAAGTTAGCAAAGTCTTCCATATCCGTAATTGCCGAGCGACTGGACTCCAGTAAGATAATGGCTTCTACCTCATCCTTATAAAACGCATTCACCATACCGGATAAAGAATCATACTTCTGACTTTCAAAATCGACATGATGTGATTCAATATCTTTGACACAGGCTTGTGTTCGATCTTTGGAAATCGTCGAAAGCATACCAATCGTCTTTTCCTTCAAATCTTGTATGGTTTCATAATCACTGCTCTCCTTGACAATGACCGATACCATATTTGCGCCTCTTGATGGTGTTGATATCTTTTCCAACATAGAATTGGTGGCCTGCACATAATAACCAACAGTTCCACTGACAACCATGATCAAGACCATAAAAATAGCACTGATGATTCGTCCAACCTTCTTTTTAAAATAGAAATTAACTAATAAGATCAACAAAACATCCAACACGCAAAAAACGGCAATAGCTAAGAACAAAAATTGATTAGGTATTGCCTTAAATGTGATCAATTCATAGAATAAAAAACCTGTACACAATACTAAAAGTACAGAAAGTGTGACATACAAAATACGTTCCACCTTTTTCATTGGAATCCTCCTTGTATCTCACCCTCTAATAACCTAATCATTATTTTAACGTATTTAAATTCAAATACAATAGCCATATGATGTATAATTGGAAATTTCATTCATATAACATTTTTATAACAATGAATATATGACAAAAGGGACCGAAGTCCCTTTGTTTGTGTTTATTAAGCTCGTTTACGCCATACCAATAAGAGTCCCATTAAAGAAACGGCACTGCCGATTAAGCTAATGAATAATCCCGCTCCTGTCTTAGCAGCAGTATCAGATCCATCTGTATTCTGACCTGGATCTTCTTGACCTCCGTTTCCTGGCTGCTCATTTTCCTGGTATGCATTGGTAAAGATGATAGCTTCTTGTGCTTCTCCATCTTTCGTGATGTCACAAGTTGTGACAACTATATGTCCTTTGTGATCATCTTCTACATGGATTACAATATCATAGATACTTTCATCGTATTGAATACCTTCTTGCCCATCATTGACTTCGGATATTGTGTAACTGTAGTTACCAGCTTTGTCAAAGTCAATTGGTTCAAAGTTGATCATTCCTTTTTCGTTGTTTGTTGCTTTGGATACGACATTTCCTTCTTCATCTTTTAACTCAAAAGTAAACTGTCCATCGCTTAGCTCTTTACCCTCTAACTTCTTGATAGCACCAAGCTGTACATTGGCACTGCTGATTGGGGCATACGTATTTTTAAATACGATAGAATCTACTGCTTTTTGATCTTTAGTAACCGTCCATTCTACCTTTAAAGTACCATCACCCTGATCCGTAACAGTAGCCACGGCATTATATACAGAAGTATCGTAGTTCATACCCAAGACTCCTGTATTAAACTCAGAGATGGAATATTGATATGTACCTGCTTTATCAAAGGTGATTGGGGCAAAGGCAACGTTGCCATCGGCATCATTTGTAGCTTCGGAGACTACATTTCCCGCTGTATCCTTCATCTGGAATGTAAATTGACCAGCTTCTAAGTTCTGACCTTTCAATTCTTTTTGAATAGATACTGTGCCATCCGTTGGTGAACTTGTCACAGTCGTAGTTTGATATACATTCACAAATGTGAATTTAGGTCCTTCTGTCGGAGTGGAAACAACACTTAATGTACCATCTCCATTATCTGTCACTGTGACACTAACGGTCTTCACAGTTGTATCATTGGTTACACCAGCCACAGCACCCGATTCACTAATGGTATAGATAAATGTCTTAGAGCGTGTAGATACGTCCACTTCTTGTGTATCTTCTGTTGTCTCTTCGACATTGCCGAATACATTTTCCATCGTATATTCAATCAAACCAAAATCAACATTTCCAGAAACATCATTAGTTACGGTTGTGATCGAAGGCATCGGTGCCCCCTCAGATCCGGTAATCGTAAATTGATATTTACCTGTGATATCCGGTATATTCGCTCCGCTATTGGCCTGCAAGACTTTGGTTCCCTTCATATCAATGGATGCTTTGGCATTTTGTCCATAAACATTGACAAAGTCTAAGGCTGTCGTACCTTCCGGATAGATGACTTCTATAGCTAATGTGCCATCACCTTGATCCGTTACTTGCACCTGAAATGTAAAGCTGGATCGTACACTTTGAACACCAGTAACTGGTGTCATTTCTTCCACAGTATAGTTATAAATATAGGTATTTTGTTCTTTGATAGCTAAACCATTGGCAACATCTGCATTCAACTGCTGGGTTGTATAAGTTATCGGTGTAAATTCAATGTTTGCTGCTTGTCCATTCGCTGCAGACTGGTTTGTACCGCTCGATACTGATGTTTTAGTGGCATCTTTTGTGTTCGTTATGACAAAGTTAAATTCAGAAGCAAGCATGTCACGGCCATTTAGCGTTTTTGTAGCCTGAATTTTTGTAGCACCCTGTCCGCCTAATGTGCCACTGGCATCATAACGGTTATTAAACACAACAACAGCGTTTTGATCAAAGACTTGGTCATCCACTGTGGTTTGAACACTAAGTGTACCATTTCCATTATCCGATACGCGGATTGTCACTGTATGTTCAGCTTGATCATACGTATAACCAGGCTTGTTATCCGGAATAACTTCTTTGATTAAATACGTAAATGTTTTTCCGATATCCTTTTGATCAAATTTCATCGAATCAAATACACTTATTATGGAAGTATAGCTGCCATCACTATTGATCTGTTCTTGTGCCGGCACGGTAACTTTTGTGATTTCCTGACCATTTTTTTCACTGGATTCTTTATCTTGTGCCGTAACAGTAAATGTAAACTCATCTTGATCAATAGATTTACCGATCATGTTCTTCTGAATACGTAAAGCTCCCACTGCATCATAATCTAGCGAAGTCGTACTATACGTATTGGTAAATGTCGTATTTTGTTGTGCTTGCGCTACAGCACTCAATGTTCCATCTCCCGTATCTTCTACGACTACAGTTACATTCGCTGTATGATCATCATATAGGATACCATTTGTTTCTGCAGGAATATTTTCTACTACTTGATACTGATAATTTCCTGGTTGTGTATAGGTAATCGTACCAAAGTCAAAGTCTTGGGCAGTATCTTTTGTAACTTCAATCGTCTTAGTCTGCTCATTTGATCCTTCCGGCATTGGTGCACCTTCCAAACCTGTTAATGTAAAGGTGAATACATCCTCTTTCGTCCAGTCACGTCCTACTAACTCTTTTGTGAAATTAAAGCTTGTCGGCACTCCCGTAAAGGCTGTTGTGCTATATGTGTTGGTAAATGCGGCAACATTTCCATCCGTATAAGCAATGTCAGCCTTTAACTGACCATTTTCTTCTGTAACCGTAACAGTCGCAGTTGTTACATGCGTATCATATGTAATACCATTCTTGGATGGATGATCCTTATCTACTCCATCCGGCAGCTCTTCAGAGATCTGATATTTATACACACCGATTTCATCAAAAGTAATTTTTCCAAAAGATCCCTTTTGCACATTTCCACTCGCCGGCTTTGTCAAAGTCAAGATATCATTGTCTTCACCCTCTGGCATCGGTGCATTATCAACCGGCGTTAAAGTAAATGTAAAGCTTTCATCATTTTCCCAATCTCGTCCTGATAATGTCTTCTGTACCTGAATACCGGCATTTGTTTCATCACCTATAACGATAGATGTAGGTTCATAAGTATTGGTAAATGTAAAATTATTTACTACTCCATCTTCACCATCATTCGGCGTAACAGTAGCAACAACATTTCCCTGTCCATCATCAGTAACTGTAACTTTTACAATCTTTTCACTTGTATCATATGTCAAACCATTCCATGTTGGATGCTCAGAGGTTACATCCTGTGATAAAACTTCTGTAATTTTGTATCCAAACGTCTTACCAACCATATCCTGTGTGAATGTCATCTCACCAAAATTTACATCACCATTGGCAATATTTTGTGCAGTCGTATTAACATTTCCATCCTCTGTGAGTGGCATTGGTTGTGTAGAATCATCATCAAAGACATCACCACCATCTTTGTTAGATCCTAAACCTTCGATCTTAAAGGTAAATTCACCATCCACTAATTTTCGATAACTATGGATGACATCTAATATTTTCGTTCCTTGAATGGAAATAGTTGCTTCTTCCGCATTATAATCATTTACAAAACCAATCGTATTGACTGGATTTGCTTCAAACGCACCATTTACATATTTCTGTATAAATGGATTGGATGGATAGCTTAAACCTCCCACTGTTCCAGAAATCTCGTTAATATCAGCTAATGCGAGCGTTCCATCTCCATTATCTTTAATCACAATATTCAATCGATAAACTGCCGAATCATAGTCCACACCAGGTAATTTTTCATCCCCTGTTGGAATACTTTCTCGAATAATATATCGGTATTCTCCAGGCTTATCGAATGTTATAACTCCATCAAATTTAAAATTTGTCGCATTTTCTGATTCAGGGTTAATGGTTACAGAAGTTACATCTTTACCATTTTCATCCTTTGGTAATGGTGCATCTGGAGTTGCTTGTGCAGCTGCAATCGTAAAAGTAAAGCTGTCTCCATATTGGAAATCACGCCCCTCCATCGTCTTTGTACCACTTAATGGTAATTTTAAATCTGTCGATGTAACTGGATCTACCGAATAATTGTTTGTGAATACTACAGTCTCACCTGCACCTACAGTTCCACTTGCAATATTTTCGTCTGTAAGATTATCAGCACCGGATACATCTTTTAGTGTAAATCCGTCAGGTATATTTATTTCTTGAATCTGATAGTCAGCCTTTTCCATTCCCATGAATTCAATAGATTGGCTTTCCTGTAATGTAACTCGTGCTTTACCATCTTCATCAAATCTTACATCCATACTTACTGGTTCTTTAGATTCTTCTGTAACATAAGCTTTTACAGTTGTGCTCTTCTTTGCCTGAGAAGTAATTTCGAAAGTAAATGTTGCATCCGGTGCAGTCAAACCTTCATCAGCTGTCACATTTTTTTGAATTGTTAAAGAAGCTGTCGGAACTTTTAATTCCCCATTGTTTCCTAAATATACTCGGAATGTACCACTTTGTGCATCCCCTTCCGTGCGATATTGAAAAGTAGGTGCATATGAAGTTACAGCTGTATTTGTTTCATTTGGACTCTTATCTTTTGTGAAATCTGCAATATTTCCTAAACGTGGAGCACCAGCCTCTAAATAAGCATAGTTTTCTATACTTTTTGTATATCCACTCATGATTGATCCAAGCCGAGCTTCATAAGTCGTGACTTTCTGTTGATTCTCATAATAGGTAAATGGAACATAGTATGTAGTATCTGGATCAATACTTGTTGCATGTCTTGTACCCATATTGTCTAAGTAAATCGGTGTATCTTCCTGTATGAAATAATAGCTATTGTCATGGGCCGGTTCATATTCTACAAACGCATTTCCTGCTGTTTTACTGGTTAAACTGGAATTTGTTCCATCATAATAGTTACTGAAGAATAGAACATTTCCTTCTCCATCCATATGATTTTGAATATAATCGTTTGAAACGACAGAATAGTTTATATTACCATCTGATTGAAGTACATCTTCTTTTAAACCAACACTATAGACTAACCGCATTGGATACATCTTTTCTTCTTTTTGCCCCGTGACAGAATCAGAAGCATCTAATTCAACAATATCATGTACAATAGGAATCAAAGAAGCCGGGATCTTCATCGTCAAGACTTGTCTTTCGTTTTCTTCAGTTTCAGATATAGTAATTTGAAGATTGCGTAAATCTTGTTCCCCATAAACATTGTTTACAAATATGTCATTTGCAGTATCTAAAGTAATAGAATTTGTATTTTTATCGTAATTTCCTTCAAATAATTTATCTCCAATCACCAATCCTTTTACATCTTTTAATTCCATGTAATCCCCGATAGTATCGGTATATGTAATATAACCACTATTTGTCAAAGCACCTGTAACTTCTGTAGGTGCCTTCCCCTGATCAACCATGGAATTAGTAATTGATTCAAAAGCTTGATCTAGTTCACTAGAATTGTTTGCTGGATAATATGCCGTATTGTACTTTAAAGTAGTGATATCATTTTTTGATGGATGATTTAAGATATAGTTATAAATAACTCTATCTTCCACCTTGTCACTTTTTGTAACATAATGAACAGTGGCTTCTCTATTGTTTTCATAATTATCCCAAGCTTCAAAAATTCTATTAATTTCCTCAATTTTAGACTGGCCATCAAAATTATCCAAAGGATTTAAAACCAAGTTAGCTAATTCAACCATTCAGCAGTCTGTTGATTTGTACTAAAACCAATCGTATAGATATTCATCTGATCATTAAAATAATGTTCAGTCACAACATTTTTCATATAAGATGCTGTCATCATAGGCAACATTCCATTGGCAGACCACGCATTAGAATTATCACCCCAACCAATAGATTCATTTTGGGTGGTACTTAAGTCTTCCCACCAATCTTTCAATCCTTGGTCACTGAATATAGTCGTTGGTGCACCATCAGACATCAATACTACATTCGGAATTCTTTGAACGTTTTTTCCTTCAATAATCACTGTTGTATCTTCTACACCCATTAACATCTGCATAGCTTCGTTCAAGCCATAATGAATATTTGTCTTAGAATCTGTTTTTCTACTATCATTGTTTATATGATTTTCAACTGTTGATTGTCCATCATCTTGACCATTTGTTCCAGAAAAATTAACCAATTCTAAATAGTTCTTATTCTTGATATTCTTAGCTTTAATCTCTTTTGCAGATGTCAAATCCATAAAAACCTGACCAACACGATTAAATGTCACTATGCCTATACGGTTATTTTCATTCGCATTCACTAAGGTATCAATTGTATTGTTTAAAGAATCCACTAAATATTTAATTCGAGAGTCTGAGCCATCCGGATTCGAAACTTTTTGGCTATCAACACCCCATGTCATACTTGCAGAAAAATCCAATACAAAAACGACATCAATTGGAGATGCTGTTTGTGATTTGATTGTTTGAGCACTTGATAAAGCTGAGAAAGTCACTAAAAAATCTTCTTTTTCTTTGTCCACCTTCAATTCAGTATTGCCATACTGTACTGATGTGCTTACACTTTTATCAGTCCATATGCGGCCTGCATATTGTGTAGATCCCTGATTATACGTTTCTTGATAATTCATCGCAGTTGATGGATCTGCTGTATTTTCACTTGCGTATACAATGTTAGATTGTGACCAAAACAGCGTCATTCCCATTGCCATACACGTTATAAACGCAAAAACAGCTAATAAGGATTTTCTTACCTTTCTTCGTCTTTTTAATAGCATATAAATCTCCCTTTCTGTACGAATCTAATCTAAGTCAAGAAAATCTTACCTCCCCCCTTATAAAAGTGTCAATGAATAGCTATTTTATAACCAAATAAAGGTAAAAGGTGGGGATATATATATCCGTTTTATAACTGAAAGTGGAGATTTCATGCTTATAATATCTAGGTCTAAATTAATGTTAGGTTTTTGCATTCTACAAAAAAATTCCCGGTATAACCGAGAATTGCATTTCCTATTATTATCTTATTAAAGAATTTCACCATTGGATTCTATGACTGTTTTATACCATTCGAATGAATCTTTTTTATGGCGAGAGAAATTTCCAGATCCATCATCATGTCGATCTACATAAATAAATCCATAGCGTTTATAAAACTCACCTGTTCCCATAGAAACAATGTCAATAGGTCCCCATGGTAAGTAACCAATTAAAGGAACACCCTCTTCAACCGCTTCTTTCATAGCTTCAATATGCATTTTTAAATACTCTATACGATAATCATCATGAACACTACCATCTGCCTCTACAATATCTTTAGCCCCTAGTCCATTTTCTACAATCATTAAAGGTGTTCCAGGATAGCGAGAAGCTAATTTTTTTAATGTCCATTTGAGTCCAAGCGGATCCGTTTGCCAACCCCAATCCGTTACTTCCAAATACGGATTTTTGATGCCGCCGGAAAGATTCCCTTTAATTTTTGTTGCGTTTGGATCTGCCGAGATACAATTACTCATATAATAGGAGAAAGTGTACATGTCCACACAACCATCCCTCAATATTCGTTGATCTTCCTCTGTAATAAAAGATAAGTCAATACCGTCTTCTTTCAATTTTGCAAGCGCAATCGGATTATAAATTCCTTTGACCTGAACATCACCGCATAAATCATTGAACATTAAATTTTTTTCCTGTGCTATTAATTCATCTTCTGGAGAAGGTGTTAAAGGATACCAGGGAATATGACAAATCATGCAGCCTATCTTGAATTCCGGATTGATTTTATGTCCCTCTATTACCGCTTTGGCACTGGCAACAAATTCATGATGTAAAGCCTGCCATCTTTTTTGTGGTACATCCTTTAACTGTGATTTTGGAATTGGAACCTTACTTTTTAAATCTTCCTTTTCTACTAATCCAACACCGTTATATCGCCCAACCGGCAATGTAGCCCCATTGATCTCATTAAATGTGATCCAATATTTTACTTTATCCTTATAGCGCTCAAAACAAGTTATCGCATAACGAACAAACAAGTCAATGGTTTTTCGCTCATAAAACCCCTGGTAGCGTTTGGTAATTTCCCACGGAATCTCGTAATGACAAAGGGTAATAACTGGTTCGATTCCATATTTTAAGCATTCATCAAAGACATTATCATAAAACTGGAGGCCTGCTTCATTTGGCTGCTTGTCATCTCCATTAGGAAAAATGCGCGCCCAGTTGATGGAAGTACGAAGGCTTTTAAAACCCATATCGGCAAATAATTTAATATCTTCTTTATAATGATGATAAAAATCTATTGCGTCATGAGAAGGATAAAAGGCATCTTTTTGCAGCTGAGGACAAAACATACGTGGTGTATCAACATTTCCTCCCAACATCATATCAGCAATCGATAATCCTTTTCCATCTTCCAAATAAGCACCTTCACATTGATTGGCAGCTAATGCGCCACCCCATAAAAAATCTTTACCAAATCCCATAGAAATATCCTTTCTAACATTTTATTCAACGAACTACTTCAAATAATGGCATTCCGTTTTTAACAGAGCTTGTCTTTGTGATTTCAATAGTTTTAAAATCATTTGTATTCGTAATAATGACTGGTGTTTGTATCTCATATCCGGCTTCTTTGATAACATTTAGATCTACATCCATTAAAAGTTGTCCTTTATTTACATGATCGCCTTGTTGAATATATGTGGTAAAACCGCGTCCTTCTAAGTTTACTGTATCCATTCCAACATGAATCAAAACTTCCACTCCATTATCTCCTGTTATTCCAATTGCATGTTTTGTAGGAAATAAGGTAGAGACAATTCCGCTAACAGGTGCTGTTACTTTACCATCGGTTGGAATAATTCCTACACCATTTCCCATAGCACCACCGGCAAACACAGGATCCTTAACAGCACTTAAAGAGATAACATCTCCCTGCAACGGAGAAACTACTTCCGCCTCATTGACATCAATGCTTGGAATAGTTGAACTTTTCACATTCATTACCTTTTGTTCTTCCTCTTTATCTTTCCATAATACAATGGTTAATACAAAAGAGATCACCATAGCAACTAAAATAGAAACTGCCGCCAATACAACGCCAGATACATCCCCTTCTGGTGAGATATAGTTCACCATTCCTGGAATACCACCAGCTCCCATAATATAACGTTTCACACCAAAAGCACACATCATTCCATTTCCCACCATAGCTCCGATCATAGAAGCTACAAAAGGAATTCTAGCCGGAAGAGTATAACCATAAATTGAAGGCTCGGTGATTCCAAATAAACCAGAAATAACTGCCGGAACAGCCATCATTTTCTTCTTTTTATTCTTTAATTTTACACACATTCCAATTAAAGCGGCAGTTTGCGCAAAAGCAGCTGGATGTGTAACAAGTAATAAAGTATCATATCCTAAATTTCCTAAGTTGATCATGGCAACCGGAACAGCAGACCAATGTAAACCGAAAATAATCAAAACTTGCCAGAAGAATCCAAGTACGATTCCTGTCAACACCGGTGAAAAGTTAAACAAATTTGTAAATCCCATCGATAGCAGGTTTGTGAACAGCTGTACTAACGGTCCAATCAATAGCAAA
This sequence comes from Erysipelotrichaceae bacterium, assembly GCA_902399855.1. Taxonomy (GTDB): domain Bacteria; phylum Bacillota_I; class Bacilli_A; order Erysipelotrichales; family Erysipelotrichaceae; genus Faecalicoccus. Next base: position 16,490 of record CABOGK010000034.1, read on the forward strand.
CCAATCGGTAACGAAACCAACAAAACTAAGAATGGGACAAAATAGCTCTGAATCATATCGGGAACAAATTTCTTTGCCCATTTTTGAATCCAGGAAGCAAATGCAACTACGACAACTACCGGGATAACCGAAGTTGTATAATTCGCCGCTATCATAGGAATTCCAGCAAATGTCGTATAATAATCCCCAAATAAGCCGATTGTTCCCAACGCTTCTCCTGCAGATAGAGTTGCTGCCTGGATGCTTGGATAACACAAAGTAGCACCGATCAACATACCTACAACGATATTAACATTAAATTTCTTGGCGGAAGAATATCCCAACATGATCGGCATAAAATAGAAAATCGAATCTCCAATGGCATTAAAAACTAAATAAACACCACTGGCACTATATGTTGCACCTAAAGCCCAAACTAACAGTGCATTTATACCTTTAAATAAACCACAAGCAACCATTGGGCCTAAGATTGGCGCAAAACAAGAAGAGATGATATCAATTAAACGATTTATAATTCCTTTTGGCTTTTCCTCTTCTACATTTTCATTGTTGTTTTGATCTGTAATCCCTAATATTTCACATAAATCGGCATAGACCAGATTGACATGATTTCCTATGACAACCTGAAATTGTCCTCCAGATTTCACAATAGTGATTACACCATCCAATGCTTTTAAAGCTTCTTCATTGGCTGCACTTTCATCTTTTAACTTAAAACGAAGTCTTGTCAGACAATGTGTAACAGTTACAATATTATCTTTTCCGCCTACTTCATTTAATATAGAAGTGGCAAAATTAGTATATTTTCCCATCTTTTTCTCCTTTTATCCTTCATAAACGCGCATACAGTGATACCCCTGATGAATCGCATCAATAACCTTTCCCGGCTTTTGAGAATCACCAATCTCAACAACATCGATATTTTTATCAATTAATTGTTCAAATAAACTGTGTTCACTTCGAAAACCGGTTGAAAAAATCACTGTATCTGCTTTAAGCACTTCTTGATTTCCATTTACTTCGACAATTACTTCTTTTTCTTTGATTTCCTTTGTGGCACAAGATGTCAGAACATGTAGTAAGCTATGCTCTACCATATAGCGTATATTCTGTTTGTTGGCAACAAAAGAAGGAGCCATCAATATATCCTCGGCAATTTCGACAATCGTTACTTTTTTTCCTTTTGATGCGAATTCAACTCCCATTTCACATCCAACTTCACCGCCACCAATAATCACTACATTTTGTTTGACCGTTTCCGGATGAAGTAAAGCAGGTATAGCAGTAGTTACATGTGGAAGGTCATGGCCCTTGATTGGAATCACTACCGGATTGGCTCCAATTGCCACAATAACACGATCTGGATGAAAACTGAGTACATCTTCCAAGATTGCTTCTTTTTCAAGCACAATATCTACTTTATATTTTTTTACCTGGCGAATTAGATATTCCAATTGATCTTTAACATCCTTTTTAAATTTCATGGCTGCTGCAGCTGCCAGAGCACCACCTAAATATTGATTTTTTTCCCATAAAGTAACATCAAAGCCGCGCTGTGCTGCAATGGCCGCCGCTTTTAGTCCGGCAGGTCCGCCTCCTAAAACAAGTATCCTTTTTTTTGTTTTAGCAGGATATAATTGATACTCTTTTTCATGCATGCATAACGGATTGACTGCACAAGGACGAGGATGCCCTTTCATCGCATTAAAATGACACTCTCCACACCCTATACAAGGTACAATCTCATCTAATCGATTTTCTTTGACTTTATTTGGCCAATGTGGGTCAGCAATTAAACCATGCCCAATAGCTATTAAATCAACTAATCCGTCAGATATAGCTTTATTGGCAACATCAGGATGATTCAACTTGCCATGTGCCATAACCGGCACCTTTCCACTTACTTCACGAACCAGTCTTGCAGCTTCTAAATCAAATCCTGGATGTTGATAAACGCTGCTGACCATACGCCATCGACAAGAATAGGAACCTCGTCCATAATGAATTAGATCTATACCACTCTGCGACAATCGTTTTATAATTGATAAACCTTCTTCTAACGGTTTTTCATCGTCATCCATACTATCCAACGTAACTTTTACAGCTATCGGATAATTCTTTCCACAAGTTTTTCGGATTTCATCTATAATCTCAAAAAGAAAACGCTGTCGATTTTCAAAACTACCACCATATTCATCAGTTCGATGATTCCATTTTGAAGATATAAACTGATCAATCAGATAACCACCGTACCCATGAATTTCAATCATATCCACACCAGCATCTTTAGCTAACTTGGCTGATTCACCCATTGCCTTTACTAATTTATGAATACCTTCAATCGGTAATTCTTTACAAATCAACTCCGGATTGTAATAATTTGGACATGGGCTGGCAGAATAAGGGGCCGTATGTGGATCTATCCAATTCATCCTACCGATTCCTGGAGATAACTGTATCGCAAATTTAGCCCCATAGGCATGTACACTTTCAGCTATTCGATGTAGCATATAAACGTGTTTGTTACTGTTTAGTAATTGACATGCCGGAGGTTCAAATTCATCGGATACACTGACTGCTCCTGTCATGATCAGTCCAGCCCCACCTTTAGCTCTTTCTTCATAATAAGCTAAATCATACGCATTGAACGCACAAGATTGATCGGTCGTCGTTCCCATAGGGGCCAATACAATGCGGTTCTTTAATCGCATTGTTCCAATTTGAACAGATTCAAAAAGTTGCATGACTCCTCCTTTATACTATTGATACATATTTATTATACCGCGGTAACAAATACATAATACTTTTGTAAACGCTTTCTGTCAATGCCTTTTTAAAAAGTTTGTTCAAAAAATTTTTTAATGTTATATTTATGAATGAAAATGTTCTAAAAAATTTCTTTACATATATAAAATAGGAGGATATAATGAGCCATCAGGAATCAAAAACAAAAGAATTGATAAGAGATACAGCTATAGAATTATTTAAAAAATATGGTTATGAAAAAGTGACGATTCAACAGATTTGCAAAGCTTGCCAAATAACAAAACGCACCTTTTATTATCATTTTTCATCAAAAGGTGCTCTTTTAACTGGTTTAAATGATTATCTTGGAATGCACGCGGAAAACCTTTTATCAACTGTGGTAACACAAAACAATAACATAGAAACTTTATGGACTCTTATGCGTGTATATTGTGAAAACAGCCAATCTTATGGTTTTCATCTCATCAAACAGTTATATATACAATCTTTAGAAGATTCATCAACTCATTTTCCCAACGATATGTATTTATATCCAATTGCAGTCCAATTAATAAAAAATGCACAGAGTCAAAAAGAAATACAAAACACCAGTAAACCGGAAGACATAGCCTTTTCCCTCTATCACGGTCTTAGAAGTGTATCTATCACTTGGGCTTTTGAAAATGGTTCATATGATTTAGTCAGCGAATTTAAACGTGTTTTTATCACGACTCTGAATTATCAACATAGTTTATAAAAAACACTGAAATACCAGATAATGATCTTTATTTTGATATTTTCTCAATTTATCTTTATGAACGTTGCCAACTTTTCAAAAAAAAAGATAGGATGTCAAATTTTTAACATCCTATCCTGTTCCTACTTCTTGATCTTCTCTGTGAAAATGTGCAATTAGAAACTTATCTCCAATACTATGTGCATAGATTTTCTTTAACGGATTTCCTCTTTGATCAAACCATCCATCAAAAACATACCCTTTTTTATATGCTGGCAAAAGTTCTATATCAGAATTGAAATATGTATAGACGTGTGGATTTTTACGCGATGATAAACCACCATTGGCATTATAACGTATGTGGTATATCGCTACTTCCCACTTTGCATATAAAGTGCAGGATTCTTTGATCACTTGATCAAAGGAGAATGGCTTTTTAAACTTAGAATCATAATACCATCCGCAAAACTCATGTCCCAGTTTTAACGGATGTCGAAATGGTTTAAGATATCCATTAGAATCCACCAGTTTAGGTTCAATATTCCCTCCGCCATTGGATTCAAAAGAAACTTTGCTTCTGGAACGATAATGCGCCTTCAAAGTAATTTCTTCACTTTGTCCTTCCGGAATCACATGGATCTTTTGACCATTCAAGCTCCAATAATCAAATACCATCCCTGTTTTTTTGGCAGGATATAAACGTAAAACACCAGACTCAATATTTAAAAATTGTGGATTTAAACGAGAGTTCATTCCTCCATCCAAATCATAATGTATTTTATACCATATCGGAATCCATTTATCATATAATGTCATTGTTGTAGGCAAAATCCCGCCTGGATTTAAGCGTTTTGTACACTCTTCATCAATATACCAGCCGCCAAACAGATAGCCCTTTCTATGTTCTTGTTCTTTCTCCATTTTTTTCTTCCCTCACAATTGTAATTATACCACAAATATGGTAATATATCGTTGCTGTCCTCGTAGCTCAGCTGGATAGAGCATGCGCCTTCTAAGCGCACGGTCGGGGGTTCGAATCCCTCCGAGGACGCCACTTGAACAATTCTCCTTTATATAAAGGAGTTTTTTTATTTTTTACAATTGTTTGAGAAGATTTTGAGAAAATCGCTCCACAATACACATGGCTTCGTCTTCTTTTTTAGGAATCAAATGAGTGTAGGTTTCTAATGTGATTTCAACATTTTCGTGTCCCAGTCGTTTGCTAACTGCAACAATATTGCAACCGCTGCAAATCAAATTTGAAGCATGACTGTGACGTAGCAGGTGAAAATGTTCGTAGTTTGATTGATGAGTTGTCGGAGCTGACGAGTAGAATGAATGCGCTTCAGAAGAGCTTGGAAGATGTGGATCGTCGTTCTACGCAGGCTGTGAAACAGGGTGTTGGTAAAGCACATAATACAGCGACGAAAGCAGCGGAAGAGAGTATGAAGACCTTGACGGATTCGTTTGCCAAGTTGGTAAAGGTGTCTTCAAAAGAGGCGATGACTCGTGTGGAGCGATTGCAGCGGTTCTCGAAGATATCGGTGCTTGGCATGATGATGAAAGTTGGTGCAGCAAGTGTTGCGAGTTCGCTGCTGGTTGTGTGGCTTTCGACTTTTATTCTGTAGTCTTGTGGGCATAAATAATGATGAGGGTGAGCACTGTTTGGTGTTCACCCTCATTTTATCGTTCGTCTCTATCATTCGGTTGTTGTCTGGATGGGCTGTTGAGGTTTGCTGCTGCATCGCGGGATTCCCGAGAAACCACATCCAGGGTTATGGTTTCTACTTCATGTGTTTCAGTTTTGGTTGGGTCTATGAAGTCGCCAAATACAGGCTTTTTTGTTCCCTGATTTTGAAGGTGCTCAAGAATGTTATAGCGGTCGGTGACGAGTGTGACATCGGCGCTGGTAGCACAGTCACGAAACCATGTGTACTCTTTTTGAAGTTCTTCCATGATAAATATGACTTTATTGGTGCGGATAGGTTCGATACTTTGATAGCCGGAGTATTGGACATGGATAAATCCATGCTCTTTGAGAAAAGATGCTATCTGTGCCCAGGCTTGTCTCCATCCGTTTGGTGAGGTGGAAGGATAGAGTTCTTTGAGCTTGCGTGTATCCAGGTCAAAGTTGATGGCTTTACGAGTAGTTGCATCATCATACACTGCAATCTCCCTTCTATATGATTAGAAGTTTCCACGCAGACGATATGGGGCAATATCTTTAAGGTCGTCAATGAGATTGTATCCCTGATCCCCACCTTCGTGATAGATGACCTTTTCAACATTGTTGATGAACCATTCTTGATCGACAAGAAGGGACATAGCAAGTGAGATTCGTGCTCCGCTGAGGTCGGAACGCGGTTGCCATGTGGCGTTGTCTACTCGTTCTATCTCAAGGACATCGGCGCACTTTTCTATATAGTCATAGAGGGTTTGTGGGTTGTAGTGATTGCGTTTGCATTTTTCTTCATCGAAGTAGACGGTGAAGTACCATTTACGAGGGTTAAGTGGGTGCATCATAATACTTCCTTCCTTTCTAGCGCTGCTTGTGTTTTTGTGTTTTGTACGTATCCTTATGGTTATCTAGTTGAGTATCACGCGGTAGATGATGTTGAGAATGATGACTACAAGAAATCCCAGGAGGTTAGCTCTGGCAGCTTGAGTTTGTGCTTGACTGCCATCAGGGTAGATTTTGAAGAGAATGAACAGGGTGATAAGTGGTAGAAGCCATCCGGCTAAAAACCAGCCTATCTTTCCTGCTCGTCCGATACGTTTTGTTTGTTGACGTGCCATCGTCTATTTCTCCTTTCAGATGCCAAGAAGCGCTTTGATTCCCAGGATAATCAGGAATGTGACGGTGCCAAAGAATGCGAGTTTTCCTGATGCCCAGTAGGCTTGGCTTCCTTCGGGGTAGCCGTGGTGGATAGCAATAACGAAGCCGATCAGTGGTAGGCATAGCCCGAGAAGAAACCACAAGATTTCTTTGACGATTCCGATGGTTTCTGGTTTTTGCCTCTTCATGAGTCACACTCTCCTAGCTATCTTGGTTTCTTGGTATCTAGTCTACTTGGTTACTAGGTTTTGTGCAAGTGGTTTGTTGAAAATGAAGCAGTGTGAAGTATGCAAGAAGGGACATACTAGCAAAGGTAATGAGTAGTGCAACATTGTTTGTGGTCACATAAGCAACGATGGCACTTGTATACATGATGATGGTAAGGAGGATATAGACATGTTTTTCATTCATATTCTCATCATAGAAGAAAAGCCCGAGTCACCGGGCTTTTCTCTTTTTGTGTAATTATCGTTTTGCCATCATGCATCGGATGTCCATAATAATTTGCGCATATCTAGTCCTCAATGAGATCGTGTTCTTCCAAGGTTATTGTTCCGTTGTGCACATCCTCAATTTGTTTCTTAATATAGGCCATATTTTCTGGAGCGTAGAAAGGGTCAAGTGTAAGATCAAATGGTATCCGCTGTTCTCTTCCCACTGCTTTGATAAAGATATTAAGGGCTGTGGACATAGAGAGTCCCAGTTGCTTGCATACTTTTTCTGCTGCCTGTTTGTCTTCTTTACTGGCTCTGAAACTGATATTGACCATGTTTTCTGATGCTGACACAGGGATCACCTCTTTCTTTCACCATAATTATAATGCTCATGTATTGTATTACACAATACATTTACATTACTTTTGCTTTTCTTTGTATATATGAGATGGATTGGTTTTTTCTGCATTGTCGAGGGCAAAGGCAGCATAATATGTATCTCTTGCCGTTTCTTTCAGTGATGGTTGTCTTTCTTCTGGCGTGTGATAGATGGATGGATAGGCTCTTTCGATGTAGTTGAGGGCTGGGCACATCGCCGGATCATCCCAGAGTGTTCTGAGGTAGTGGATGCATTGTTCTTTGTTATGGAAGAGGGATGAGGATTGGCTGAGAATATCATCATTGCCTTGCGGTGTGAGTTGTCGGGCTTCAAGAGTTGCACTTGGCAAGAATCCTGAGAATCTAACAGAGCATCAAC
>CABOGK010000035.1:0-8059 GCA_902399855.1 Erysipelotrichaceae bacterium
GAAACATTTTATAATACAGCGAGAATACATAGTCATTGCGATTATATGTCGCCTAAACAATATGAAGATTTATGGAACAAGGTTAACTAGATGGACAAACTCTCTATTTAACTTGTCCATTTTCTTGACATAGTACCAGGTATCGGCAATGGATTTACGGGAAGAGTTATTATTCAAACCTTTTTCAATAATGATACGATCTGAAAGAGTAAGATGCTTATTGTTGGCCATGATGAATACCTCCTAGAACAAAGACAGCAGGAGATGAAGAAATTGTAAGAAAAAATGCCACAAAAAAGAAAGTTGAAATTCTGTAAAAGTGAAGTCAACGAAATTCTTCTAGGTGTGGAATTTACTTTTTCACTTCACGTAGCGAACTTTTTTGATATCTAATAGTTTTGACTATTTTTTGCTTCTAATTGAAAATGCTATAGTGAAACTTTATTTAAGAGTTCATATAATTGTTCGTCAGCTGTACAGTGTTTTAGTTTTTTACTTAAATCATCATTGGATGCAATCCTCATGATTTTTCTGAATAAATAGCTGTAATTTTTTGCGTCATCATCATTAATTGCAACTAATATCACTAAATCCGTAATTTCATTATCCCAAAGTATAGGTTTTTTTAAATGAATTAGACTTATTACAGATTTCTGAACGAAGTCTTTTGATCCATGAGGAAGTGCGATGCCTCGAGCTATGTATGTGCCACTTGATTTCATTCTTTGAAGTACTGATTTGTAAAAGTCTTTTGTTACATAATTGTGATTAAATAAGTCTTTACAATAATCTTTTATTAAAGATTCTTGTGTATATAAATTTGTTGTATGGTAGAACAATAAGTAATTACTGAGTATTTTTGAATCAATATTTACTTTATTTTTAATTTGAAATAAAGAGTGACGTATCAAAGAATGATCATGAGAAGTGAAATTCTTTGAGATGTTTACAATATTATTTTGATTGTATTTATGACTGGTTGTATTTAATATAAGAGAATAATCTTTAGGGTTTAGTTGTTGAATATTGGTTTCTCTAAAAATATCTGATATTTCAATTTCCCGGAAATAAGATTCTATGATATTTTTTAAAAAGATTTCAATAGAAAGTCCTTCATTACAGATCAAAGCTGTATTAATTTTCTTTAGATTGGATGGTCGATTTACTGCGGCAATGATATGTAGGCATATATAGCCTAGTTCATCAGAATCAAACATGATATTTTCAATATCTTCTAAATCTTCGATAGTTGTCATAACAGCCATATATATTTCTGTATAATTTTCTTTGATTTGATTTAATAATGGATTTTTGTTTGACATACCATGTTTGATTCTGTGAATTGCTGGGCGCAAGTGATTTAGTAGATTTTGTCGTAGTTCAAAATCGTTTGTTAATTCAAAGTTTAGTCTTATACTTAAGATTTGCAAAAAAATTTCCAATACTTCATTGTTATTTGTATCAGTCGCTTCATTCTTTTGCTTTCTAGCACTTAAATATAGTTTAGTAATATAAACGATTTCAGCATCGGAAAGGAATATTGAAAGATCCTTTTCCATATAAATTTTTGTCAAAGAAGCATAGTAATATTCTTGTGAATGGGTATCAACTTTATTATCCAGATTAGCATGTAAGTTTTTTGAACATCGAATGTAGAGAATAGTAAATTCTAAAAAAATCATATTATAATCTTCATCGGTGAAAAAGGAATTCATTACTTTTTCTGTAATATTCATAATATCAAATAATTTAGAAATATCTTCTTCTCCAATAAGATCCTTAATAATAGATTCAGTTTGCTCAGTCAGCCTTCCAATGTTTATTGGCTGTTTTTCTTTAGGTGTATATAGTGTTTTTAAATAATGATAAAACATATTGCGTATATTCTCTTCATCACCATGAAGTTGATAACCGCTTTTTTTATTGGCTTTTAATTTAAGCCCATATCTTTCAATGAATTTCTCGATTTCTTTGATATATTCTGAAAATTTAGATAAAGAGATATAAAGATTATTACAGTAATGCTGCGCATTGAGATTTTCCGAATATAGTAAAGAAAACATAATATAATCTATATCCGTTGAATATGAGAAAGGCACTGGACCTGTATCATTTAATTTAGATCGTATTATAAAATAGTCTTCTTCGTTGACAAGTAAACAAATTCCTCTATTGGATTTTTTATCAAGAGAAGCAGGATAGATAAATTGCAAGAATTCAGGGGAATTGAGGTAATTATGCACTGTTCGAGGTGATACTTCCATTTGTGTTGAAATGGATTTAACAGTTATGTATTCATTTTTATTATCTAATAATACATTTAGTAGTTTTTGAAATTTATTTTCCAACATAAGAGTCACCTTTTCCAATATATTCGACTTATAGTATACCAAATAAGTATTAGACTGATCTTTCTTTTTTTTGCAACAATTAGGTAGATTGATGCAAAAATTCAGGAGATGTTGCTCTTTATTGTTGAAGCTTTTTTCCGTTATGATTTCTGCGTAAGGAGGGAAGACAGAAAATGAAAAAAATTGCTCATTGCATACATCATACACATTGGGATTTGATATGGTACTTTTCAGTACAAGATGCAACAGTTCAATTTTCGTATAATATGAAAGAAATGTTAGATGGCTTTCGTACAGGACGTATAACCAATTTCTTTCTAGATGGACAAACAGTTCCAATTGATGAATACATAACTCTACATCCAGAAGATGAAGATTATATCAAAGAACTGATTAGTGAGAAGAAACTAGTAATTGGACCATTTCAATCTCAATTAGATTGTTTTATTTGCAATGGTGAATCAGTGGTAAATAATTTGAGGCTAGGTATTAAAAAAGCTAGAGAGTTAGGAAATGTATCAAAAGTAGCTTATTTACCTGATTCATTCGGACATTCTTACGATTTTCCGAAAATATTCAATCAATTTGGAATTAAAGACTTTGTTATTACACGAGGTGTTGGAGATCATTATGGTTTAGGTAGTGAATTCTACATGGAGTCAAATGATGGAAGTCAAATTCTAGTTTATACCATGATTGCTGGATATGGGTATGGGTGTTATCCTTTTAAAAATAAAACATTATTTGACAAGAGTGCTACAGACTACAATAAAATTAGTGTTCATTCTTTAATTGATCGTTTATTAGACTATTCAACAATTGAAAATGAATTTGTATTTCCATTAGGTTTTGATCAAAACCCAGTAATGCTAGATATACCTAAACGAATAGCTGAATACAATAGTCAGCAAGATGAAATTGAGTTTAAACAAACAACATGGGAAGATTTCTTTAAGACAATCAGAGAAAAAGGAAAAGATATTAAAACACATAAAGATGAGTTGTTTAGTACACAGTATCATCGAGTTCACAAATCTATTTTTTCTGCTCGTGCAGATATAAAAGCTCTTCAGGATATGTGTGAACGTTTACTGACTTATGAATTACAGCCTTTGATGACAATGTTAGATTCATTGGGAATTGAATATGATCATGGGTTGATTGATAAGGCTTGGGATACGTTATTGAAGTGTCAAACTCATTCTTCCGCAACATTAACAGATGAAACCAATGTTTATATTGAAAGAGAAACGAAGAATGCTTTGCAATTAGCTCAATCTTTAATGATTTATTTGATGAAAATAGTTGCTTTATCGACTGATAATGGACAAAACGAGATTCCAATTTATATCTTTAATACAGTACCGTATGCGGTAAAGCGAATTCAAAAAATGAAAGTATTCTCAAGAACTCCAAATTTCAGTATTTATTCTGAAGATAAGAAACTTTCTTTCACTGTTGTAAATACAGTTAAGAAAAATTGTGGAGTTTTGAGAAGGAATATTGATTTAATCGATGATTCAAAATTCTATTATGAATCAGACATCATTTTAGAAACAGAAGAATTACCAGGAATTTGTTATCGTAAATATAGTGTTGTAGATGAAGGAATAGGTGTGAAGTTAGTTCAGAATTATGATCGTTTTATCGAAAATAAATACTATAAGATTCACCTAAATGAAAATGGTTTGTGTATTGAAGACAAGTTGTTAGGCAAAAAGATTGAAAAATCATTATGGATCGAAGAATCAGGGGACGAAGGGGACAGCTTTGATTATTCTTATCCAAATTATGATTTGAAAATAACTGATGATTTATCTGTATCTAAGGCAACTTATCTTGTAAGTGATGAAATACAGTGGATGGAAATCAATGGAAATTTAGAAATACCATATGATTTAAATTCAAGAAAGTTGAAAAAACTAGATTCTAAATTAGAATATGTCATTAAAATTGAATTATATAAAGACTCAAAAATCATTCATGTTTCTGGCCATATTAAAAACGAAGCCGAACAACATCGAGTTAGATTTGTAATTAAAGGGGATAAAGAACAAGATTATTCGTATGCAGGAACTCAATATGGAATCGTAAAACGAGAAACAAATCCAAAAGAATTGGCTGTATGGAAAGAAGAAAATTGGTTTGAAGAACCAAGCCCTACTTTCCCAATCTTAAATCACGTGACTCGAGTTGGAGATATAATTACCACTCTATATACACGTGGATTAAAAGAGTATGAGTTTGTAAATGAAGGAAATAAAGATATAGCATTAACTGTATTTAGAAGTTATGGAGCAATGGGATATCCTGATTTGAATAGGCGCCCAGGAAGACCAAGTGGATTGGATTATATGATATTCGAAACGCCAAAATGTCAGATGAAAAAAGAAAATACATTCGACTTTGGAATATCTGTTTCTGATCAATTAGATTTTAATCAAGTTAATAAAGAATATGTATTATTTGCATCAGATTTGGTGTATTATCAAAAACAAGATTTTGACAAATCATTAAATCCTATTTCTTACTTCCCAACAAACTCATTAGATAAAGTACTTCCTTCAAAATATGACTTTGTTTCTTTAGGAACAACTAATGTTGGTTTTGGAAGTCTGGTAAAAGCGGATAAATCAGATTCTTATATTTTGAGAGTCTATAACAATGATGATCAAAATGAAATTGAAATGTCTTTGATCTATCTAGATAGCCATACATTATCTACTATTGATTTAGAAGAAAATAAAACAGATAAAAATCCATTAAGTTCTTTAAATAAAGGAGAATTAAGAAACATACAATTAATAAAGGAGGCAAAATAATATGAAAATAATTGGTGTTTGTGCTTGTCCAGCTGGTATAGCTCATACTTATATGGCTGCAGAAAATTTAGAAAGAGCTGCTAAGAAAAGAGGGTATGAAGTAAAGATTGAAACAGATGGTTCTGCAGGAGTTGAAAATAAATTAACAGAAGAAGATATCCAATTAGCAGACTATATCATTGTTGCGGCAGATACAAATGTAGAGACAGAACGTTTTAGAGGTAAAAAGGTGCTAGAAGCTTCTGTAACAGATGCAATTCGTAACGTTAAAAAGATTTTTGATGCTATTGAAAATGGCGAAGTGGATATTTATTAAATATACCAGGGAGAAAGAATATGAATACTAAAAAACTCTATAATAATTTGATGTCAGGTGTTTCGCATTTCCTTCCATTCGTTATTGGTGGAGGTATTCTGACAGCAGCTGCATTTTTGCTTGATTTTGCAAATGCATCTGCAGCAACTTTTGGTTCAAGTACACCATTATGTGCATGGTTATTAGAAGTTGGTGGAATTGCCATGGGCTTTATGTTCCCTATCATGGCAGGTTATATCGCATTTGCTATTGGCGATCGTCCAGCATTGTTGTTAGGTATCGTAGGTGGTCAGATGGCTGCTAATGGTGGATCAGGTTTTTTAGGAGCAATTGCTGCTGGATTCTTGAGTGGATATATTATAGTATTATTAAAGAAGTTATGTGCTAATTTCCCACGTTCTTTAGAAGGGATTAAGACTTTATTGATATTCCCAATTGTTGGTTTACTATTAGCTGCGGCAGGTATGGAATGTATCAATTTTGTCGTATCTCCTATTAATCAGGGATTAACTAACTTCCTACAGGGATTAAGTGGCTCAAATGCTGCAGTATTAGGTGCAATTATCGGTGTAATGCTTGGCCTTGATTTAGGTGGACCTATCAATAAAACAGCTTATCTTTTCTCAGTTGCTACATTAACGGCTGCAGATGGTTCTCCTGTACCAAGTGTAATTATGGCAGCTTGTGGATGCAGTGCAATGGTTGTTTCAACATCTTGTGCAGTTGCTGCAACTCTATTCCCTAAGAAATTTAACGAAAGTCTTCGCTCAGCCAAGATTGGAGCTTACATTATGGGGTTAAGTTTCTTCGTTGAAGGTGCTATTCCTTATGTAATGTCTAAACCAAAACAGATTCTTCCAGCTTTATGTATCGGTGCAGGTGTGACTGGCGCTTTGATTCCTATCTTCGGTGTTACTTTATCGGCTCCAATTGGTGGGTTGGAAACATTACCTTTAGTAAGTAATATTCCTATGTATCTATTAGCATTTGTTATTGGAACGGCAGTTGCAGTTGCAATTATTTGGTTACTAACACGCAACCAGCCTGATGAAGAGGAATAATTTTATTATGTCAATTATAAATGAAGAGTTGATTGAAATAGATGTAAATTTAAATACTAAGGATGAAGTCATTACACATTTTGCAGATATCTTGGATACTCAAAAAAGATTATGTAACAAAGATTTGTTTATCCGCGATGTTTATAAACGTGAAGAAGAAATGTCAACTTCTATGGGGTTAGGTGTTGCTATTCCACATACTCAATCGATTTCAGTGAAAGATTCTTCTTTAGTCTTTATCAAATTAAAAAATCCAATTGACTGGAACACGGATAAAAATGTTCAATTGATATTTGGTATAGCTGTACCAAAAGGGGAAAAACAAAATAAGCATTTAAGAATATTATCAGGTCTTGCTAGAAAACTAATGAATGATGATTTTAAAAATCAATTGACACATGTTCAAGATAAAGAAGATTGTTTAAAGATATTAAAAGCAATTGAATAGTGTGAATAATTAAAAAATAATTTAGAGGGTCTAACAGTTAAAAGTTAGATCTAAAAAAGGACTGGAATTCCTTAAATGGAAACTCCAGTCCTTTTTGTTGTGTGCCGGGCATGGCATGCATTCAGCTGGAGTTAAACTAGTCGCGTATGGAATCTACCGCCGAAGCGTAGTGAACCACAAGTCGTTGACAGTGATGACAAGGATGAAGGAAGTGGTGTAGCGATTCTTTTGAGCGTACGAACAGAAACCGGATACAAGGATAAATGGTGGATAAGGTTGCGACTCAAACCGAAGTCCAAAAGGGGAGGCGTATTAAAACCAAGACAGTAAATCCGGATATTGTGAAAGAAGTAGGATGACATAAATTACCCCGGGAGATCTTGTGGACGATGAAATCCAATATCTTTAAAAACAGTGATGGTACCATCGGTCGAAAAAGGTTTATCACAAGAAGTCAGCTGAGGTCATAGTAGGTAAGAACACCCATACTGAAGGACCGAATGTTTATATGGTGCAACTCACCATACGCAATACTCGGACAGTTCGAATTCGAGGAATGTTCCACAAGTGAGGAGTCGTAAACTTCATGGGAACGGGAGACGATGGAATGGTTTCGATGATATCTACAAATGGAAGGAGAAGCAGCAACATGAAATTGATGGAAGTGATTCTGCAGGATGAAAATCTTGAGGAGGCAATCAAGAGAGTCAAGAGTAATAAAGGTGTTGCCCGGAGTCGATAAGATGACGGTAGATGAAATTGATGAGTATTTTCGTATCCATAGGGAAACCATAAAGAAACAGATTATAGCCGGTCAGACGAGACGAGTATATATACCCAAGTCAAACGGTAAGAAAAGACCGCTAGGTATTCCTGCAGTAGTAGACAGAGTGATTCAACAGGCTATCACACAAGTATTATCAAAAATCTATGATAACACGTTTAGTGACAGTAGCTTTGGATTCCGTCCACACAGAAGTGCACAGGATGCCATTATACGTACACTTGATTACTTAAATGAAGGGTATGAATGGGTCGTCGACTTAGATATAGAAGCCTAC
>CABOGK010000035.1:8069-20889 GCA_902399855.1 Erysipelotrichaceae bacterium
CGTCGACTTAGATATAGAAGCCTACTTTGATACGGTGAATCATGATAAATTGATTTCAATTCTTAGAGAGCGGGTATTTGATTCAGCCACCTTACATCTTATTCGTAAATTCCTGCAGGCAGGAATCATGGAAAAAGGGGTCGTTAAATCAAATACAATAGGTATGCCACAAGGCGGACCGCTGAGTCCCATTCTTTCGAATATCTATCTTGATAGGTTTGACAAGGAATTGGAAAGCAGAGGTTTACACTTTGTACGGTATGCGGATGCCAGTAATATCTTCGTTAAAAGTGAAATGGCAGCCAACAGAGACATGAAGTCGGTTACATCCTGGTTGGAAAGGAAGCTGTTTCTGAAGGTCAGTGCCACGAAAACAAAGGTGGTCAGGCCAACAAACAGTAACTTTTTAGGATTTACCTATTGGAAAGGTTCTTCCAAATCGGAGTGCAAGCCATCAAACAAAAGTAAGAGAAGCCTATATGACAAATGCCGTAGGGAACTCATACGAAAAAGGTGTATGGCACAGACCAATGCGAGAACGTTTACTCGAATCAACCAAATCGTGAGAGGATGGATAAACTATTTCCGGATTGGCAAGATGAAAGGGTTCATTGATGAATTTGGACAGTGGTTAAGACATAAGATACGTGTCATTCTGTTCAAACAGTGGAAGAAACCAAAACGTATCTATATAAATCTACAGAAGCTAAATAAGGTATTACCTTATCACTTTTCAGATGAGCAGATTTATTCGGTGGCGAACACACGGCTTGGGTTATATCGACAGACAGGGATGAGAGTAGCCAATTTTCTTCTCAACCCAGAAGTGCTGGCAATTGGAAAAGAGGACCGACCGGGATTGGTCAATCCTCTGACATACTATCTAAGATAAGTTGTACATCAACATATAAATGTAGCGCCGTATACGAGACCCGTACGTACGGTGCAATGAGAGGGCGAAGATTAATTTCTTTCCTCTACTCTATTGATTTTGATAAAGCATCTCTAAATTTCAATCTTTTTGGTGAATTTATAGCCATTCGGATAAATTTTAATACCTTGTCATATTTATCTTTAGGATCATTCATGATAAACCAGAACCGCCAAGTCCTCTTAATGATTATTCATCTCCTGAAACTCTTTAAGAGCTTCCTTTCTACAAGTTCCTAAATTATATCGTGATTCCCTAATTTCATCGCCTATTTGCAAATGACAAGCTTTTTTAAATTTTCTTTTGACGTTAAATGTGGTCTAAATCATCCAATCAAGGCTATATCAGTTTTATTCCTTCAAAGTTTGTTGTTTTGGACAAATACCATTACAAAATGAAAAAGGAAATCGGTGTTTTCGTTCTTTTTATGGATGTCAAGTTTTCAAATATTTTTTTGACCGGTTTCATTGAAAATTATTTCATATCTTTTACAATAGTATCAGGAGGTTTTTATATGAAAGTGAACCAGGATCGTTTATGGGAACATCTTCAGACTCTGGCTGCTATTGGACGCAATCCAGATGGAAGTATTACAAGGCTGCCTTTTACCAAACAAGATCAAGAAGCACAAGATTTAATTCGGACGTATATGCAACAAGCTGGTTTATCTGTGGAAATCGATCCTGTCGGCAATGTGATCGGCAAGTGGATGGATCAGACAATGACAGGAAAGCCCGTTGTAACAGGCTCACATTATGATAGTGTGATCCAGGGAGGTATGTTTGATGGCTGCTTGGGAATTTTGGGAGCCATTGAAGCCGTAACCGTTTTAAAAGAAAGTGGTTATAAACCCAATCGTCCTATTTACTGTATCGGTTTTAAGGATGAGGAAGGAAATCGCTTTGGATATGGAATGATCGGCAGCAAAGCTATCAATGGTCTTGTATCGGATGAAGATTTATTAAGTAAGGATGAAAAAGGAATCTCTTTACAACAGGCCATGGTTGATTTTCAGTTAGAACCTTCACTGTATAAGCAATGTCAAAAAACGGATTTTTTGGCTATGATCGAACTTCATATCGAACAGGGAAAGGTATTGGAACAAAAACACAAACAAATCGGTATTGTTACAGGAATCGCCGGTCTATCCCGGTATACTATTACTATTTACGGGGAAAGCGGACATGCCGGAGCCACACCGATGAAGGGCCGTATGGATCCCATGATACCGGCTTGTGAACTGGTCTTACGAATTCAGAAAAAGGCGTCCATGCTTAAGGATTGTGTGGCAACCGTAGGAAAGCTGGAAACAAGTCCCGGTGCATGTAATATTATTTGTGATCATGTGATGCTTTCATTGGATGTACGAAGCATAGATCCTGCAAATATTGATTGTATCATAGACGATGTAAAGGCATTTTTAAACCAGATTCCCTTTCAAAGTACCTTGGAACATGAGCAATCTTTAAACTGTGCGCCCTGTTCACAGTCCATTCAGGAGCAGATCAAAGAAGTTTGCCAGTCTAATGATCTTAGTTTTATGTCATTGATGAGTGGTGCTGGTCACGATGCCATGAATTTTTATGAACACTGTCCCATTGGAATGATCTTTGTCGAAAGCCACAAAGGATATTCACATCGGAAGGAAGAGTACACATCTCCAATTTCTTGTGCACAAGGGACACTTGTCCTGGCACAGATGCTTCAAAGATTAGGGCAGTGATTCGAATACTTACAAGTGTTTGGAGGGAACGATGAAAGATACTTTGAAACGTTTTTTTAAGATTGATGAACGACATTCAAACTTAAAAACGGAAATGATTGCCGGAATTACTACTTTTATGACAATGGCATACATCCTTGTTGTACAGCCGGCATTAATGGTTGGCAATGCGCCGAGTCTAATTGATGTAAACGGAATCTTGATTACCAAGGAAGCCATTGTGGTTACTTGTGCTGTGGTCAGTGGTTTGATTACATTATTGATGGCTTGTTATGCCAATTTGCCTTTTGCTCTGGCTACAGGCATGGGAAGTAATGCTTTATTTGGTGGAATGCTTGTCAATGGGGAAATTTCTTTTGGCGGTATCATGTCAATGACATTGATTTCCGGATCAATCTTTTTACTGCTGACCCTGTTTGGAATACGTGATCTGATCGTAAAAACGATTCCAAGCAATTTAAAGATTGCGATTGGTACAGCCATTGGTTTTTATGTCGCATACCTGGGCTTTAAAAACAGTGGTATCGGTACTTTTGTCAACGGTATATCACGCGGTGACTTTACCCAGCCTTCAGTCTATCTGGCGCTTTTGGGCTTGATCATTATTGCCGTGCTGACGGCTAAAAAAGTGACAGGAGCCATTTTGATCGGTATTTTGGTTGTGACGGTCCTTGGAATTCCACTTGGCGTGACAACGGTTCCTGAATCTTTATTTAAGGTTCCTTCGTTTGAAGGCCTTTCAAATGTCGTTTTCCAGTTTGATTGGAAATCCGTTCTTACCTGGTCAGCCGTTCCTTTGATTTTTACGGCATTCTGTGGTGACTTTTTCTCCACTTTAGGTACGATCCTGGGTGTAGGTGCCAAAGCCGGTATGTTGGATGAAAAGGGAAACTTCCCGGACATTCAAAAACCATTTTTGGTTGATGCGATTGGTACTTGTGTGGGCGCCTGCACGGGAAATACAGTCATTACAACCTTTGTGGAATCCAGTGCCGGTGTCGAAGCTGGAGGGCGAACCGGCTTTGCCAGTGTAATTACGGCTCTTATCTTTTTTGCCATGGTTCTGTTCTCACCACTTGTACTGATGATTCCCAATGCGGCAACCGGACCCGCTTTGATCTTTGTCGGATTTTTAATGGTGCAAGGTATAAAAAATATTGATTTTTCTGATTTTACCGAAGCTTTTGGACCTTTTGCGATGATCATGTTTACCATCTTTACCGGATCGATTGCCGGTGGTATTTCCAGTGGAATTATCGCGCATGTTTTGATCAAAACATTGACAGGGCATTATAAAGAGGTACATCCTTTCTTATATATTTTATGTATTCCCCTTGTTTGTTATTTTATTTTCTAGTAAAGGCAAAAAAGAAGTAAGCATAGATACAAATTTAGAGTGCAGGAATTGGAGGAGCCATGAAAATACAACCTAAAAATAAGAGAAATTTATTAAAAGCGGCTTTGGGTGAAATTCCCAGTGATCTTTGTATTCAAAATGTAAAATTAGTGAATGTCATTACCGGAGAGATCTATCCGGCCAATGTCTTTGTGTACGAAGGGATGATTGCCCACGTGGAATATCAAGATTTGACAAAAGATCTGGATAAGGCTAAAGAAGTATTGGATGCAAAAGGAAAATACATGATTCCGGGGCTGATCGACGCGCATGAACATATTGAAAGTTCAATGATGACGCCAAGAAATTTTGCCCGATGCGTGATTCCACATGGAACAACGACTGTTATTACCGATCCGCATGAAATTGCCAATGTGGTTGGAAAAAGAGGGGTATACTATATGCATGAGGCAAGTGAGGGCTTGCCGATGCGCCAGTTGATCGATATCCCAAGTTGTGTCCCCTCGGTTCCCGGTCTGGAAAATGCCGGTGCCAGTTTTTTTGCGGAGGATATTGCCGAATTGGCAGAACTGGATCGTGCTGTCGGGCTTGCGGAAGTGATGGACTTTTTGGCTGTGATCCATGGTGAAGATCGCATGATGGACATTATCGATGCCATGGATAAAAAGGGATACTACCTGCAGGGACATGCACCATATTTAAGTGGAAGAATGTTATCGGCTTATTTGTGTGGCGGTCCTAAAACTTGTCATGAATCTCGTACCGGACAGGAAGGACTGGAAAAGTTAAGAGATGGAATGTTTGTCGATGCCAGAGAGTCTTCCATCACTAAAAATATTGAAGATATATGGAAGGGCATCAAGGACGTACGTTTTTTTGATCATCTCTGCCTGTGTACGGATGATAGAGAAGCCGATGATATCTTACATAAGGGGCATATGAACGATGTAGTCCGATGTGCCATTGCCTATGGGATGGATCCGGTTCTGGCCATAAAGAGCGCTACTTTTAACACCGCAAGAGAAATTAATATAGAAAATTTAGGCGCGATTGCGCCGGGATATGTCGCCGATATGCTTTTAGTGGATGATTTAACGGAATTAAAGCCCAGCCATGTATTCTTCGGTGGACAGCTGGTTGCCAAAGATGGAAAGCTGGAAGTTCCAGTAGAAGAAAAGACGTATCCTTTTGAAAAAGAAAATACAGTGGTTGTCAAACCTTTAACGATTCAGGACTTTACGATCCAGGCACCGATTGACAACGGAACTTGTAAAGTGAATGTGATGGTCTATAAAGATTTAAAGTTGTCCAGCACTTTATTGGAGACCATAGAGTTGCCGGTCAAAGACGGAGTGGTGCAGCTTCAGGATACCAGTCTAAAATATGTGGCGGTCATCAATCGCCATAAGGGGCATGATACCATTGGATTAGGCATTGTAAAAGGATTTGGTACAACGACAGGTGCTTTAGCTTCAACCGTCAGTCATGATTGTCATAATTTAACCGTCGTTTATGATACACCGGAAAATGCTTTGCTGGCAGCAAATGCTTTGATTCGATGTGGTGGTGGAATGAGCGCTGTCAAAGAAAATGAATTATTATACGTGCTTGAATTACCACTGGCCGGGTTAATGTCATTAAAGCCGGCGGAAGAATTGGCAAAAGACAATCAAAAAATGAAGGAAGCCAATCGTATTTTAGGACTCACGGAAATGGAAAATCCTTTATTGCGCATTGTCACCTTAGCTTTACCGGTCATTCCAAATGTCAAAATGTCCGATCTGGGATTAGTGGACGTCAACGCAAAACAATTGATTCCTTTATTTGCATAAAACGACATCTTAAAACATCTGAGAAGTTGAAAAGGGAGATAGAGTGTAGACACTTTGATCTCCCTTTTTATTGAGTCGATTATAGGATGTTTTTGGTGCAGGATTGCCAATACGATGTTGGCTTCTGTAGCTTTGATGCTTAATGGATTTGGGCATCTTTGTATCCAGAGAAATATACAGCTCACAAAGTAATAGGTGTGATTATTCCTATAAAATGGAGCAATTAATACTATTTTTAACGCTTAACGTTAACATAATTCTGATTACTGAATACAAGTAACCAACTAAGAAAAATGATTGAAAATACAATTTAAAATAAAAAGTTTGTGAAAAAAGTCGCCAGGAAAGAATCGATAAAAATAAAAGGTGTCTAACATACTTTATATAAAGCATATCTGACACCTTTATGTTCTAACTGGCAGGGGTAGCAGGAGTTGAACCCACATCAGCGGTTTTGGAGACCGTTATTCTACCATTGAACTATACCCCTAAGTGCCTGTATATAGTATCATAATTCTGGGGAAGTTTCAAATTTTTTTTAAAGAATAGAGAGACAAGGTTTTCCTTGCCTCTCTATGTTATGCAATATAATCTAAGAATGCTTTAACTTGTCGTTTTAATTGATTCAGTGGATAACTTTCAATCTCCAATTGACCTGTTTGGAAAGCAGTCATTGGAATTTGAATACCTGTATTTGGCATACTCATTGTGTCCATCATCATTTGATTCAACAACAACATCATAAAATCTCTGACACTGGCACCACCGCTTCCTCCACCGGCTGCGGCAAAGGTGACTTTTTTATCCTTCAGAACGCTGGGAGCACCTCTGGATAGCCAGTCTAACAGATTCTTTAAAGGGCCGGGAATCTGGTGATTGTATTCTGGTGTAAAGATCCATAGTGCATCGCTTTCACGAACTTTATCTTTGACTTCTTGCACTTCAACAGGAAGATTGGCTTCCAAATCCTGATTAAAGAAAGGAACTTTAGACCAGTCTAAATATTCGACTTGAGCATCATCTCCGATTAGTTCCTCTGTTTTTTTTGCCAGCTGTTCATTAAAACCATTTTTGCGTAAGGAACCAACAATAAAGAGTATTTTTTTCAATGGATTCACCCTCTTTCTTTATCCTCATTATAACAACACCCACTTTAAAATAAAACGAATTTGCTTTTAAAGTCAAAGAAGGTTCGATACAATAAAGATAAGTTAAATATTTAGGAGGATTGCATATGAATTACAGTATCTTTGGCGATTCAGATTGCCCAATCGTGCAGGCATCACTCAAAAGGGGTGAAACAATTAAGGTAGAACGTGGTTCCATGGTCTATATTTCTAATGTAGAATTGGAAGGTAAAATGAACAGTGGAAAGAAAGGTATTGGCGGTGTTTTAGGCGCTATTGGCCGCAGTATGACAAGTGGAGAAAGCATGTTTATTACGATGGCAACGGGTACAGCGGACGATGGCTTTATTGGCATTGCTCCTCCCATTCCTGGTAAGATCCATTGTTTAAGTGTAGAGGGAAATAAACAATATCGTTTAAATACCGGTGTATTTTTGGCCTGTGATCAAAGTGTTGAATATCTGATGAAAAAACAAGATTTAGGTAAAGCTGTCTTTGCGGGAACCGGTGGATTATTTGTGATGGAAACACAGGGTGAAGGCGACATTTTAGTGTCGGCTTTTGGGGATTTATTAGCCTTAAATATTACTGATGACCATCCGATTACGATTGATAATGAGCATGTTGTGGCATGGGATGCTAATCTGCAATATGATATTCATGTAGCCTCGGGAACCTTCGGATTTAAAACGGGTGAAGGTCTAGTCAATAAATTTCATGGCAATGGTACAGTATTGATCCAAACCCGTAACCTACATAATTTTGCGGATTCAATTCGTCCATTCTTACCATCTTCTACAAGCAATTAGAGTTGTGATTGAATGATAGAGTAAAAATACCGGGATAAACGCTCGGTATTTTTTTATGTAAATAGGACTAATCATAAAATACTATTTGACACATTATACTATGCAATATATAGTATTATGTGTAAGGAGGTATAAGATGGATGCACAATTAAAAAAAGGTTTTTTGGAATTTTGTGTTTTGGCTTCCTTAAAGAATAAAGATTCCTATGGATATCAAATCGTTAAGGATGTATCGCGTTATATTGAAATATCGGAATCCACTTTATATCCGATCTTAAAACGCCTGGAAGTCAGTGGATGTGTAATTACTTATACAGAACAACATAAAAATCGGTTACGGAAATACTACAGAATCACAGATAAGGGAATGGAGTCGATTCGATGTTTCCTGGGAGAATGGAAAGAGATTCAATCCATTTATGAATATATCAAAGGAGAGATGGAACATGAATAAGCATGAATTTTTAGATCATTTAGAGCGCTTATTAAAAAGTCTGCCACGTCAGGAAAGACAGAAGATGTTGGCTTATTATGCAGAGATGGTCGATGATCGTATGGAAGAAGGCATGAGTGAACAAGAAGCAGTGCAAGACTTAGGGGATGTAGGAATGTTAGCCGAACAGATTTTATCTGCACAGCCATCTAAGGAAAAGAAACTTTCTAATCCAATGAAAGTGTTGATCATTGTTTTGATCGTCCTGGGCAGTCCTTTATGGGCATGTTTGTTGTTGGCGTTGCTTGCTTTGATCTGTACTGGCATATTACTGATTTTGACAGGATATATCATGATTTGGCTTATCCCTGTATTGTCAGCGGCTATTATGGTTGCCAGCCTGATTCTTTGTATCATCAGCTTGATCGGATCTCCATTTTTGATGGTTTCCAGTTTTATGACAGGTCTATTACAGCTCGGTGTTGGTTTGATTGCGGCCGGACTTTCTATCTTATTAGGTTTGTTTACGATTTATGCTTCTCGCTACTTTATCAAGGCAACCATGTCTTTTAGTCACTGGTTAAAAGAACATTTGTTTTATCGCTTGAAGGAGGTTCATGTATGGCAAAGTTAAAAGTATTGGTTTTAGGTGCTTGCAGTTGTATTGTTTTAGGCTTATTATTTTGTGCATTTGTGTCTTCCTCGCATCAAGATACAGATTTTGAAAGCAATCAATGGTATCAAAGTGTACATACGGATGAAAACGGAGATCTCTTTGTTCGTATTCAGCTTGGCGATATTATAATCACACAGCTAGGTTAAACACACAACTTTATCTTGCATCCATCATCATTTTTGATTACAATGCAAGGGTAGAGTTCGGATGACGAATGCTAGAGAGAGTCGAAAGACCACCGAAGAATTCATTATTTCAGGTCAAAGGATAGTATTCTGACGAGCCTCTGGAGAGTTCCTTAAATGGACGCCGAAGGAGCAAGCCCGAAAGGGTGAAACTCTCAGGCAAAAGGACAGGGGATTAGGATTGTTTTTACTATTTTCTAATTCCTCTTTTTGGTATAAAGGAGGATTTTTTTATGGCAACTCTTTCAAACGTATTAACACAGATCAATGAATGGATATGGGGATTACCCTTGATTTTCCTATTGTTGGGAACCGGGTTGTATTTTACATGTCGGTTAGGCTTATTACAGTTTTTCAGATTACCGCTTGCGTTTGGTTTGATGTTTAAAAAAGATGATCAAAAGGAAGGGGACGTATCCAGCTTTCAAGCTTTATGTACGGCCTTATCTTCAACGATTGGAACGGGAAATATCGTAGGTGTGGCTACCGCCATTATTGCCGGTGGGCCGGGCGCTTTATTTTGGATGTGGATCTCCGCATTTTTAGGAATGGCAACTAAATATTCAGAAGGTTTATTGGCCATTGTATATCGCCAGCGCGATGAAAAAGGGCAGATGTCCGGAGGTCCGATGTATTATCTGGAAAAAGGATTGAAACATAAAACACTGGGTAAGATACTGGCACGTTGTTTTGCGGTTTTTGGTGTAGGGGTTGCCCTATTAGGAATAGGAACATTTACACAA
Organism: Erysipelotrichaceae bacterium; assembly: GCA_902399855.1. Lineage (GTDB taxonomy): Bacteria > Bacillota_I > Bacilli_A > Erysipelotrichales > Erysipelotrichaceae > Faecalicoccus. The sequence goes on from CABOGK010000035.1 coordinate 17,886, forward strand.
GTTCGTTCCATATCTGATGCCGCCAGTTTAACACTACATATTCCACCCTTTGTCACAGGGATCTTTTTGGTGATTACAGTTGGTTTTATTACCATCGGGGGAATTAAAAGAATCGCTTCCGTATCAGAAGTCATTGTTCCATTCATGAGCGTAGCTTATATTGTAAGCGTTATTTTGATCATGATCACGCATTATCAGGATATTCTTCCAACACTAGGTTTAGTGGTGCAGTCTGCTTTTACACCTTCTGCAGCGTTTGGAGGAAGTGTGGGAATTACCATGCAGATGGCTATGCGCAGTGGAATCAGCCGGGGGATCTTCAGTAATGAATCCGGTCTTGGAAGTGCGCCGATTGCGGCCGCTGCTGCCAAAACAGATTCTTGTGTAGAACAGGGATTAGTATCGATGACAGGTACCTTTATCGATACGATCTGCGTTTGCACGATGACCGGCTTTGCGATCATTATTACGCAATCTTATCTTTTAGGTGTAGAAGGTTCTGCCATGACAACATTAGCGTTTCAGAATGGTTTTCCTATTGGTGAAATCGGAATCTATGTTGTAAATATCGGTTTATTGTTCTTTGCGTTTACTACCATTATCGGCTGGAATTATTATGGCGAAAAATGTATTCAATACTTGTTGGGTGAAAAAGCAATCTTACCTTACAAAATTTTGTTCATCGTTTTAATTGGAATTGGTCCTTTTATGTCTTTGGACTTTGTATTTACATTAGCGGATATTGTGAATGGATGTATGGCATTTCCTAACTTGATCGGTTTAATCGCATTGCGAAAGGTCGTAGTCAATGAAACCAGAGCTTATTTTAAAACGGCTTTATCGAAAGAGAAAACAGAAGATGACATTAAAGTGAATCATAGTTTGGTAAATAATTCACAAGTCAGCATAGAATGATATGAAGAATTATTTGACAAGTTTCTAAAACCTTAGTATTATAAGTAGGCATTGGAGACTTGTCCGAGCGGCTTAAGGTGCAGTCTTGGAAAGGCTGTGTGGTTAACGCCACCAAGGGTTCGAATCCCTTAGTCTCCGCCATGAGTCAATGAGTCCTTTGTCAAAAGGACTTTTTTTATTTGAATTGATTATAAAAAAAGATACGGAAGTCGAATTTTCCGTATCCATGAACTTCATCGGATCTCTATATTAACGATGCAGAATAGGTGAGATCCTTTTATATAAAATGCCTACGACCAAACTCACAACTACACCTTTTAAAAGGTTGAACGGCAATGTCATTAACACTACAAAGGTGAAGGTATCTTTTACTAAAGGCAGAATAGAGCTTCCCATGCTTACGATCACATCCATTGGCATACCATAGAAATAAGAATAAGCTGGTAGTGCGATAAAATAATTGGCAAAACATCCAATTATACCCATGGAAATGACACCGATGAGCATTGCTATAAATGCTCCTTTCATCGTCTTATGTTTTTTATAATAAATGGCACTTGGTAAAACCAAAGATAAACCAATTAAAAGATTGGAAATCTCCCCGACAAATGCTGTATCGGTTCCCTGAAACACAAGATTTAAAATAATTTTTAAGGTTTCTACCGTAGCTCCGGCAAGAGGCCCTAAAGCAAAGCCGCTGATCATTACGGCCACTTCATCAAAGCCTAACTTATAAAAAGGTGGAAAGAAAGGCAATGGAATTTCGAACAACATCAAGACGAAGGCAATGGCGGCCAAAATAGATACCTTGGCAATCCACTGTACACGAGATGTTTTCGAATTGACAAATGATTGTGCTGACATATATATTCCTCCTTATCATCAGCACCTCTTTCCTCAAAAGAAAAAGAGGTTTGTCACAAAAACCTCTCAGGATATACGATAAAAAAGGATTTCAAAAAATCTTCTTCCATCCAGACTTTAACTGTCGCTACCGGAATTGCACCGGTTCGTGCCGAAGGCTCGCGGAGTGTACCGCCGATTGGGAATTTCACCCGACCCTGAAGTTTTTTGTACATCCTTATCGTATTCTTTCTCTGTTTCTTTGTCAACTACTTTGTGAATTATTTACCAAATTAATGAATTTCAAGAAAAATAAAGAATCAGTGTGTTATCTTTTCTTTGGCATTGGGCATTCATCTACCATGACTTGAAACAAGCAGATCAAAAATTCTTTATTATCGACTTCATCTACTAACAGCATCTTTTTAGCGCCTTTGTATGGGGATTCGTATCGTGCATTTGGCATATATTTTATGGCAGATGGTACAGGCTTAACCAGTAAGCGATCATCATAAATACCACCAATGATTTTGCCTTGATAGTAAAGAATGTATTCATTCATCATAGCTCGATAGGTGATTTCATCAAGTTTCGATAATTGTTGTAGGATATATTCCAAATAGTTTTTGGATGATGGCATATTATTCTCCTGTTCTTGTTTGTCAAACCTTTTATAATTGTAAACTAAAGGTGATCTATTCGCACTATAACATGGAAGGCGTTAGAATTATATGAAAATATGTGAAAATGCAAATTTTGAATGATTTTTTTGACAAAAATGTTAGAATAGCAGGGTATATATAGGATGGAGGATGTTTACCGAACTATGAGAGATCCTTATGAAGTATTAGGCGTATCCAGAAGTGCCTCTCCGGATGAGATCAAATCAGCGTATCGTAAATTGGCAAAAAAATACCATCCGGATCTGCATCCGGGCGATGAAGAATGTGCAAAGAAGATGCAGGAAGTCAATGCGGCTTATGATCAGATCACCAATCCGGAAAAATATAGAAATACGGCCTATCAACAACAATCCAATCCGTATGGAAACATGTATCAGGATCCTTTTTCCTATTTCTATAACCAGCAGTCGCAGCAGAATTCGGACTTTAATTCGAATTTCTTCTTTTATGGGCCATTTGGCTTTGGGGGTACACAGTTTCAGAGAACACAAAGAAGCAATGGCTCCTTCCTTAGAAATTTTATTGGGTATTTAATTTTTAGGGTGGTTTTTTCCACTCTCTTT
>CABOGK010000036.1 GCA_902399855.1 Erysipelotrichaceae bacterium
AACTATCTTATGAGCTTAGATGATTTCTACCCACACTTAGTGCAGATGCTTCTAAATCTTTTTGCATATTCTCATAGAAATACGCTCAATCATTCTTTCTCTCAATTTTATACGAATTTAAAGTACAACCTTAAATTTGTATAAAATCTAATAAAAACGAGCCTTTCAAGCTCGCTATACCCTATTTTGCTGAAATCGCATAAGAATTGATAATGGAAGCTTTTGAATTACCATCATCATAAGCCATAAACTAACCAAACGATCTATATAATCTGTTACAAACTGTACCACAAAACAGCTTCCCATCAACCCTAATGGTGTTTTGGCCAATAGTTGCACAAGGACTGTAGAGCCGGATGAAGTAATTCCGCCAAACAAAGCCGCTGTAATACAGGCACTTAACAAAGAAACCGGAATACTGATCCACAAAGCCTGCAGGGCAAGAGAACCTATAGATCTCTTCTTTTGATCTTTTACGATCATACCGGTCATAAATCCAAGCATGATCCCTACCGGTGCATAATACAGAGAATAGATGTCCGTTGTCAGACCAAAGATAAAACCGCTTAATACGTTAGGAAGCATTCCATAAAACGGCCCTAATAAAATTGCTATCAAGATGGTACCCATGCTGTCTAAATAAATAGGAAGGTGAAGCCAAAGGGCGATATTTCCTCCTATGATATTGATCACGACCGCTAATGCAATCAAACAAATTTTATAGACTGAATTTGTTTTTTTCATGCGGTTTCTCCCTTAAAGATTTCTTCCAAATACGAAAGCTCTTCTCGTTTTAAATGTAGTATGCGCTCAAGAAAGAAATAAAAGAATTCTTTCACCTCTACACTAGTCAAAATATATACATTCTTTTCTTCTTTGTAGAAATCATAGGCATCGACTATACTTTGTCCTCGGGCAATCCCCTGCGTTTCAATATCTGTATAAGCTTCAAAGCCTTGGCAAAGATCAGGCTTTAAGAAATAAGCTACCGCTAAAGGATCATTGATCACACAGCCAATAATGTGTTCCCAATGCCAATGAAAATCAAAATAAAACTTGGTGATCTTGGAAATAAATTCACCCTGTTTTTCATCCAACCTCTTAATATACTCTAACAAAGTCGGTGTCAAAACGATCTTTCTGGTTACATCCAGCCCAACCATATGAATTTTCTTATGCAGTTTCTTCATTTGTTGAAAAACGATGTGTGCTGCTTCCGGATCCTCCCAGTAATTATATTCGGCAACCGGCGAACAGTTACCATGCGCTTTATAACTGCCGCCCATCGACACAAGCTGTTCGATCTTGGCAAAAGCAGAAACATCAGCTTCAATCAGCTTAGCCAGATTGGTCAAAGGCCCTAATGCGATCACAGAAACCGACTGCTCGTGTAAGCTTTCCCGGAAAAAATCAACAGCACTTTTTAAAGGTGGTTGATCAATGACCTGTTGTAAAAAGCTTTCTCCCAGACCATCACTGCCATGCGTATCCAAAGCATTCACAAAGTCTTTGATCAAAGGCTTTTCTTCCCCTATATATACAGGAATATCTAGACGCCCCATATGTTTAAGCACTTTTTTGGCGTTTTGATATCCCATCACTACCGGAGCATTTCCTGCAACAACCGTAATGCCGATCACTTCGATTTCTGAACTGGATAAAGCCAACATGATCGCCAAACTATCATCAATTCCCGGATCACAATCCAATATAACTTTTCGTTTCAAGCTATCTCTCCTTTGCATAAAAAAAGTTTTGCCTCCCTAGACAAAACCACACAAAAAAAGAAATTTTCTGTCTGTCGCCTATTATTATACTGGGAGGAACATAAAAACCAGTTTCTTCATTTATACCATATTCCCGCATTGAAATCAAATGACATACTGAAATCTAAGTCGAACCATGATATGATATTGACTAGGAATGGAGTGTTTATTATGCAGATTCAAGTAACGCTAAAGGTTAGTGCTCAGGAATTCTATGACTTTGTCGTTTCCAGCATTCAGGCCAATTTAGAGTTGGCCGATAGTGCCTCCGGCAAAGAAGTCAAAGAAGGCACATCCTATAAAACAAACATGAAGACAACAGGCAAGCAGCAGGAAAAGACAAAGGTCAAAGTAACACATTTAAAAGAACCGGAACATATTCGAACGACCTACTCATCGGCATCGGTTTCCAGTGCTACCGAATACAAGTTGAAGCCGATCGATGATCAAAAATGTGAAGTGACTTATATAGAATCTAACTTTGATGCCAACCACAAAGAATTAGAATTTCAGGGACTCAAGAAAATGATCCTGGAAAGAAAGTTAAAGAAAAGACTTCATGATGTGGAAGCCTATCTCATTAAAAAGAGAAATCAACCGGAAGAAAGTTGATTTCTCTTTTCCTTTTTATCTTTGATGTAATTCAATCGAATACTCGTATGTTTGGCCATCGTAATAAGAAATCGTATATTCGATGGGTTCGTTACGATCGTTTAACGACAGACGAATACGCTTTAAAATCGGGCTTCCTTTGCTGATATGAAGAGCTTTGGACAATGCCATATCGGCCAACATACTGGAAAATGTTTCTTTGATCACGCTCGGTTTTCCAATATTCGCTTTTTCAAATTGATCATACATTGAATCCTCAAAAGCTTTTGGATCCATCGATAATTCAAGATGTCCTGGAATATAAGTTTCAAAAAGAACGATCGGTTTATCGTTGGCCGTACGAATACGAATCAACTGATAAACATCTTCTTTAGCTTCCAACTCCAACATATCTTGAATGCTCTTAGATGGTTTCATCTTTTTTAGCGTGACATATGATGTCCCCGGTTTCATCTTACGTTCCAAAATTTCAGTTGTGAAGCTGCGAATCGCATTGGCACTTTCATTGATACGTGAGCTGTAAGTGACGGTAGTCCCTCTTCCCCGTGCTTTTTTGACATAACCTTCCGCTTCCAATTCGGTAATAGCCTGTCGAATCGTAATTCGACTGACATGAAAGATCTTTTCCAGCTGAGGCTCGGCGGGAATTAAGCTGCCCCGAGGATATTTACCATTTTCTATCTCTTCCTTTAGTGTCATCTTGACTTGCAGATAGAGAGGAAGCGACTCTCTGTCAATATTCATAAGATTCCTCCTAACGTACGTAGGCTTTAATCAGTTTGATTTCCTCATTCTCACTTTCGCCATAAGGTCGAATCGTGTAGGCTCCTACCTGAGCCGGAATGATGAAGGTTTCGGCATAATGCACGACAAATGGTTCAAAGGCATGATCCGGACTTTCCACGATTGCCTCTTTACCGTCAATTAAGTTTAACACATGAACCGTTCCCTGTGTATCATGATTTGTAATATGATCCGTTGTATAACGTCTGGTTTCAATAAATTCCAGGGCATGAAGGCCGGTATGCTCCACCTTACAATCGTTTGCTTCTTCTTTGACTTCATAAACCGCATTGACCAGATTCTCTTTGACCCAAGGAGTTGTACGATACCATTGAATAACTTCTTTACCATGCTCTACATGAACCGGGCGTGGTTTTCCATCCAATCCTAAACGCTCCCAATCCCAAAGCTTGAAAGTAAAGATATAAGGTGTAGCACTGATTTCCAGGACCATCGCATTGTTTCCGGAACAATGACAAGTACCGGCCGGAATTAAGAAATGATCATGTTTTTTTGCCGGAAATTTATTGATGTATTTTTCGGTATCGAATACGATCTCTCCCTTTTGCGCTTTACGCAGATCTTTGATCATCTGTTCTTTATCGATGTTTTCTTTTAACCCCAGATAAACGCAGGCGCCTTCACCGGCATCTAAGATATAGTAGCTTTCATCCTGTGTATAAGTCATCCCAAAATTCTTTTTGATATATTCTGTGACCGGATGTACCTGTAAAGAAAGATTTTGACCACCCATCGTATCCAAAAAGTCAAAACGAATTGGGAATTCTGCCCCAAACCGAGCATAAATCTGTTCCCCTAACAGTGCCTTTGGCTGATACAACACCAAATCCATACACGGCAGTTCTACGACAACACCATCATAATCAAAAAGAATGCTGTTTTCTTCCGGTACACCATCAAAACTCCATGCGAAATTCTTTTGTTTCTTATCCAGATGACAAACTTCTTTCATCCATTGTCCGCCCCATACACCTGGATCAAAATAAGGAACGGTTCTAAACGGTCTCGTAGCCAATTGTGCCAGACTGTCACAGAATGCTTGTCCGGTAATCATCTTTGGATCATTCTGTTTATTCGTATCTATGACATAATCGAATTTTTCAAAAAGTCTTGCCTTATGTTTATCCGCAATACGCCATTCAATAAAATAAGCTCTTTTATACTTACGTAAAATATCTTCATCCGGATTGTTGGTTTTATAATTGGTCATCCCTTTTCGATAACGCAGCTGGATTTCCCATCTAGCCATATCAAAATACACCAGAATATCACCAGTCGTCACTAAAGAGGCCCCTACACCATATACGATGGTCAAACCGTTGGCTTGTTGAACCTTTTCCTGAGCTTCCTTCAATTTATCTTCATCGATAAAATCTATAAAATCGCCGTAATACATCTTTCCGAACACACGATCCTCTGTTAGATGGTATTTCATCTGTTCTGTAATGACGGCTTCTTCCTTAAATAAATCATAGCTGGCAATCAAACAAGAAGCATCAAAACGATGAATCAGCTGCATCACTTCTTCTTCATCAACACCTGGGTAATAATCAAATACCAATGTATCATTCTCTTTGATCTTGGAAGACAATTCCTCATAGATCGCATCGTAGCCGCGAATGGCCTTATGATTTTTTATTTTCGTTTTTGGAAACTTGTCATATTTTGATTCAAAATTTAAATAGCTCATCTTAATTATTCTCCTTTATCGTTATTTTGCCATCTTCCTTAAATACACGAACAGAAAAAGGCATATTTTCCACACGTTTATAATCGTGTCCGGCATTGATTGGCCAACAACACATGACTTCCAGCTTGGAATCGGATGTATTGACAAGTCGATGCGCAAAAGCACCATCAATATGATGAATACTTCCTTCCCTCATCTTTTCGGCATGACATTGTCCCTTTTCATCCATCAATAGTAGAAGTCCTTCTCCTTTTTGACAAACATAGATTTCATCACACTGCTCATCTTCATGAAAATGACCTCTTGTCACATTACATTCTTGTGCTACACAAACCGGTTCCATAACTGTTAATCCCCAGTTTAGATTTTGCGTATGATCATTTCTTGTATGACAAGTATAGACCGTGTACATCAAAGTATTATCTGGTAAAGACGCACCTTCTTTGGCATAAAATGATTTTGCCTGTTCATACGTCTTATAGGAAACTTCAACCGTTTCTCCGTTAATCTTTCCCTCTTTGAAATCTTCTATCCATTTTGCTTCTGTGATCTTCATAAACTCCTCCTATACAAAGATTATAACATTATAATGTTTAAGTCAATGAGTTTGTCTTTGAACCTTTTCATTTTATGATATAATACCCTTTGTAAAAGGTGGTAAACAGTATGAAAATAGCCTATTTGATTCATTCGGAAAGAGACTATGATGAAGTTATTGAGACATTGAACCAGCTTGTCAAACAAAACGATCATGCCTTTATCATGATTAATGACAATGATTTAAGAGATAAAGTCGCTTTTGTATTTGCTGATCATCCAAGAGTTCATATTTCCCATACACAGGAATTTGCACAGGAAGGTGATTTATCACTGGCAAGGGGTACGATCATACAAATGAAGGAAGCTCTGGAATACGATCAATTCGATTATTTTATCAATTTGACCGATGGTATGATGCCATTAAAGAGCCGAAAAGAAATTGTTGAATTTTTAGAGAAGAACCCCGGTAAAGATTATTATTATGTGGCATCAAAAGAAACGCCGGAATTAAAAAAGAAGGCAGATCGTTATTACATGTTCACAAACCTTTTAGCCTTCCCCACCAGCAAATTTATTCGGGGACTGACAAGAGGAAATGCGGTCTTATTTTCTAAACTGGGTTTAAAGAGAAAAGTGGAAGATGCCTATCAGATTGGAAGTCCATGGTTTATGTTGTCCAATGAAACGGTAAAAAAACTTGTTGTCCACTTTGAGTATGTATCCAATACCTTTAAGATGGCCTGGTATCCGGAAGAAATGTATATTCCTATGATGATGGAAAAATTCATCTATACTGATCGTGCCGATGATCACATCAATAATGACTATCGATTAGTAGGACCAGAGGGAGACTGGCAGGCAAGCTCCGGGGCAAAGCCAATTAACGCGGAATTGATTGCGAGTCATCCGGAAGCATTATTCGGTGCTAAGATCACAGCTGAAGATAACCTGGATCTTTATCAGGATTATTTCGATATTTATAATTCTTCAATCAATGAGATAGAAGAAGAAAAAGAAAAGACTTTTATCGATCCATCTCTATTATTAGATTCATTGAAAAAGGCAAAAGAGAATAGACAAGACTAAGAAGACGGCTGTCTTCTTTTTTAAACATAAAAAAAGCACCAGTTATTTTTTCTGGAGCTTATCGATCAAAGATAATGTATATTTTTTTGAATTTTGAAAGCTTAAAAAATACATCAGTGTCAATGCACCGAAAACAATTCCTAAAACTAAGCCGATCCATTTTAACACATCGCGTACCGAAGCACTGACAGTTAAAAAGTTATCATGCAATCCTGAAAATCCCCAAATCGCAATAGCGGCAAATAATAGAAAGATAAAAAAGAACATTTTCATTGAGCGTCCTAATTTCTTTGTCATCATATTTCTATAAGCAATCTCATTTTTTAAATCTTCTCGCTCTTTTTTTCTCATTCTGCGCTCCTTTACCAATAAACAAAATCATCCCTCTTGGGAGAAAGGGATGATCTTGAAAGTGTCCTTTTCGAATAGCTTATCCGATCAAAGAACCGAATCCGAACAAGATATCACTACCGATGATGTTACCAACAATGGCGATAACAACGAACAGTAATAATACTTTGATTGGAGACATGTTCTTCTTAGCCATTAAGAACCAGGCCAACAAAACAAAGGCCATTGTTAAAATCTTAGGGAAAGCACCGTTTAACTGGTCAATCAGCATAACTGGTTTACCTTCAGAGTTCGTAGCAATCTGTACACTTGATGATACATTAACCCAGCTGGCAGCCATAGCACCAACGATAACCTGACCCATAACGATTACAGATTCACGGAATGCAGTAGCTTGCTGACCAACGATAAGTTCAACAGCAGATCCACCTAATTCATAACCTTTGTCATAAACAAATTTCTGGAACCAGGTAGAAGTGATGTTCCATACAACGATATAGAACAGAGGACCAATAGCAGATCCACCTTCTGCCAAACCAACAGCAATACCTAATAAGATAGGAATATAAGTACCAACGATCAGTGAGTCACCGATACCTGCCAAAGGTCCCATCAGACCGGCACGGATACCGTTGATCATTTCATCATCGATAGCTTCGGCACCATTAGCACGAGCTTCTTCCAAACCAGCAGTGATACCAACAACCATGGCACCAATCTGAGGTTCTGTGTTGAAGAATGGGTAGTAAGTTGTTAATTTTTCCTGTTGTTCTTCACGAGTTTCATACAGTTCTTTGATGATAGGAAGCATAGCCCACATATAACCAAATGTCTGCATGTGTTCTTGAGAGAAACCTGTCAGGTTTCCATACCACCAACGCCAGAAGGATTTATTTAATGTTTGTTTTGAAATCTTTTTCATAACTAAATATCCTCCTCATCATCGTCATCAGAAGCAGCTGCAGTTGCAACGCCTCCGGCTTTCATCATCATTAACTGGTAGTTGATCAATGCGAATACAGCACCAACAGCTGTAGCGGCTAACAATGTCAGACCCATTGAAGCAGCCAATGCAAAACCAAATACGAAGAAAATCAGATCTGTTGGTTTGGAAATAACTGATTTTAACAAAATGGCGATACCTACAGCCGGCAATACAGAACCTACTGTTAATAAGGCCTTAACGTACCATACACTTGTATCCAGATATGAGAACAATTCTTGAACGGCACCTGAACCATAGTAGCACAATAATGTACATGGCAAGAAAGACAATACAAAGTGAGAAATCAATGGGAATAAGCAGTCTACTTTACCAACGATTTCCATGTTTCCTTTGTCCAGCTGTGCCCAACCAATGTGCTGCCAGATCAAGTTCATCATAGCTGTTCCGTAGAACAATGTGATACCGATAACACCCGTCATGGCAGAAATCGTACCGGCAAGACCTTGAGCGTCTGCACCGCCGAATTCCATTCCAGCTGCTTTGGCACCAACATAAGCCAATGGAATACCAATGTAAGAAACGGCACGTAAGTCAGATGCAACAGTTCCACCTGGAGTTACCAGCGCGATCCACATAATCTGCATTGGGATACCAACCAGAATACATCCCTGAACGTCACCAAGGATGATTCCAACGATAAGGGATGCAACCAATGGACGGTTCAATGTATAGTTACCAACGGTTGTTCCCAAACAAGCAATGGTACTGGCTGCAGTACAGCTCATAATACCAATTAAAGCTGCTTGAAAAAATGTCATACTTTCTCTCCTTTTTATTTATCTAACTCAGTACTACTCCCAATTAGTAACCGAATTTAGATCTGAATTTTGGCCATGATCCGATAGCTGTTTCTCTTAACAATGCGAAATATACATCGTATCCAGCATTTGTCATAGCTTCACAGGCTTCTGCTTCTTCTGGAATCAAAGACTGGTTTGATCCTAATTTGATAGCGCCTGGACGGTCATTACAAGGACCGATTACAACCTGTTTTACATCACTTGGAACAAATCCGTGGTCTACAAGGATCTTCTTCATGTCAACAGGGTTCTTTGTGATCAGGAAATACTTCTTAGAACTCTTCAGAACATCATCTGCTTTTTCCAGGAAGTGTTCCATTGTCCAAACAAATACTTTTTTGTCTGTACTTGCTTTGAAAGACTGTTTCAAAACAGGTGTAGTAGCGGCTTTGTCATTAACCGCAATGATTCCGTCACATGGGTACTCTTTAGACCAGCGTGTAACGATCTGACCATGAATGATACGATCATCCACTCGAACAAAACTAATCATTATAATTCCTCCTTTAATTTATGATATGACCTCTTATAGATCATCATCATCGTCATTTGACTCTGTTACGAACTCACAAAGTCCGGCACGACCTTCGCTTAGTAAGGTTTCTTTCAAGGCATCTCTATCCATATTGTCTTTCATCAATACGGCAGAAATGGCACAAGGCATATTCATACCGGCAATTACCAATGTATTTGCCAATAAGCCTTTTTCATCCAATACGCTTAACGCATTTGTAAATGGAGATCCACTTAGGATATCAGCCAACAAGATTACTTCATCATCACTGGTGAAACCGGATACCAGTTCACGGAAGTTTTCGGCAAACTGATCAGCACTCATTCCATCCTTTAAAGAAGTGCTTAATACGTCGTCTCTGTCACCTGTCATCATCTTTACGGCACTATGAAGACCCGGTGCAAATTCACCATGACTAACCATAACTACATATTTCATGATTTTCTCCTTCTGCCTGAATCGGCATCTTTTTAAAGCCCTTACACAGCTCTATTTAACGAACTAATATTATCACATAAAATCACATTTTTCAATTCATTTTAAAGAGCCACTACAAAGCATTTAATGATGATGATTGTATTTATTTATATCTTTGAATAAGCCACCAAAACTCTTCCATGACCCTGGATCGTATAAGACCCTAGGCTGGCGGGAATAAACACGTTTTCTGTGTACTTAACCGACAAGCTGTTCTGTCCATAAAGAATCTTTGCATCCCCTTGTACAAATGTCAGGGTATGAAACTTTTTCCCCTCTGTATCTAAAGTCAAAGTGTCTTTGACATCATACAGTTCCACTACGAATTCATCACAATCCACCAATATCTTGTGTTGTCCTTCCATATACGGATTACTGATTTTTTGTGATTGAAGCGAAAAATCAGCTACATCAAAGCTTTTCTTTAAATGTAATTCTCTTTTGTTCCCTTTGGCATCTACGCGGTTATAATCATAAAAACGATACGTTGTATTGGAGTTGGTACCGATCTCAATCGCAAAGATACCGGCGCCTAACGCATGTAACATCCCGGCAGGAATCAAGATAAAATCACCGGCTTCGATATCTACCTTACGAAGACAAGGCTCTAAATTTTCTTCCTCCACGGCTTTTTGAATAATGCTTTTATCCCTGGTTGTCGTACCTGCCACTAAGGTTGCACCCGGTTTGGCATCCAAAACATACCAGGATTCTGTTTTCCCTAAATCGTTTTCATGTTCCAGAGCATAGCTGTTATATGGATGAACCTGAATGGAAAGATCCTCTTTGGCATCCAGATAAGCCAGTCGAAGCATCTTTTCAAAAGGCACCTCTCCCAACATTTCTTTTGGTTTTTCCTGAATCAGCTCCATCAATGTCTTTCCTTTATAGATTCCATTGATCACTTCATTGGTACAATATGAATGGGCACTGATCTCCCAGCATGTACCATAGCCTTCTTCCTCAATATGACGAAGACTTGTTAATTTGTCATTGGCCCAGATTGTTTTATCATAGATGGGTTTTAATTGTATTGGATACATCCTATTCACCTCTTTCACAGATACATTATAACATTATAATGTTTGTGTCAATGAATCAAAATAGTCCCATTAAATCATTGATGTGTCGCAACAATAAAACGGCCACTAAACAAACAACCGGAATAGCTACCATGACCCAATAGCCACGTGTTACTTTCTTTTCCAACTTTTTCCAGTTTTCCTGTGAGAAGTAATACCGATCATCACCGGTTTTATACACGACTTCATCTTCCATGAAATTGGCAATCGTATAAGAAATGACCGAAGTTGATAACTTTACATCTTTAAATTCTTCGATCGGAATGGCTTTTTCCGGTGATGTCGCCTTTCGTTTGATAAACGTATCCATGATGATTCGTGCTGCCGTTTTACGTACATTATTGTCTCGTTTTGCCATACTTACTTCCTCTTCTTCTTATTTTCTTTTGCTTCCTGCATCTTTTCTTTGATCTTTAAAGCCATCTTGCGGGTGACGACCATTGAAGGATCTTTCGAAAAGCTCACATTGAAGCCCGGACGCAGTTTATTTGTCTTTGAAACATTGATGACACTGCGATAACGATAATATTTTTTCTCATAGAAGAAACCATCTTCATAAAACCATGCTCTTCTTTTGACAAGGCAATCCAGTGCAAAGCTGATACAGCAGGCACAAAGCACCCAGAAACCAATCGCATACATCCCGTCATTTCTGGCAAACATCTGATAACAGGCAGCCGCAAAGCTTGCGACAGCCACTAAAACATAGATGGCAAACCAAAGCTTGTACTCCTCAAAAAACTCATATTTCTTCGCATGGTTTTCCATATATTCCTGTTTATTTTTGTGATGAATCACCAACTGTTTGATTCCGTTATACAGCTCATAGATCCCAAAACCGATCAGGACCAAGGTCACAACGACCGAAAGTACTCCACTATCCATATCTTTTCTCTCCTAAACAACTTGTTCGTATTATACAACGAAAGTATAAGTGAACCTACCCCTTTATTTAAAAATCCCAATCTTCCTGATAAATGATCTTAGCTTCAACCTTATCGCCATCAATCTCTAACAGGGCATAGCTTGGGGATTTTCCATCCCTAGGTAGTCTGGCTGAACCTGGATTGATCAAAAGAACATCTTCTACCTGTTTGATCTTGGAGACATGCGTATGTCCATAGCACACGATATCGCAGCCGTATTCCTTAGCCAGCCGAACCAAATTTTGTTCGCGATACAAGTAAGAACAACGATGAGAATGTGTCACATAAATCCGATGACTTCCTACACGAATTCGAAAATCTTCTCTAAATTTTCCATAGTAATCGTTATTGCCTTTGACAATCAGCCAATTGGGATAAAAGCGCGGATCGTCTTCCAAGTCCCCACAATGGATATAGGCATAGGCATCCTTATATTTTTTCTCCAGACATTCCAAAATTTCATTTTGCGAATGCGTATCACTCACTATTACGATCTGCATCTGTCTTATTCCTCACTCAATTTCATCTCTTCCATGACCTTATTGTTTTCCTGCATGGCTCTGGCATTCTCTGTGCCGACATAGCGCAATAAAAACGGATTATATAAATGCCCTGTTACAGACTCCTTATCCTGCGGATAACGAATCACAAAGCCATATCGGTAAGCATTCTCTTCCAACCAGCTGATCTTGACCTTCAGGCTTTCCTCCAGCCCTTCCTTTAATGCAGCATAATCGACCGTTTCCTGTGCCAGTAGTCCATTGATCCATTCCTGGTATCCCTGTAAACCAATGGTAAAGCCCAGTTGAAACTCGTTTTGCCCGGCCGGTAGATACACCTGATCCACACGCTCCGGATTGGTTTGACTCAATGTCGTATATTCGGTAAAGACTTGATCATATGGCGTATAACCTTTGATCAGTCCTAAAAATGCATCACTCCCTAACATCGACTGATACGCATTTTCCATCCGTTCCCAGGCCTGGGCCACATTTTCATGCAGTGACAGCGAGCCTGTCTGTACCAGATTTAACGGAGCATATTTATAAACAGAGGTATCCGCATTCAGAATCACAAACATCTGGCTGGGATCGGCTACCAGCTTTAAAGGCTGCTGCCGAATCCCCTCGTTTTCATAAAAGGTCGTCAGATCCACATACGAATAATGCTCCAACAAGGTTTTCAGCGTATTTGCCGAAAAATGTTGACGGAAGCGGTTCACAAAATTGACGATGTAGGCATTGGATTGTGCCTGCGTCTTGGCTGCCGTGTAATACAGACGACAATAGCGGATATTAAAGCCTTCTTCATCAATAAATTCAATAAATTCCTCCGGTCGAATCTGATTGGAGATAATGTAATCGATATCTTCACTATCTAAATATTGTAGAAGTATATCGCGGTTTTCATCGGTCGCATAAGGATAGCGCGCCAAAGGATCATAGGTTTGGTTCATAACCCAGAAACAACCGCAAAATACGCCTAAACAAATCAAGATCAGAATCACTCTTGCTTCTATGTTCGTTTTTTTATTTTGCACAAGCTTTACCTCTTCGGCTATTATATCATGAATCATTTACGGAATGAAACGCCTCATATACGCTCTTTGCCACCGCTTTGGGCAAAACCTCTTCCAATTGTTCGACAGATGCCTGACGAATCTGCTTCATGCTTTTAAAGTGCTTTAATAATTCCTTCTTACGTTTAGGACCAACCCCCTCGATCGTATCCAGGGCCGAGCGCGTCATGGCCTGCCCACGAAGCTTTCTATGATAGGTAATGACATATCGATGCACTTCATCCTGCATACGTGTCAAAAGAAAAAACAGTGGTTCTTTTTTATCCAGTGCCATTTCCTGAAACGATTCATCCATCAAAGCCCTTGTCGTATGCTTATCATCTTTGACAAGACCGGCAATCGTTAAAGGCAAGTCTAAGGCTTCCTTGATTTCTTTGGCCGCTTCAATTTGTTGGCGACCACCATCCACAAGCAATAAATCAGGAAATTCTTTATCTTCACTCAACAACCGAAAATAGCGGCGATATAATACTTCTTTCATGCTGTCAACATCACTTCGATACGTATCCAGTTTATAATGGCGATACTGGCTTTTATCTGGTTTACCATCCTCATAAACGACTAGAGCACTGACATTGAAGGCCCCTTGAATATGCGAGTTATCAAAGATCTCAACCGTGTGGATGTCTTTATGAAACAAATCACTCAAACGCTGATTGGCCTGCTCCAGCTCCTGTTCCCGTCGCAAAGCCAGTTCAAATTTTTGATCATGTGCCTCTTTCGCATTTTTTTGTACCATGTCCACTAATGCTTTTTTATTTCCGCGAATTGGGATGCGCACATGTGTTTGTAAAAGATCCTCTAAAAGATCGACTGGAACACCTTGCGGCACCAAGATTTCCGATGGCACCATATTATCTTGATAGTATTGCACGATAAAACTGATAAACGCATCCATTTCATCTTCATATAATTCCTGAATTGCCAGGGTTCTTTCTAAAAGCTTTCCATTGCGAATAAAGAAGCCTTGTAGAGAAATATATCCTTTATCGGCATAAAATCCAAACACATCCCGTACTTTCTGATCCTTAAAATCAATCGTTTGTTTTTCCATTACATGATCAATGGACTGCAGAATCTCATAATATTCCTGTGCTTTTTCAAACTCCAGATTTAAAGAAGCCTTTTCCATGTCCGCTTTGACTTTATCAATGATCTCCTTGGCATCTCCCTGAAGAAACTTACGAATCTGTTTGCGATATCTTTCATTTTCCTCAAGATCAATTTCCTGAAAACAAGGTCCCAGACATTGATGCATATGATAATACAGGCAAGGTGTCTTTGGCAGTGTCTTACATTTTCGTACCGGAAACAAGCGGTTGATCAGTTTTACGATATCAAAACAAGACTGAGCGCTGGGGTATGGACCAAAGTATTCATCTTTCTTATTTTTGACTTGCCTTGTCATGCGAACGCTAAAATACTTTTCTCTGGTCATAACGATATAAGGATAACTTTTATCATCCATGAACATGATATTAAACGGCGGATGATTCTTTTTGATCAAATTGATTTCCAACAGTAAAGCTTCCTTTTCACTTCCGGTTACGATAAATTCAAAATCATAAATTTTGGATACAAGCCGTGTTGTCTTATTATCATGGACACCATGAAAATAGCTTCGTACTCTGTTTTTCAATACTTTTGCCTTACCGACATACAGAATGCGCCCTTTTTTATCCTTCATGATGTAACAGCCAGGTTTGTCCGGCAACAAAGCCAGTTTATTTTTTAAAAGCTCGGATATAGCCATCAGATTCCTCCCTTCTGTTATTTCAATGTTATGATTGTTGCGCCAAGTCCTCCATCACTGGGGCCGGCACTGGTATATTCTTTGACCATTGGATGTTTTTTCAAATCCTGCCAAACGGCATTTCTAAGCTTTCCTGTTCCCATTCCATGAATGATACGAACCTGTTTGATGTGATGGGCCACACATTGATCCAAATAATGATCCATGCTGCGTAACCCTTCTTCTACGCGACACCCGATAATATTCAATTCCAAAGGTACGCGCATAAAAGTCTTATCGCTGTGCGCCTTTGGCTGTGGCTTTTCAAACCTTGGACGTTTCATCTTCTTTAAACGATTGGTTTTGACTTTCATTTTCATGCCATTTGTCAAAACAACCGCTTCTTTTTTACGAAGTTCTATGATTTCTCCATGCGAATTCAAATCCTGAATCTGCACATAATCACCGACAACAAAGGCATCATTTTCCTCTTTTTCTTTGACTTCCGGCTGCAAAGCTTCCAGATCGTGCATTAACTGTGTTTTTTCATGAGGACGTACCATGGTAGTTTTATTTAACTTTTCAATTAACGCATCCGCTTCTTGTTCCTTTTTGATAAGAAGCTCTTCCAGTCGCTGCTGATACTCTTTTTCGAACACTTCTTTTCGATGCGCTAATTTCTCTTTGGTTTCCTGTGCTTCTTTTTGTAGCTGATGAGCATCACGAATCAACTTTTCGAAACGCTCTTTTTCTAAAACCACTTCGTTTTGCAGCTTTTCCAGCTTTTCTAATTCCTTGTTTCGAGAATCTTCAGTCTTTTCTTTGATCTGCCTGGCCTGATCAAGGATCCAGGGATCCAGATGATACTGCCGGGCAATGAAAAACGCATAGCTGGCACCGGAAACACCCGGTAAGTATTTATAAGTCGGCATCAAGCTTTCTTTGTCAAACTGCATGCTGGAGACAAGAATGTTTTCATGCGTCTTACCATACGATTTTACGGCATTATAGTGCGTACTTGTAATGATCGTTGCCTTTTTTTGAATCAGATATTCCAAAATCGCAATGGCCAAAGCACTTCCTTCGGCCGGATCGGTACCATTGCCAATCTCATCCAATAGAATAAAGGAAAACGGATCACATTTTGAACAGATCATCGCCAAAGAAGATACATGACTGGAAAAAGTCGATAGATTGTTTTCAATAGACTGTTGATCACCGATATCAAACCAGACAGAACGATAATAAGGTAAAACCGCACGATGACAACAAACCGGAAAGCCGGCATGACTGAGCGCCACACAAAGCCCCATTGTCTTTAAGGTGACTGTCTTTCCACCCATATTTGGTCCGGTGATCATCAAAACGCGCTGATCTTTTGAAAGCTTGTATGTATTGGCAACTACCTTGTTTACATCGATCAATGGATGTCTGGCATATTCTAAAGTCATGGAACGATCCTGTGTCTGGATCAAAGGAACACAGCCATCTTTTTCAATCGCCCAATGCGCTTTGGCAAAAGCGCAGTCTAAAATCGTCATAGTCTCCAAGTTCGATAACAGTGCCACTTCAAAAGAAGCAGTCAACCGACTGAGTTCCTTACAGATACGATGTTTTTCTTCTTCGATCTGCGATAAAGCCAGCTGCACTTCATTATTCAAAGAAACGAAAGAAGATGGCTCTACATAGAACGCAAGGCCACTTTGTGACTGACCGTGGATCATACCGCCAAAGGCATTCTTTTCACCAGCCTTCACAAGGACACAGGTTCGTCCGGCAATGGTTGTCGTCAAAGCTTCCATCAGTTTGGATGCGTTTTTCTTAACAAAATCGCGCGAACGACTAATCAATGCTTGTCTGGCATGCACTAATTGCTGATGCTTTTGTACCAACAAAGCAGAAGCATCGTCTTTGACAGAGCCGGACATATCAATACAATCCTGAATCTTGGTCATCAATGGCTTACAAGTCTGCATGGTCTCACTGTAAGCGACAAGCTTTTCATACGATTCATCACGAAGCGTATTCTGTACTCTTTGACAGGCCATTAAAAAAGAAGCAATTTCCAACAGTTCCTGAGGAGTCAGGACCATCTGCCGTACCGCTTTTTTGACAGCAGGCTCTATATCATGACAGCCGTGTAAGGATAGTGTACTTCCCGATTGAAACAATCCGATGGATTCACGCACCAAATCTAACTGTTCCTGTATCTGATACCGATCCTGTAGCGGCAAGGCGTTTTGAATTTGTAATCGGCTCAAAGAAAAAGAGGTATGAGCCGCAAATTGATCCAATACACGATCAAAATCAATTGCCTGATTCAATTCATTTCTATAAGCTCTTAAATCCTTTCGCATGTTCTCATCCTTCCCAATACGTGAATAAACGCTCCATCATCGGTTGCGTAAACGATAAAACAGAATGTTCTACAAATACATCGCCATATTGAATCAACGGAAACCGTAAAACCAGAGATAGTGTCATCGCCAACAACAAGACTTTGATGATGCCTAAGCCCAACCCCAGCATATGATTGATGAGCGAAAGCTTCGTCTTTTTCTTTTTGTGAAATAAGATCACCAAAATCCGATATACAATGCGCAGACCCAAAAACAACAACAAAAACCATACGCCAATATTTGCGATATGCATCGTCAAAGCATCTAAGGCCGCCAAGATCTCCGAATGAGAAATATGCCCCAACAAAGGAAATCTCTGTGCCATGATCGGACTCAACAATATCGCAAGTATAAAGCTTCCAAAATAAGTCAGGACATCCAATAATTGACGAACAAAGCCTTTGCGATACGCAAAGAACAAAATCAATAAGGCAAGCCCTATCAAAACAACATTGTAAATATCAAAATAACTTGTATCTAAAACCATAGAATCATTCTATCACATTTGACAAATCCCTAACATAAAAAGACTTGCATCCTGCAAGTCTAAATGCATCAAAGAATTTATGGGTTTACCCATATAGATTCCCTAAGCTTTGTTCTATTCAATAGATAAACACAATTTTATCTTTGTTAAGTGTGGTTTAGTTAGATGAAACAGCATCTATAAAAAGTCACATTACAGCTTCTGTTCTAAAATCTTCATAATATCTTCTCTTGAAGATGGTTCCACTGACAACATATCCATTGCCTGCTCAATATTGGATGCAATATGATTTTTGACCAATTGTAGAACACTATTTGCCTTTCCTCTCAGTTCGCTTTTCTCGATCAACGCCTCACTAAACGTACACATCTTTCTGACCTCCTTCTCTTCCTCTTTTTCTAATAGTGTATCATATTTCTTCTCTAGGATTTCCAGGATCTGCTCCGCCTTCC
>CABOGK010000037.1 GCA_902399855.1 Erysipelotrichaceae bacterium
ACATATAAGTACCTCGTTTCTCTGTACTTATAAAATACTGTCTGATTCGACACTATTTATGTCATATCAACAAATTGAAGGTTAAGCGTTTGCAATTATTATGTTTAAATAATATTCTTTGATAATCTTAACTTGTTGAAAATAAGATTTTGAACACTTGATTAGTCTTGCCTTTTTGAGATATTGATTCCATTATAAAGAATCTAATTTCTTTTTTATCTATTATATCATGAAATTTATCATTTCATATGTTGTTAAAACTTATTTACTCATTACATAAAATTATTTCTTCACCGCAAACACCACACCACCATAAGCCGCATTCAATGACTGTAATGTATATACTTTAGTCTGCCAGTCTGTCTTGGCTTCTTCAAATGTATTGGTGCGCCCATCCAGGTTGCCTTCCTGTACCGTGATATTTGTGCCATCATAAGCGATAACAATTCCTACATGATTATGTCCGATTCCTGAAAATACGGCCCCAACGTCTGGTATAGCCGACAATCGAAACTGATCACTATTGTAAGTGACAAGCATATTGACCCAATCCCATCCATTGGCTGTCCAGCTGGGACCCCAGCCATAGATCTCATAGAATCGGCCCCACGCAAACCAGGTACACTGCCCATATAAACCTTGCCTGGAATAAGGATTGTTGTTCCCCCAGGCCTGTTCATTGTTGAAGTTTGGGGCATCCCCTACATTCATCAGTCCATAGGAATAGTATCGCATCACATGGGGCACATATTTCGGATCTCCATAACCGGTCGTTCCCAATTTTGCCTGCATCTGTTGTGAGAACATCAGAGCATTGGCCTGGGTGTAGCCTCCAAAATTTGAAATAGCCCAGCCTATATATCCATTCCCGTAATTGTATCCCTGAAAGGCCAGACTCAATGTTTCCGTATCAAAAGGATCTGTGCACTTTGCCTGTTTCAAACATTCCGCAAAATACTTGATACCGATCTCTACTGAATATTCCGGATCCGTGATCCCATTGGGTGTATTTGGATATTTTTCATTGTAGGGACATTCTGAACACTGCATCGGATCGTTGCCTTTTCCCCCGGATTCCTGCATCATGATGGCCTGCACTGCATTGACAAACTCAGGGATCTCATATTGTGCACAATATTTCTGGATCATCGGTGTGTATTGTAATACTTCTGCGGACAGGGATATTCCCGATACCTGTACGCTTGTTCCGCTCAAAAAGATACCTCCGATCAAAGCACACACCAGAACAATCACAACGGCAGCACTGCCGGCCACAGAAGTCAGGGTGACAAACAGCTGATGAATCAGATCTGCTCCTTTTTTTAATAGATCGGCTCCTTTTGTGATTCCTTTCTTTCCGTATTGAATGGTCTTTTTGGAAGCAGCGATTCCTTGCTGAGATTTCTTCTTCGCCTCTTTGGCCAGTTTTCTTTGACGATACAAAAGTTGAGCCTTATGACTGGAGAAAACACTCGGTAAAGGATTTATTGATTCAACCGTCTTGATCTTACTTTCCGGTTTCCAAATCTTTTGCTTTTGTCGAATGGATCGTGTCTTTTCCCGTAAAAGTGTCTCTATCTTCTCTTTATCCAAAGTTTTTGTTCGTTTTGAGATAAGAGACTGACTAATAGACTGTTTTCCCTTAGATACTAGAATATTCGCCATCTGTTTTGATTGGATCGATATCTGATTTACGGCATACTGATTTGGCGGTTCCTTTTCGGTCGATTCCTGTATCTGTTCCCTTGTCTTAAAAGAGGCCTGACGAAGATGGCCGGACACAATAGAAGCCTTGTCCAGTACCTTGATATCACGTATGTGTTCTTTTGTCTTGATCGTTCGTACCATGTATTTCACATCCTTTCCATAAAACAAAAAGGAGGACAAAAGCGTCCTCCAAAAAAAGTTATTGTACAGAGATCCGGTCTGTCGGTTTGGTCGTCATCAACTGATACAGTTTGGTATCTCTAGGGAACTGATTCACAAAAGGAACCAGAGCACTTCCATACTTGATGAGTCCGCATCCTGCATCGGCATTGGTGATATAGGACATCTGCTCATCGGAGATATTCAACAAGGTCGCCAGTTTCTGACGATCCTGTGCCGCCTGGTTCAACATCACGATAAATTCACTGTTCGATAACATCATACTGGCCAGTACAGAATCCAACAGATATTCTACGTTCTGTGTCAGTGCGGTAGGGAACGCATTTCTCTTACGGAATCTTCGCCAGGCACTGTTGAAGAAGGCACCTGAATATTCATTTTCAAAGACGACATGAAATTCGTCCAGGAAGATATGCGTTCTTTTGCCTTTTCTCCAGTTTTCCGTGACACGGTTGATCATCGCATCCGTGATCACCAGAAGTCCCATTGTTTTTAGCTGCTTGCCCAGATCCATGATGTCATAGACGATCATTCGATTGCCGGTATTGACATTGGTCTTATGGGCAAAGGCATTCAAAGAGCCGTTGGTAAACAGTTCCAGAGACAGAGCCAGCTCTCTGGCTTCCGATTCCGGCTGTTCGATCATCTTTTCCCGTAGAACGCCCAATGTCGGCAGTTTGCCTCCCAGCTGATATTCCTCATAGACTAAAGAAACACAACGGTCGATGATCGACTTCTGTCTGGCTCCCATACCGTTGGGATCCAGCTGCTCAAACAAAGAGAGAACAAACTCCGATTTATCGATGATTGGATTGCCCCCATCGCCATATCCTTCGACCATATCCATCGCATTGATGTGATCTTCACTGCCGGCCGCAATATGAATGACCTCGCCACCCATTTGTTTGATCAGGGCCGAATACTCATTTTCCGGATCACAGATCAGGATATCATCCTCGGTGGCAAGGGCCAGACAGAGGATCAGTTCTTTTGTACTGAACGATTTCCCGGAACCGGGAACCCCTAAGACAAAAGCCGACTGGTTCAAAAGATTTTCTTTGTTGACCAGGATCAAATTATGCGAGATCGCATTCTCACCAAAATAGATTCCGTGTTTATCCTGGATCTCCTGCACCCGGAAAGGATTGAGAACAGCCAGTGACTCGGTGGTCAGAGTACGAAGTGATTTCAGATAACAGACACCAATGGGCAGAACGGTATTTAAGCCATCCATCTGTTGAAACTTGAGGGTTGATAACTGACACAGGTGTTTTCTGGCCGTTGCCTGTAGGGCTTCGGTCTGTGCATCCAGTTCTTTTTTCGAATCGGCGGTCAACACAAAAGTCAGAAGACCAAACATCATACGCTGATCCCTGGTTGTCAGATCGTCCAGAAACTCCTTGGCTTCCTTACGCTGCTGCTCCATATCATAGGGCACGACGGCTGTAAAATTGTTATTGGCATTTTGTTTGCGTGTCCAGTCTGTGATGTTCTTTTCCACACCCAGTAATCTTCGTTCCACTTCCCGCACCGCTTCATCGGTGGGAACCGGAATGATGTCAATGGACATCATCATATTCTGATTGCAGTCTGTCAATTCCATGATCATACTGTCCTTGATATAGCTGGCATATTCCTTCAAGAAAAGAACACGCCCATACCGGTCTCCCATTTTGAAATGATCATCCTTGAATTCAAAGGAATCCGGACAGATCGTATCCTTAAAATGATGACCTTTTCGCATCAGATCCTTCAGATCGATATGAAAGTCGGTTTCTTCACCGGTCCGATAAAAATCATGGAGCAGTCTGAGTTTATCCACCGCATCCAGTGTTCTGCATTTCGAGCCAAGTCTGGCCAGACGGGAAGACAATTCGGTTTCCACTCTTCGAAAATAGGTTCGTGCTTCCTCGATTGTTTTACGGAAAACAGAGATCGTTAAAAACATCTCCCGAACCATGCCGTTTGTCCCCAGAGCCTTTTCCCTTAACATGTCATTATATTCTTTACGATAGACATCCAGCCTATCCCCGTTATAGGGCAGTAGGATCTCTTTTTCAAAATCGATCGTGTTGATACGCCGTAAAGATACCGTCAGCTTGGTAACAGCTCCACTGTCAAAGGAATTCAACAGATCGGAATACTCCAAAAACAGAGTTTTCTTATCTTCCTTGGATGCCGTGGCATAATTGATATCGGTAAACTGAAACGTTTTGGAATATTTGTTTTTTCCTACTTTAAAGATCCCGTCCTTCCAGATCGTATCAATGGGGATCGTCTGTTGAACGGATCGGGGGATCCTGAATTTTTCCTTTTCCTGTTTTGAGATACTGCGCAGTGTTCTGATCATTGAAGCGCTCCTTTCTGTGCCTTTTCGATTCCATCTCTGCAGCACAAAGAATAAAGATTCTCACTTTCAAACGGGAATCTTGACGGGATTAAGAACTTGGTCTTGATATAAGCCCAGGCGATCTGTTCGGCCACCATACCGTTGTAGGTGACAAAACCCAATGCGGCAAAAGGAGCCGCCGCCAGGATACAAAGCCAGGACAGGGTTTCCAGTCCAAAGTAAGGCTGTAATAAAAAGTAAACCAGTACCGCAAAGGCACAGGCTAAGACCGAAAAAAAGAACTGTCGCATGGACAGTCCGAAAAAGATGGATTCCGTATAATTACGGATTTCCTTATTCACTTTGATTTCCAAAAAAATTCCTCCAATCTTTCCATCGCACATTTGTGGCGATTCCATTGTTTTGTTAAGATACAGTCAGAAAAGGAGATTCTCTTATGACTGCATTTGTTTCTTTGATCATTACTGTTTTCGTTCAGGTATTCTATCTGCTCTTTAAGATCGCTCAGAAATGCAAGCTGACACTTCCACTGATCTATCTGCTGCTCGCAACGATCAGTACCTTTTTTAGCCGGTGGGTTCCGGAACATGAATCCCTGGTCTTAATAGGACTTTACTTTTTGATTGGCATGACCGTTCTTCGATGGATCTTTACATTAAAACGAAATTGAAAATGTTCACTTCATTAACTTGGATTTAAATTCAGAAAGACTCATTATATTCCGGTTTATTGTAAGTAAAAAGGATTGTAATTCATCTTTTGTCCAAAGAAAATCACAAACTTCCCAATCTGTATTTACTTGATAATTTAATATTTGATTTCCATCATGAGTGACAGGGTGTGCATGAAATAATTGATTACGCCGATCAACCAAAGAAGAAAAATCTTCTATATATTTTTCTAACTGATCATATTTTTTGCATGTTTCAAATTTGTCAGCTAACTTACTTGACGCCATGGCCTTCCTTCTATAATATTCTGTTCTAAAATCAGGTTCATAATACGATATCACATCAACTATCATACCTTCATAATATTCAAAACTATATACTGCCAATCCTAATAAATCGGTATATTCTTTGTCATATGGAACACAGATATTCATGATAAATCCTCCTTCTCTATTTTACAGCCATCTTAGCTATTATCTTTTTTAAATCAATGACATAAATGAAGATCGTACATAGACAGACAAGATATATAAAAATTGATGAAACGTCATTGGGCTGAAAATAAGTTGTAATACCAAAAACATAAATAATAAAAATTATACTGGTTTTCATTTTTATCACATTGATTGCGATATTTAGTATTCTCTTTTTTAAATCTTTGAAAGGTTCTTCACATGGAAAAAACTCTTTAATCAATGCCATTCCATACAGCATATAAAATGCTTGATAATTTCTAAATATACACATAATAATCAAAAATATATATGCTAAAATCAGTGCCGTTTTTGACTCTTCAGGAAAAAGACGTTTTGCTACAAATTGTAAAATATAGTCTATAAGCAAGGCAAATCCTCCTGCGGAGACTAATAAATTGTTAAGCCATTCATTATCAATATTTTCTATTTTTCCCGTCACAACTAGCGAACAGGAAGATAGAACCGCAATTAAAACCGCGCATAATATAAGCCTTTCTGTTTTATCAAAAAATTTGAAGTTCTTTTCTATAGCTTCCTTTGTCACGCTTCTGGGGATTTTGCAGACTCTTAAAAAGAATAATGTTACTATAACTGCTAATAAAATATGGACTGGACAAGGTATCATTTTCAACATAATTTTTACTCCTTCATGACTCCCTTTATCGTACCATATTTTGAAATTTATAATCCCATCATTTCCTTGACCACACGATCACTCATCTTGACCAGCCCTACCAGTACCAGCATATTGAAGATCAGTTCTCCTACATAGCTCCATACCTGTGTCACAGCGGCTTCTGTTTCATCAACGACCGGCGGACTTCCCGCAAACAGAGAGAATATGATACAGGCCAGGACCACAATAGCACCCTCCAGACAGACACCGGCATAAGAGCGCAGGAAATTAGTCCCTACGCTTTGTGTCGGTTCACCCGCAAACGTGGATAAGGGGATCGGTGCTATGGCCGTGTACAGATACAGTCGGAAGAATCGTCCATATACGCTCATGATCATCACAAAACTGAGAATGGTAATAAACAGACTTCCGATCAGGGTCACGGCCCAAAGCGGAATACTGTCAAAGAAACCCACTGATTCGATCGTTTTGACCATGGATTCCGGTAATACCGTTTCACTTATCTGATTCAAACCGGCCGTATCCATCACCGTTGATACGATCCCCTGGGCAATATCAAAGAAAGCCATCATCAGTTCCAGTCCATAGGTCACCACAGCTTTGGCCAGTACAAAACGAATAAAGATCTTAAAGGCATGTTCCGGACGTTTGACATCCGCAAAAGAGCCACATGTCCTGATCACGCCGGCCACGAAGAAAAGAACCAGGAGCGCCAATCCAATGGCCATCAAAGCCCCATGGATCTTTACGATCATATCCCATATACCGCCGCCTTTAAATTCCTCCGGCGACTGTGTCAGGATCTGCCATATTTCCGCCAGTTTATCATTCCAGGTATCCAGGGCATTCTGAAGATTCTGTACGATCCAGTTATCCGATTCCATATCCTACCCTCCGGTAATGATCGTCAGAATCTCCTTGGCAAAGGTGATCACGATTCCTCCGGCCAGGGTCATGAAACCATTGGCCCGTGAACTTGGATCATGACTTTTTAAAGACAAGCCGATCTGTACCACACCAAATCCCAGCAGGATCATTCCGATGGCCCGAACCAGTCCAAAGATAAAATCGGACAGATTGTTCACCACAGTCAGTGGATCATCGGCCGCATAGACCGGCAGTCCCATACTCAACATCAAAACCATGATGCTGTAGCCTGTCAGCAGTCCTTTCATTTTCTTACTCATTCGATACATTTTATTTTCCTCCTTTTCTCTGCTCTCTAAGAATTTCTTCAATTTCCTCCGCATCCAACACAACATATTCTTCCTGTGTTGTTATTTCTTTTGCCGCACGGATCGAATCCGTCAGACAAATCTCACCGATGCTTTCCGAAATCTCTCCATGCAGGAACAAACGTCCGTTTCCCTGGGCACTGTCCTTAAAACGGGGGTGTCCGGTAATATCGTATTTTTGATCCAGGATCGGCCGTTCACCTCGTATAAAGAGGATCGCTTTGTCATTGTCCAGCATTCTCACTTCATCCGGTGTCATCAACTCTCGTCCGGTGTTTTGATAATTGGT
This sequence comes from Erysipelotrichaceae bacterium, assembly GCA_902399855.1. Taxonomy (GTDB): domain Bacteria; phylum Bacillota_I; class Bacilli_A; order Erysipelotrichales; family Erysipelotrichaceae; genus Faecalicoccus. The sequence continues at coordinate 7,546 of CABOGK010000037.1, forward strand.
TGAATAATTGCCGGAATGACCGGTACTCTTTCCATACGTGTTGGTATCGATCGTTGCCTTACCCAGCAGATCACTGACATATTTATGTGTACTCTGTTCATTACCGCCCAGATATAGAAATTCATCACAGTTACCCACGATGGATTCCCACTGTTTCTCAAACAGGGCTTTTAACTGTGCCAGATTTTGAAGAATGATCGATACACTGATTTCACGACTTCGCATGACCGACAGGATCTTGTCAAAGTCATCAGGTAACGATACATTGGCAAACTCGTCCATCAGGAAATGGACATGCACCGGCAGTCTTCCCTGATATTTGTGATCGGCCAGCCAAAAAAGCTGTTGAAAAAGCTGGGTATAGAGAATCGATACCAGAAAGTTAAAGGACGTATCATTATCCGGAATGATGGCAAACAAAGCGACCTTTTTCTCTCCGATCGAAGCCAGATCCAGTTCATCGGTGATGGTCAGCTTATTGACCGCGTCCAGATTAAACTTTTCCAGTCGGGCTGCCAAGGTGATCTGAATGCTCTTTAAGGTCTTTGCCGAACCGGAATGATAGTCCTTGTAATACTTCACGGCAATATGGTTGGGATCTTTCATTTCCAGCTTGTTGAATAAAATGTCCAGGGGTGACTGATAAAAATCATCGTCTTCATGCACCTCTCCATAGCGAAGCATCTCCATGACCATGGAAAAGTTCTGTTCTTCTTCCGGTGCCTCGTATTTCAGATAAAAGATCAATGCCATCAGAAGCATACTGGCCGCCGTATCCCAGAATGGATCGTTGGACTGACTCCCTTTGGGTGTCGTGGCTTTAAATAAGTTGGTCACCAGCCTCTGTACATCGTTGTCGCTCTTTAAATAGGCAAACGGGTTGTAACAGTGTGAACGATCCATATTGATCAAATCCAGCACCCGGACCTCATAGTCCTGTTCTTTCAACAGATTTCCGATATTCCGGGCCAGTTCTCCCTTGGGATCCAGTGCCACAAAACTGGTATTGCACTGAAACAGATTCGGCAGTGCGAAAAAACGGGTCTTTCCGGCTCCAGATCCACCGCAGATCAAAGTCAACAGATTTCTTCGATGTTTTCTTCCGTCATACGAAATACGCACATTCTGTGTCAGGATCTTATCCGCCGATGGTTTGGGACCGGCATATTTTTTATGGAGTTGACGGATCGAACCCCATTGGGCGGATCCATGTTCCTCACCACGGCGATAGTTCTTCCGGTTCGACAGATAGATCAGGATCCCGATACCATAGGTCAATAAAAAAAGGAGAACGGTTCGAAAACTGTTCTCCACAAGATCGATATGAAACGGATGATTCAGGGCCTGTGTTACTTCCTCCAGATGAAAGAGAACTCCCTGTGACAGATACGGTGCTGACAGCAGTGCCAGCCAGACAACCGGCAGGATCCCGACGGTAATCATCAGTCATAAACCACGATGTTTATCGTTCATATTCCGACCGTCCTTTCTTTTTTTCGCCGGCTTCAGATCCCGATCCATGGAATAGGAAAGATTCTGCGCCGTTTGTTTGATCGTGTACAGTTCCTGTTTGATCTGGGAAGCGTCTAAACCGGGGAAGATGCTGTCGGCATGTTCAAAAGCATAGGCCTTTGTATCGATCCCATACTTTTTACAAAGCATATAGGAGGCAGCCATCGCCTGGATCCCGTGGGCATGGCGATCATATTCCGGATTGCCCTGTGAAAGTGTGGCATGGCACATCTCCACGCTCAGGCATTGAAAGATCGTGTCCCCGTTATCCATTCCTTTTCGAAGCTGGATCACCTCGTTGACCGGATCATAGAGCGCACCAACACCGGGTGCAAAGGCTTCACTGTCCAGAGGCTGGATGGGTACCGGTGCATGTTTGACCATGACCGGAATCAGGGTTTCCACCGATACCGGTTCGACTGTTGGTGTTTCCGGTTTTGACGTGGTCTGAGAAATATCATAGACCTTTCGGGCATTGTAGTATCGTCCCCTGGAGTGATCCTGTCGTGTATATTCCTGACCGGGTTCCAGGATCAGGATCGGATCCTGTACCGCTTCCTTTTTGATATAGGCATGTTTGCCTTTCCAGTAATTCCAGTCTCCGATCTGTGTGGCCTGTGGGTTCTGGGCCAGGATGAGCAAAGCATTGTTGGGAGTCTGCTTGGGAAAGTGGACCATCATATCCAGTACCTGTTGAAAGGTCTTTCCATCCTGACCGGCCTTTACAGCCATTTGTTCAGACAGTTCCTTACATTTCTGTCGATTCGCTTTACTTTCCAGAATAAAGTTTTCTTTTTCTTCCTCGCGCTTTTGGATCGCACTTTCAAATAGTTCATCAAATGTCATCATTTATCGTACCTTTCCTTTCTTCTTTTTTTGTTTTTTGGATCTCTTCTGTGTAGATTTGGCAGATGTTTTTGTCAACGGTTGTGGCACATCCTTTGGTGTTTGCATCTTCTGTTCGATCGAATGCAGCTGTTCACGGACACTGGCTTTAGTCACATGACCCTCGATGGATGGCCTGAAGACGGGCTCGGACGGACGGGATTTTGTCGTCTTCGCCACCTGGGGGTTTGAAGAAGAAACCTCCTTCTGTACAGGTCTGGTTTTTGTTTCCTCTTCTTCCAGGATCCGGGCATCTTTGACCGGGTGTTCTTTTTCCGGTATTTCTTTCTGTGCCTGTTTCTTCTGGATCTCGGTCTTGATCTGGGCACTCTTGGATACATCTGCCAGCTTGAATCGTTCAACGATCCGGTTGATCCGGGGTGCATCTTCTTTCTTGACCATGATATCGATCAGACCATCGGCACTGGATCTTTGATTGCGTACCGCATAATACAGAATTCCGTATTTCTTCGCTTCTTTTTGGAAACTCATGAGATCCTGATTCTGTAGGGTAAACACTTCCAGCGGTTTTCCCGTTTTGAGCAGATTGACCAGTCTTGTCTTTCCCTTGGTTTTCTGCTGGTTCTTCAGGACGGCATGAAGCATCTGCGCAATTTCGATGGCCGCCTTGCCACTGATACGGACCGCGACTTCCACTCCGTTTAAAGACATGCGGATGACCTGATCAGCGGTTTCGCCTCCTGTGTTCATCTTGTTTCACTTCCTTTCGTTTCTGTTGTTCTTGATAGGTGATCTCCAGTTTTTTATGGATCACTTCACTTCGCCGGGCAATATCTTCACATAGTTCCACCTCCTTTCGCAGACGGTAAATGTCCACATTCAGATGTTGGATCTGTTCATGGATCGTTTCTTTTTCCGTCGGTGATCTGTGTTTGGCCCGAAGCTGATAGCGAAGATGACGTCGGGCCTGCAGTCTTCGTTCCAGAATTCTTTGTGCTTTGTCCTGAAATGAAAAAAGCTGCTCTGACGTTTCGATATGATGCGTACAGAGCAGCCTGGCTTCCTGACTGATTTGTCTTAATTTGTATAGATCTTCCTTATAGATGAATTCGATCTGGGCATCGGATAAAGGTTTAGCCTGTGCAGAATTCTGGACACGGCAGGTATAAATCAGAAAACGGGCCGATAAACCTGTATATCGTCGATATCTTGAAAGGGGAGCGGTCAATTTAAAATGCGGAATCGATGTTTCCGGTTTTGATTTCGATATCGATAGATTGTCCATCAGTCTCTGACAGATCCCTTCATAGGAATAGGCACTGCCAAAATGACGTTCCAGTTTGATACCGCGATCTCTCCATAGAGGTCGCACCGTGATATCCTTTCCCATCTTGATCATGTACCCTTTCTGTTTGAGTTTGTAGAAGAACTGCTTATCGGTCATGGAATCGGCAATTACTTCATCGATCTCCTGACGAATGAAGTCAATGCTCGACTGTCCCTGTTTCTCGGCCAGCCACTGTGCATAGGGCTTGGTGGAATTCCAGCCTTTCGGTTCAACAACAGACAGACCGTATTCCAGGCACAGGCGATCGGATGTATCCCGCATAGCCTGATAAGACGCCCGACAGTGATTGTACCGGTAGCCGTCGATAAAACTGACAGAATTGATCACAAAGTGATTGTGGATATGGGTCGGCTTATCGATATGGGTAGCTACCAGAACCTGAAAATGATCTCCCCATAATTCACTGGCCAGTTGGATACCGATCTCATGGGCCATATGCGACGTAACTTCTCCCTCGGCAAAAGACTGATAGCCGTGAAAGGCCATGATACCGTCATTCTTTCCAAAGCGAATTTTGACGGCTTGCATTTCATCCCGTGCGGTTTCAGGCAGACAGTTGATTCCGGTAACCAGTCTATCCTGTGGCATAGCGTCTTCTGTGTTTTCCAAACGCATGGCATAGTGAATCACATCCTCCAGTGCCTGTGTGTCTGTGGATTCAGAGGGCTCCTCCAGTACAATGGGTGTTTCCGTTTTTTTCGGATCCTCGGCATAGAGAAGAACTTTTCCAATCCATCCTTTGATCTTCCATAGCTTGGTCGTTGCCATTAACGTTTATCCGGCAGGATCACCGCCCTGGTAATATCCCGAATCGTTTTTTCCAGGGATCTTGCCATTTGATCATAGGCGGGTGCATCTACCATATGGAATGCGTTAGCCTTTCTTGCGATTTGGTTTAGATTGTTGCCGATTGCATGAAGTTCCCGCATCATCCCGTAATAGTCGGCCGGTGGTGCTTCTTTGGGAACGGCTCCACGAATCAGGTGACGAAGATAGGCTTCCTGACTAAGTCCGGATCGTTTCACCGAGGTTTGAAGATGTTCCTGTTCTTTACGGTTTAACCGAACGATGATCTGTATATTTCTCTTTCGCATGAATTATTCCTCCTTTTCTAAAAACTCGATCATATCTTTTTTGGAATGCAGGTGAACTTTGAACACATACCAGAACAGATCCTGCAGATCCAGGATCGTGTACTTTTCCAGATCCATTCGGTGCAGGACCTTTTTGACTAATCTGGGGTGATAGGGAAGATCGGATATAAATTCACATCCGACTTTTTGTCGTACCGTTCCAAACAGTTCCGGTGGTTTTTCCACGATCTGGATCCCTGTATCCCGATTGGCCTGGATCACAATCTCGATGAGCAGTGTCACCAAAATACCAATCAAACATCCCAGTAAAAAAGAAAAATAGGGACTCACTGATTTTTCACTCCTTTCCATGAAAAAAGCCGTCTCACTAAGAAACGGCTATGTATAAAAACTGTGAATTGGCCTAAACGAAAGCGATATTGATGATTCAATATCGCTTAGACCAGAATATCTCTATACATTTCAAAATATACTAAATACATTAAAATTTAGGCTAAATCAGATTTTTACTAAAAATAGGTGTATATATGCATTCATATTTAATATTCTTTTAAAATGATTTCCTTCACTTTAAATTGTTCTTTTAAATATTTTGCTTTCCTTACAAGTTCTTTTGCTTGTTCTCCCTTAAAAGTATATATAGTAGCTGAATAAAGTTGTGGCATCTCTTTAGATAATAATTCAAAATATAATTTATCACTTTCTAATCCGTGACCCATTATCACTAATTCTCTAACATCATTAAATTTATGATTACAATCATTATTTCTCATTTCACATTCTAAAAAATACTCTTTCAAAACTTCAGATGCTTTTGAAATGTCATAATAAACACATTTTTCATTTATTTTACTAGGAAATCCCCATCCTCCTTTTCCACTATACATAGTATTCAAATGTGGATTAAATTCCTTTAAATATTTATCAATATTTTTCCCGTGTCCACGACTAATTAAATATCTAATATACGACAATCTCCAGCGCAATAAAGCTTTATTAAAATAAATATAAGATCCTGAGGCAACATCCGGATATTGATCATTCGAAAAACCCCAAAACTATACTAGAATCATCTTTTATATTTCCATGTATATATTCATACCTTTTTGTATATAGTTTTACTGTATCCGTATAATTAAAAGAGATAGTATACATGCCCCCAGTCAAAAATTCTTGCTTAACGTTATTTAAAATAGAAATTTTATGATTTGAATAAACATTATCTAAATATTCCATTAATAAATCTGATAATTGAAAAAATAATCGATTACAATTTTCCATTTCTTGAGTCCTTTTTGCATAATCTTCTCTTGATTGTGCATCCATTATTGTGCGAGAAAACTGTACGTTTGAGATTCTTTCGATTTCTTCTTCAAAGGAGTACCATGTTGACGGTTTCTCAGCACTTCCAATCTCTTTCGATAAACGTTCGAATTTTTTTAAGATGTCGTGGTTCTTATATGTTAGAGCAAATTCTTTATAACTAGTAGGCAAATCATGAGCTAAATCAAATCCATTTCCAATTATTACTACTTTTTTAATTTTCATAACAAGATATATTCTCTATTCAAAACAAAATATCAGTATCTATCGTTGAAATCTGAAAATGTTTCTTTTTTTAATCTATTTAGTATTTTTAACTCATTTAAGCCTTCAGAAATGTTTAAAGTTTTCTTATCTAAATGTGTATTATAGTTTTTACATCCATAAAACATCTGTCCTGTATTATGATTAAATTTAATAACCATTTTTTGCCCACAACCAGGGCATGTTATATGCTGAAACTGTACTGACACACTATTAATCATTTGATTTACCGATAATAAAACAGCAATAACTTTCTTTGCTTGATGATTGTATAATACTCTTGCTATCTCATCCATAGTTGCTCCTGTACTGTAAACATCATCTAAAATCAAAATAGTTTTATTAGTTACATCAAAAGCATCTATAAGTTCATAAGCTCCTTTTACATTTTCAAACCTAGTTATAGAATTACTACCTTTTTGTGAATAATCCTTTGTACATTTTAATATGCATTGCAATACCAAACCTTTTTTAATACAACTTTTCAATTTCAGAGGAGCAAATCGGTCATATGAATTATTTAACACTTCTGAAGGTTTCCTAGGCACATAGGTTAAAATATCAATTTTTTCTTTGGTACTAATCCAACTAACTGCACTATTAAAAAAGTCATCTACATAAGATACATATGATCTCTTAAATTCAATAACTACTCTTGATAAAGGATCATCAATAAAATAAGTGTTTTCAGTAGGATAATATCGCCCTCCAAAATATAAAAACACATTATTATATTGTCCATTTTCCAATTGAATCTTTGAATCACAATTTAATAAAGATATCTTTCTTCTATTTCGTGGATTACTCACATATACTTCAGCAGCATACCCACCATGATTATTTTTTAAAATATTTGATAGTCTTGTTAATCCTTGACATGTAAAATCTGGAACATACTTTAGAGCATCCTTTTTTAGTTTCCCTATATAAACTGTACCTATATGGTTTTGCATCATTTCTTTAAGAAAAATTGAATCACTACTAATAGCCACAATTTGAGAAGATTCGCAATTTGATATCTCCATAATTTGATGAATCAAAGATACAGTATCAACATATTTCAATGAATTATTCTTTTCACTTCTTGAATTATTATCCGAGCTAACTAAGAAGATTTTAACATTATCAATATCGTTTCTATACTAATATGTGAGATATTCCTCGTTTAAACTGTCCTTATCCAATAGAATAACTTTAATATTAGATGGTTCCGTCCATTTCCACATTTTCTACCTCTTCCAAATCTTCTTGATTAAATAAATTTTCTAAAGTTTTATTATCGTTGAGAATTTCTAAAGCGTCTCTTAATGTTGAAAACACTTTTGCTCCTCTGGTAATATACTTCTTAGGCCAAGCTATACTTTCATTATTTACTGCAGACTGAGGAATTAAAACATCTCTCTTTTGCTTTAAAGCATAATCAGCTTGTTTTAGTGCACCACTCCCTTCACCCGCTTCCATGATAATAGTAGCTAATGATATTCCACTCATTGTTGCATTTCTTAAAGGAAAATTCCATCTAAATATTTCATTACATGGAGGAAATTGTGAAATTACCAGCCCATTATTTTCAATCTCAATCTGCAAATTTTTATTTTCCTTTGGATAATAACGATTAATTGGAGTTCCAATAACAGCAATAGTTTTACCATTATTATTTAAAGCTGCAGTATGTGTTGCTGTATCTATTCCTCTAGCTAATCCCGCATTCACTACAATATTTCTATGAATTAATGATTTTACAATTCGTTCTGTGTTTTCCATTGAAATTCTATTCGCATTTCTACTACCAACTACACAAACCGATTTTTCATTTAATAAAGTAATATCACCTTTTAAAAATAAATATAAAGGCGCTTCTGCTGTGTTAGCTAATAACTTTGGATAAATATTATCACCTTTTTTACATAAGATAACATCTTTATCTAATGAAGAAAAACTAGATTTTACTCTACCATATGTTTCATAAAAACCACGTTTCGTTGTATTTAATAATTTTGCTAACAGAGGTATGTTATTTTCCAATTTAGATTCAAAATTAAAGTCGTAAGCTACAGTTATATCTGAAATGAACTTTTGAGTTTTTTTATCGCTGTTTTTAAAATATTGTTGAATGGTAAAATATAAAATAGATTCTCTAACAAATTTATTATCAACGTCAAATCCCGATACTTTATTTTCCGACTTTATACTAGTTGAGTAATTAACTATCTTTCTTTTATCTAAATCTCCTTTATAGAACAATTGAATAGATTTACTAATTTTTACAGGATTAATTTTTTGATCATGAACTAACTGGTTAAGTCTTTGGATTGAAATATTCAAATACTCAGCAGCTTCTGCAGAAGTATATACATCTTTCATTAATTCCACTACTGTTTCTCGTTCCATAAATATACCTCCTCCTTACTAAGATATTGTATCTTAGCACTTGATAATCATCAAGAGAAACAATGGATTAACATTAACCTTTTTGTGCTGATGAAATATATCCGCCAATGTCATTTTTAGCAACTTTAAGCTCTTATCGATTTACTCATTTGGGGTTCCAGGGATTCCCTGGGTGGGGTGAGGCTATCTGAATCCATTGCTTGCTAAGATAGTGTATCGCTCCTGGTATCTTCTTTGAAGTTATGATCTGTTTTCTTGACCTTCTCAAAAAAATCACCGTGTTTGAATTCTTTTTGGATAGAGATTATGGGGATATTTTTCAATCCCTAATCTTGTTTTCAGATCATCGTTTACATCTTTTCCATACTTTGGAGGAGAATCCTTGACATGATATTGTGTTAAGTTTTGTTGAATTGTCTTTGTTGCCAGGCGTCCGGCTCGATCATTATCCAGATGCAAAACGATGGAATTCACTTCCGGAAAATCTCTTAAAAACTGTTCCAGCGCTATCGGTGTTTTACAGGAAATCTTTGAATCGTTTCGTGGAATCTGCACACCGCCCAATGATAAAATATGAATTGTTTCATAATCTTTTTGATACAACTTCATCAAAGAAGCATAGGATAAAACATCAATGGATGCTTCACAAACATGAACAATATTCGTTGGATTTTTAGCCTGTAAAAGAAAAGAAAATGCCTTATTACTTCCAAACGAATCGCCTTTATAATCGTTATGAATCCCTCGTAAATTTATATATTTTGGAATTGGTTTTTGATGATCAAACCCAACAAAGGCAACCTGTTTATACACATGTCCTGTATCTATATTTTTAAAAACAGATTGAAATATCAACTCTTTTTGAATACAATTTTGAATCAATTTTTCATCGATACCCCGGCTTTTTAAATAGGCAACAGCTTCAAAATTGTTTTCATCTTTTTGTGGAAAGAGAAGATTTCGCTCTTTTGGTTTTGGATGCTCTTTTGTATCCTCCCATACAATATCTTTTGAAAGATTTTGCAGATGTTTGACCGCTTCTTTAAAAGAATAACCATCCACCTTGATAAAAAAATCCAATGCAGATCTTCCACCAATACCGACAGACTGCCAATGCCATAGTCCATTAGAAATATGAAGACTATCATGATCCCGAATACAAAATGTATTTCGGGAAATCTTTTTTAATCGATCCGGTTCTGCATGAAGCAGGTAAGATAACAGATCCATTTTTTTCAATTCTGCCAATTTCTCCGGTTCAATAAACATTCCTTTCACCTCCTGTTTTTCGATGATGGTTAAAAACTATTTCAATAGAGTAGAGGGAAGAAATTAATCTTCGCCCCTCTCATTG
>CABOGK010000038.1 GCA_902399855.1 Erysipelotrichaceae bacterium
CATGTTGAATCATCAACTTTTTAGTTGAATTTAGCGAAAAATTTTAAAAAGTTGTTTGAAGTGTTTTCTAGACCGGAAATGAAGGTTGACTTACAAAATGAAATAATGATATGATTCAAAGCGTAAAAGCGATGAATTAGAGTAGTAGAAGAGAAAGTCGTTTAGAGAGCTGCTGGCTGGTGAAAAGCAGTGGATCGTATCTTTGAACTCGCTAAGGAGCTGATAAGTAATGTTATCCGTAGTTTCTGCGATAAAGAAAAAAAGAGGGCACAGATCGTTTCTGTGAACTAAGGTGGTACCGCGTCTTTTAACGTCCTTAGAAGAGGGCGTTTTTTTATTGAAGGAGGAGAAAAGAGATGTACGATCATCAGTCCATTGAAAAGAAATGGCAAAAGCGATGGCTGGAAGAAAAGACATTCCGTTGTGATACTTCCGATTTTTCCAAGCCTAAATATTATGTACTGGATATGTTTCCGTATCCGAGTGGAAATGGTCTTCATGTAGGACATCCGGAGGGATATACCGCAACCGATATCATTGCCCGTAAAAAACGTATGGAGGGGTATAATGTTCTGCACCCGATGGGATGGGATGCCTTTGGTCTTCCGGCAGAGCAGTTTGCCTTACAGACAGGGCATCATCCGGCTGAATTTACCAAGAAAAACATCAATCATTTTAGAGAGCAGATTCAGTCTTTGGGATTCAGTTATGATTGGGATCGCGAAATCAGTACAGCTGATCCATCATACTACAAATGGACACAGTGGATCTTTACACAGCTGTATAAAAAAGGGTTGGCATATGTCGATGAAATTCCGGTCAACTGGTGTCCGGAGTTAAAAACGGTTTTGGCCAACGAAGAAGTTATTGACGGCAAAAGTGAAAGAGGTGGCTATCCGGTCATCCGTAAACCGATGCGTCAATGGGTATTAAAGATTACAGCCTATGCAGAAAGATTGTTGAAAGATCTGGATGAAGTGGATTGGCCGACTTCCACTAAAGAGATGCAGAGAAACTGGATCGGTAAATCGCAGGGGGCCAATGTCATCTTTAAGATTGATGGCCATGATAAAGAATTTACGGTCTTTACAACGCGTTGTGATACTTTGTTTGGGGCTACGTATTGTGTTATGGCACCGGAGCATCCGTTTGTATCCGATATTACGACTCCGGAACAAAAGGAAGCCGTTGAAGCCTACCAAAAGCTATGTCAGACAAAATCCGATCTGGAAAGAACAGATTTGAACAAGGATAAGACCGGTGTATTTACCGGAGCGTATGCGATCAATCCGGTCAATGGTAAAAAAGTGCCAATCTGGATCAGTGATTATGTATTAGCCAGTTATGGAACCGGTGCGATCATGGCGGTTCCGGCACATGATACACGCGACTATGAATTTGCCAAGAAATTTGGTATAGAGATCATTCCGGTACTGGAAGGTGGAAACATCGAAGAAGAAGCCTTTACCGGAGATGGCGTACATATCAATTCCCAATGGCTGAATGGTCTAAACAAGGAAGAGGCCATTGTGAAAATGATTCAGTGGCTGGAAGAAAACAAGGCTGGGGAAGCCAAGGTTACTTACAAGTTAAGAGACTGGTTGTTCTCTCGTCAGCGTTACTGGGGCGAACCGATTCCGATCGTTCATATGGAAGATGGAACCATGCGTACTGTAGATGTGGATGAGCTGCCGTTAGAACTGCCGGCAACGACAAACTTTAAACCAAGCGATACCGGTGAAAGTCCGTTGGCACATTGTACCGACTGGTTATCGGTTGAGATTGATGGTGTTAAGGGAACCAGAGAAACCAATACGATGCCACAGTGGGCTGGAAGCTGCTGGTATTATATTCGCTATATTGATCCAAAAAACGATAAAGCCATTGGGGATCCAAAGCTGCTGGAGCACTGGTTACCGGTTGATTTGTATGTCGGTGGTGCAGAACATGCGGTATTGCACCTATTATATGCGCGCTTCTGGCATAAGGTACTTTATGATTGTGGTGTTGTGAAGTCAAAAGAACCGTTCCAGAAATTGTTCCATCAAGGTATGATCTTAGGCTCTAACGGTGAAAAGATGTCAAAATCACGTGGCAATGTCATCAATCCGGATGAAATCGTGGCCAGTCATGGAGCGGATGCTTTGCGTGTATATGAGATGTTTATGGGACCATTGGAAGCGGCTTTACCTTGGTCAACGACCGGGCTGGATGGAACTCGTAAATGGTTGGAGCGTGTCAATCGTTTCTATACAGAGGTGGCAGAATTCACCGAAGAAAACGATCATCGTTTAGATCGTGTTTACCATGCGACTGTCAAGAAAGTGACAAATGATATCGATACGTTAAACTTTAATACAGCGATTTCTCAAATGATGATCTTCATCAATGAATGTTACAAGACAAAAACGATCTATCGCCCTTATGCGATTGGTTTCTTAAAGATGTTTGCCTGCTTTGCCCCACATTTGGGAGAAGAGCTGTGGGCAACGACCTTTGACCAGAAAGATTCCATCACTTATAAGCCATGGCCGACATATGACGAAGCTATGTTAGTGGATAAGACTGTAACAATTGTGGTACAGGTCAATGGTAAGGTGCGCGGTAAGTTTGAAGCGGCTGCCGATGCCGAAGAAGCCAAGATCCAGGAACAAGCATTACAGCTGGAAAATGTACAACATCAGCTGGAAGGAAAAACTGTTCGTAAGGTTATTGTGGTTAAAGGAAAAGTTGTAAATATTGTTGCGAATTAACGCAGGCTGCACTTCGGTGCAGCTTTTTTTATGAAAAAAGCACATGAAACAAATATAAATTATGAAAAAATATATGTAAATTTCTTGCAAAAAATGAAAATCTGTCTTAATATATAGACAATTGTTCGTTGTATGCGAACAATCAATTTTTTAAATCTTTATGACCAAGGTTGCAAAATGGTCATAAGATGAAAAAGCACAGGTAAAAAGGTGCCAAGGAAAGGGTGGATTTCTATGAAAAAGCTGGTATCGGTATTGATGGCAGGAACCATGGCTTTATCTTTAGCGGCTTGTGGTTCTGGCGGGGATAATGCCAACACATTTACATTTGCGAATGAACTGGATATTAAAAATTTAGATTCCAGTGATGCCGATGATGGTATGTCTTTTAATGCGATGCATGCGGTCATTGATGGCTTGATGGATGTTGATAAGGATGGCAAGGTGACTTATGGCATTGCCAAAGAACATACGGTAAGTGATGATGGTTTAACTCATACCTTTGTTTTGCGGAATGCCAAGTGGTCAAACGGTGATCCGGTAAAAGCACAAGATTTTGTGTATGCCTGGCAGCGTATCCTGAAAAAATCAGGGAACTATGCGTATATGATGGGATCGGATGGAGCTCATTTAGTTGGTGCGGATGAGCTGATGGCAAAAAATGAAGCTGGCAGCGAACTGACACAGGAAGATCTGGATACATTAGGTGCTAAAGCAGTAGATGATCAAACTTTGGTGGTGACACTAACCAGTCCGGTATCTTATTTTGAGGAGTTGATGACATTCCCGTGTTATTTCCCACAAAATGAAAAGTTTACGGAAGAACAGGGACAAAACTATGGAAAGAGTGCCGATGCGATTCTTTCAAACGGTGCCTTTGTCATGGAATCCTGGGAGCCGGGTTCTAAAGCCGTCTTTACAAAGAATGAGGATTATTGGGATGCCGATTCTGTAAAACTGGATAAGCTGGTCATGAATTTGGTACAGGAGCCAACGGTAGCTGCACAAAACTTTGATAGTGGTAACAATGATTATGCACCTATCGATTCGGATTTAGTGGATAAATACAAAGATAACGATGCGTTCTGGAATGTAAAAAGCGGATTCTTATTTTATGTAATGCCAAATCTACAAAATGCCGATTTACAGAATCAGAATTTGCGAAAAGCGTTATCACTGGCCATCGATCGTGAGGATTTTGCCCAGAATGTTTTAAAGGATGGTTCGATTGAAGCCAATGGCTTTGTGCCGGAAGATTTGTCAAAAGGTCCAAATGGGGAAGATTTCCGAGAAGATGCCAAAGATTTTACAACTTATGATGCCAATGCGGCACAGGAAGCTTTGAATCAAGCATTACAAGAATTAGGTAAATCCGAAGTGACCTTGCGTTTGTTGTATGGAACCGATGAAAGCCCAATGGATACGATGGCAACGTATTTACAAAATGCCTTTACAAAGCTGGATGGTTTAAATATTGAAATGGTTGCCACGACCAAACAGGATCGTATCTACAATAAAGAAGCCAATGGTGACTTTGATCTGGCTTGTACAAGATGGGGACCGGACTATGGGGATCCGACAACGTATTTGTACTTAATGAAGACCGGTAACCAAAATAACTATGGAAAATGGTCCAATGAACAATATGATGCATTGTTGAATCAGGTCAATACAGAATTGGATGTTCAAAAGCGCTGGGATCTGATGTTGCAGGCTGAAGAGCTTGCTATGAACGATTATGCCAACATCCCTGTATTCCAAAAAGGAAATACGGCTTTATTGAACCCAAAAGTAAAAGATCTGGTCAACCAGCAGGTCGGAACGCCGTTTACTTTCAAATATGTATATAAAGAGGGCTAGACGCATAAAAATATATTTGAACTCTCCATATTGGACATAGCAAACTTACTTTAGGTTGTGTATCGAATGTATAGACATTTAATTGAAAAACGTTCATGAATTATGAAAATTATTTGAAAGGTTTTTCATAAAATAGGAAACATATGAAAATAATTTCAATTTATGCTTGTAAAAAATTAAATTGTATTCTAATATATACACATGTTCACAAAATGAACACAACTTAGGAGGGTTCGATATGAAAAAATTATTGTCGGTACTGATGGCTGGGACAATGGCCTTGTCATTAGCTGCCTGTGGATCCGGTTCTGGCGGAGCCAATACGTTTACATTTGCCAGTGAACTGGATATCAAGAACTTAGATTCTTGTGATGCAGATGACGGAACGTCTTTTAATGCCATGCATGCGGTCATCGATGGTTTGATGGGCCTGGATGAAGATGGAAACATCGCCAATGCCATTGCCGAAGAACACACGGTGAGCGATGATGGTTTGACACATACGTTCAAGCTGCGTGATGCCAAATGGTCTAATGGAGAATCGGTTACAGCACAGGACTTCGTGTATGCCTGGCAGCGTATCATTAAAAACGTTGGAAATTATGCATATATGATGGGATCCGATGGTGCACACATTACCGGTGCTGATGAATTAATTGCCAAAACAGGAAGCGGTGAAGAGCTGACACAGGAAGATTTGGACACTTTGGGAGCCAAAGCCGAAGATGATAAAACATTGGTTGTGACTTTAACAAGTCCGGTATCTTATTTTGAGGAGTTGATGACATTCCCTTGTTATTACCCAATTAACGAAAAATTTGCGGAAGAGCAGGGTGATGGATATGCCAAGAGTGCGGAAGCTATTCTTTCCAATGGTGCTTTCGTGATGGAATCTTGGACACCGGGTTCAACGGCAACTTTTGTGAAGAATGAAGATTACTGGAATGCCGATCAGGTTAAACTGGATAAATTAGTGATGAACCTGGTACAGGAACCTACAGTTGCGGCACAGAACTTTGACAGTGGCAGCAACGACTTTGCACCGATCAACTCGGATCTGGTAGATCAGTATAAAGATGATGATGCCTTTATTACCTTTAAGGAAGGGTATTTGTTCTATCTGCAACCAAACTTCCAAAATACCGATCTGCAGAATTTGAATTTGCGTAAGGCTCTATCTTTAGCGATTGATCGTGAAGACTTCGCAACAAATGTATTAAAGGATGGTTCGATTGAGGCCAACGGATTTGTACCGGAAGATTTATCAATCGGTCCAAATGGTCAGGATTTCCGTGACGATGCCAAAGACTTCACAACTTATGATTTAGAAGCAGCACAGGCCGCTTTGGATCAGGCTTTACAGGAATTAGGTAAATCAGAAATTACTTTGAAATTGATGTATGGTACGGATGAAAGTCCAATGGATACGATGGCTACGTATTTACAAAATGCCTTTACCAAACTGGATGGCTTAAATATTGAAATGGTCGCAACTACAAAACAAGACCGTATCTATGTAAAACAGGCCAATGGTGATTTTGATATTTCTTGTACACGTTGGGGTCCGGATTACGGAGATGCGACAACATATCTGAACTTGATGAAATCAGATAACGTCAACAACTATGGTAAATGGGTAAATGCGGATTATGACGCACTTATGGCTCAGATTTCTACCGAAGCGAATGTCGAAACTCGTTGGAATCTGATGTTGCAGGCAGAAGAGATGGCCATGAATGATTATGTCAACATTCCGGTATTCCAGAAAGGAACATCAGCGTTAGAGAATCCGTCTGTAAAAGGATTGGTATTCCGTCCGGTTGGTGTACCATATACATTCAACTATGTATCAAAAGAAGCTTAGTAAGAATTTGAGTTGAATTTTAGTATATAAACACAATATGGTTCAACACTATATTGTGTTTATTTTTTGAAAAAGGAGGTTATTATGTCAAAATCGACAGTTCGTTATATACTGCAGCGTTTGGCGATTTCTCTGGTCACTTTATTTGTGATCCTTGTCGTTTTATTCTGCATGGTTCGCTTTCTTCCTGGATCTCCTATCAACAACGAACATTTAAGTGAGGCACAACGTGCCGCTATTGAGGCAAGCTATGGTTTGAATCTTCCTTTACCCCAGCAGTTTGTCAAATATGTGGGCGGTATGCTGACGGGTGACTTTGGTGTTTCCATGAACTTGTATAAAGACATGCAGGTTTCTTCGTTAGTAGGAACAGCTGCACCGATTTCGTTCTTTTTAGGACTTTGTGCCTGTATCTTAGGTACCATCGTAGGAATTTTCTTAGGCGTTGTCGCTGCCTTGAATAAGAATACGATCTGGGATACATTGACAACGGTTTTATCGGTAATCGGTGTATCTATTCCATCATTTGTGTTTGCGATGTTGATCCTGATCATTTTTGGTAGCAATCTTCATATCTTACCAACGATGTATTCTTCTGCTCAGCCGATTTATTCGGCCATTATGCCGATCATCGCCTTGTCGATGAGCGTAATTGCCAATGTAGCACGTTTTACGCGAACAGAGATGATTTCCGTATTAAATTCCGATTATATTATGTTGGCTAAGGCGAAAGGTCTTTCTCGCAAAGATATTATCTTTAAACATGCTCTACGAAATACTCTGATTCCGATCATTACGATCTTAGGACCGATCTTAGTCAATTTGATGACAGGAACCATGGTCGTTGAAAAGGTCTGCAGTGTTCCGGGATTAGGTAAATTATTGATCAACAGTATTCAGGCTTCCGATTACAATGTGATTTTAGCCTGTGCCTTCTTATATGCTGCTATGTATATCCTCATGATGTTGGTCATTGATGTTTCTTATGGCATCATTGATCCACGAATTCGTTTAGGAAAGGATGAGTAATATGACAGAAATGCAAACTTTACAAGAAATGAAATTTCAACCTAAAGACTTTGAATTTGCGCATGAAAGTCAAGAACTGGAAAAAGATGAAGTCATGCCGGCTCGTTCTGCCTGGAAGGATTCTGTCAGTCTGTTTGTGCGAAATAAAGGAGCCGTTATCGGTATCGTCTGTATCGCATTGATTACGATCTTTGCGATCGTGGCACCGATGTTGTCCGGCTGGAAATATGATGCGATCGATACTTCTTTACAGAATATCGCACCGGGCGCCCAGCACTGGTTTGGTACAGATAACTATGGACGTGACTTATGGGTACGCTTATGGCAGGGAACACGAATTTCCTTGTTTGTGGCAGTAGCAGCCATCTTTATTGATGTAGTCATCGGTGTGACCTATGGAATGATCTCCGGCTATTTTGGCGGTAAGGTGGATTCTGTGATGCAGCGT
The DNA here is from genome assembly GCA_902399855.1 of Erysipelotrichaceae bacterium. Taxonomy (GTDB): domain Bacteria; phylum Bacillota_I; class Bacilli_A; order Erysipelotrichales; family Erysipelotrichaceae; genus Faecalicoccus. The sequence goes on from CABOGK010000038.1 coordinate 7,955, forward strand.
ATTCAGGAGGTTATCAACTCTATTCCAACATTAGTTATCTTAACGATCCTTTTGATGGTGATGAAATCCAGCTTATTTACGATCATTCTGGCTTTGTCCTTTACTGAATGGATCGGTATGAGTCGTATTACTCGTGCCCAGGTCTTAAAGACCAAAGAGGAAGAATTTGTTCTGGCTTCCCGTACTTTAGGGGCCGGCAGCTTCTTTATCATCTTTAAGGAAATTTTACCGAATATTTACTCACAGATGATCATCATGGTTATGATGTCGATTCCAAATGCGATCTTCTATGAAGCGTATTTGTCCTTTGTCGGCTTGGGCTTACCGATTCCGGAGGCCTCTTTAGGTACATTGATCAACGATGGTTTTAATACTTTAACGATCTATCCGTTCCAGATGATCATTCCGGTAGTGGTGTTCTCCATTCTGATGTTGAGCTTTAACCTGGTCGGCGATGGATTACGCGATGCGTTAGATCCAACGATGAAGGAGATGTAATCGTATGAAAGAAAATAGAGAAAGAATTTTAAAGATACGTGATTTGAATATCTCATTTAAAACAACCGGTGGTAAAGTCCATGCGGTTCGTGGTGTGAATTTGGATTTATATAAAGGAGAAACCATTGCGATCGTAGGGGAATCCGGTTCCGGTAAATCCGTTACGACAAAAGCGGTTATGGGGCTGTTGGCCAATAATGGTTCCATTGATTCCGGATCGATCGAATATCACTGGAATGATGAATATACCGGTGAACCAAAGACCGTTGATATTTGTCAGTTGAACGAAAAAGAATTACAGTCTGAAATTCGTGGGCGTAAGATCGCCATGGTGTTTCAGGACCCGATGACTTCATTAAATCCAACTATGACCATCGGTAAGCAAATCATGGAGCCGATGATGTATCACTATAAAAAGTCAAAACAGGAAGCCTACGCCAAAGCTTTAGAGCTTTTAGAGTTGGTAGGGATCACAGATGCGAAAAAACGAATGAAGAATTATCCACATCAGCTTTCCGGCGGTATGCGTCAGCGTATCGTCATTGCGATCGCATTGAGCTGTGATCCCTATGTGTTGATCTGCGATGAGCCGACAACCGCTCTGGACGTTACGATACAAGCTAAGATCCTGGAACTGATTCAGGACATTCAAAAGAAAAAAGAACTCTCTGTTATTTATATTACACATGATTTAGGTGTAGTAGCCAAGGTAGCGGATTATGTCAATGTCATGTATGCCGGAAAAATCGTAGAAACCGGTACGATCGATGAAATCTTCTATGATCCTCGTCATCCATATACATGGGGCTTATTGTCATCAATGCCGGATTTAGATACCGACGATGATGAATTATATACGATACCGGGCACACCGCCAAATCTTGCGCATGAGGTCAAAGGTGATGCCTTTGCACCGCGAAATGAATTTGCGTTGAATATCGATCTAAGAGAAGATCCGCCGATGTTTAAGGTGCCAGGCTCTGATTCCCATCAGATTGCCAGCTGGCTGATGCATCCAAATGCACCAAAAGTAGATATGCCTGAAGCTCTTAGAAAACGCCTGGATAAGATGAAACAGAAAGGAGAACCAAACCATGACGGAAGCACAACCCATTTTGGAAGTTAAGAATCTGAAACAGTATTTTAAAGTCAGCCGTAAATTTACGGTAAAAGCGGTCGATGGTATCTCCTTTAAGATCATGCCGGGTCAAACCTATGGACTGGTTGGTGAATCCGGTTCCGGTAAATCTACAACGGGAAGAAGCATCATTCGTTTGTATAAGCCAACGGATGGTGAAGTTATCTTTAATGGGAAGAATATTTCCGGAAAGATGTCTAAGGAAGAACTTAAGCTGCTTCGAACCAAGATGCAGATGATCTTTCAAGATCCAATGGCTTGTTTAAATCCTCGCCGTAAGGTTATGGACATCATTGCCGAAGGTTTGGATATTCATCATGAATACAGCTCACAGGCCGAAAGAGAACAAAAGGTCTATGATATGTTAGAACTGGTCGGTCTTTCCAAAGAACATGCCAATCGTTACCCCCATCAGTTTTCCGGTGGACAAAGACAACGTATTGGTATAGCGCGTGCATTGGTAATGCGACCGGAGCTTGTGATTGCCGATGAAGCGATTTCCGCACTGGATGTATCGATTCAGGCACAGGTCGTCAATCTGATGAAGAAAATCCAGAAAAAGACCAATACCGCTTATTTATTCATCGCCCATGATTTAAGCATGGTCAAATACATTTCCGATCATATTGGTGTTTTGCATTTGGGGCACCTGGTGGAGACCGGTACAACGGATGAAATCTTCAACAATCCGGTTCATCCTTATACCAAGTCTTTGTTGAGTGCGATCCCGGAACCCAATCCAAGGGTGGAGAAATATCGTAAATCGGCATCGTATGATTATAAAACCAGCGGTATTGATTATCACAAAGGAATAGAACATCTGGTAGATGGAACACATTATGTACTGGCTACCGATGAAGAGTTTAAAGAGTGGACAAAAAAATAAATTTTTACTGTGAGGAGCTTTCATCTTCACAGTTTTTTCTTGTTCAAATGGCATCTAACCAAAAAAGAGGTATAATATTTACGTGCTTTTTACATGGATTTAATGTGTTTGACTTATAATAGTCTGGAAAGGAACCGTTATGACATACGGAATTATTGATATTGGATCGAATACGATTCGCTTAAATATATACAAAATTAAAGGGGAGAGTTTTGAACTGCTGCTGTCGAAAAAGGAAGCAGCCGGATTGGTTCAATATGTAAAAAAAGAAAAGATGAGCGACGAAGGCATTCATCGATTGGCGGATTGTTTAACTCGTTTTAAAGAGATGATGGATTTACTGCATCTGGATGGTTATGCAGCTTTTGCGACAGCCTCTTTACGTAATATTAATAACTCGAAGGAGGTTATTGAAGCCATATGGTCGCTTTGTCAGATTCGTATTGATTTGTTAAGTGGAGCACAGGAAGGACGGATCTCCTTTCACGGAGCCATTCATGGCTTACATTATGACAGTGGAATTTATGTGGATACCGGTGGCGGAAGCAGCGAGATCATTCTTTATGATCAAAAACAGATTGGCTTTGTGACAAGTCTTCCGGTGGGATCCTTAAACCTGTTTAATAAATATGTATCGAATATCATTCCTTCAAAAAGTGAGATCAAAATGATACAGGATCGTCTATTAAAAGAATTAAGGGCCTGTGACCAGAAAAAAAGCATTCTTCGCTGTGATGATCTGGCAGTGACCGGAGGAAGCATGCGTGCAATTCGTTCCCTGCTGGTGGAGATGAAGTGGATCAAAGACGATGTCTATGAATTGGATGCCTGCATGTCAAAGAATCTGATCAAGACGCTGCAAAATGATATCGGACAGACGATCCATCTGTTTTTAAAGGTAAAACCGGACCGGGTGCATACGATGTTTACCGGGTTGTTGATCATTGATGCGATTGCCCGCTATACCAAGGCAAAACGCATTCAGGTATCGACCAACGGTGTTCGGGAAGGTTATTTGATGGAAAAAATACTAGGAGAGTAGATTATGCATAAGAAACTATACCCATTTACACAAAATCGTGAACTTTCATGGCTGAAATTTAACCAGCGTGTTTTGGAGGAAGCAGCCGATCCCAGAGTTCCGTTATTGGAACGGGTGAAGTTTCTGGCTATATTTACCAGCAATCTCGATGAGTTTTTCATGGTGCGTTGTGGCAGTCTGTATGATTTATCTTTAGTCAATGGGCAACAAATCGATAAAAAGAGCGGAATGACACCGGTCCAGCAGCTGGATGCGATCTATGAAGAAGCACATAAGCTTTACGGAATGCGCGATGGCATCACCAAGAACATTAATTCTACACTGGAGTCGATTCATATTTCCAGTTTGACTAAAAAACAGCTGACAAAGAAACAGTTGAAGTTTATTCATCAATATTTTGATGTGCAGATTTTTCCGGTATTAAGCCCGCAGATCATCGATACACATCATCCGTTTCCTCATTTGATGAATAAAGCGCTGTATATATTTGTGGAAGTCAAGGAAAACGATACGATCATGCGCGGTATCATTCCGGTTCCCAACTTTTTAAAACGCATCGTTTATGTACCGGATACGGATGGAAATTACATGCTTTTGGAGCAGATCATCCTGCATAATGTAGAAAAGCTTTTTTCACAAAGCACTATTGTTTCCAAGACAATCATTCGTGTAACACGAAATGCGGATATCAATCTGGATGAAAAAGAAATTGATGAAGACGAAGATTATCGTCAATATATGAAAAAAATCTTAAAGAAAAGAGGACGATTGGCACCGATTCGTTTAGAGTTATATAAAGAAGCTACGGAAAGTGTGGTTACTTACTTATGTGACGAGCTGCATTTAAAAAAGAATCAGGTCTTTGTATCCAAGACACCACTGGAAATGAATCATGTTTATGATGTGATTGACCAGGCGCCGAGCGTAAAAACAACACCTTTGTTGTATAAGCCGTTTACACCACAGCCAAATAAGTACCTGCGTCTAAATAAACCCATCATAGATCAGGCATTAGATCATGATGCCTTATTGTTTTACCCATTTCATGATATGGAGCCGTTTTTATTGTTGTTGAAAGAGGCAGCGGAAAATCCGGAGGTCAAGTCGATCAAGATTACGATTTATCGTTTGGCCAATCATTCTCGTATCGTGCGTTACCTGGCAAGAGCTGCCGAAAATGGAAAAGAAGTCACTGCTTTAATGGAGCTAAGAGCACGATTTGATGAAAAACATAATATTGAAGCTGCCGAGCTGTTGGAAGAGGCTGGATGTACGGTCATCTACGGCTTTGAAAATTATAAGGTGCATTCCAAGATCTGTATGATCACCTTACAAAATAAAAAGGGAGAATGGAAGACGATTACGTAGATCGGTACCGGAAACTACAACGAAAAAACGAGCAAGATGTACACGGATATTTCGTATATCACCGCCAAACCTTCTATTGGAAAAGATGCGATCACATTCTTTCAAAATATGTCGTTATCCAATTTAGAGGGAGAATATGATCATCTGATCGTTTCACCTCATTCATTAAAGCAGACTTGTCTGGCGTTGATGGATGAACAGATTCAACAAGCCAAAGTGCAAAAAGAGGCACAGATCTTGTTGAAAATGAATTCTTTGACCGATCTGGATATCATCAAAAAACTGCAGGAGGCTTCTGCTGCCGGTGTTAAGATCAAAATGGTCATTCGCGGTATTTGTTGTATATTACCAAATTTAAAGGGGGTTACGGACAATATCGAAATCTACAGTATTGTGGGGCGTTTTTTAGAGCATTCCCGAATTTATTGTTTTGGATGTGGTAACCAACAAAAGGTCTATATTTCCAGCGCAGATTTTATGACACGAAATACCGAAAAACGTGTGGAGATCGGTTGTCCGATCGAAGATGAAAATTTAAAACAGGAGCTGTTAGAGTATTTTAATATTCTTTTGAGAGATAATGTCAAGACGCGAAAGCTGTGCGGCAATGGAGAATATGTGAAGATGGATACAAGCGGCGATCCATTTATCGCCCAGGAATATTGTATGCAGAAGGCCGTAGAAGAAGCGGATCAACTTCCCGGTGAGGAAGGAATTTCCTGGCTGGATAAACTCAAACACTGGTTTCAGGGAGCGTAATGACTAATATGTAAAGTAAGCATAAGGATGGATATAAGGAGTGCATGAAAAATGCCTCCTTTTTTTGTGCATATCAATAGCCTTTCAAAGAGAGCTTCCTTTATACTGAAGCCAGGAGGTTTCATATTCATGAAAGGTTATATTGGAACATATACAACAAGTCGATCGAAAGGGATTTATTCCTTTGAGTGGGATGGAAACAAGCTTTCTACACCGGAGCTGTTTTATCCCTGTCAGGATCCTAAGTATCTGACATCCTTTCAAGGCGGTATATTAGCTGTTGCAAAACTGGAGGGAAAAGGTGGTCTGATCTATGTGGATGGCCAAGGCAACCAGATTGCTCAGCTTGTCTATGAAGAAAGTCCATCTTGTTATGTTGGGGTGATTCAAGATCATATTTATACAGTAAATTATCATACAGGTGTTGTTTCTTGTCTGGAATGGGATGGAAATCAATTGACATTAAAGCACCAGATTCGTATTCAGGATAAGGCGGGCTCGCATCATATTTTAGAAGTGAACGGATATCTGTGGGTGCCTTGTCTGATGTTGGATCAAATCGTGATTTTAAATTTTGATCTCTATGAGGTCGGACGCATTAATATGGAAAAAGGCTCAGGACCAAGACATGCGGTCTTAGTAGATCACTATTATTATATATGTGGTGAATTATCCAATGTTCTGTATGCGATCGATGTAGATACTCGACAGGTAGTTTCCCGGGAAGAACTTCTGGTTTCTAAAAAAGATACCAAAGGTACGGCTGCTATTGCGTATGAAAACGAAAAAATCTATGTATCGACACGCTTTAGTGATGTGATTTCCGTAGTATCGGTACATGAAGGACAAATGCATTTGGAACAAGTTGTTTCCAGCATGGGCATTCATCCCAGAGATTTTGTTTTAGGGAAAAATTCTTTGCTTGTGGTGCATAAGGATGATGATGAGGTTGCGGTATTAAAAAGAGATCAAAATGGGTATTTGACCAAGCGTCTGGCCCATCAAAAAGCACCGGAAGGTGTTTGTGTAATTTGGGAGGAAAAAGAATGAATCAGATTGCGGTAATTGGATTAGGTGTGATGGGGAAAGCCATTGCACAAAATATGATGAATCATGGATTTCGTGTGGCCGGCTATAATCGTACCTATGCGGTTACGGAAACGATGCAGGGAAAAGAGAATTTTATCGGTTATAAAGAATTAAAAGATGCGATCGAATCTTTAGAGAAACCACGTAAGATTTTTATGATGGTACCGGCAGGTCCTGTGGTGGATGCGATGATCGATCAGCTGGAACCTTTTGTAGAGGCTGGAGATATCGTTATGGATGCCGGCAATTCTTATTTTGAAGACGATGCTCGAAGAGGCAAACGATTGGAAAAACTGGGTGTACACTATTTAGCTGTTGGTGTTTCCGGAGGGGAGATGGGGGCACTTCATGGACCTAGTATCATGCCAAGTGGTTCAAAGGAAGCCTATGATCAGGTTGCTTTTATCCTGGAGACGATTGCGGCACAAAAAGATGGAGAGCCTTGTTGCACATACATAGGACCGGAAGGTTCAGGACATTATGTAAAAATGGTACATAACGGTATAGAATATGCAGATATGCAGTTGATCGTAGAAGCATATATTGCCATGAAGGCCGCCGGTATGAGCAATCAATCGATCAGTGATGTTCTGGAAAGTTGGAACCAGGGACCCTTGGAAAGCTATTTATTGAGCATCACGATAAAGATTCTTCGTGAAAAAGATCCGGATACGCAAAAGGATTTGGTTGATCTGATCGTAGATGCCTCCAGCAATAAAGGAACCGGAAAATGGACCAGCCAATGTGCTTTGGTACAGGATATTAATGTTTCTTTGATTCATGGAGCTTATATGGCTCGCCTGACTTCAAATGATGAAGAATTGCGTCATCGCTTTCCAAAAGTGCAATCGCACATTGAATTAGATACTGAACAGCTTCGTCAGGCTTATTTTTTAGCGCGTGTTGTAGCCTATGAACAAGGTTTTAGGCTGTATAGTGATGCATCAAAACGCTATGGATGGGATTTGAACCTTTCTAAAATCGCCAGCATCTTTAGAGCAGGTTGTATCATTCAAGCCAATTTACTCGAATATATACGAGATACTTTTGGTCGTTTGGGACCGGATGCCAGCTTGTTTGATGATTTTGAAGAAATGGCGATTGCCCATCTTCCGGCTTTAAAAACGATCGTCACTACCGGCTTGCTTCATGATATCAGCATGCCTTTATTCACAGCTGCTCTAACGTATATCATACCGATGCAGCAGGTTGCGTTAGGAGCTAATTTAATTCAGGCACAACGTGATTTCTTTGGCGCCCATACATTTAAAAGAGTGGATAAAGAAGGCGTATTCCATCATCACTGGGAGTAATCTATGGTACAGAATCGATTTATTATTTTTGGTGGTACAGGCGATCTGACATATCGAAAGCTTTTACCCGCTTTCTACAATCTCTTTGTTTCAAAAAAGCTGACAAAACAAGATGAAATTTTGATCATAGGCCGAAGAGACTGGACCAAGACAGACTATATTCGCAAAATGGAACCATGGGTAAAGGGATTTGCCCGTTTTAAAGTAGAAGAAGATAAATTTTTAGAATTCATTCAGCAGATTCAGTATTTAAAGATGAATTTATCTGCTTTGGATGATTATGCGATTTTAAAGGACTATGTCTCAAAAAGTGAAGCGCAGGTCCATGTATGTTACATGGCGGTATCACCACAGTTCTTTGATCCAATCGTAGAAGGTATTCATCAAATCAATCTTTTCAATGTACGTCTTGTCATGGAAAAGCCTTTTGGAACAGATCTTCTATCGGCTACGAAGCTGCAGCGAAAAGTCACTCGTTATTTTGATGAGGAAAACATCTATCGTATCGACCATTATCTTGGAAAAGATATGGTGCGTAATATATTAACGATTCGTTGTGAGAATCCGATTTTTGATGCTGTTTGGAACAATCGGTACATCGATCATGTGAATATTTTTGCCTTGGAACAGGTAGGGGTGGAAAACCGTGGCTCATATTATGATAAGGCCGGTGCTTTACGTGATATGGCACAAAACCATCTTTTGCAGCTATTGAGTATCGTTGCGGTCGATAATCCACACGATCTTCATACGCTATCTTTACAGCAGAGTGTCGTTTTACACTCATTAAAGCTTTTGGAAGATTCCATGATCATGGGGCAGTATCGAGGTTATCTGGATGAAAAAGATATCGATCCAAAGAGTCAGACCGAAACCTTCGCTCGTTTTAGTGTGGGTGTGGAGACTTCCCGGTTTCAAGGTGTACCTTTTCATATCATCACCGGTAAGGAAATGATGTATCGGGATACCGCAATCCAGATCGTTTTTAAAAGTCCATATTCAGGGCAAAAGCCAAATGTTTTGACGATCCAGGTTCAGCCAAAAGAGGGAGTGGAAATTTCTTTTAATATTAAAACACCGGGCAAATCGGATGAAATCTCAGAAGCAACCATGGATTTTTGTCAAAACTGTCAGATGCAGAATCGAATCAATACACCGGAAGCCTATGAATGGATGTTGATGTCGATCATGCAAGAAGACGGCAGTTGGTTTAGTCATTGGGATCAGATTGTAACAAGCTGGAAATTTATGGATGAATTGATTAGAAAGAAGCCGAAATCGATCCTTTATGAAAAAAATTCACTGGGACCAGAAGGTGGATTAACTTCAGAAATCGTAGAATGTATAGAAAAACCATTTATCTGTAAAATTTAATAAATAATTTTTATCTGAAATCTCCTTTATATAAAGGAGATTTCAAGATTTGTTTAAAAAAAGATAAAAAAAGTGAAAAAAGATGTTGACGGAAG
>CABOGK010000039.1 GCA_902399855.1 Erysipelotrichaceae bacterium
TGATAAGGGGCGGTAGTTTAATAGCTATCGCCTACTTTCTTATGACGGGTGATTATCATGTGGCGCTTGCTTTTATGAAGAGATGTAATAAGTTTTTCAGTCAATACTATTATCATGATATGGTGTAATAAATGAAATATAATTAATTGAAAATGGAAAGATAAGAGCTATCATTAATCAAAGGTACTTTAACAAAAGTAATTTTTTATTTGACTAATTTGCAAAAAGAGTTATTATAAATATGTAATGTAGATATTTAAAAACAAAATATTAACCAGGTGTATGGTGAACGGAGTATACGGCTGAGCTTATATAAATAAGCTTTTGCCGTGTTTTTTTTTGCAAATACAGGAATGGCCACCTGATTTCGTTTACCAATCAATCTATATGTATTCCCAAATTTAGATTGTAGGGAAACACCTGTCGCGGTTAAAAAAGGAATGGAGGAACATATGGAAATTTTTAACGCGATAATCGGTATGGGAGCAATTGTTATGATGCCGATTATATTTTTTGTACTTGGTTTAATTTTCAAAGTTAAACCGGGAACTGCATTTAAGGCAGGAATGACAGTAGGAATTGGTTTCACAGGTATCAATATGATTGTATCACTGCTTTTAGATAGTTTGGGTCCTGCAACAATGGATATGGTCAATCGCTTTGGTCTGAACCTAAATGTAGTAGATGCTGGATGGGCTACTGGCGCAGCCATAGGATGGGCGTCACCGATAATACCTTTTATAGTTATCGGAGCTATTCTGCTAAATGTATTTTTAATTGTAATCAATAAAACGCGAATCATTAATATTGATATTTTTAACTATTGGTTGATTTCATTAGTAGGGACACTAATTTATAGTCTTACAGATAATATGTGGATAGGAATAGCCGGAGGATTAATTTTATATCTGGTTTCATTTGTTGTTGGTGATTTAACAGCGAAACCAATTCAAGAGATGTATAAAATAAAAGGCGTAGCTTTTGTACATGCCACATGTGGAATTTATGTTCCTTTAGGAATTGCGGTGAACTGGATAATTGAAAGAGTTCCGGGTATTAACAAAATTGATTTAAATCCAGAGAAAATCACAAAAACTTTCGGTGTTTTAGGAGAACCGGTGACCTTAGCTACGATTTTAGGGTTTGGTTTAGGTGTCTTGGCCGGTTGGCCAATTACAGAGATTTTACCATTAGCAGTAAAAGTAGCTGCAGTTATGGTTTTATTGCCTAAAATGGTTGCTGTAACAGTAGAGGGAGTCATGGTAATTCGAGATGCTGCAGAAACATTTATGAAGAAAATATTTCCAGGAAGAGAATTTTATTTTGGAATGGACACAGCCTTATTAATTGGAGAACCTTGTATTATAGCAACATCGCTATTGTTGATACCGGCTTCGATTATATTGGCTATGATTCTACCAGGTAATAAAATGTTACCCTTTACAGATTTAGCATCTATCGTCTTTGTAATTAGTATGGTTGCACCGTTCTGCAAAAGAAATATGTTTAGAATCTTTATCACAGGTCTATGTATTGTGACCATTGCGTTGTATGCTGGCACAGATTTAGCACCAGTTTATACGCAAGCTGCAAAAGATGCAAATGTAGATGTTCAGATGCAAGAAGGACAACAATTAGGTAACTTAGTTTCACCATACAATACACCTGTTGGATGGGGATTGATCAAGATTGGAGAATTTATAGGAAAATGAGTATGAAAATAGTTGGAATTGGAGATTTACTAATACCTGCACAGTATATTTTAGAAGGATTAAAGTCGTTAGAGAAAAAAGGATGTACCGTTGAAGTTATACAATGGAATTTAAAAGATTACGAAGAATTACAAAATATAAATCTAAGAGTGGAAAAAGAAGGTGCCGAAGCTTATCAATCAGATGTTTCTATGATTGATAAACTAAAAGATGCGGATTTTATCGTTACACAATTTTTCCCGATCAACAAAATTATTATGGATAAATGTCCAAAGCTTAAAATGATTGGGGTTTTACGTGGTGGAGTTGAAAATGTGAATGTCGATTATGCTACACAGAAGGACATTCTTGTATTTAATACTCCGGGAAGAAATGCTAATGCAGTTGCGGATTTTACAGTGGGTATGTTAATAGCAGAATGTAGAAATATCGCAAGAAGCCATAAAAATTTAATGCAGGTACATTGGGTTCGAGATTATATGAATGCAGGTCGTGTACCTGATTTAAGTGATAAGACAGTTGGGCTTATTGGATTAGGTGCTATCGGTAAAAAGGTCGCTCAGCGCTTAAATGGATTTGAAATGAACATTTTGGCTTATGATCCATATGCAAAAGAAGTACCAGAGTATGTGAAAATGTGTACTTTAGAAGATCTTCTTAAAAAATCGGATTTTGTGAGTATGCATTGTAGATTGACGAAAGATAATTATCATTTGATGGATAAAAACAAATTTGATTTGATGAAAGAAACAGCCTATTTTATTAATACAGCTCGATCGGGTCTTGTAAATGAGCAAGATCTATATGACGCATTGAGAAATAATAAAATTCTAGGCGCGGCCATTGATGTGTTTGATGAAGAACCGTTATCTAAAAATAATCCATTCCTGACTTTACCTAATGTTACCATTACACCACATTTAGCAGGAGGAACTTCTGATGCATTTTTAAATTCACCGAAGTTATTGGCGAAAGAGGTATTAGCATATATTGATGAAAGAATAGATTCTTTCATTATAAATAAATAAAGAGGGAATTATGGATTTAGGATTAAAAGGGAAAAATGTATTAATTACTGGAAGTTCAGATGGGTTAGGCAAGGCGATGGCTTTATCATTTGCAAAGGAAGGTGCAAACGTTATTATTACTGGTCGTTCCGAAAAGAAAGTCAACAATGTTGTAGATATGATTCGCAATACATATTCCGTAAGTGTAGCTTCAATAATTTGTGATTTATCTAATAAAGAAAACGCAATATCATTGTTTGACTTATGTTTAGAGACGGTAGGAGGAATAGATATATTGGTGAATAATGCGGGATTATGGCCACAGTCACTTGTGCAAGATATGGATGAATCAGATTTTGAAAGAGTCTTGTTTTTGAATCTGGAAGTACCATTTATTTTGAGTAAACGAATGGTTCGATATTTATTACAGAGTAAGAAAAAAGGAAAAATAATTAATGTTGTATCACAAGCTGCTTTTCATGGATCAACCACAGGGCATGCCCATTATGCAGCCAGCAAAGGAGGCCTTGTGTCCTTTATGATCTCTTTAGCAAGAGAAGTAGCCCCATATGGAATTAATGTAAATGCCATTGCACCGGGAATGATGCAAACCAATATGGTGGGCAAGGCTATTGAAGCTAAAAGAGAGTATTACGAAGGAAGGATTCCTATTGGAAGAGTAGCCATGCCTGAAGAGATTGCTGATATTGCAGTATTCTTAGGTAGTAAGAAGGCGGATTATTTAACGGGAATTACCATTGATGCAACAGGCGGAATGTTAATGAGATAGGAGTAAAAATGTTAGTAGGATTAGATAAAGTTTTAGAATATGCAGAAATGAATAAGACTGCAATTGGCGCCTTTAATGTTGCTTGTTATGAGCATATTGAAGCGATTTTGAGAGCTGCTGAGAAATTGAATGTCCCTGTAATTTTAAGTTTTGCACAAACACATGAAGAAAATCATATTGCATATTTGGATGAAATGGGGCCATTAATGGTATTGAAAGCAAAAGAATCAAAGGTTCCTGTAGCTGTGCATTTGGATCATGGAATTGATTTAGCCTATTTAAAAGAAGCATTAGATTTAGGATTTACATCAATCATGTTTGATGGATCAAGTCTGCCTTTCGATACAAATGTAGAAAAAACAAAAGAAGCTGTTAAACTGGCAAAAGAATATGGAGTTTGTATTGAAGCGGAGATAGGTAAGATGGCGGGCATCACTTTAAACAATCAGGGCATCACTGAAAATCGCAAGTCTTCCAGAAGTAATTATACAGATCCACAAGAAGCAAAAAAATTTGTGGAACTGACAGATGTTGATTGCTTAGCGGCTTCATTTGGAACCGTTCATGGAAAATATTTTTCTGAACCACATTTAGATTTTGAGCTTGTTTCGGAAATTTATCATGAAACTAAAGTTCCGGTCGTAATGCATGGGGGAAGTGGTGTAAGCAAAGAAGACTACAAAAAAGTCATTGAGTCTGGTGTGCGAAAAATAAATTACTATACATATATGGATATGGCAGGTGCCAATGCTATCAAGAATGCAGATTTTTCTATATTTGCGGATGCAAGTAACATAGCTAAAGAAGCTATGATGCAGGATGTGGCTAAAGCAATGAAAATATTTAATAGAATGGAGTAATCAAATGGAAAATAAAACATATTTAATGGGTATTGATGTGGGATGTACAAATAGTAAAGTCGTCATCTTTGATACAAATGGAAATATTGTCTCTCACGCCTCTACACCGAGTTTACGTTTTATTCACAGACGTGCAGGATTTGAAGAGTTTGATGTCGATGAATTGTGGGCAATGATATCAAAATGCATCCATGAAGCAATTGAAAAAGCAGAAATAGATCCAGTACAGATAAAAGGTCTTGGTGTTACATCTTTTGGCAATGGTGTTGTTTTCTTGGATGATGAAGGACGTACTTTAGCTCCTGGGTGTTTCTCTCAGGACTATAGAGCAAACTCTATCATTGATATGTACAAAGAAACAGGTGTATATGAAAAAATAAATGATATTGTAAAAGGAACATTATTTGCAGGGGAACCTGGGCCTATTCTTAGGTGGTATAAAGAGAACAATAGAGAAATTTACGACAAAATCGGAGGCGTTCTATTATTTAAAGACTATATTATGTATAAGCTAACGGGCATTTTTGCAACGGATTTAAATGCTTTTGGAGGATCTTTCATGGTGGATATGGAGACTATGGAATACTCGGATAGACTGTTAGAGCTGTATGGTATATCAGAATTAAAGAAGGCGCTACCAAAACTGGCTGAAAATGCAACAGATATTGTAGGAAAAGTAACAGAGGAAGCAGCTAAACAGACAGGGTTGATGGTTGGAACTCCAATTGCGGCAGGAATGATGGATATTTTAGCTTGTTTAGTCGGCATGGGTGCTACAAATATTGGTACTTACACGGCTATTGCGGGATCTTGGTGTATCAACGAAACCCATTCCAAAAGAATCATTCCAAACGCCAGCAGTAATATGCCGTATTTATATAAAGGAGAGTACTTGAATTGTTCATATACTGGTGCCTCCGGCTCAAATTATGAGTGGTTTACACGTGTGCTTGGTGATTTACCGAAAGTAGAAGCAGGTAGAAAAAACAAATCATTCTACAAATTGATCGATGAATGGATAGAATCGGTCCCTATTGATAGGGCTTCTGTATTCTTTAGCCCGTTTGTTGCGCAACCTAGCATTCATGTACAGGCAAAGGCAAATTTTATCAATATCGAATATAATACTTCTTATGAAGAAATTTGTTATGCAGTAGCAGAGGGAGTTGCATTTATTCATAAACATCATATTGATTTTTTGAAACAGGAAAATCTTCCATTAGACGCTGTTCGATTAACAGGAGGCATTGCTAAAAGTGATGTTTGGGCAAAGATTTTTGCTAATGTATTACAAGTCCCTATTGAGCGTGTGGAATGTGATGAAACAGGTGCCTTAGGAGCAGCTATTGTTGCTGGTATTGGATCCGGTGTTTATAGAGATTATGAGGATGCCTTTGAAAAAGCGATAAAGGTAAAAGAACCGGTATATCCAGATTATGAAACATTCCCGATTTTTGAGAAACGATATAGGGAGTGGAGCAAGATCCATGAATCATTAATGTCTTATTGGAATTGGAAAGAGGATAATAAAAATGAGTAAAAAACAAAATATAGTCTGTGTATATGATGGCGGTATCACTAAAGAGTTGATGCAGGAAATGAAAAATTTAGAAGAGTATGGTGCAAAGGTTACACTTGTTGAAGATACAGATATGTATGCTATGGGTCCTATTACAGACCGTATGCTTCTTATTGAACAAAAGGGAGTTGATGCAGCTCCAAATTGTGACAATTTATTGAAAGCATGCAAAGAAACGGATGTAGATATTTTAGTGGTTCATGTAGCAAGTATCAATAAAGAAGTGATTAGCGCATGTCCACATCTTAAATTAGCAGCTGTATTACGTGGAGGCTACGAAAATGCAGATGTGAATGCATTAACCGAAAAGAAGATTCCTTTAATCAACGCACCTTGGCGAAGTGCGGATGCGGTAGCCGATTTTACTGTGGGAATGATGATTGCCGAAAATAAAAATATTGCAAGAAGTCATAAATTGATATTCGATGGAAAATGGTGCAAAAAGTATACCAATCAAGAATATATCCACAATATGCGAAACTGCACAGTAGGTTTGATTGGCTATGGATATATTGGTAGTCGAGTAGCTAAACGGCTGTCAGGTTTTGAAAGTCGGGTAATTGTATATGATCCTTTTGTTAATCCAGAGCTACTAAAGAAACAAGGAGTTGAAGTTGTTGATTTTGATACATTACTAAAAGAATCTGACTTTGTTTCTGTACATCTAAGATTATCGGATAAAACAAAGCACTTTATTGGCAAAAAAGAGTTAGACAAGATGAAAAATACTGCATATCTTATCAATACAGCGCGATCTGGATTGGTAGATACAGAGGCATTGGTTGAAGCGTTACAGAATAAAACGATTGGTGGGGCTGCTATTGATGTATTTGACACGGAGCCACTTCCTAAAGAACACCCATATTTGCAATTGGATAATATTACACTAACTTCTCATTTGGCAGGTACTTCATGTGATACAATGAGAACAAGTGTTGAAATTGGATTGGAAGAAATCAAAAAATTTTTAACGGGCCAAAAAATGCAAAATGTACGAAATAAAATATAATTGACATTGCCTTCCTTTTCTACATAAAATATAAGAAAGGAAGGTTTTTATGTTTGAAGATCAGTCATTTCACATTGTTCCCTCGGTTAGACATTTGAGGTTTTTAGATTTAGCGCTTTCCTCAAAGGAAGATTGGATTTTATTGACTTGTGCACATATTGGTAATTTAAAGGAAATTGTAAAATATTGTCATAGCCATCGAAAAAAGGTTATTGTAAATCATGAATTAGTGGGGGGCTTAGGAGCAGATAAAGTATCTTTTCAAATGTTGAAGAAAATGTATAAAGTTGATGCGGTGATGGGCTCTAGTGCCATCCGCTTATCCATGATGAAAAAGGAATCTCTACCTACAATTCGACGTATCAGTTTGATTGATTCCTTTGCTTTGGAAACGACTTTTTATAGCATTGATCATTCACCGTGTGATGTGATTGAACTTAGGCCTGCTTATTACGCAATTCAATTTTTAAAACGATTTAAAGAAGCTCATCCATGTGAATATGTAGCAGCTGGTTTTATTGAAGATATTGATATGGTGCGAGAGGTAAAAAAAGCAGGTTTTTCTGGTGTTATGACAAGCTGCACAGATTTATGGAAATACGATCCGGAAAAATTATAGATTTTTATTGAAATTCTGATTATTTATCAGAATTTTTTAATTTCCGTAACTAGCGGAAAAAATAGATTTTATGCTTACTATAGTTGCTTCTACAATAGATAGTAAGGAAGGAGTATATCATGGATTTAGAATCAAGTTGTATGGAAATGATCCTTCATAGCGGAAATGCAAGAGGATATGCGAGCGAAGGTGTAGAATTACTTAAACAAAAGAATTTTGAACAGGCTAAACAGAGTATACAGAAAGCTCAGGACGAAATTCTGATATCTAAACGTAAACACGCCGAGTTATTAAGAGATCTTTCATCGAAAAGCTGTAATGAAATAAATCTGTTGTTAATTCATGCAGAAGATCATGTGTCTTCTTCGGATTTAGCATTAAACTTTGCTGTAGAGCTCTTTGATATTTATGAAATACTAGGGCATAGAAAGGAGTACTGATGGGACTGAGAACAGACTTTTTATGGGGCAGCGCCACCGCATCTTATCAATGTGAAGGAGCATGGAATGTTGATGGTAAGGCACCAAGTATGTGGGATGATTATCTTCATAAGCATCACTTAGAAAATGGGGATATTGCCAGTGATCATTATCATCACTATAAAGAGGATATTCGAATGATGTCTGAGGGAGGACAAAATTCATATCGACTGTCTTTATCGTGGCCAAGAATAATTAAAAATAAAGAAGGGGATATCAACCAGAAAGGAATTCAGTTTTATAGAGAGGTTTTACAAACCTGTAAGGAGTATCATATAGAGCCTTTTGTTACATTATACCATTGGGATCTACCCCAATATTGGGAATGTACAGGTGGGTGGCTAAATGAAGAAGTTTGTCATGCATTTGCACACTATGCCAAAGTATGTTTTGATGCATTTGGGGATCTTGTCAATTATTGGGTTACTTTTAACGAGCCAAAATGGTTTACAACAAGTGGCTATCTAATTGGAAACTATCCTCCAGGGCACCAAAATACACAAGAAATGATATGTGCAGCATACCATGTCATGTATGCAAGTTCTTTAGGTGTTAAGGTTTTCAAAGAAGGAAAATATACTGGTCAGATTGGTATTGTTCATAGCTTTGGACCCGTTGATGGGATAGACAACTCTTTTCAAACAAAGATTGCTATGCGATTTGCGGATAATTACGCAAACAACTGGATTCTAGATACAGCTGCCAAAGGCAAAATACCTTTCGATCTTCTTTGTGTACTTTCACAGAATTATGACTTATCTTTTATAAAAGATGAGCAGCTAGAAACTATTAAAAACAATACAGTGCAATTTTTGGGACTTAATTATTACTCTAGAGTGCTGGTAAAGCCCTATACGCAGGGGGATACTGTGTTAGTGGTGAATAACACAGGAAAGTCCAATAAAGGAAAAAGTAAAGTTATCATTAAAGGATGGTTTGAACAAATTATGGACAATCCAGATGCGATTTACACAGAATGGGATACAGAAATTTATCCGCAAGGCCTAGAGAAAGGTCTACTAGAAGTTTATAAAAGATACCATCTTCCGATATATATAACAGAGAATGGAATCGGCGTAAGAGAAAAGATTACAGATGAAATGTTAGAGGATGATTATAGAATCTCCTTTATGAATGATCACATTAACTCAATTATGAATGCAGTAGATAAAGGGGTTGATGTACGTGGATATTACGCATGGAGTTCTTTTGATTTGTATTCATGGAAAAATGGCGTAGAAAAAAGATATGGATTAGTAGGGATCAATTTTGATGATGCTTTAAAAAGGATTCCTAAGAAAAGTTATTATTGGTATAAAAAAATTATTGCAGATAACGGGAACTCAATTGAGAGAAAGGAGTGGAATTTATGAAGGTCATGTTAGTTTGTAATGCAGGAATGTCTACTGGGATTCTTGCGAAAAGAATTGAGGAAGCAAGCCACGGGGAGATCGTTTGTCAAGCCTATGGAGAAGCTGAGTATCTAGATCATATGGAGGAAGGATACGAATTGTTATTAATCGGTCCACAGATTCGTCATTTAAAAAAACAAATCGAGAATTCTGTTCAAATTCCTGTAGATGTTATCGCACCGCAGTATTATGGTGTAATGAACGGAAAAGCTATTTATGAAGATTTACGGAAGAGATATATAGAGAGGTAATAAAATGGAGAAGTTTACAGCATTTCTAGAACAAAAATTAATGCCATTGGCTACAAAGTTTTCAACACAAAGACATCTAAAAGCCATTCGAGATGCTTTTATCTGTATTATGCCTATTACGTTGGCAGGAGGTATTGTATCAGTTATTTCAGCAGCTCCGGTTACAGAAAATACAACAAATGGTCTTTTATTGGCATGGGCGGGTTTTGTAAATAATTATTCAATGATTTTATCCTGGATTAATACCATGACCATGGGAGCTATGTCTCTTTATGTTACTATTGCGCTGACCAGTTTTCTATCAAAGTCATATAAGTTAGACACGTTATTACCTATACTACTATCTGTAACAGGATTTTTTCTAACTTGTGTAGCGCCTATTACATTAGGTTTTGATGGTAAATCGGTGGAAGTTTCTTATTTGGATGGTAAAGGAATTTTACCAGCTATTCTAATCTCTATTTTGACTGTAGAATTTTATAGAAAAATGAGAGAAAAGAATTTTGGCCGAATCAAATTACCGGACTCAGTGCCGGCATCACTTTCTGAAACTTTTGCATCATTGTGTCCGGGAATAGTGATAATTTTGATGGACTCGATTCTATTTATCATATTCTATTCTATGGAAACAACTTTACCTGGTTTTATCTATACGCATATGGCTCCAGCATTTGATGCGGCAGATAGCTTAGTATTTGTTGTGTTAATGACTGCATTTGTACAGTTGTTTTGGTTCTTTGGTGTACATGATGCTGCTTTTTCTGGTATTTTGGCACCAATTCGAGAAAGTGGATTGTCTGTCAATGCAGCAGCAAAACTAGCAGGCCATACTATGCCAAGAGTTTTTACAACTCCTTTCTGGGTATATTTTGTAGTCATTGGCGGATGTGGATCTGTATTATCACTGGCTATATTGTTGTGTAGATCAAAATCTAAACAATTAAAGACGGTTGGAAGAGTAGGAATTGTACCGGCATTCTTCAATATTTCAGAACCAATCATTTTTGGAGTTCCGTTAATGCTCAATCCAATATTCTTTATTCCATTCATTCTAACTTCTACAGTAAATTGTTTAATCGCATATATCTTGACAAGCATAGGTATCATAGGAAAATCCTTTGCCATGTTGTCTTGGAATATGCCTTCTGTTTTCGGTGCTTTTTTATCAACTATGGATATTAAAGCCTTATTATTAATTGTTGGTCTGATATTATTAGATATGGTCATTTATTATCCTTTTTTGAAGGTCCAAGAAAAGCAACTTGAAGAACATGCTGAGGATATAGAATAGAAGAAACGAGTATACGAAATCATATTTCAGATGAGTTCGTATACATTTTTTTACATATAGAAAGCAGAGTATCGGAATATGAAAGTATGTAGTCAAAGACAATTAAAAATATTGAAAAAACTTCTAGATAAAGAGTACGTCACGACTGAAATGTTGAGTAATTATCTTCATGTGTCAGATAGAACGATACGTAATGATATTCATGGAATTAATGAATTATTCCCAGGGTTAGTTATTCAGTCTAGGACAAAAGGGGTCTATTCGGACGATTTAGAGACTTTATTACAGATTATTGGTCAAAGTGATGCGTTTGGTCCAAAGGAATATACAGAGTTCAATGTTTTAAAACAAATATTGTCAACAAACCATATGGATATTTACGAATTTGCTGATAGATTATTTATGAGTGATTCGTCTTTGACATTAATGATACGAAGTATTAATCAAAAACTTCAAAATGCCAGTTTTAAGTCAAGAATCCGAAGAAAGAACAATACTTTATTTATAGAGTGTGATGAAGATGAAAAGAGAAGACTACTGTTTTATTTTTTGATGCATGAATATAATGACCATTCAATCTACAGGATGGACTATCAAAGTATGTTTTCGTCAGTAGATTTATCAAGTATTCGGGAGATATCTATTGTCTTCTTGAAAAAACATAAAATCAATATACGAGATATAGAATTGATTTCCTTTACGATTCATGTGGCACTTATGATCGAGAGAACTATACAAGGAAATAGTATTGGAGATATAGAAACGGTTGAAAATACATACTATGTGGGACTTGCGGAAGAATACTTAAACCTGCTATCAGAAAAATGTTCCTGGAGTTTTAATAAAAACGAAGTAGGATATTTAGCAAATCTGTTTGCGGGCAAGGTTCTGTTAGAAAATTCGGATCAAATAAGCGAATTGGAAACATTGGTGAACAGAACCTTACATGATATAAAAGATGCTTATGGAATTGATTTTCTTGAAGATATGGAGTTAAAAGAAAAACTATTAGTACATTTAGTAGGTCTTAATAATAGGGTACGGCATCATGCGTATCTAAATAATCCAATGAAAGAACAAATAAAAATACAGTTCCCTATATTATTTGATATTAGTGTATATATGGCCGATCAGATACAGGAATACTTTTCCATACATTTATATGAAGATGAAATAAGTTATCTCACTTTACATCTAATGGGGTCCTTAGAGAGGATTAAGAAGAAAAATAGTAAAAAGGTGGTTATTTTATCTCCGCTTGGAGAATCGGGATTTCAATATTTTTCGCATCGAATCCAATTCATTCATGAGTATAAAATAAATGTGATACAGATTATTTCTATGCAAGAAATAAGCAGTGTGTACCAACTAAAACCAGATCTTGTTTTATCGTTTTATGATGAAGTTCATATAGATGGTATTCCGGTATACACAGTTCAAAACTTTTTAGATAATGAAGATATTGAAAATATATGTTCGCTTTTGAATGTCCTCAATAAAGAAGATTGCTCAATATTATTTGAGGAAGATTTGTTTTTTGCTGGAAAAAATTTTTCATGCGAAGAAGATGTCATTCATTTTCTATGTGAAAAGTTAAAGCATAAATGTTATGTTCAAGAAGACTATGAAAATCTTATCTTAGAAAGAGAAAAGGTGGCACCCACAGCCTATGGAAATTTATTTGCAATTCCTCATCCTATCAAAAGAGAAGGCATAGCAAATAAGGTTGCGGTATGTATTTTACGTAAAAGTATTGAATGGGATTCACAAAAAGTAAAGGTCATTTTTTTAGCAAGTTTAGCAAGAAAAAACAATAAAAATTTTGAAGACTTTTTTGCGCGACTTACAGATTTACTCAGTGATTATCAAAAAGCTAAAAAGCTATCGAAAGTAAATACATATAAAGAGTTTATGGAAATATTTCTAGATAAGAAGTATAGTCTTTAAATATCTTTAATACTCTGAGGGGGAATTTCCATTAGATCATAGAGTGGTAAGGTTTTGTTTATGGACAAATTCTTGGTCTGCTCTATGAACACCAATTATGGAAAGTAATGTGCAAAATATACACATTGGGTATAAAAGATAGATTTTAAATCTTGGGGCATAAAGAGCATCAAAAAAATGTGGTTTTTAAAAATGGTGAATTGGAATTAGAGGTTAATGTAACGCCTGAAAAAGATACGGTATGGCTTACACAAGCTCAAATGTCAACATTGTTTGATACTGCCAGATTTTCTATTGCTTACCATATTAGTAATATTTTTAAAGAAGGAGAGCTAAATAAAGAGACTTCTGTCGAAATTTTCGACAGAAGTCTGAATAAGGCATCTCGTCCGCCGATGTACTATAATCTGGATGTGATTATATCGGTTGGTTATCGGTTAAATCGCAAAGAGGTATTGCCTTTAGAAAATGGGCAACATCCATTTTAAAGGATTATATGCTCAAAGGTTATGCCGTTAATAAAAAACGCTTAAAAGTTTTAAATAAAACTATAGAAATTCAATCGAGAATGTTAGCTACGGCATACGAACCTAATGAAAAAGAACTGTTGGATGTAATAGAAGCGTATCAAAATGCTTTATCCTTACTGGATGATTATGATCATGGATCCCTATCAAAACCGGAAGGAACCGATTTCATTTATCGTTTAACTTATGAAGAATGCCGAGAACTTATTGATAAGATGAAATTTGAATCAGATGTGTTTGGTGTGGAAAAAGAAAAAGGGAAGCTCAACGGTATCTTGGCTGCTGTCTATCAAAATATATTTGGGCAAGAGTTATATCCAAGTGTTGAAGAAAAGGCGTCTAATCTCTTATACTTCCTTATCAAAGATCATCCTTTTGCGGACGGCTGTAAACGCATCGGTGTTACGATCTTTTTAGAGTTCTTGAATAAGAATCATCATCTGATCATTGATGGCAAAACAAATCATATCTTGTAGCGATAACCTTAATGATTGCCGAATCAAGGCCGGAAGAAGAGGAAACTATGGTCAAATTAGTGATGAACTTTCTTGTGAAAAATTAGCAGTAATTTGTTTGGAAAAGATGTAAAAAAAGAACAGATACATATCATACAAGGTTACCTGTTCTTTATCCTATGTAGTTACAGCTTATTGACGAATAAAGCTCGTATTGCGTTTAATGCGGCAATAACCATGACACCGACATCGGCAAAGATTGCGATCCACATATTCGTTAAACCTAACGCCCCTAATAGTAAGCAGATTAGTTTTACACCGATGGCAAATACAATGTTTTCATAAACGATGCGAAGACATTTTTTTGATATTTTGATAGCTTTTGGAATTTGCATAGGATCATCATCCATTAAGACGATATCCGCTGCTTCGATGGCCGCATCACTTCCCATGGCCCCCATGGCAATTCCAATGTCGGCTCTTGATAGAACGGGAGCATCGTTAATGCCATCCCCAACAAAGGCCAGTTTTGCGTGCTCTGGTTTGGACGATAAAAGCTCTTCTACTTTTTCTACTTTATCACCTGGTAAAAGGTTACTATAAACGGCATCTAATCCTAATTTTTGACCAATTGAATCGGCCACTTTTTTAATATCGCCAGTCAACATGACTAACTTTTCGATTCCACAGCTTTTTAAAGCCTGCATTGCCTTTAAAGAAGTTGGTTTTAACATATCAGAAATGACAACGTGTCCTGCGTATTGACCGTTGATGGCCATATGAAGGATCGTTCCGGTATGATGACATTCTTTATAAGGAATGTGGTATTTTTCCATAAGTCTTGTATTTCCGATCAAAATATCTTGTCCATCGACTTTGGCAACAATACCATGACCGCTGATTTCCTGAATATCTTTTACGCGGGAGCGGTCAATTTCATGGTGATAGGCGCGCTGTAGGCTTTTACTGATAGGATGCGAAGAGGCACTCTCTGCCAAAGCTGCAATCTCAATCAGCTTATCATTTTCAATTTGATTATGATGAATACCGCTGACTTCAAAAACGCCCTGTGTTAATGTACCGGTCTTGTCAAAGACAACGATTTTAGTTTTTGATAATGTTTCTAAATAATTGGAGCCTTTTACCAAAACACCGGCTTTACTGGCACCACCGATACCGGCAAAGAAACTTAAAGGAATGCTGATGACAAGGGCACATGGACAGCTGATTACAAGAAAGGTCAATGCACGATACATCCATACATGCCATTCTGGATCTAAATTCATGCCAAACATACGAACGATGGGTGGTAATATAGCCAAAGCTAAAGCACTGTAACAAACGGCTGGTGTATAAATACGGGCAAAACGGGAAATAAATGCTTCCGATCTAGACTTTCTGGAACTGGCATTTTCAACAAGGTCCAAAATCTTGGAAGCTGTGGATTCATCAAATTCTTTTGTCGTCTTAATTTTTAGAACACCACTCATGTTGATACATCCACTAATGATCGCATCTCCGGCTTTGATATCGCGAGGCAGACTTTCCCCTGTTAAAGCACTGGTATTTAAGCTGGAGTTTCCTTCTAGGACAATGCCATCGATCGGAACTTTTTCTCCCGGCTGTACAACGATCACGCTGCCGATTTCTACCTCATCCGGATCTACTTTTTCTAATGTCCCGTTATTTTCTATATTGGCATAATCCGGACGAATATCCATTAAATCACTGATGTTTCTTCGGCTTTTACCAACTGCATAACTTTGGAACAATTCACCGATCTGATAAAACAACATAACCGCAATCGCTTCGGTATAATCCCCGTTATCATAAATGGCAAGCGCTATGGCTCCCAAAGTCGCGACAGCCATCAAGAAGCATTCATCAAAAACCTGATGGTTTAAAATTCCTTTTCCGGCCTTAATCAAAATATCATAACCAACGATCAGATAAGGAATCATGTAGGCGATAAAACGATACCATCCTTCTATTTCTATAAAATGTAATCCAATCATAAAAGCAGCTGCTAATAGAATGCGAATCAACATCTTTTTCTGTTTCTTATTCATAAGGAAACCTCCAATCAATACAATAATTGAACAATTATTCAATTGTCACTTATACTATACATCATTCTAATAAAGAATCAAGCAAAATCTATTCTTTTTGGCTCTTCTGTACTAAATGTGGGTAGATCTTTATCAAAAGAATGAATATCGCTTTTATTCATCGTATAAAATAAGAATATTTGAATATAAGAAAACCATGTGGTATTTTTCTTAAGCGACCAAACCAGGAAAGGAATACCATATGGCACTTAAAAAATTACTAAAATCCATTCTCAATGTCAATTGTATCAAGATAATTAATGCAGAATTTGATCATGTTTCATCTTCTCTATATATTCGTGTTGAAATCACAAAAGGACAAAGATCCCGTTGTCCAGTCTGTGGCAGAAAGTGCAACGGATATGATTCTACTACTGAATACAGGTCTTGGAGAGCTTTGGATTTTGGAGCCTGTAGAGTATATATTCTTTCCCATGTGAATCGTGTTCAATGCCCTGTCCATGGAATCCATACCGAACAGGTTCCATGGGCTCACCATCATTCCGGTTTTACCAGGGAATCTGAACAGCAGGTCGCTTATCTGGCTTTGCATCTCAATCGTACAGAAGTATCGAAACTGATGCGTATCAATTGGCGTACTGTAGGTATGATTCTTTCACGTACAAAGGATCGTCTTGAACCGGACAGTTCCATACGATTCAAAAACTTGAGACGAATTGGTATTGATGAAACGAGTTATCGCAAAGGCCACAAATATATTATGGTTGTCATAGATCATGATACGAATCAAGTGATCTGGGTAGGCAAAGGCACGGGGAAAGAAGTGTTAAGTTCTTTCTTTGCCCTTTTGACACAGGAGCAGAGAGAATCTATTGAACTGACATCCGCTGATGGAGCCCGATGGATCCAAAGCTGTATTGAAGAATGGCTTCCAAACTGTGAAAGATGGATTGATGGATTTCATGTAGTTCAATGGGCAATCGAATGCATGGATGAACGGCGAAAAGAAGTATGGCGTGAAGCTAAGCAGAAAAAGAGAGGGAACCAAAAAGAGGAAGAGGACGTCCTAAAAAAGGAGAAGAAGCCAAGGCAACAACAAAATATGGGAAGAGCTATAAATATGCACTTGGCAAGAATCCTGAGAATCTAACAGAGCATCAAC
>CABOGK010000040.1:0-15256 GCA_902399855.1 Erysipelotrichaceae bacterium
ACTTAAAAGGCTATGTCAACAAATTGGAGGTTAAGCGAAAGCGTTCAATATAGGAAAATACAAAGACCGATAACAGAATTGGGATGATTGTAGAGGAATAGTTTTGTACATGGCAGGGAATACCATACACATCAAAGGCACTGCCAGTTTCAGCCATTTGCACAAATGTAGGATGCAGCATGATGGCACCTATAAACATTCCTAAGATGACATTACAGTTAAAGCGTTTGGCAGCCGTATAGCCGATCATGATTGGGAAGAAGTAGAAACCGGCATCACCGACAAAGGTAAAGAGGACATACAAAGAACTCGAAGCATCGATCCAGTGTAACATATCCGGCCCTAAAATGGCTGCCAAGGTCTTAAACATGGAAGCGGCAATTAACATCGGAATCAAAGGCATCAGGCAGGATGCTAAAACATCCAGAAAAACAGAAAGGCTGTGTTTACATTTTTCAAGCATAGAATCATCTCTTTTCACTTTTAGTATAATAAGAAACACAAAATTGGAAAGGGGGAAAATCAGGAAAACATCATACCATCCTACAAGAACATGCTATAATGAACGGGTAAAAAAAGGAGAACGTTATGTTTGATGAACTTCATGAGGAATGTGGTGTATTTGGTGCGTATCGAATCGAAAATGCCTCGAGTATAACATATTATGGATTACACTCTCTTCAACATCGTGGACAGGAAGCCAGCGGTATGGCTGTATGTGATGGAAAAGAGATCCATGTGCAAAAGGGAAAAGGTTTAACTGTCGATGTTTTTAGAAAAGATAAATTAAATCAGCTGGAAGGGGATCTGGCTATTGGACATGTGCGCTATTCGACAGCCGGAGGACAGGAAAATGAAAATATTCAGCCGATTGTGTCTAAAGGACATTTAGGTTCTTTGGCTGTGGCACACAATGGGCAGATCGTCAATGAAAAAGAGTTGCGATTGGAACTGGAAAATCAAGGTGCCATCTTTCAGGGGACCAGTGACAGTGAAGTGCTGTTACATCTGATTCAGAAAGAAAAAGGAACACTATTGGAAAAGGTCATCAAGACCGCAAGACGATTAGAAGGAGCATTCTCTTTTCTTGTGCTGGATGAAGATTCCATCTATGCGGTACGAGATCGACATGGACTTCGTCCTTTAAGCTATGCAGCGTTTAAAGATGGTTATGTGATCAGTTCGGAAACGTGTGCTTTTGAAGTTATGGGAATCTATGATTCAACTGATTTAAAGCCGGGAGAAGTTGTGGAGTTCAAAAAAGGGCTAGTCAAGAAGTATCAATATACACAAGATATTACACATCATATGTGTGCTATGGAATATATTTATTTCGCAAGACCGGATAGTGTTGTGGAAGGAATCAATGTACATGCCTTTCGTAAAAAAACAGGAGCTGTTCTGGCTCAGAAAGACAAAGGCTTGGATGCCGATATCGTAATCGGTGTGCCGGATTCTTCTTTAAGTGCTGCCATTGGATATGCGGAGGCTTCCGGTATTCCTTTGGAAACCGGGTTATATAAAAACCGTTATGTAGGTCGTACTTTCATTCAGCCCACACAAGCCATGCGTGATCGTGGAGTTCGTATGAAGCTAAGCCCTGTGACCAGTGTTGTCAAAGGAAAAAGTGTTGTCATGATCGATGATTCCATTGTTCGTGGTACGACATCCAGACGTATCGTTCGTTTGTTAAAGGAAGCTGGGGCAAAGGCTGTTCATGTGCGTATTGCTTCTCCGGTCATTACGCATCCTTGTTTTTATGGAGTCGATACCTCAACCAAAGAAGAATTGATCGGGGCTCGCATGAATAAGGATGAGATCGAAAAATACATTGAAGCCGATTCTCTACAATATATGGAAGTCGAAGAACTTCAGCAGGTAGCTAAAGAGATTGGTTTATGTGTCGCATGCTTTAACGGGGACTATTGCACACCGCTATATTCGTATCAGAAGGTGCTGGAAAAAGAATAGAATAATTGACAAAAAGAGCTGGTCTAAATGAAATTTTTACTTCATTTGGTATAGCTCTTTTTTCATCGATTTATGATAGTGGATCTATTTAAGCGAATCAAGCAAATCGAAAAAACTTTCAGTATCTGTGGAATATTATATGGGCATCCCATTAGAATCGAAATTCTTATGCAGGGCATGTTCTGTGATTGCTATGGAAGCGAATAAAGGTATCAGTTGAACGCCGATTAAGATCAGACCGGCAATACTGATAAACGTTGTGTCTTTACCGATGGCCGGCAACATAAAAAGTATTGTGATGGGTAATTGAATCCAGCCGAAACGATAAGATACTTTACCAAAATAATGATTTGCAAACTGCCATGTCTGCTCGTTTTTCATTGACATTTCTGTGCGATAACCAAATAGAGGATTAATTTCTTTTGGTGTATGTTTGGAAAAATATCTTCCAAAACCAATCATGGTAACAGGAAGTAACAGATCCATAACAAGCATAAAAATCCAATAGCCCATCTTAAAATACCTCCGTAGCTTTCTTAGGGTTATTGTAGCGCCGATTCATAGTCTGGTAAAGTTAAAATGGTATTAAAATGATTGTAAAATGGAAAGAAACAAAAAAGGTTTTCGAATAGAAAATGATATAATAGAAACGAAAATTAAGATTTGGAAAGGATACAACTATGACAATCAAGTGTTTAGCTTTTGATTTAGATGGAACATTATTGACTGATCAAAAAGAAATTGATCCACGTACTAAGAAATCCATTCAAAGAGCAATGGAGCAGGGAATCCATATCGTCATTGCCAGTGGAAGAGATAAAAACGGAACTTCATTTGTCTATGAACCCTTAGGCTTGGAGCAAGGAAAACATTATTTGGCTTTGGTCAATGGACAGATCATCTATGATTTTGAAAAGAAAGAATATGATTTGGATGATGTATTGACACCGGAAGATGGGTTAAAGATCCAACAAGTCTGTAAGCAGTTTGATATTGAAGGCATATTTTGTTGTGGCTATGATTTTTATAGTTATATTTCGGAAGCCAATCGTCAGAAAAAAATCGAACGCGAAAAATTATCAGGACAACCGATGGATTATGGTTTAAAAAAAGGGGGACCCAATCGTAACTTTATCGACCTTCCTTATAAAGAGATCGAGTTGACACAAGATATCAATAAAGTCATTATGGTGCATACCGCACAGTTCTTTGAAAAGCATTTAGACGATCTAAAACAGGCATTATCAGATTATGATGTGCTTTTGATTGGACCGGAATGGCTGGAGATCATGCCAAAGGGCGTATCCAAAGCCAGCGCTTTAAAAAAGATCTGTAAAAGAGGTGGCTTTACCATGGATGAAATCATGGCTTTTGGAGATGCCCAGAATGATATTCAGATGATCGAAAGCGTAGGAATCGGTGTAGCCATGGGGAATGCGATGGAGGAAGTTAAAGCCGTAGCCAATGT
This sequence comes from Erysipelotrichaceae bacterium, assembly GCA_902399855.1. Lineage (GTDB taxonomy): Bacteria > Bacillota_I > Bacilli_A > Erysipelotrichales > Erysipelotrichaceae > Faecalicoccus. The sequence continues at coordinate 3,440 of CABOGK010000040.1, forward strand.
GGTTTGCGATACGAATTTGAACAATGGAATCGGTAAAACGATCGATGCGCTTTTGATGGGCAAAGAAATAGACTTACGCCATGCAAAGCTGTAAGATAAGACTATAGAAAGCGATGGTGAAGGATATGGAAATTATCAATGCACAACAATTTAATGAATACATGAAGGAAGATGCGGTTTTAGTAGATTTCTTCGCAACATGGTGTGGGCCATGTAAAATGTTAAGCCCGGTATTGGAAAGTGTAGCAAAAACATTAGAAGGCAAAGTGAAGATCGTAAAAGTCGATGTGGATCAAAGCCCAGAATTGGCTCAACAATACGGTGTTATGGCTGTACCGACAATGATCCTGTTTAAAAAAGGACAGCAGGTTACCGCATTCTCCGGTTATATGCCGGAAGCACAGCTTGTTGCCGGTATCGAAAAAGCACTATAATCAAAGAAAGTGTCATTCTCGTAATGGCGCTTTTTTTATGGAAAAGAAAAATGCAGACAGCTATTTGCTTGTCTGCATCAAATGTTTCAATATGACTTTTGGTGTGATGATCACAAAACCGATCGTAATCAATAAGATGATAACCAACATGATGATAGAATACATTTCCCAGCTTGCCATTAAATCAAATAAGAAGAATGGTGCTACGGTTACCGCAAGGATAGCCCAGCTGATCAAGAACTCTAAAACAACGTTCATATTGTTTTTAACGGCACTGGTTTCATCTTCCCAGTCGGTTTTTGGATGAATACCATCGACAAAGATCGCAATCGCATTGACTAACACGGTTGTCAAAATACTGCCTAAAAGGAAGAATACATCGTACCAAATTGGATAAGGCAAGATCATATGAACACTAAACAACATCAAAACACAAGTTAATACCGAGAAAAGTGTTCCTACCGAACCTTTGATCATGACTTGTTTGGTAAAGTCAAAAGGAATGTATTTGACAAAGTCTAAATTCTTTCCTTCTCGTGAAAAGGCAGTAGCACTGATTCCGTTTAACGATCCGGCAAAGAAACCAACGGCTGCTCCGGCAATCACCAGGATCAAAGGAAGATTGACTAAATCTTGAACGATGATAGCCTGACTTGTTAACATTTCTTTAATTTCACTCATACCCGGTGTGACGATTGCCATTACGATAAACATGACCGGCATGACCAAAGCGGATAAAACACAGTTAGCCATATAGGCAGGGGTTCGAACCAATCGTAAAAATTCAACCTTCCAGTAGCTCCAGCTGACAGAACCTTGATTTCGATAAGAAACCTTTTTCTTTTTTCCGGCTGATGAAACCTTGGATTCTCTGGCGGCACTTAAATACAGCCTATCGGCACAAATGACAAAAACAACTCCTAAAATCAGTGTAATGGCCAGTGTGATCAAAAAATCTATAAAGGATACTTCCACGATCGATCTGGCGGCAAAAGGCACATTGGCGAAAATACGAACGATCTTCAATAGATTTTCAGGATTGTTTTGAAGCACATCCATTAAGAACATAGGATTTTCTACGTTAGCACCTAGCTGACTGGACCCGATACCGATCAATACGGCAATACCGATCGATAGAACTCCGGTGATCATGTTGAAACGATCTTTATTCTTAAAGAATGGCAATAGTCTTAATATGATCATCCAGAAGATACTTGCGACAAAGGCGGTCGGTGCTCCAATTAAAAGAATCTGAGGGATAAATAATACAATTGATAAAATATTCACATTTCCGGCGCTGATATACGCAATTAACATCGGTACCATCCCTAATAAGCTTACTAACAGCAGGGATACATAGACGATCACAAACTTACTGGCAACGATGACTCTGGGCGTAATGGGAAGTACCAGTAAATGCTCCAAATCATTGGAGAAATAAAAGATCGATGGAAAGATAAACAAGGCTGTCCACAACATCAAAAAACAAATCATCGCAAAGCCCATTTCCATGATCAATAAATCGACGGTATGAGTCGCAAAACCAGTTTGAAACATATTAAACAGTAAGGCAAATGTGGGCAGTAAGCAGATAACCAGTACGGCTGCGACCGCGATTCCTTTTTTACCTTGTTTGGATTTTAGATCCATTCCGTAATTGGCCTTAAATAAGGCTTTTGTCACTGTCAGAAAATCACGCATTGCGTGTAACCTCCAGGAAGATTTCTTCCAAAGAATCCTTGTCTTTATGTAGTTCTTTTAGTTCATCCAGTGTACCGTTAAAACAGATGTTTCCATGATTGATGATGACGATCTTATCACATAGCTTTTCCGCAACCTCCAAAACATGGGTGGAGAAGAAAACAGTATTGCCATTATGAGCATGTTCTTTCATCATTTCTTTCAATAAGTAAGAAGAAGCAGGGTCTAATCCGGTCATCGGCTCATCCAAGATCCAGATGTTAGGGTTACATACCAACGTGGCAATCAGAATGGCTTTTTGTCGCATACCATGGGAATAGCTGGACATGCGATCGCTTAAGGCATCTTCCATACCGAAATCTTTGGCATATTTTTTAATCCGCTCATTTCTGGTTTCTGTATCGATATGATAGATATCTGCCATAAACTGAATATATTCCATACCGCTTAAACGTAAGAATAAGTCTGGAGAATCCGGTACCAGACCAAATTCACGTTTGGCATTGACCGGATCTTTTACGATGTCTTTTCCGTTTAAAGTGATAGTTCCTTCATCTGGTGTCAAGACGCCTGTCATCATATGAATCGTTGTTGTTTTACCAGCTCCGTTAGGACCAATAAAGCCAACGATGCATCCGGTAGGAATGTCAACAGTCAGTTGGTTCACGGCTGTTTTTTCACCAAATCGTTTTGTCACATTTTTAATTTCAATCATACTTCTAAATCTCCTTGGCCGTATTATACCACCGGGGGGGGGTAAGCAATACAGGCATTAATTAAGATTATATTAATATTTAGTTAGTGTGTACAGTTAAATTTAGTTTATGTTCCCTATTTGCATGCTATAAGTGCATTAAATGGATCACAATACGTAGAATATATTGAATATAAGATATAAATCTTTTTCAAATGGTTGAGTTAAGTGCGTTTATGGAATTTCAGTTCAAACACAATTGGATAAAGAAAGAATAGATCGTTCTGTTATGGATATAAAGTTTGGTGTACAATAGACAACGTAAAAAAGGAGAGAGAATATGTCAAACACATTATTGATTGAACCTTGTATAAATGATGAGCAGCTTCATCAAACTGCCGATCTGGCTAATGCCATCTGGCATGAGTATTTTCCATTTTTGTTAAGTGATGAACAAATTGATTATATGGTGGAAAAATTCTGTAGCTTTGATGCGATGAAAGATCTGGAAAAACATCATAATTATCATTATTTTATGGTAAAGGATGATCAAGGTTTTGTTGGCTATATCGCATTAGCGCATGAAGAAACACAGTTGTTTTTAAGTAAGATCTATTTAAAGAAGGAAGCCAGAGGATGTGGGTATGCTTCTAAAATGTTTGCCTATATTCAAGAGCATGCCAAGAAATATCAGTATAACTCGATTTATCTGACATGTAATAAACAGAATCGTCATTCTTTAGATGTATATAAGAAATGGGGATTTAAAAAAGTGGATGAGGATGTGACAGATATCGGAAACGGATATGTAATGGATGATTATATCCTGGAGTACACGCTCTAAATGAAAAAAGAATATCTTGCCTGTGAGCGCAGGGAAGTCTTTATTTTATTGATGTTTGCGGCAGGAATGATGGGCGCCTATACATTTATCTTACGTGGTGGTGTCTTCTGTAATGCGCAAACCGCAAACTTTGTGATGATGGGAGTCTCTTTAGGGACCGGAAAGTTTTCACAGGGTTTGTATTATCTGATTCCGATCACCGCTTATTTTGCGGGAACGATCCTTTCCGAACTGTTGCCAAATCCGGTAAAACGAATTCATCTGTTTCGCTGGGATACCTATCTGGTGGCTTTTGAGATCTTCGTGTTGTTTATTGTTGGCTGGATTCCGTTGACAGTCAACCATCATGTTGTGCAGGTTATGATCAACTTTATTGCTTCGATGCAGTATAATACATTCCGCCAGGCAGAAAGTATTCCTATGGCTACTACATTTTGTACCAATCATTTGCGACAGACAGGACTGGGCTTGATCCACTACATCAAAAAAAGAGATATCAAAGCGTTATCGAAAGGGTTGGCGCATTTATCGATGCTTTTGAGTTTTTTGCTTGGTGGTATCGTTGAAGCAGCTGCTTGTTTGTGGTTACAGGAAAGAGCTATCTGGATTGCACTACTACCTCTTTTGGTGACTTTTATACTTTTGGCATGTGGGGATATTAAAGAAGATCATCGTGATTTTCAAAAGATCCCTTCCGGGCATTAACACTCTTCATTGTAAAACCTATAGAAAAAATCTATAATGAAATCAAATGGAGGGCTGATGATGCAACAGGAACCACTATACATTACAGGACATATCCATCCCGATACCGACAGTGTGGCATCGGCTATTGGGTATGCCTTTTTAAAAAGAGCGATGGGCATTCCCGCCAAGGCATGTCGATTGGGAAATTTGAATACCGAAACACGTTATTTGTTGGAGCGTTTTCACTTTGAAGAACCGGAATTATTAGAAGATGCCAGGATCCAACTGCAGGAAATGCAGCTGGATCATCCGGTCGATCTAAATCCAGAAACAACTATTTTTGAAACCCTGCAGCTGATGCAGAGTGGACAAGGGCAAGGCTTTGGGGTAACGGATGAAAATGGTGTTTTGATCGGAATCGTTACACGCAGCGATATCTCCTTTGTAGGTTTGGGTGATACGGCTCAGGGTATCGATCTGTTAAAGGAAACACCGGTTGAAAATATTGTGAAAACAATCAGCGGGAAATTGGTTTATAGAGATGAAAATCGTCATATCAACGGGAAAGTATCCATCGTCGCATTAACGAAAAATCATGTTAAGAACTATGATATTCAGGATCGAATCGTTATTATCGGAGATGATACACAGGCACAGTGTGATTTGATTCGCAAAGGGGCCGGTATGCTTGTCATGGTTTGGACAAAAGAGGTACAGCCGGAAGTCATTGAACTGGCAAAACAATATCATTGCCAGCTTGTTCTATCGGGTCATGGAAGTATGAATACTTCACGTTATTTGTATTTTTCTGTGCCAATCGGATTGATCATGACGAAAAAAGTGGTTACATTTTCCGATTATGAGCTTGCCGAAGATGTCTCCAGAAAGATGTTGAAGACGCGTTATCGCATGTATCCTGTCGTGAATAAAAAATATCAGCCAATCGGTTATGTGACTCGTTATCATATGATGAATTATACGAATAAAAAGATCGTTATGGTCGATCATAATGAATTTTCACAGTCGGTCAAAGGAATCGAGCAGGCCGAACTGGTGGAAGTATTAGATCATCACAGGATCTGTGACTTTGCGACAAGCAAGCCGGTATCCTTCCGAAATGAAATCGTAGGCAGTACCGCAACGATCGTTGCCAAGATTTTTAAAGAAAACCAGATTCCGATTCCTAAAGATCTGGCCGGTCTGCTTCTGGGAGCGGTTCTTTCGGATACCTTGAAGTTTCAGTCACCAACGACAACGCAAAAGGATATTGAGGTGGCCAACATGCTGGCGGCGTTCGCGTCCCTGGATATCGATGCCTTTGCGACCGATATGTTTACAGTCAGCTCCGATATTTCCGGAAAAAGCGTGGAACAGTTAGTCAATACCGATATCAAATACTTTGAGATTCGTAATCAGAAGCTGATGATTTCGCAAGTGATCATACCTTGTGTGGACTATGTGCTAGGTTTGGATGAAGAAATCGAAGAAGAGCTTTCCAAGCTTGTTAAACAAAGAGGGTTGGATGTATGTGTAGGTGTTTTTACAAGCATATTGGAAAATGGCTCGGTCTTTTTCGCAGCAGGGCCTAAAAAACATTGGGTAGAAGAAGCCTTCCCTTCCTATAAAAATAGGCATATCGTACAAAAAAATATATTATCGCGGAAGAATCAGATTGTGCCGATGTTGACAGATGTGATCACAAAATCTTAATACAATTTTAATACAAAAGAACAGAGCACTAATTAAACATTAATATCTTTTGTGATATTTTTGTGTGGTGTAAAATAAGATGGAAATTCTAGCGGTTTTTCTTCTATTTGTTTATATCCATGCCGTGCTATATACATTATATGTATATAAGAAGAAACGTGGTTCACGCTAGATATAGAGAATTTGGAGAAGAGATATGTTTAAAAAAATTCAGAGGCGATTTAGCCATGCACAGACTTTGGCCATCGGTCATTTTCTGGTGATCTTGATGGGTGCCTTGTTGTTGATGCTTCCCATTTCATCCAGAAGCGGCACATCGACTGATTTCTTGTCTTCCTTGTTTACTTCAACGAGTGCGACTTGCGTGACTGGACTGGTTGTGGTAGATACCGGAACACACTGGAACTTTTTTGGGCAGTTAGTCATCATCACATTGATTCAGATTGGTGGACTGGGCTTTGTGACCATGGGTGTTTTGTTTTCGATGTTCTTGAATAAAAAGATCAGTTTACGAACTCGTGGACTGCTGCAGGATAGTCTTAATGTTGATAAGGTTGGCGGTGTTATCCGACTGGTCAAAAAAGCCTTGATGGGAACTTTGATCATTGAATCGATTGGTGCTGTTTTACTGATGTTTCGCTTCATTCCGGAATTTGGCCTGCAGACAGGTTTGTGGATGAGTATTTTTCACTCCATATCGGCTTTCTGTAATGCCGGCTTTGATATTCTGGGGAGCTTCTTTGGGGCTTATAGTTCCCTGGAAACATATGCCGGGGATGTACTAATCAATATGGTTATTATGTCATTGATCGTCATCGGTGGTATCGGTTTTATCGTATGGGCCGATCTTTTGGAACATAAATGGCATTTTAGAAAATATCGTTTACATACAAAAATCGTACTCGTCACAACATTTATCTTGATTTTTGGAGGAGCGTTCCTCTTCTATTTATTTGAAAAAGATGCGATTCTGGCAGGACGACCGATTCATGAACAGATTTTATGTTGTTTGTTTAGTTCGGTTACAGCACGTACAGCCGGTTTTAACTCTGTTGATTTCGGTGTGGTACGACAAAGCAGTGCTTTATTGATGTGCGTGTTGATGTATATCGGAGGAAGTCCCGGATCAACAGCCGGTGGTATCAAAACGACAACGGTAGCAGTTTTGTTCTCTTCCTGGTTTAACAGTGTACGTGGTCATCATGACTGTAATTTATTTAAACGACAGGTTTCCAAGGATACCGTACGAGAATCCAGCAATGTTTTGATCATGACGATGACCTTGGCGCTAGTATCCATCATGACGATTTGTGCAATACAGGATTTGAATATGTTGGATGTGGCGTTTGAAGTCTTCTCCGGTTTAGGAACCGTAGGTATGACGACCGGAATCACAAGAGACCTTGTGCCTGTCTGTCGTGTGATCATTATTTTGATGATGTATTTAGGACGTATAGGATCGATGTCCTTTGCATACAGCTTCTTTGAAAAGAAGAGCGTACCGGCCGTACAGAACCCGGTAGAGAAAGTGATGGTAGGTTAAGATGAAAACAGTATTGATTATCGGATTAGGACGATTTGGACGTCATTTGGCTACTCGAATGGCAAAATTAGGCAATGAAGTTATGGTTGTTGATCAGGATGCGGAAGTAGTGGAAAAACTATTGCCGATCGTAACGGATGGAAAAATCGGTGATTGTACGGATGAAGAAGTACTTCGCTCTTTAGGTGTCAACAACTATGATATTTGTTTTGTCTGCACCGGAAGCAGCTTCCAAAGCTCTTTGGAGATCACGGATCAATTAAAGGTCCTGGGCGCCAAGAAAGTCATCAGTAAGGCCGATCGTGATATTCAGGCAAAATTCTTGTTGAAAAACGGAGCGGATGAAGTGGTATATCCAAACCGGGATATTGCGGAAAAAATGGCTGTTCGCTGCAGCATGAACAATGTCTTTGACTATGTAGAGCTTTCACAAGGATACTCCATCTATGAAATTCCACCATTACCGAAATGGGTAGGAAGAACAGTCGGTGAAGTTGATATTCGACGTCAGTACAGTCTGAGCATCATCAGCACGAAAAAAGAGGGAAAGCTGGATATGCTTCCAGGTGCCGGTCATGTCATTGAAGCCGATGAGCATCTTGTTGTGATTGGGCTTCAAAAAGATATCGATAGAGTAGTAGGACAATTTAAGTAATAGGTTAAGCCATGATCGTACAAGGTCACGGCTTTTCTTTTTATAAAATCATAGAAAAAAGGAATGTACGATATGTGATAAATACGATATAAATGAGATAAAGATGAGAATACAGGAGAATCAAGCTCATGAAAAAGATCGTTAAAAGCATGCCACATTATGAGCCCAGAATGTGGGGCGAGGCATCCGGCTAAAAGAAGAATTTCACTATGATACAGATGTAGCTCCTTTAGGGTAAGTCTATAATGTGGTGGCATTGCCGGGACATGCGGATTATGAAGTGCCGGAAATGAATTGTACATTGTCGGAATTGTATGTTCAGAAGCCAGAATGGTTTGAATGTGAGACGAAACAATTACCGGTTCGTGTCAACATCTTGGATCCCATGGAAGATCTTTCCATTCAAATCCATCCGGATGATGCATTTGCCAAAGCGTATAACGGAGGTCGAGGGAAACAGGAGGCATGGGTCATTTTAGATGCGCCAAAAGATGGATATATTGAATTTGGGCATTGGGCCAACACGAAAGAAGAATTTATGGAATGGACAAGGCATAAAGAATGGAAAAACTGTTACGCTATCTTACTACACCAATAGATGGATTTATCGATATTCCTACCGGTACGCTGCATGCGATAGTAAAAGGAGTGCTTACATACAATATATCCCGAAATGCAGATTTGACACTGCGCTTGTACGATTATGATCGTATTGATCCAGGTACACATAAGAAAAGAGAGAGTCAACCGCAGGAAGTTTTTGAGAATGTCAATATTCCGGATAAAAGGATTGAATTTCAAATGTTTCCGGCTTCTTTTGAATTTGGCTGTAGAGTTACACGATATGGGGATGAACCCGAATTATATACAATATTTCGCTTACAGATCGATGAAAAAGTAAAATTTCTTCATGATCGATTTGCCTTCTATACCTGTGTAAAAGGGCAGGGGACAATCAATGATATCCCTATTCGAAAAGGCGAAACAATACTGGTTCCAGCTGATATGGGATGGATGCATTTTGAAGGAAAGATGGATCTTTTCCTGGCATCTTATCGTAATGAAAATGTTTAAAAAAGAGCTTTGAGTTTGTTCTCAAAGCTCTTAGCCTATGCGTTAGTTTCTGCATTGTTTAAAGAAGTCGGAATTTCTACCGGTTTATTTAAAATGTACATAAACTGTTCGCCGGTGATAGTTTCTTTTTCATAAAGATATTTGGCAAGTTCATGCAGCTTCATCTTATTGTCTAATAAGATTTGATAAGCTTCATCGTGGGCTTTTTTGATTAGAGTGGCTACTTCTTCATCGATTTTAGTTGCGGTTTCATTCGAACACTGAAGACTGGTATCGCCACCTAAGTATGCATTGTTTACTGTTTCCAAAGCCATCATGCCAAAGTTATCGCTCATACCGTAGCGTGTGATCATGGCACGTGCCAGTTTGGTGGCCTGCTCAATATCGTTGCTGGCGCCGGTTGTGATGGAATTAAAGATCAATTCCTCGGCACATCGACCACCAGTATAGATCATCAATCGATGATAAGCATCTTCCTTAGATACTAAGTATTGTTCGTTTTGTTCAACCTGCATGGTATAACCTAAAGCCCCTTTGGTTCTTGGGATGATCGTGATTTTATGAACCGGAGCGCTGTTTTGACATTTGGCAGCGACTAAGGCATGGCCAATTTCATGATAGGATACGATCATACGCTCTTTATTGGAAATGGCCGTTCCTTTTTTCTGTTCACCGGCTATAACGATTTCAATAGCTTCTTCCAAGTCACGTTGAACAACCATCTTTCGTCCGTCACGTACGGCTAATAAGGCTGCTTCATTGACCATATTGGCTAGATCAGCGCCACTGGCACCGGCACTGGCTCTTGCGATTACGTTAAAATCTATTTCCGGAGAGCATTTTACATCCTGTGCATGGAGTTTAAGAATGGCTTCTCGTCCGGCAAGATCCGGTAATTCTACAGGGATTCGACGATCGAATCTTCCTGGTCTTGTCAAAGCCGGGTCTAAGGATTCCGGACGGTTGGTTGCTGCCAATAAGACAACACCTTTTGATCCGTCAAATCCATCCATTTCTGCTAATAGCTGGTTTAGGGTCTGCTCTCGCTCATCGTTTCCGGATAATCCGGCACCATCTCGTTTTTTACCAATGGTATCAATCTCATCAATAAATACGATACAAGGTGCTTTTTCACGTGCTTGTTTAAATAGATCCCGGACTTTGGCAGCTCCGCGACCGACAAACATTTCTACAAATTCAGAACCGGAAATAGAGAAGAAAGGAACACCGGCTTCACCGGCTACTGCTTTGGCTAATAAAGTTTTACCGGTTCCCGGAGGGCCAACCAACAAAGCACCTTTAGGCATCTGTGCACCAATCTCTTTATATTTTTTCGGGTTGTTTAAGAAATCCACGATTTCTTTTAAATTTTCTTTGGCTTCTTCCTGCCCGGCTACATCATGGAATGTCTTTCCGGTCTTTTTGCCTTCATAGACTTTTACATTGGATTTTCCTAAATTTCCAAAACCAAAGCCTCCCTGGCCAAAGGACATACTTTCGTTTCCGGTTTTGCTTTGGATCTTCTTAAACATGCGTCGTCCAAACCACCAGAAGATGAAAATAGGCAAAAATAAAGTTAAGAGATAATAAACAAATGGATTGATCTGTGTCGGGATGATCTGTGTAAAGTTAGCACCGGAAGCATCCAGTCGATTTACCAGATCACCATCGTTCATTAATCCGGTTTCGTAGGTTTTATTGTCTTCACCTTTTAATGTGTAATATACTGTCTGGTCTTCAATCTGTACATTTTCAACATCTTTTTCTTCAATCGAATCTAAAAAGTCAGAATATGTTGTTGTTTCCATACGACTGGAATTGAACAGAGGCATCACAATAAAATTTAAAGCCAGAATAATAATTAATATAATGGCATAGTAACGATATAAGGATCGTTTGGGTTGATTGTTCATGAATCTATCCTCCTAAAAGAATTGATATCATTATAAATCTTTTTAGCACTCTGTCAATTGGTTTGCTAAAGAAAAGATAATTTCACATAATGTAAAGAAGATATCCGTAAATTTTCTTGGATACTTGGGTAAAAAATAGATAGAAAAGAATTCTATTCATAAAGGTTTTGTTCAATTTGTATAAAAAGGGCCAGGCATTTTTTGAATTTGCCTGGCAATTTTTAGTAGAGACTGATTTTGGAATAAATACAATATAAGTTTATTTCAATATATTTTGTATTTCTTCTAATGGTTTTTGAGTTGCTTTAGAAATCTCTTCTGCAGTCATTGTTTGGGATAATAGCTTTATTAAGTCTTTCTGTCCTTCTTCACGGCCTTTCTCTTTTGCCCGTTTGATTCGTGCATTTTCCATTCGAATACTGTCATTGATACTCAACTGTTCGAATTCTTCATTGAGCTGATCGATCCATTCCTGGCTCATATACTTGATGATCTTGTCTGCCATGGCGATTCCTTCTTCCTGCTTGATTACTTCTTTGATTATAGACTGTTTTCCTTCGTC
>CABOGK010000040.1:15266-15480 GCA_902399855.1 Erysipelotrichaceae bacterium
TTGATTACTTCTTTGATTATAGACTGTTTTCCTTCGTCATTTCATATTGTCTATCAGCAATCAAAACAAGGCAGTAAAAGAAGGCAGGTAAAAACAGATTTCACATACTAGCAATAATAGCCTTACTATTAGATACGAAATAAATCAGGAAAACTATTAAAAAAATGACGAATATTTTCGCTAAATTCAACTAAAAAGTTGATGTAGAGAATTA
>CABOGK010000041.1 GCA_902399855.1 Erysipelotrichaceae bacterium
CTTTTTTCACTTTTTTTATCTTTTTTTAGTCCTTTTTGTTCCTCTCACCTTTGTAATCGGTTTCATTGTCGGGTTGTCCATAAATTACGCATTTCTGTACCTATCTTATGCACAAATTTTCCGTAAAAAAAGTGATCTATTTTTTTGAACAGACCACTTTTTTTAAAATCTTTTCCTATTTTTCTAACTCTGCAATTTTTTGAATACGAATTTTATGTCTTTCCCCTTGTGAAAATGGTGTATTGATAAAAGTACGAACCACATCTTTACAAGTTTCAATTCCCATCGTTCTTTGGCCCATGGCAAGCATATTGGCATCGTTATGTTCTCTTGTCAATCGTGCCATTGTCACATCTGTACACAAAGCACAGCGAATTCCTTTTATTTTATTGGCTGAAATACTGATACCGATTCCGGTTCCACACAATACTATGCCTCTTTCTGCCTGCCCAGATACAACTTTTTCAGCACAAGCTTTGGCATAATCGGGATAATCCACACTTTTCCCATCATTGGTTCCACAGTCAATAACAGTATGTCCCTCTTTTTCCAGCATTTCTTTTATTTCATTTTTATACTGGTAAGCACCATGATCATTTGCGATTGCGATAATCATCTCTTCATCTCCTTTTTCATAGAAATAAAATCTTCTTCTTTAATATATATACTACACTTTCCATCCAAACAAGTAAATGTTCCTGAGCCATCCTTGTCAAGCTGTATTTTATAATCACTTCGTGTAATATCTACAAACGAGCATGATCTATACTCAGGTAAAGAAAAGTTTTTTCCAGAAGCCCAACCATTTGTCATCACTACGATCACCGGATGTTCTCCTTTGGTACACCAGCCAATACAGTGCCAATCATCCAGTCGATCCTCCATCTCATCAACATCTAACAAATGACTACGGATCCAGACCATTTCTTCTAAAAATGGCACCTGGCCTTTTTGATCATGCTCAATACCTTTATAATCCCCATAAAATACACACGGACAAAACGCATCTCTTAATAAGATCAGCGCATAAGCATGAACTTTAAACCAATCCTGTACCCAGGACTGTAATGCCTGCTCCGGCTGTGTATCATGATTATCGACAAAAGCCACCGCGCTTTGTGGTGCAATCTTTGTCAATGTCCCTTCTAAAATTTTTGACATGTCATATCTGTCATACGAATTCGATGCATCAAACAGATGAAAATGCAATGGCACGTCAAACAAAGCCATACAATAAGATGTTTCACACAAATACTTTTTTAATTCTTTAAGATTTCCAGACCAATACTCACCAACCGCAAAAAGATCATCCTGATATTCTTGTCGCATAGTCGCAAGCCATTTAGTAAAGAAATCAAAATCTATACTCTTTACCGCATCCAATCGAAAGCCATCGATTTCTGTTAGATTTTTATACCATCTTGTCCAGGCATACTGCTCATCTACAACCTTTTGACTCGAAAAATCGACATCATCACCCATGATATAGTCAAAATTCCCCTGTTCCTGCGATACATTTTCTGACCACTTTTTAGAATAGAACTCCAAAAGTTTGGTTTGCTTAGTCCTGGCATCATAGTCCGTTCCTGTAAAACAAGACCAATCCCAGATAAAATTGGAATATTTTCCTTTACGTCCCGGGAAGGTAAATTTCGTCCATACTTCAACGTTTTCTTCCGGGCTGATCGATTGATCTCGATCATTCCAATTGATTTCTTTTGCCTGAATCGTTTCCGTCTGATCCGCACCCATACGATGATTAAAGACGATATCGGCAATCACTTCCAGCTGGTTTTCATGACAACTTCGTATTGCCTGTATATACGCATCCTTTGTTCCATATTTTGTGGCAATCGTTCCTTTTTGATCAAATTCACCTAAATCGTACAAGTCATAAACACCATAACCTACATCATGACTGCCACCCTGTCCTTTATAAGCAGGCGGAAGCCAAATACGATCAAAACCAATCTGATGCAAATGAGCGGCATCTTTCTGCACACGATCCCAGTGCTTTCCATCCGCCGGTAAATACCATTCAAAATATTGAATCATCGTTGAATTTTTCATAAAAACTCCTACGATTTTTTAGAGAAGCGAGTGCGACAGTTTGGGCAGGTAATCTCAATATTTCCTTTTCCCTTTGGCACACGAATGATCTGTGCGCATTTCGGACATACAAAGTGCTTATAACTTCTATCCTGCATATTTTTCTGCACAGCCTTCAAAGTGTGTGTTCCTTTAGAACGCAATGCGATAAATTTTGCGTTTTCAGCCTGTCTTGCATAAATATTTTTAGACATCGTACGATAAAAATATAAGAAAAAGACCATAAAGAAAAGAATGGTAAACGCAAAATGACGTATGAATAAGGATAAAATCACCAAAACAATCTCCAAAAAGAATAAAAATTGATTCAGAGAATCATTCCCATAGCGCCCTGCGAAAAAACGATATAATTTTTCTTTCATGTTTATCACCTAATGGTAATGGTAACACACTTTCTTTTAAACACGAAGAAGATTCGATTCACACCACTTAATCTTTATTTCACCTTAATAATATAGTTTTCTTTACGAGGAGCTGCTTCCTTTTTCCCTTCCGGTTTACCATATCCCAAAATGACATTGCCGATGCCTTCATAATCTTCAGAAAGTCCCCATTCTTTCATCAGCTCTTTCCCTTTTGGTGTTTTAAATACTTCTCTGGCCCGATAGATGTAACAAGAATCAACGCCCAATGCATGGGCAGCATTTAGTAAATTACCGATGACCAGATTTCCATCGTCTCGATACGTATTAACACGTGTATCCGCAAATACCACAACAACAACACCGGCACCATAAAACGGATCGATATCCGCATTCATGATCTGTGCATTTAACTGGGCAACCAAATCGCGAACTTGTTTATTTTCGATGCAGACCATCACCGCTGATTGTTTTCCCATACCGCTTGGTGCATAGCTTCCGGCTTCTAAGATCTGATCTAAAACATTTTCTTCGATTTTTTGATCCGTATAAGCACGGCAGCTTCTTCTTGATTTTAAATCTTGTATTGTTTCTTTCATAGATATGCCTCCTAATCTAGTATTTATTATACGCTCTTTATAATGTTTTGTTTTTTCTAAAACAATCTCCCATAATCCCAATCGCTTTCTGAAAAATCTCACATACTTTCACACGACTTAAAAATAATTTCTCCAAAAGATTTTTCTATACTATAAGCGTGTTAAGAGAACACAGTAAAAAAAACTCTTCATATATCTCTCTCCTAAAACAATAATAATGGCAAAAGCGGCACCTAAAATGCCGCTTTTGTTTGTATATCAAAAAAAGTTTTCATTAACTTTTCTGAAAATTTTTATTCACTTTTTTCATTTTATGATATACTACATTCATTAAAGGAGGATATTATGTCAGACTTAACAAAACTATATGAAACCGTTAAACAACGCAATGCAGGCGACAGTGAATTTCTGCAGGCCGTCGAAGAAGTATTTGAATCTCTGGAAATCATTGAACAAGTACATCCGGAAAAATTAGATGATGATGTACTTGCCCGCATCGTTGAACCGGAACGTCAAATCGTATTCCGCGTACCTTGGGTCGATGACAATGGTGTTACTCAGGTCAATCGTGGATTCAGAATTGAATTTAATTCCGCTTTAGGTCCATACAAAGGAGGACTTCGTTTCCATCCGTCTGTAAATATCAGTATCATCAAATTCTTAGGATTTGAACAAATCTTTAAAAACTCATTAACAACACTGCCAATGGGTGGCGGTAAAGGTGGATCTGATTTTGATCCAAAGGGAAAAAGCGATGCCGAAGTTATGCGCTTCTGCCAGAGCTTTATGAGCGAATTATATCGCCACATCGGACCAAATACCGATGTTCCTGCCGGTGATATCGGTGTTGGAGGTCGTGAGATCGGTTATCTATTTGGACAATATAAACGTTTAAAAAATGAATTCAGCGGTGTACTTACCGGAAAAGGTCTTACATTTGGAGGCTCTTTAGTTCGTACAGAAGCTACCGGATACGGACTTTGTTATTTCACGCAGGCTTTGTTGAAGGATAACGGAACAAGCTTTGAAGGAAAAACCGTTGCCCTTTCCGGAAGTGGAAACGTAGCCATCTATGCCTGTGAAAAGGCAACACAGTTAGGTGCTAAAGTTGTCACTATGTCTGATTCTAACGGATTCATCTATGATCCGGATGGAATTGATTTAGCTTGTGTCAAAGACATTAAGGAAGTTCGTCGTGGACGTATCAAAGAATATGTAGAAACACATCCAAACGCTACTTATACAGCCAATGCTCGTCCTTGGAGTATTCCATGTGATATCGCATTGCCATGTGCTACACAAAACGAACTGGATTTAGAAGATGCCAAAGCGCTTGTAGCCAACAAAGTCTTTGCGGTATGTGAAGGTGCCAACATGCCGACTACACCGGAAGCCATTCACTATCTGATGCAGAATGGTGTATTCTACGCACCAGGTAAAGCCAGCAATGCCGGTGGTGTTGCCTGCTCCGGTCTGGAAATGAGCCAGAATGCGCAGCACTTATCCTGGACAACGGAAGAAGTAGATAAACGTCTGGAAGCCATTATGGAAAATATCTTTGAAACATGCCGTGATACCGCAAAAGAATATGGTCACGAAAAAGAATATGTTGTCGGTGCCAACATTGCCGGTTTCTTAAAAGTAGCCGAAGCTATGAAAGCACAGGGAACTGTCTAAAAAGAGAAGAACGATCTTCTCTTTTCTTATGCATTAAAAAAGCCGACGTTTGTCGGCTTATTTCATCATCTCTTCAATTTTATGATATGTTTCTACCGGATCAGCACTCTTTGTGATCGAACGTCCAACTACGATATAGTCACATCCCTGCTCTTTGGCATAGGCTGGTGTCGCCACACGTTTTTGATCATCTTTTGAGTCATCCGCTAAACGAATGCCCGGTGTCACAGTCAAAAAGTCATTTCCGCAGGCTTCATGAATGGCTTTTGCTTCATGTACGGAGCAAACAACACCATCTAAACCAGCTTCTTTGGCATTTTTCGCATAATGAATTACGCAATCCATGACTTCACCCGGAATTCCTAATTCTTCGTTCATGGCTTCTTTTGATGTACTTGTCAACTGAGTGACACCGATACATAAAGGGCGTTTACCATCCACAGCCCCTTCATTTAGGCCATCGATGGCTGCTTTCATCATTGCGATACCGCCGGCACAATGCACATTGACAATATCAACACCCAGCTTAGCCAAGTTTTTCATACCGCCTTTGACCGTATTTGGAATATCATGCAGCTTTAGATCCAAAAAGATATGGTGGCCCATTTCTTTGACAATCTGTACCATTTCAAGGCCGCAGGCATAGGTCAATTCCATACCGATCTTTACATATACCGGTTCATCAAATTGTTTTAAAAAATCAATCACTTCTTGTTTACTGGAAAAATCCAGTGCAACGATCGTTTTACTCATCTCTAAAACTCCTTCCAATCGCTTCTTTAACAGAAGCATAACCATATCGTTCCAACACTTTTGGAAGATCCTCGATGATCTTTGGACATACATAAGGATCCACAAAATTCTGGGCACCGACTTCCACCGCACTGGCACCGGCATTTAAAAACTCCAATACATCATTGGCGCTTGTAATACCACCCACACCGATAATCGGAATTTGAACGGCTTGGGCAACCTGATAGACCATACGAATGGCAACCGGTTTGATCGCCGGTCCGGACAGTCCACCAGTCACATTGGCTAATAGCGGCTTGCCTGTCTTTAAATCGATGCGCATTCCCATCAATGTATTGATCAGCACTAAACCATCCGCACCAGCCTGTTCTACAGCTTTTGCGATTTCCACAATATCCGTCACATTTGGTGAAAGCTTGACATACACTGGCTTTGAAGCTGCTTCCTTGGCCATCTTTGTGACATGGGCTGCCAACTCCGGTTTGGTTCCCAGCCCAATACCTCCATGTTTTACATTCGGACAGGAGATATTCAATTCATACGCTTTTACGACCGGTTGATCATTCAGCTTACGAATGACTTCGACATAATCTTCTTCAGTGGCTCCGGCTACATTGGCGATGATTTCTGTATCATACTGTGCCAAAAAAGGAAGCTCATTTTCGATGATCGAATCAACGCCTTTATTTTGAAGCCCGATCGCATTCAACATACCCGAAGGTGTTTCCGCAATACGCGGTGTCGGATTTCCAAAGCGTTCTTTTGGAGTTGCGCTTTTGATCGCAATTCCTCCCAACAAAGAAAGATCATATAACTCAGCATATTCTTTACCAAATCCAAAGCATCCGCTGGCCGGGATCACCGGATTTTTTAAATGCAGTCCGGGCAGTTCTACTTTTAAATCAATCATAGCACGACCTCCTGAATCGGAAAGACAGGACCATCCTTACATACACGTAAAGCATGATCACTGGTATCTTTAACGACACAACCCATGCAGGCACCGATACCACAGGCCATTCTGGCTTCTAAAGACAAATAGCCTTCGGTATATTCCTTCTGCAGTGCCTTTAACATCGGTAAAGGTCCACAGGCTAACACAAAATCGGTGCTTATTTTCTGTTCATGAATCGCATCCAGTACTGTTCCTTTTGTACCAACGCTGCCATCCATGGTCGCAATCTGTACCTTACAGCCTAATTCTTTAAACTCCTGTTCAAAGAAAATCTGACTTTGATTATTGAAACCTAACACAACATCAACCTGATGTCCTTTTTTTAAATATTGTTTGGCCGTCTCATACAGCGGAGGTACACCGACACCTCCACCGACCAATAAAACATCTTTATTTTCGATAGGAAAACCATTTCCGCAGGGTCCAAAGATATCGATCGTATCGTGCATCTTGGTCATCTGTAAAGTCCCCTCGCCTAAAATCTTATAGATGATGACAAGCGAATCGTCCTTAATTTCATTGATGGAAATCGGTCGTCTTAAAAAGAACGGGGGTACCTCGATTTCAATAAACTGCCCCGGTTTTGCCATCTTGGCTAAACCGGTCTGCAGTTCCATTTTCCATACATCTTTAGCAATTTCTATATTCGAAAGAATCTTGGCAACTTCCTGTTTCATGCTTATTTCCCCATCTCATTCATACTGATCATAGAGAAGGATAAAGCCTCCAGTACACGTGTTAAAGCTTCAGCTGTATCTAAGGATGTCATACATGAAATATTGTTCTCTGCGGCCACACGGCGAATTAGGAAACCATCCTTGCTGGTGGAATTAGTCTTATTGCTCATCGTATTGATCACAAAGTTGACACGTCCATGGCGAATGATCTCCACAACGCTGTTGTCGCCACCTTCTTCGATCTTATTGGCATAATGTACAAACAATCCGTTTTCTTCTAACAGCTTAGCAGTCCCTTTGGTCGCATAGATTCCATAACCGATATCCGCAAAGCGTTTGGCCAGTTTCAAAGCCTCGCTTTTATCTTCATCGGCAATCGTCAACAGCACATTTCCATGCATAGGAACCGAAATACCACTGGCTACCAAAGCCTTATATAATGCTTTTTCCAGATTTACATCTGATCCTAATGCTTCTCCGGTTGATTTCATTTCCGGACCTAATACCGTATCGACATGGCGCAGCTTCGCAAAAGAGAATACCGGTGCTTTGACAAAGACATGATGCTTGTCATCCGGATGATAGCCCGGTGTATAGCCCTGCTCAACAATGGAATGTCCTAAAATAGCCTTCGTTGCGATATTGGACATTTGAATGCCCGTGATCTTTGAAAGGAATGGAACAGTACGGCTGGATCGTGGATTGACCTCTAAGACATACACATTTTCATCCTTATCGACGATAAACTGAATGTTGTACAAACCGATGAAATGGAACCCTTTTCCAATGCGAATTCCATAATCGATGATTGTTTCTTTGACTTTCTCGGAAATGATCTGTGTCGGATAGACACTGATGGAGTCTCCGGAGTGCACACCGGCACGTTCAATGTGTTCCATGACACCTGGAATAAATACGTTTTCCCCATCGGCAATCGCATCGATTTCCAATTCTTTTCCAACGATATATTTATCAACCAGAATCGGTGCATCATGGCTGATTTCCTTAACAGCTGTGGCCATATAGACCTTTAATTCATCATCATTATGTACGATTTCCATCGCACGTCCACCTAAGACATAGCTTGGACGAACCAATACCGGATAACCGATCTTCTGTGCAATGACCAAAGCTTCTTCCACCGTAACGGCGGTTTCTCCCTGTGGTTGTGGAATATCTAGTTTTCGTAACATCGCTTCAAATTCATGACGATCCTCAGCACGATCAATGTCTTCCAAAGAGGTACCTAAAATCTTAACACCATGTTGTACTAAAGAATCCGCTAAGTTAATGGCGGTCTGTCCACCGAACTGTACGATTACCCCTAATGGTTTTTCCAGTTCAATGACATGCATGACATCTTCCGTTGTCAATGGCTCAAAATACAGCTTATCACTGATGGAGAAATCCGTAGATACAGTTTCCGGGTTGTTGTTGATGATAATAGCTTCGTAGCCTGCTTCACGCAATGTTTCCACACAATGTACAGTCGCATAGTCAAATTCAACACCCTGTCCGATACGGATCGGTCCGGAACCCAAAACAACGATCTTCTTACGATCTGAACAGATCGATTCATTTTCTTCTTCATAGCTGGAATAGAAGTAAGGCGTGGCACTGGTAAACTCACCGGCACAAGTATCGACCATCTTGTAAACCGGGAAGAATCCATTGGCCTTACGCAGATCATAAACTTCTTTTTCGCTCATATTCCAGTTTTTCGCAATATAGCTATCGGAGAATCCGTTTTTCTTTAAAACCTTTAAGGTTTCCACATCCTTTACGTGTGCCATCATTTCCTGTTCTAAATCAATGATGCGTTTGATGTGATGAATAAAGAACGAATCCATCTTTGTTTCTTTTAAGATGATTGACATATCAAATCCATTACGTAACCATTGGGCAATCGCAAAGATACGCTCATCATCACTATTTTTGATCTTTTCTAACAGGTGCATCTGATCCATGGAAGCAAATTCAGCCTTATAAATATGATCTACCTTCATTTCCAGGGAACGCACGGCTTTTAAGAATGACTCTTCAAAGGTACGACCGATC
The DNA here is from genome assembly GCA_902399855.1 of Erysipelotrichaceae bacterium. Taxonomy (GTDB): domain Bacteria; phylum Bacillota_I; class Bacilli_A; order Erysipelotrichales; family Erysipelotrichaceae; genus Faecalicoccus. The sequence continues at coordinate 9,191 of CABOGK010000041.1, forward strand.
GACATGATTTCCCCGGTTGCCTTCATCTGTGTTCCTAGATGACGATCTGCACTTGGGAATTTATCAAATGGGAAACGAGGGAATTTTGTGACAATGTAGTCAATGGCCGGTTCAAAGCAGGCATAGCTTGTCTTTGTGATCGGGTTTAAGATCTCATCCAAGGTCAAGCCAACCGCCAGTTTGGCTGAAATCTTGGCAATCGGATATCCTGTTGCCTTACTGGCCAAAGCTGATGAACGAGATACACGAGGGTTAACCTCAATGACATAATATTTAAAGCTTTCTGGATCTAAAGCCAGCTGTACATTACAGCCACCACAGATCTTTAAAGCACGAATAATCTTTAAAGAAGCACTTCGCAACATCTGATTTTCACGATCGGTCAAGGTCTGCACCGGAGCCACAACGATACTATCCCCGGTATGGATACCCACTGGATCGATGTTTTCCATGTTACAAACGACGATAGCATTATCGTTGGCATCACGCATAACTTCGTATTCGATTTCTTTATAACCGGCAATGCTTTGTTCGATCAAACATTGTCCAACCGGTGAAATCTTCAATCCGGCTTCACAAATCTCGCGTAATTCTTCTTCATTATCCGCAAAACCGCCACCGGTTCCCCCTAAGGTATAAGCCGGGCGCACAACAACCGGATAGCCATGCGTATTACAGAACTCTACGGCCAGATCAACCGTATGCACGATGGCACTTTCCGGTACCGGCTCTTTGATTTCCTGCATCAAAGCACGGAATAATTCGCGGTCTTCGGCACGATTGATCGCATGTAGATCGGTTCCCAGAATTTCTACACCACATTCATCCAAAATACCATCATTATGCAGATCGACAACCAGGTTCAAACCTGTCTGTCCTCCCAGAGATCCCAAAATCGCATCCGGTCTTTCTTTATAAATGACACGTTTGGCAAAATCCAAAGTAATCGGTTCTATATAAACACGATCTGCAATAGTCGTGTCGGTCATGATCGTAGCCGGGTTAGAGTTGATCAAAATAACTTCATACCCTTCTTCACGAAGTGACTGGCAAGCCTGACTTCCGGCATAATCAAATTCAGCTGCCTGTCCGATAACGATCGGTCCCGAACCGATCACAAGTATCTTATGTATATCCTGACGTTTAGGCATAGTGATCCTCCTTTTCCATCAGTTCCATGAAATCATCGAATAAATGTCCGGAATCTAACGGTCCGGCACTGGCCTCCGGATGGAACTGCACACTGAAACAAGGATAGTCTTTATGACGTACTCCTTCACAGCTCTTATCATTTAACGCCTGATGTGTCATCTCCAGACGCGTGTTTTTCAAAGAATCGATATCAACTGCAAAGCCATGGTTCTGGCTGGTAATCTCTACCTTTCCTGTTTTTAGATCCATTACCGGATGATTGGCTCCACGATGACCGAATTTTAACTTATACGTTTTAGCTCCACATGCTAAAGAAATCAGCTGATGTCCTAAACAGATTCCAAATACAACCGTTTGCGGAATCAATTTTTGAATTGTATCGATGGCCACCTGTACATCCTCCGGGTTCCCTGGGCCATTTGACAACATTACCCCATCCGGATGAAAGCCCATGATCACATCCGCCGGTGTATCATATGGTACAACGATCAGATCACAGCCTCGTTTGGATAGCTCACGCACGATACCAAGCTTGGCCCCAAAGTCCATCAGTACGACCTTTTTACCACGATTAGGAATCGGGAAGATCTTTTGCGAACTGACACGTTTGACCTGATCATGCAGGTAATCCGTTTCCTGTAACATTTTTACAATCGCATCCACATCGGCATCCACATTTGCCAAAGTAGCACGCATCGTTCCTTTATCGCGCAGCTTACGTGTAATCGCACGTGTATCGATACCGTAAATACCCGGAATATTTTCACGTCTCAAATATGTATCCAGTGTTTCCTGGCTTCGCCAGTTGTTTGGTTCATCACAATAATCCTTAACGACAAAGCCAAACACAGCCGGTACGATACTTTCGTTATCATCACGGTTGACTCCATAGTTTCCAATCAACGGGTATGTCATCATGACGATCTGTCCACAATAGGAATTGTCCGTCAGAATTTCCTGATACCCTGTCATGGAAGTATTGAAGACCAATTCTCCAATTTGAAAGTTGTCACTTCCAAAGGCAGTCCCACGATAGCAACTGCCATCTTCTAAAATCAGTAATCTTTCCATATATTCTATCCTTTCCACACCGTTTTAGAACCGACAATTGTTTCCCTGATGGCACCATATACTTTCCAGCCATCAAACGGTGTATTTTTCCCTTTTGACAGAAATTGCGATGCATCGATCACACTTTCATGTTCCAGATCCACTAAAACCAGATCCGGACGATAACCGACCTCAATGGCTCCGATCTTTTCCAGGCCAAAGCGCTTGGCCGGCGCACCAGACATCCAGTTCACCAACTGTGCCAATGTCCAGCGTTTCTGTTTTTTCACAAACTCCGTATATAACAAAGGAAAGCTGGTTTCTAACGACACGATACCGAATGGTGCTTTGTCCATTGGACGATCTTTTTCCTCTTTTGTATGCGGTGCATGATCATTGGCAATCATATCCAGCGATCCATTTTCTAATCCTTCGATCAAAGCCATACGATCTTCATGGGAGCGTAAAGGAGGATTCATCTTCCAGTTTGTCCCCTGCACGTCCTGATCTTTCAACAACAAGTGATGCGCTGTAACTTCTCCTGTCACATCGGCTCCCTTTTCTTTATATTCTTTTAAAGCTTCCACGCTTTCCTTGGCGCTGATATGACAGGCATGATACGCATTGCCGATCTGTTGAGACAGTTGCAGATCACGAATCAACTGCGCACTTTCACAGGCACTCGGGATACCTAACCATCCTTTTTGGCGATTGACTTCACTGTCATGTACGCAGGCCCCCGGTTTTCGATACGACATATCTTCGGTATGCGCCACGATCATACAATCATTTTCTCCGGCTGTTTTCATCGCCTGAGCCATCACTTCAGCGGTAGAAACACCAACGCCATCATCACTGAACCAGCGAATGCCAAATCGTTCTTTGATATCCTTCATATCAACGACTTCTTTGCTGGCCTCTTCTTTGGTGATACAGGCGTATGGATGCACATGCACAACGGCATCCTGATTGATTTTTTCAACATACATCTGAATCGTTTGTACATCATCCGGATACGGGATGACATTAGGCATACAGAAAATCGTAGTAAAGCCACCATGGGCGGCCGCCAATGTTCCGGTATGAATCGTTTCTTTTTGTGTATAGCCAGGTTCTCGCAAATGCACGTGCACATCCACCAAACCCGGAATGACCGTTAATCCAGAAGCATCGATAATTTCAGCATCGGCCTGAATATTCTCTTCGATCTTTATAATTTCTTGTTCATCAAATAAAATATCTTTTTTGACAATCCCCTGCGGTGTCAGCACATTTCCATTTTTTATCAGTCGCATCTTATTTCTCCTTAAATGGGGCAAATCCAAAGGCACGCTTTAATACTGCTTTTCGCACTAAAACACCATTGGCCATTTGTTCAAAAATACGGCTTTTTGGTGCTTCAACCAGGTCAGAATCAATTTCGATATCGCGATTAAACGGTGCCGGATGCATCACGATCGCATGTTTTTTCATACGATTGTAACGCTCCTTGGTCAATCCATATCTTTGTAGATACTGCTCTTTGGTCAAATGCGCCAAGGTAGCTCCTCTTTCTCGCTGGATACGAAGCATCATTACGACATCCGCCCATTCAACCGCTTCATCCAAAGGCATCGTCGAATACCCCGGACGTTCCCATTCTTCCGGTCCACAGAAACGAACTTCACTGCCCATTCTTTCCAATGTGGATTTATTGGAAGCAGCCACACGTGAATGCAGGATATCTCCACAAATGACAATCTTTAAGCCTTTCAGCGTTCCAAATTCATTTTGCATGGTCAACAGATCCAACAGGCACTGTGTCGGATGATTACCGGCACCATCTCCAGCATTCAGGATCGGAACCTGAATTTCTTCCAACTCTTTAAAGTACTCCGTTTTAGGATGACGGATCACAAAAGCATCATAACCAACCATCTCAAAGGTCTTGATCGTATCAAAAAATGTTTCTCCTTTGGTCACACTGCTGGTTTCCGCATTGAAATCAGCCACCTTGCAGCCTAGCTGCAGCTCCGCACTTTCAAAAGAATAATGCGTTCTGGTGCTTGGCTCAAAAAAAAGATTAGCAACCAAACACTTTTTTAAAGGTAATTGCCAATCTGAATAGGAACTATTAAAAAGTCTTGCATCATTTAAGATACTCAAGATCTCATCCACAGATAGATCGTTCATGGAACATAAGGAATTTTTGTTCATACATTTCCTCCTTTATCTCCCTTAAAAAAAGGATTCAAAACACGTTCAAATCCCCTTCCTATTTACTAGGTGTATTCTACCATACTTCCCCTCGATTTCCAATCAGTTTGTCGAAAAAACGATTGACCTGTAAGTGACTGTATTATACGATTAAGTCAGAAAGAGAATTCCTACTCATCCCTTTGTTTTTACACTCTATTATTTCACATCATTTATCATATTTATAAAAGGAGACAGGCCATGAAAAAAGTATTGAAGATCATTGGTGGTGTTTTGGCAGTATGCCTGGTATTGCTTGCTTGCGGCGTAGGTTACTTAACGATTCGTGAATATCGACCGGAACCGGTAGAAACTCTATCTGCCAAAGAGGGGCATCAAGAAATCAATCAAAATGAACCCCTACATATTGTCACCTATAATATAGGGTATGCCGGTCTTGATAAAGACATGGATTTCTTTATGGATGGTGGAACTAAGGTCAATCCGGAATCAAAAGAAAAAGTGGAAGCCAATTTAGAAGGAATTCAAAATATTCTGAACGAACAAGATGCGGATGTGTATCTACTGCAGGAAGTTGATACCGATTCTAGCCGAACGTTTCATATCAACCAGCAAGAATATCTGGAAAAACAGCTAGATCAAAATAGTGTATTAGCCTACAATTTTAAATGTGATTTTGTTCCTTACCCGTTTCCTCCTATCGGAAAAGTAGAAAGCGGCATTATGACAATGACGAATTTCTCAATCGATTCAGCCAGTCGAATCGCCTTGCCGGAATCCTTTAGCTGGCCGATAAAAACATGTAATTTGAAACGTTGCATGTTGGAAACAAGAATTCCCATCAAAGGCACAGATAAAGAACTGGTGATCATCAACTTTCATCTGGAGGCGTATGACAGCGGTGAGGGTAAAATTGCCCAGAGTAAAAAACTTGCGCAAAAACTTCAGGAAGAATATGAAAAAGGAAATTATGTCATCGCCGGCGGTGATTTTAACCAAACATTCGAAGGTATGGATACATATCCTATTATAGACAAGGAAAGCTGGGTGCCGGGTGTCATGAGTCAGGAGGATCTCCCTGAACACTTTACCTTTTCAAATGCCGATAACGTTCCTACTTGTCGTTTACTTAATGAAGCCTATCAAGAAGATTCTCAGGTATATGTGATCGATGGCTTTATCGTATCCGATAATATAGAAGTTACATCCATTCAAAATATTGATACCCAGTTCCAATATACGGACCATCAACCTGTTTTCATGCAGATAAAATTCAAATAGTAAAATAGAAGGAGTCTACGGATTCCTTCTATTTGCTTTTTTTCTAAGCCTTCTGTTCCAAAATCTTCATAATATCTTCTCTTGAGGATGGCTCCACTGACAACATATCCATTGCCTGCTCAATATTGGATGCGATATGATTTTTGACCAATTGTAGAAC
>CABOGK010000042.1 GCA_902399855.1 Erysipelotrichaceae bacterium
AATAATCGGTTTTCTATAGGGATCAAAGTTTGTCTTTCGATTTAATTTTATATACTTTTCATCAATAAGCCCAACAATATAGTCGGCAATCGCAGGAGAACTTGTTAACCCCGGCGATTGAATTCCTGCGCATTGAATAAATCCGGAAACCGTACTTTCGCCCAAAATAAAGTCATCCGTACTTGATACGGCCCGAACACCGGCAAAAGATCGAATGAACTGAGTGGGATCGATATGCGGTGTGGTTTGTTTGGCTTGCTGATAAATATGAATCAAACGGTTTACATCAGTTGCCTTATTGATTCCACTCTCATCAATGGCATCGGGGCCTAATAGTAAATTCCCATGATAAGTCGGAGTAACTAAAATTCCCTTTCCCATTTTACTAGGCATTTGAAATAATACATGATGAACCAGCTTCCCGGTTCCTCTGGCAAACAATAGATATTGTCCACTGCGTGGTGTAATTGTGAAATTATCAATTCCAACCATATTTGAAATTAATTGACTCGACAATCCACTGGCATTGATGACAACAGAACTATTAAAGACATGATTTGCACTTTTCACATGGAAAATATTCCTTTCCTTTTGAATGTTTGTACAAGGTGTATTTAAATACAGCTTGACTCCGTTATGAATCGCGTTCTCCATTAAAGCAATGGCCATTTCATAAGGAGATGTTATACCGGCTCCATCACAATATAAAGCATAACGAACCTCACGATTGATATTTGGTTCCTTTACTAAAATTTGTTCATGATTCCAAATTTCCAAATCGGTAAGACCATTTTTAATTCCATTGGTTTTTAGCGCTTCCAATTTAGGGAAATCTGAATCCGAAAAAGCCAGAACCAGCGATCCTGTCATAGAAAATCCAAAATTCAACTCTTCATTCAATTTCCGAAATTGCTGACGTCCTTTAAAACATAATCGTCCTTTAATTTTATCATGACTTTCTGCATAGCCTCCATGGACAATGGCAGAGTTTGCCTTTGTGGCACCCATTGCGATATCATTGCTTGCTTCTAATACAGCTACTTTTACATTATATTGCGATAAGTCACGAGCAATAGCACATCCAACAATACCCGCTCCAATAATGATTACATCATACATAACAGTCCCTCTTTTTTCATATATTCTATATATATTATAGAGATTAAAATCAATTTTTATACACCAATTCTAAAAAACAGTAAACAAAGAAGCGATTCCTTCAATTGGTTATTCAACTTTCCGGGTTCACTTCAACTAGTATATTAAATAAATAAAAAGAAAAAGCCCTTTTACATACAGGACTTATCTGCATATGGTGGAGCGTAGAATAAAGAAAAAGATGTTCGTCTGCGAAATACAGACAAACATCTAATTTGCACTAAATGTACATGAAATATAGACAATTTAACTAATAAATGTGTTTAAAAATCATGGTGGAGCGTAGGGGGTTCGAACCCCTGACCTCTACGCTGCCAGCGTAGCGCTCTCCCAGCTGAGCTAACACCCCAAAATAGAAGCTGACAAAGCCAGCTTATTGATTAACCTTCGATAATTTTTTTACCGTTGTATTCTCCACAAGAACACATTTTATGTGCAAGTTTATATTCACCACAATTTGGACAACGTGTTAATGCCGGTTTACTCAATTTGTAGTGAGTTCTACGTTTTGCCTTACGTGTTTTTGATCCTCTTCTCTGTTGAACAGCCATGGTTACACCTCCTAGTCATCATCCAGTTTGAATTCATTTAACTTTGCCCATCTGGGATCGATTTTCTCCTCTTTAGGATCCTGATCCGACAGGACTTGCCATCCATCACCCTTTGGATATTTATCTCTTGGACAGTTGGTAATGTGCATAGGCGCTTCATAAATCACTGCCTGTAAGATCTCCGGGTTTATATCGATCGTATCCTTTTTGACAACGATGATCTCGTCTTCATCCGGATCGACCGGTTCAAATGAATAGGTTACTTGCGACGTTGTGTCAAATGTCACTTCTAGGTCTTCCAGAGTAATGGAATCTGGAACGATCATCACTCCATCCAGTTCCAAATTGGAAAAAACCAAAGAAGATTGGTCAAACTGTAAAGTACCAGTTATATGTACCTCTGGAATGGATTTGACTTGAGTATGACGCAGAAAATCATTTTCTTCCACAGAGATTCTCTCATCGATATGAACGATTCCATTTTTCGCATTTTGAAAATCAATTTTTTGAAATTTCACGATCTCCACCTCATGTCGCATTTGATATTATAATAAAACACCTGACGAAAGTCAACTTAAATGGTAAGATATTATCATGAAAATTACAGGAATCATTGCCGAATACAATCCATTTCACCAGGGGCATATCTATCACATTCAAAAAGCAAAGGAAATTACTCAATGCGATTGTTTAGTTGTTATCCTTACAGGCTGCTTTTCGCAACGTGGTTTACCATCCCTGCTAACGCCTTATGATAAAACTGAGCTTGCTCTGCAATATGGAGCAAATTTGGTTTTAGAATGCCCGGTTTGTTTTGGAGCGCAGAGTGCGGATTATTTTGCCAAATACAATTTACAGGCACTATCCTGCCTTCCAATCGATACACTTTGTTTCGGATCCGAAACAAACGATGTTGCTTATTTGCGACATCTTTTAACGAGACAAAAGGAAATTTCTGCTGACCCTTCAAAAAGTTTAAACATAAACCAGGATTTGGATATCCAGCCTAATGATATATTAGGAATGCAATATATCCGTTATTGTGATTTATACCACATTGAACCGGTAACGATTCATAGAAATCCTGCCTATAAAAGCGCAACGCAGACCCGTTCTGATTTCTTTTCCGGAAAAAAAGAATTCTACGATTCCCTGTTTTTGAAAGAACAATCCTGGGATTCGTATTATCCTTCTTTACGTCTTCTTTTACAAATGATGGATGCCGAAGATCTAAGAAAGATACATCTGGTAACCGAAGGCATTGAAAATCGTTTAAAAGCTGTGGCACAAAGCGCATCCAACTGGTCTTCCTTTTTAGAGGCTGCCATCACAAAAACATATACACGTGCCCGAATACAAAGAACGTGTTTGATGATTCTTTTACAAATTAAGAAAGAAGAGATGAAGGAGACATCTTTCTATAAACTTAAGGTTTTAGGATTTGATTCCATCGGACAAGCCTGCTTGAAACAATGTGATGCATCCAATATCATTACACGTTTTAATCAGATGGATCCTTTTCTTCAAGCGATCCATCAAAAGACATGGGCATTGTATAACAGTGTTTTAAAACATCCTATTCCGGAAAGGCCGGTGCTCATCTATGATCGTTAAAATGCTTTTGGTTTTGTTCATTTTATTTGTAGTATGCTTGCTGCTGGTGTATCTTCATTATTTTCCTGCCATACCTAGACGAAAGGAAAATTACCCCTATGCTCTTTTATTAGGATGTCCCAGTCACAATGACGGTTCGTATGCAACCAGCCAGATTCGCCGATGTGAGCTGGCAATGGAAGCTTACAAAAAGGGTTATTTTGATACATTGATCATTTCCGGCGGTGCTGTCAAAAATCAATATGTAGAAAGCCTTCAAATGGAAAAATACATTCGAAAGCGCATTGCTATGCCGATTGTATGTGAGACAAAAGCTAGAAACACTTGGGAAAATTTTCAGTTCACGAAAGAGAAGATCGGTGATGTCCCGGTTTTGATTTTGTCCAGCGGCACGCATATTCGACGTGCCTGCGCCATCGGAAAAAGTTTTTTTAAAGAATACAGCGGTCTCTGGTATCCGGATCATAAGCCCAAACACATCCTTCGTGAGATCGCATCACGATGCATCTATATTTCTATCGAATATAAAAAGAAAAAAGCTACAAAACATATCGTTTCATAGCTATTGAATCGTTCGTATGACGTCGGTGACACTGCGAACTTTTTTTAGATTGGTCATGATCACTTTTAAATGATCGGCATCCTGCACCGTGATCGCAAGCTTAGTCGTAGCTGTTAGATTGTTTTCATCAACACAGGAATCTACATGGCGTAAATACGCGTTGCATTGTTGTAGTGTTGTCACGATATCGCTTAAAAGGAAATTACGATCATCACTGTAAACGATCAGTTTCACCTCGTAGCGTTTTTCATCGATATGCTCTGCCCAGCTTACCGGAATCAGACGTTTTTTCTCATTGGCAATGTTTGGACAATCAGCACGATGTACTTTAACACCCTGCCCTTTTGAGATATAACCTACGATCGCATCACCCGGAATCGGTGAACAACAGTTGGCCAGAGAAACCGCAATCGTATCGATACCCGGAACGATAACACCACAGCTTGTGGCTTTTTGTTCTTTTGGTAACGCTTTATTAAACTGTTTAACAATTTCTTCATCGCTTAGAGCCGACTGACGATTTTTGACAAGTCGATCCACGACCGCCTGTACAGAAACCCGTTTATTGGCAATCGCCACATAAAGATCATCCAGTGCTTTAAACGATAAAGAATGTAAGATGCCTTCTATACGCTTTGGCTGCAGATAGGACTCATCCAGCTTTTCCTTTTTGAATTCCTCCTGCAACATCTCCTGTCCTTTTTTGATGACTTCCCGCCGGTCACTTTGTTCCTGGCGCTGTAAAAAGGAACGAATCTTATTACGAGCATGACCGCTTTTAACAATCTTGATCCAGTCCTTTGATGGTCCCGGTGAATTGTTATTGGTTAAAATATCGACAACATCGCCGGTTTTTAATGGGGTATTTAAGGGAACGATGGCACCATTGACTGTAGCTCCCACCGTCTTATGACCGACTTCTGTATGTACACGATAAGCAAAATCGATGGGTGTTGAACCACTTGGTAAAGCAATGACCTTCCCTCTTGGTGTCAGACAATAGACATTGGCTTCAAAAATATCTTTTTGAAGCACATTCATATATTCTAACGGATCTTCACTTTCCTCATCAGTCATCATGGAAAAATCACGGAACCAGGAAAGCTTGTCTTCGATTTCTTTTTGTTCGATTTCCGGCACGGAATTTGGCTTTTCCTTATAGCGCCAGTGGGCCGCAACACCACGCTCGGCAATCGCATCCATATCTTCCGTACGAATCTGGATTTCAAAAATATTACCGTGTTGAGGCTCTACGATCGTTGTGTGCAAAGACTGATACATATTTGCCTTGGGCATGGCTATATAATCTTTAAAACGTCCGGGAATCGGACGATAGGTCGCATGGATATAGCCCAAAATTTCATAACAATGTGTTACGGTATCTGTCACGATACGAATGGCCAAAAGATCCAGGATCTCTTCAAACCGTTTGTTTTTGGTCACCATCTTTTTATAGATGCTGTAAAAATGTTTAGAACGTCCAAAAATGCGATATTTAATATTATACGTATCCAATATCGTTGTAATGTCTTTGATCATCATTTGAACTTGTTCGTTTCGCTCTTCTTCTCTTTGTTTGACAAGACCTTTGATCTCGTTATACTTTTTCGGATCGATATACTTAAAGGATAGATCTTCCAGTTCGTTTTTGATTGAACTGATACCTAAACGATGGGCGATGGGCGCATAAACACTCAGGGTTTCTCTGGCGATCTTCTGCTGCTTTTCCGGTTTCATATATTCCAGCGTTCGCATATTGTGCAAACGGTCTGCCAGCTTGATCAAGATTACGCGAATATCCTTAGCCATCGCAATAAAAAGCTTTCGATGGTTGTTTGCCTGGTATTCTTTTTCATCCTTGAACTGAATATTTCCGATCTTCGTAACGGCATCCACCATCGTTTGGATCTCAGCACCAAATTCCTGACGAATCGTATCATCCGTTACATCGGCACAGTCTTCCACCGTATCATGCAAAAGGCCGGCCGCAATCGTCTTTGGCCCACAATGCATCTCAGCCAGTGTATTAGCCACTTGTATGACATGTGTCACATAAGGAGCCCCACTTTTTCGAAACTGCCCCTCATGATGTTTTTGGGCAAACTGATAAGCCCTAACAATCAGATCTATATTTTCCGGACGTTTGATGTAGGTCTTGATTTGTTTTAGACATTCATCAAATGTCACTTCTTTTTTATGTGCCACACCAAAGTCTCCTTTCTTTGATCCCTATTCTCCTTCAAAATGTGTCAGAGAAAACACCGGTATATCCTTAAATTTTTCTTTACCTTTTAAATCATCCAATTCGATCACAAATCCAATTCCTGCCACGACTGCCTGTTTGGATTCCACCATCTTGATCATCGCTTCTACCGTACCTCCGGTAGCTAATAAATCATCAATGATGACAACACGCATTCCTTTTTGAATGGCATCAACATGCATTTGCAGCTCATCCACACCATATTCCAGCTGATATGACTGTGACATTGTTTCCCTTGGCAACTTACCGGGTTTTCGTACCGGTGCAAAACCAACATGACATTCCAAGGCCACCGGAATACCGAAAAAGAAACCTCGTGCCTCCGGGGCAATGATCAAGTCTGCCTTTACCTCTTTGGCAAATGCCGAAAGTTTTTCAGTAACGTATTTCATACAATCCGGATTTTTCAAGATCGGTGTTACGTCCCGAAAAATGATACCTTCCTTGGGAAAGCCGGGAATACTGGCAATGTATTGTTTAATATCCATATGTGATCTCCTTTAAATTACTTCTATTTTACATGAATCCCTACACTGAAACAATGACATTTCACTTATAGAGAATTTGATCTATGATAAAGCTGACTCGTTTTGAGCCTCTATAATAATTGATTTGCGGTGAACCGACAAATCCCCTGATTGAATTTACACTTTTTGCCTTATCGGCTGGCGAGATGTTAAAACATAAACACTGTAAGCCGCTTTGCAGCGTAAACCGTCGATGCTTTCCATTGCTTAGATCATAAACTGATTTGATGTTGACTGGCGAAATTTCAAAAGCCGGTAGCTGAAAACCCGGTCCAAACGGTCGTAAAGCATCCAGACTCTGTACAGACTGCGTTGTGATATCTTCCGGTTCGATGTGCAGAGTATTCTTTTTTAAAGGCGTCCAATGAAAAGCTGCTCCGGCTTTTTTGACATATTTGACAAATGCCGGAAAGCTTTGTAGATCCAGAGAAAAACCAGCTGCCTGTGTATGACCACCCAAGGCTCTAAAATCGTCAAACCCGGATAAAAAATCCATACAGTCAAAACCTTCCGGGGAACGCATACTGGCTTTATAGCTATCCGTATTTTGTGCCAGCACGATAGCCGGCTTTTGAAACTGACTGCATAAAGAGCCGGCCACAAGACCGATGATGCCCTCATGAAAGCTTGGATCACTGACCAGTAAGACAGGATCCTGCGGGGTACACTTACGCAAAGCACAATCTGTCATCTTTGTACTGATTTGTTTGCGCATATCATTGACGTGAACGATCTGATCGTAGAACCGACGAATCTCTCGTTCATCCTGATTTAGAAAATAACGAACCGCATTGTTCACATTGGCCATATTGCTTAAACGACCAATCGCATTTAATTTAGGCACGATCTGAAAACCAACGCTAGTTTCATTCAACATGCCATCATTGGCCAAGATATAAGTATGTTTTTCTTTTGATGTATTTAAAAGCTGTAAGCCATTTTGAATCAATGCTCTTGTCTGATGGGTTACCGGCATAACATCACCGATGCTGGCGATGGATGCCAGAATCAAGTGATAAGGTGTATCGACACCTAGTGCCCGTATGCACTCATAGGCAACAGCCGCACCACATAGCGTTGAAAAAGACTCCTCCATTTTTGTAGGATGCACAAGTACATCACAACAAATCTCTTCCTCAATTCGATGATGATCGGTTACAATTGTTTCCATACCACTTTCTTTGGCAAGTGAAAGTGCATCGTGCGCCTTGACCCCATTATCAACCGTCACTAACAACTCGTAGCCTTTTTTATGAGCCAATGAGACAGTGTTGCAGTTAAGCCCATATCCTTCCTTGATTCTGTTCGGAATATAGAATCCGACTTCTAAGCCATACTTCTGCAAGCCATCCACCATGATTGTCGTTGCCAGAATACCATCGCAGTCATAATCTCCACAGACAATCACTTTCTTGTTTTGTTCTCGCGCATTTTTAATACAATCCACAAATGCATGCATACAAGAGGCATCGCTGACGGCTTGAAGCTCTTGTTTTTCAAGCCAGTAAGACCACCGGTTTTCATCCGGTTCTAAATATCGTAAAACTTTTTCTGAAAATGTTGTTAAATTTGCCATGCAACTATTATAGCACGCTTCCTAATATTTTATGGTACAAAAGCTTGGAAAGGACAAAAAGAAAAAGTCGGTTTTTCCGACTTATTCAAACAAAGGATTTTGATAGCTGATTTGTAGATGCTCATAAGCCTTTGGTGTTGCCACACGACCTCTTGGTGTTCGGTTGATAAAACCAATCTGCAACAAATAAGGCTCGTACACATCTTCCAGGGTCATCGGTTCTTCTCCAATGCTGGAGGCAATCGCTTCCAAACCTACAGGGCCACCTTTAAAGCGTTCGATAATACCACGTAAGTATTTATGATCGACTGCGTCCAGCCCCAGATGATCGACCTTTAAACGATCCAAAGCATCCTTGGCCACATCCAGTGAAACGATTCCTTCATTATAGACCTGCGCAAAATCCCGTACTCTTCGAAATAAACGATTGGCAATACGCGGTGTGCCGCGAGAGCGCAAGGCAATTTCATGTGTGGCCTCCGGATCGATCGTAGTATCCATCACATGACTGGTTCGATTTACGATCTTTTCTAAATCCTCCAATGCATAATATTCTAACTGCGATACGATACCAAAACGATCACGCAAAGGTGCACTTAAATCGCCGGCTCTGGTTGTAGCTCCCACCAAAGTAAAAGGCGGTAAGGTCAGACGGATATTGTGTACAGTGGCACTATCCTTCCCCACTAAAATATCCAGACAATAATCTTCCATGGCCGGATACAACACTTCTTCCACCTGTTTTGGCAAGCGGTGTATCTCGTCGATAAACAATACATCGCCTGGCTCTAAAGTCGTCAAAATGGCCGCTAAATCTCCACTTTTTTCAATGCTGGGACCACTTGTCGTTTTGATGTTTCCATGCATTTCATTGGCCAGGATATAAGCCAATGTTGTTTTTCCCAATCCCGGCGGCCCATACAATAAAACATGATCCAGGGCTTCCTGACGCTGTTTGGCAGCACGGATAAAAACACTGAGATTCTGTTTTAAATCTTTCTGGCCGATATATTCCTGCAAGGTGCTGGGACGAAGCGTTTTTTCAAAGTTGTCCTGCTCCTGCATATGTGCATCCATTTCTCTATCCAAATTTATACCCCATTTCTTTTCGCAAGCAAAGCCAATGCCTTACGAAGCATCGCATCCACACTGATATCCTGTGAAGCCAATTCTTTTTTTACCCCTGTCAGCTGATTTCCTTTATAACCAAGGGATAAAAGCGCCTCTTTAACTTCTTCCCAGACAGGATTTGTATCCACACTTTCTTCTTCAATGGCCGATACAAATTTTCCCTTTAGATCAAGAACGATTTGTGATGCCGTCTTTGCCCCGATACCCGGCAATGCCTTTAATCGCTTTACGTCATCTTCTTCGATGGCCTGTATCATCTCTTTTCCTGAACAGGCTCCTAACATATTTAATGCCGTACGCGGTCCGATTCCTTTTACATTGATCAAACGCATAAAGACTTCATAATCCTTTTCATGTACGAACCCAAATAAAAGGATCGCATCCTCCCGCACATGCTGATAGGTGTATAAAAACTGATCTTCTCCCAATTTAAAATTGTAAGGATGGCTCACATAGACCTCATATCCTACACCCTGTACATCTAAAACGATCGTATCATTTCGTATGAGTCGTACCGGTCCCTGTATAAATGCTATCAAAAGAAAATCCTCCCTTTACAGTGTAATATCCAATTCGATTGGACAATGATCACTACCATAAATATCTGTTAATATTTTAGAATCTTCTACTTTTTCCATCAGTTCCGGACTTACCAGCCAATAATCAATGCGCCACCCGGCATTGTTTTTACGAGCATTAAAACGATAGCTCCACCAGGAATATTGCACTTTGTCTGGGTATAAGGTACGGAACGTATCCTTTAAATACGGTAAGAGGTTAGCTTTAAAGCTATCTCGCTCCTCATCGGTAAAGCCTGCATTTCTTCGATTTGTCTTAGGATTTTTGATATCTATTTCTTCATTGGCCACATTAAGATCACCACAGATCACAACAGGCTTATCCAACGATTGAATATACGAACTGAATGCTCTATCCCATTCCATGCGATAATCTAAACGCTTTAGTCCATCTCCGGAATTTGGTGTATAAACCGTCACTAAATAAAAGTTTTCAAATTCAGCCGTGATGACACGACCTTCCTGATCATGTTCTTCAATCTGCAGACCATAAGAAACCGAAAGCGGCTCCTTTCTAGACAAAATCATAGTCCCGCTATAACCTTTTCGAACAGCACTATATGCATACTGATAGGGATATAATTCTTTAGATATTTCAATCTGCTCCGGCTGTGCCTTTGTTTCCTGTAAACAAAAAATATCGGCATCCAGTGTATCTACGATATCGATAAAACCTTTATTGATACAAGCTCTGATTCCATTTACATTCCATGATATTAATTTCATAAAGTGTCTCGTATTATCCATTTAGGAAGACCTGAATGGATTTTTTC
>CABOGK010000043.1 GCA_902399855.1 Erysipelotrichaceae bacterium
ACATGGGTGGACTATAGCGACTGCCTGTCGCACAAAAGAGCAAGTTTTCTTTTTTCAAACTCACTCTTAAGTTTTAGAAAATATAAAATCACATAAAGATTCAAATCAATTTTATTGTCTGCACGATTATTTATAAACATTTATTATGCCTAGTAAGGTACATACACATTCAGATAGATATAAGACATATATAAAAAACTCCTTTCAACCTATATCCGTTGAAAAGAGTCGATTTTAACCTAAAACAACATTTTAATTTCTAAATTAGTGAACTTATAACTTTGGTTTTTGTGAAACCTTTGATTATTTATCATCTTCCTATTTTTTATATGTATTCCTAATTCTCTTATATTTTTCCAAACTATTCGCTTCCTCTTCTTGATAATAAATATAATGGCACACACTATTAACTTGACTAATGGCAAATTTATTATGGACATCAACCATTTTTTGTAATAACTTATTATTTATTTTCTCTTTCATAAAACCAACCTCCTATGGATTACGTTTTCATTCTATTTAAAAGAAAATATAATTTAAAGACTCTTTGTTTAAGATGATTCTTCCTTGATTCAAAAGAATACATTTTAATATAAAAATGGTAAAATTTACCATTTTTATAAGTTTTTGGCGTGTTTAATTATGCGTAATATTTTTATCATAATTTCTGGGGTAGAAGTAATGGGATATCTTTTAGAAATTATGCAAGAAAAAAATATATCACTACAGTATTTATCATCTAGATTAAATGTTAGTGTTCAGTTGCTAAAATATTGGATTGATAAAGATTATTCTATAAGAGTTAATCAAGCAATACAGCTTTCATCTACACTAGACGTTTCAATTAATCGTTTATTTTTAGGAACAGAAAAACCATCTTTAAACATTTCTAAGTTAAATTTTGAACAAATTCAAATTATTTATGATATCCTTGATCCCAATCATAGAAAACAAAAAAGACATACTCCAAATAAAGCATTAGAAGATATTAAAGATATGGGTGATAAAATAAAATTTATTAGGAAAGATATTTTAAATCTAAGTCAAAATAAGTTAGCCAAAAGTTTTAATGTTTGTTATAAAAATAAAAGTTTGCTAGTCATTAAGTTTGATATTAAATTATTTCTTGCTCCGTCATTCATCAAAAAAGAGAATAAACGCCAGAGTCTTAAGTTAAGTCTAGATTAGAAACTTTTTCACATTATTTTCTAAAACTGAGGGTAACCAAATAATTTAGGGGTTTCCAAGAAAAACAGCACAGCATCCTCTAAAATGAGTACTGTGCTGAATCAAGTTATTATGCTATACAATCATTGGTTCTTTTACTGTTCCTTGTCAACCTTTCTGCGTTTTCTCGCAAAGAATAGTCCGGCAAGGGTTGCAATAGAAGCAAAAGCTGCTGCTGTATGCACACCTAGATTTGTGGAATCTCCTGTCTTCGGTGTCGAAGAAGTGACTTTCGTCGCCTTGTTCGTTTCTTTTACCTGCTGATTGTTCACCTGTTTGTTATTGATCTCAGTTACTGTACTTGTAGGTTTTTCCACTGTGACTTTCACTGTAACTGTTTCCTTGCTTCCATCTGGATATTGAATTTCTAATGTCCCCTCGTATTCACCAGGTTTATTTGGATCAATCGCTCCCTCTGGAGTGATGTCTTTAATTTTGGTTCCTTCTGGAAGGTCATCAAGATTTGTTACATTATCTGTTAAATCAGGGGTTTCCCCTGGTTTTACTACTTCCGGTTTCGTCTCCGGATCGTATTTATCCGCATCTGTCCGATTGTCATTTACAATGACATCCACCGTTACCTGATCTGTAGAACCGTCTGGATATGCTACAACTACAGTTCCTGATGTCGTACCCGGTGTACTGGTATCTACTGGTGCAGCCCATCCATAGGTTGTATTTGCTGGCAAGTCTGCCTTGTTGGCAATACCATCTGCTGCATTCGGCTGGCTTCCTTTGTCTACAGTGATCGCCTGTCCTACCGGATCATAAGCTTCTGTCGCCAAGCCATAGGTCACCGCTACAATGACTGTATCGTTTGATCCATCTGTATAGGTCACTTTCACATTCACTGGCTGATTCTGTCCTGTCGTTGGAATCGCATCCACTACCACGATCGACTGTATCTTCTCAGCTGGTGCATCTGTCGTTACGACACCGATCACTTCATCATTAGTAGCTGTCTGTCCATATGGTTTGTATAGAGGTCCACCCTGGGCTGTATACAGTTCTGTATCGGTCGCAGTCTCATTTACAATAACATCCACTGTTACCTGATCTGTAGAGCTGTCTGGATATGTTACAACTACAGTTCCTGATGTCGTGCCTGGTAT
The DNA here is from genome assembly GCA_902399855.1 of Erysipelotrichaceae bacterium. Taxonomy (GTDB): domain Bacteria; phylum Bacillota_I; class Bacilli_A; order Erysipelotrichales; family Erysipelotrichaceae; genus Faecalicoccus. Next base: position 2,340 of record CABOGK010000043.1, read on the forward strand.
GCTGGTATCTACCAGTGCTGCCCATCCATAGGTTGTATTTGCTGGAAGATCTGCCTTGTTGGCAATACCCTCCGCTGCATTTGGCTGACTTCCTTTATCGACTGTGATTGACTGTCCCGCTGGGTCATAGCTATCTGTTGCCAAGCCATAGTTGACCGTTACAATGACTGTATCATTGGTTCCATCAGCATAAGTCACTTTCACATTCACTGGCTGATTCTGTCCTGTCGTTGGGATAGCATCTACTACCTCTCTCGATTTTACTTTCTCAGCCGGTGCATCTGTCGTTACCTTTGCGATTATTTCATCACCGGTCGCTGTCTTCCCATATGGTTTGTTTACAACTCCCCCCTGCGCCGTATACAGTTCTGTGTCAGTAGCCTGTGGTGTCGTGTCTACGACATTGACTGTAACTTCCACTTCTTCCTTGCTTCCATCTGGATAGGTTACTACAATCGTTCCTGTGGTTTCTCCCGGTGTATCCGTGTCCACTGGTGTCTTCCAATCATACGTTGTTCCTTTCGGAAGATCGTCTTTGTTCTTGATTCCGGCTTCTGCGCTTGGGTCTTCGCCTTTATTGACATCCACCTTCTGTCCTTCCGGAGCATAGGCATCCTTGGCTTCCCCGTAAGCGATCGTTACGGTAGCATCTTCCTTGGTTCCGTCTGCGTAGGTTACTTCCACGGTCACGGTCTGGTCTGCACCATCTGCAGTAGGTGTAGGGATCTCACCTTTGATCGCTTTGGATTTTACTTTGCCTGCTGGTGCCGGAGCCTCTTGGCCATCCTTGGTTTCTGTGACTGTGACTTTGTCCAGAATGGCAGCCTCTTCCGCTTTCTTTCCGTAGTCCTGGTTCAGCGTTCCACCCTTGGCATTGTATTTGTCCTTGTCTTGTGTAGTGAATGTAAATGGGTCTCCCATAATGGGATTGTCTGCATTTGGACTATATGCAACCAGAACAACCTCTGTACCGTCTGGCACTACGTTTGCATTAACATCCAGAGAGAACTTTCCAGCTTCCAGATCCTTATATGGAATCTTGACTGTACCATATTCATCAGTAGTATATGTTTTCTTATCCTTGTCATAACCCTGCAGTTTGACGATCACGTTTCCGGCGTCTTCATTCGTGACTTTAATCAGTGTTCCTGGATTTGCCGGATCAGCAATCAATGGCTTTGGCACAGTTCCTTCAATCGTTGTCTTTTTAGTGGAATCAAATGTTGTCGTTGTAGTAGTTGGTTTTGATACTAGATAATCGGCAGCGTTGTTTGGTTCTGTCTTATCTGTCATAAATTCCTGTCCATCAGGTACTCCATCACCATCTGTATCTACCTTAGTGGTATCGGTACCAATCTTCCATTCAACAAAATCAAATAGACCATCTTTGTCCGTATCATTCGCATCCAGATAAGCATTTGCATACGAATTATTCAACTGCTTTGGAGCATCTCCATTATCATTTTTTGATATACCTTGTTTAGTGTTCAGATAGTCTGCTTCCATCCAGCTATCAAATAAGAAGGATTGCTGATTTTTCTCAATATATTCATTAGCTGCACGTGCAAAATCGGAAAGAGTTACACTATCTTTCAGTTTATAGGAAATCGTATAGTTACGGCTTTGTCCAAGCGCTCCAAAGAAAATTCGGTCGATATTCTCTCTTGCTGTATTTAACTGCGCCTTTGTATCATTGCCGATTATGCTTAGTTCTGGAACCTGACTTGTATCCACTAAGCCTTGGTCGTTAATTGGTACCCTAAATTCTTCATGGTTTTCGTTAATCTTTACGCCGTCCAAATCAGAGCAATATATTTTAATATTATCTGTGTCAATATATGGAAGCAACTCTGGTGGTATCTGTTCTTTCACATACACAACCCAGCTATAATCTGTCTGTAGGAAATTCTCAGCAGGTTTGAAGGTGTGTATAGAACGGATGGTCATATCATCAACATTAAATTTAATTCTTTGATTAACTTTACCTTTTGTAAAATCTGATTCCTTTTCATTCTTATTATTATTATTATGCAGGATATAACCATTAGAAATACTGTTCGAGGCTATAGCCCCTTTATTGGTCGTCAAAACGGAATTAAATCCAATGGGAGTATCCTGTAAATTAAGACTTTCCAATGTCTGTCCATTTTTCAGCGTGATTTTAACAGTCTGGTTACGTGATAAACCTATCAAAGCATAGTTAGGCAGTTCTGTAACTGGCAGAGACCACATTGCGCCATCGTTATGTTTTTCCAGACTAATATCATCTAAAATAACTCTATCGATCTGTTTATAAAAGGTATCGTTGGTAAAACTCAAAAGATATTTCCCAGCATATTCGTTCGCAGGGTCTGTCCCCCATCCTGTGCTTCCACTAAACCAATATGTAAACGTCATAGATAAACTGCCGTCATCCTCAACTTTATCGAAAACAGTAGAGCTATAACGTAGGTTGGCATTGGTATCAATTCCGGTTGCCGTATAATGTGTTGTAGTATCCAGTCCTCTGTTTTCCTGTGCATAGACGGTCCCCAAAGACGGCACCATCAACGTGACGCCCAGTAACACAGAGCACACGCCAATACTCAATTTTCGTATCGCCCATCTTTGCTGTCTTTTTGCACAGGAAAGAAAACTCGGCTTATTTTTCTCCATAAACGATTTCTCCTTTCTTTTCGTTTCTTTCTAAATAATTAGAACCAGTTTGGTATCCTCATATTTCCCTTCATTCCATTTCCAGAAGATCCTGTACACTTGTTGACAGCAGCAGGTCATCCAGATACAACTGTATCTTTTCATAGAAATGGCGCACCTGGCAAAAGGAAACGGCATTGCAGCTGCAGTAGCAGTCTTTTTCAAGGCACCGGTTGATCTGCATGGTTGTTTCCATTGCCCGAATCACATCATAGATGGGGATGTCTCTTGGATGCTTCACGAGCCGCATACCGCCATCGATTCCAGTAACCGCTTCCAGGATCTGTGCTTTTTTCAAGATACCGGCAACTTTTAAGACATAGCTCTGTGGAATATGCAGCTGTTCCGATAATCCCCTTGACTGAACAAGCCGCCTTTTTTCTGCCAGATAGAGAACCATACGGATAGCATAATCTGTAGATATGTTTAAATGCATACATCATCCCCTCCTTTTTTTGATTCTGGATAAATCAGGTTTATAGTATGACTGCATCGAAACGTGCGATTATCCTTCCAAAAAAACTTTTCGCAGGTGCCCTGCATAGTCCTGCTGTTTCAGATAACGAACAGTTTCATGAATTACAAACGGCACAGAAATTGGTACGTTATCCATCTGCATCAGAACAGAATGCTTTTTGGTGAACCTTACATAAAGCATAGCGTCACATTTCCATCTTTCCGCATGACCGAATATCCATTTCCTTTCTTTCATAAGGGTACTATATTGCTGGTTCACAGAATAAGTTATACGCATTTCAGGATAAAGTCTATGGATATTCGAGCATAAAGAAAAATAAGATTGTTTCATACATAAATATCAGCTATACGTACATTTTTAATTTTCGTTTTAATCCATAAAATCACTATATCCATAGGTTCTTCTACCTTGAAAATAAAATATGTTCATAGGCAGAAGGCACGGTCAACAATGATGTTATCCAGCCACGAAAAAAGAACTGTGAAAAGCGATGCTTTATCCGCACCATTTTCCACAGCTCTTTTTGTATGTTTTATCAGATAAGGTCAATAAAGTTCTTCGTCCAGAAGAAAACTTTCATCAAAACCTTTTGGGGTTGTTCTATTTAAGAATTGCTTTGGTGTAATTCCCTCATATTTTTTAAAGGTCCTGTAGAAATGCGAACTGTCAAAAAAACCTAAACGTTTTGAACATTCTGCAACCGGTATCCCCGTGGATAAAAAAATCTTTGCAATGGATATCTTCCGTTGATTGGTATATTCCGTCATGCTCATATGCACCTCTCTTTTAAACTGCCGCCGTAATGAACTCTCTGACATGTAAAAATGCTTTGCCACATCCAATGGTCTATATGGCCCGTAGATCTTAAGGTTGATATACTGTATCACAGACAGTATGAATGGTGAATAGGCACTGTTTGCCAGATCATGCAGTTCCTTTGTGAAATGGATGATTGCGCTGTCCCTTACCGCCAGGACATCCACAAGTTTTTCTTTCTGTTCCAGTTTCTTTATGTAAAATTCTCGTAACCGGATCGTTTCCAGTACATCCTTTCCCATATGAAGAGCAAGGGAAGACAGTTTTTCCAGAATAACAATGGTATAGTTTTTTTCTGTGCGTACAGAATCATTATGCCAGGTGGGGATCACGCTGCATCCGATTTTGGCAACGCCCTGTTTCAAAGTATCCAGGTCTCCCTTGGCAACCAGTTCCATGATCTTATTTTCATAATAGAAGGCATACTGTTCGGATTCAAGATCCTCAAAAAAAGGTCTATTTGATGCCCGTTCTTTCAATTCCAGTTCATTTTGATAAACTTCTACGTGAAGCCTTCTCGAATAAACCTCTTCCAGATCGATATTTAAGATTGCACCCAGCAGTATGACAAAATCACGGATGTCCCCTAATGCGTAGATTGGAAGATGTTCATAATAAGGAAACCATTTTTTTCCTGCGGCAGAGGACTGCGATTTTATTTTACCACTTTCCACAAGGTTCTCGATTTCTTCCGGCTCTATATGATTTGTCAGAAACGGTCCAAGCGTGATAATGACATCCTTATGCCGTACAAATATAAAGATTTCTTTCAGCCATCCATACTCATACCAGATATGATCTCTGCAGTGCGTGTTTTCAGGATGCATCCGTGAAAAATCATAAGGGATCTCATACCGGTTCCCGGAAGTGTACACTTTAAGCAGCTTGAAACAAAGATCATAGATATGTACGGGTATTTTTGTTGTCACATGAAGTGCTTTTATATTCTGCAGTTCTTTTCCTGTAAGTTCCATCAAACTCAATCCTCCTCTATATTGGCGGTTTCTGTCATATGAGGTCAAATCCCGCAAATCACAATAAAAAGACGAAATTTATTTAAATATAAAATAGCATAACCAGACAATAAATTACATCTAATTGGCAAAAAATAATGTAAATGCTTTAATCATACATCAAATTAACATTTTATACATTTATTATATTTATTCTATTTCATAGGAATGCAGAAAGCGCAGAATCCTTTCATACATGTCCTTCTCGTTTATCCTGATGCGCCGCTGTATAAGAAACCGAAGGCAATTTTTACCGATATTTGCTGTATATGTATAGTGAAATATTTTTTATTTATGTATATATGATTAAAAAAGCAGTACAAAACGACCTTTTTTGTAAAAATATTGTCGTAATATTGGATATTTTGGTTTTGTATCTTAGAATAACCCTAACAGCAGTTTCCTTGAAACAGCATCACTTGACACAGCATCACTTGACACAGCATCAGGAAACGGGAAAACTTTTTATAACGGAAAGGGTGAGCTTGCATTCTGCTGTCTTGCAGAAAGAACATGCAGTACATATTATGATAAAAAGATATCTGGATTTGAATGTATATGAAGCCTTATTGGAACGATTCCATTTTATTTTCCAGGAATTCGATTCCATTTATATTTCTTTTTCCGGTGGAAAAGACAGTGGACTGCTGCTGTATCTTCTGCTTGATTTTCGGGATCGGAACTATCCGGATAAAACGATTGGAGTATTCCATCAGGATTTTGAAGCCCAGTATTCAGCCACGACAAGATATGTAGAGGAAACCTTTCAGATGCTGGAAAAACGCCCTCATGTAGAATTGTATTGGATCTGCCTTCCTATGGCTACACGTACGGCACTGAGCAGCTATGAAATGTACTGGTACCCTTGGGATGATAAAAAGGTAGACAGCTGGGTACGTCCAATACCGGAACATGATTATGTGTTCACTTTGACACATAATCCCATGACGACCTATCACTATAAGATGCACCAGGAAGACCTTGCAAGACAATTTGGCAGATGGTATCGCATGTCCCATAACAATGAGAAAACGATCTGTCTTCTGGGAATCCGTGCCGATGAATCCTTACAGCGCTACAGCGGTTTTCTTAATAAGAAATACGGCTACAAAGGACAGTGCTGGATCACCCATCAGTTTAAAGATGTCTGGACTGCGTCCCCTCTGTATGACTGGTCGGTCAATGATATCTGGCATGCCTACTATCGCTTTGATTATCCATATAATGAATTATATGATTTATTTTACAAGGCCGGCCTGACGGTTTCCCAGATGCGCGTAGCCTCCCCTTTTCAAGACTATGCCAAGGATTCGCTGAATCTTTATCGGGTCATCGATCCCCAGATATGGACAAAGCTGCTTGGGCGTGTGCAGGGCGCAAATTTTACTTCTATCTATTCAAAAACAAGAGCTATGGGATACCGTAATATAACGCTTCCCGAGGGTCATACGTGGCAATCCTATACCAAATTTTTGCTGGCAACGCTGCCGAAACGCCTGCAGAAAAATTATGTCGATAAGTTTAATAAATCTCTAAAGTTCTGGCATACTGTTGGCGGCGGGTTAGAGGAAGAGACCATTCAGGAGCTGATAGAACATGGATACCATATCAAGAGAAACGGCATATCCAACTATACGATATTTAAAAATTCACGCATTATCTTTCTGGATAAGATTCCGGATCATACAGATGATATCAAATCCACAAAGGATATCCCAAGCTGGAAGCGGATGTGTTTCTGCATCTTGAAAAACGATCATATCTGCCGTTTCATGGGGTTTGGTCTGACACGTGAACAGCAGAAAAAGTTAGATTACTTAAAAGATAAATATAGAAGTGTGGAGGAACTAAATGATGACAAAAAGTCCCGTATATGACATACGAGCCGTACCTGTTGAAAAGATTCATCCCAATGATTACAACCCCAATGCGGTAGCACCGCCGGAAATGAAACTTCTCTATGACAGTATCAAAGCAGACGGCTATACGATGCCGATCGTATGCTATTATGATAAACCAAACGATGAATATATCATAGTGGATGGATTTCATAGATACCGGATCATGAAAGAATATCCAGATATCTATGAGCGGGAACAGGGTCTATTGCCTGTTTCCGTGATCGATAAACCATTAGATCAGAGAATGGCGAGCACCATCCGTCATAACCGTGCAAGAGGTAGTCATGATGTAGATTTAATGAGCAATATCGTCAAAGAACTGCATGAATTCGGACGCTCAGATGCATGGATCGCAAAACATCTTGGAATGGATCGAGATGAGATATTACGTTTGAAACAGATCACTGGGTTGGCTGCTTTATTCAAGGAAGTTGACTTTGGAGAATCCTGGGAACCGATAGAAGATCTTCCTTTTGAATCAGATAATATGGAGAAATGATTCCTGTAGTATGTGAATATCTAAAAATAGTATTATCAATATTCATATCGTTTCAAGCATTGTATGAAACGTGTTTTTAATGTAATAATCGAGCTAAATAAAATATGATATTGTATATGGTAAGCAGCGAGTTATAATTACAGGTGTAGAAATCAAAAGGAGGTGAGCCAAATGTCAGACAAAGGATTTACAGACAAAGTAAAAGGTAAAGTAAAAAAAACTGTTGGTGATGCAACAGGTGATAATTCTGTGAAGGCAGAAGGGGTATTGGATCAGGTTGTTGGAAAAGCAAAAGAAGTGGCATCAGATATCAAAGATGCTGCTCAGGAAGTAGCGGAAAAAGCGAAAGATGCTGTTAACTCTGATTCTGATAAATAAAATTGATATACCCACAAATCAAAAATGTGTCTTATGTTAATCCCCCCTTAATTAACGTAAGACGTATTTTTTTATAAGGCAATCTATTTTTTTAATGTTCTACTTTAAAAAATTTTAATATTATTGAGGGAAAATTTTATTGTGAATATTGATTATTAACCCTAAAATACTACAAAAACTAAGCTATTCTCTAAACTCTTTTATCCAATCACCAAAAGATATTAATTCATACCCCTGAAAAAATAAAATTCCTTTCATACCAATATCTACAACATTATATTCGAATACACTAACTTCAGATTCTTTTACTCCTTTATCTGTCATAAAAATCGTTTCATATATTATCTCGGGAGTCGGAATTTTCCCAGGAATTGCAAAATAGTTACTGCTTTTTTTATCAATCAATTCGGCAAAAAGCGATTCTTTTTTGTATTTATTATTTGTACATCTGTGCATATACAATCCTCCTAAAATACTTCATCGTATATATCAACTCTTTCAATTGAATACTCTGTTTGCAATCGCTTAACCTCCAATTTGTTGACATAGCCTTTTAAGTAA
>CABOGK010000044.1 GCA_902399855.1 Erysipelotrichaceae bacterium
AAAAATCCATTCAGGTCTTCCTAAATGGATAATACGAGGATATATATGCGTCAAATTCGTTTGCCTTTGGGTATGAGAGATTTGGTTTTTGAAGAAACGCGAAAGAAAAGACAGCTTCAAAATCGTATCGAATCGATTTTTCAATCGTATGGTTATGAAGAAGTCATCGCTCCGACGATCGAATTTTTGGAAACATACCAAAAAGCGTTTTCTTCTTTAAAGGAGCAAGAGATGTATAAATTTTTTGATGCCAAAAGTAATACATTGGCACTTCGTATGGATATGACAGTTCCTATTGCTCGTATTTGTGCTTCCAAATACAAAGATAAAGAAGGGCCGTTTCGCTTTCGCTATTGTGCCAATGTCTTTAAAGTACGGGAAAGCTTTGCGGGCAAGCGAAGTGAAGTCACAGATTGTGGTGTAGAACTGATCGGACTGGATGAACAAAGTGATTTGGAGGTCTTGTGTTGTGCATTAGATACGATGCAAAGCTTTCAAGCTTCCTCTTATACATTGGAAATCGGAAACAGTTCATTCTTTAAAAAAGCATGTGCTTTACTAGAACTTCCGGAAGATCAAATTGAAACTCTGGCCAAGCTTATCGATCAAAAAAGTATGGTGGATCTAAAAGCGTATTTATCATCCTTACAGCTTTCCAAAGAGCAGGAAGCTTTCTTTTATCAACTTCCTTTGTTGAATGGAAAAGATGGTTTAGAAAACGCCATGCAGGCAAGCTTTGATGAAGAGTTAAAAGAAATTGTTCGAAAGCTGCAAAAACTTCAAGAAAATCTGAAGTCGCTGGGATATGAAGATACGATCACGTTTGATTTAGGAAAAGTACCGCATTTAGATTACTACACCGGTATTTTATTTGAAGGCTATGTAGAAGGAGTCGGTACCAGTGTGTTAAGCGGAGGGCGCTATGATCATCTTCTCAATACGTTTGGAAAAGATATGCCGGCTGTCGGCTTTAGTGTGAAACTCGATTATTTGTTGGATGTGATCGACAGTGTATCAAAGAAGGTTTTGTATTTATACTATCCGATGTCTAAACAGCTGGAAGCTTTTCAAAAGGCTAAAGAGCTGCGAAAGGAAAAAGAAGTAAAACTAATTTCCTATGAAGGATGCGAAATTAAGATACAGGAGGGTGTGCAATGAGTTTAAGCATTGCCTTGACAAAAGGCCGATTGGAAAAGAAAACCGTGGCGATGTTAGATCAGGTAGGCTATGGAACACAGAATTTAAAGGATAAAGGACGTGCCCTTGTCTTTGAAGATACGATCAAACCGGTTCGTTATTTTCTGGTAAAGTCCAACGATGTGATCACCTATGTCAATCATGGTGTCGCCGATATCGGGGTTGTGGGAAAAGACACGTTGTTGGAAAGAGAATCCGAGAATTATGAGCTGTTAGACTTAAAAATCGGAAAATGTAAGTTTTGTGTGGCCTCCTTGCCGGAAAAGAAAGTTTTTAATAAAGTCGGGCATGTAAAAATCGGGACAAAATATCCCAATGTGGCCCGAAAGTATTTTCTTGATCAGGGAATCGATGTAGAAGTAATCAAGATCGATGGATCGGTTGAACTGGCGCCGATTTTAGGACTGGCTGATGGTATCGTGGATATCGTGGAAACCGGAACGACATTAAAAGAAAACGGTCTGGTCATTCTTGATGAGGTTTGTGATATCAGTGCTCGTGTGATTGTAAATAAAGCCAGTTTTAAATTGAAAAGAGAAGAAGTCTTACAATTTGTACAAGACTTGGAAAGTGTGGTGAAATCAAATGCTGACACGAATCAATAAAAATAATACGCAGGAATTGGCAAATTTTATTGCCGGAAGAAATCAGGAAATCTCTTCTGATGTGTTAATTCAAGTTTCAAAGATTATTGAAGATGTCAAAGAAAATAAAGATGAAGCCTGCCGACGTTATACCAAACAGTTTGATGGAATCGATCAAAAGATGTTTAGAGTGACTGAAGAAGAATTAGAAGAAGCCATTCAACAATGTGATCCGGATTTTTGTAAAGCCATGCAAAAGGCAGCGCAGAATATTATAGATTTTCATCAGGCACAACGGCAAAAAGGCTATCGTCTTCAAAAAGAGATGGGCATCTATTTGGGGCAAAGAGTGCTTCCGTTAGAGAGTGTAGGAATCTACGTGCCTGGAGGAAGAGCACAATATCCAAGTTCGGTATTGATGAATGCGATTCCTGCCCATGTAGCCGGTGTTAAAAGAATCGTCATGGTCACACCGCCGGATAAACAAGGAAAGATTCATCCCAATATTGCCTATGCGGCAAAAATTGCCGGTGTATCCGAAATTTATAAAATTGGTGGAGCGCAGGCCATTGCGGCCTTAGCCTATGGTACGCAATCCATTCAGAGCGTCGATAAGATCACCGGGCCGGGCAATATTTATGTAGCGGCGGCCAAAAAGATGGTATTTGGTAAGGTCGATATCGATATGATTGCCGGTCCCAGTGAAATCCTTGTCATTGCGGATGAAGAGGCCAATCCGGAATATGTGGCAGCCGATTTAATTTCGCAGGCAGAACACGATCCGATGGCCAGTGCCATCTTAGTGACAACCAGTCAAGCTTTATTAGAGAAGGTCAATGCGGCCTTACAAAGACAAAGCGCTATCCTTCCTAAAAAGGAAATCATAGAAGCCTCTTTACGAGATTATGGAAAGAGCGTTGTTTGCGGCACGATTGAAGAATGTATTGAAATTTCCAATGCCGTGGCACCAGAGCACCTGGAACTGATGGTCAAAGAACCGGAAGTGTATTTAGATTTAGTCAAAAATGCCGGCTCTGTCTTTATGGGTTATTATACATGTGAATCCATCGGAGATTATTTTGGTGGAACCAATCACGTCCTGCCGACATCAGGAACTGCTCGCTTTTCCAGTGCATTAGGAGTCGATGCCTTTATTAAAAAGAGCAGCTATTTGCACTATACCAAAGAAGCTATCGAAACGTACGGCAAAGAAATCATTGTTTTGGCCAATGAAGAACAGCTGCAGGGCCATGCCAATGCCGCCAGAATACGAATGGAGGATAAACAATGAAACAAGTCCAGTATAAAGTGCATACACAACAAGGTGTTTTATTAAATGCCAACGAAAGTTCAAAGAATTTATCGGCTGCCATTCGCAAAGAAATTCAGGATGCGATCTTTGATATTGAATTTAACCGATATCCTGATGATGCCTGTCAAAAGCTTTGTGAAGCCTATGGAAGCTGGATTCAGGTGCCGGCTGATCAAATTCTAGCCGGCAATGGCTCAGACCAGCATTTAGGCTTTTTGATCGGGACCTTTTTAGGAAAAGAAAAAAAGCTTTTAACATTAGCTCCTGATTTTGGCATGTACGACTACTATGCTTCCAGTTACGAAGCCCAAATTGTACGTTATGTCTTAGATCCTTTACAGGCAATGGATGTGGATGCGTTCATTCGCTTTGGAAAGCAGGAAAAACCACAACTGGTTCTTTTTAGTAATCCCAACAATCCAACCGGTCAGTTTTTGAATAATGAACAGATTGAAAAAATCTGTAAAGCCTTTGACTGCCCTGTTGTGATCGATGAAGCGTATGCCGAGTTTGCCCCGGACACCTGCCTTTCTTTATTGGATATATGCCCTAACTTATATGTGACCAGAACACTTTCCAAGGCTTTTGGACTGGCCGGAGCTCGTATTGGCTTTTTGATCACATCCAAAGCGAATATGGAAGCCATTCGGGGGAATCATGTGCCTTATTCGGTGAATTCCTTATCGATGAAGGCAGCAGAAATCGTATTAGCGCATGCCACTGAATTTAAACCGGAGATTGAACGGATCAAAAAGGAACGAGATGCCTTTTTATCAAAGTCGTATGCTTCCTTTTCTTTCTCAAATAGCAAGGCTAACTTTTTGTTGATCCAGACACCGCACATTGATAAGCTTTTAGCTTTGTTTTCACAAAAGGGATTAAGCGTACGCAGTTACCAACAAAAGAACTATTGCCGTGTTACAATAGGAACAACACAAGAGAATCAATGGATCCAGGAAGTATTGGATGCCTTTGAACAGGAGGAAACAAATGCGATGCAGTAAAATAGAACGAAAGACCAAAGAAACACAAATTTCTTTATCATTAAATGTAGATGGAAATGGCCAGGCATCCATTGAAACTGGTATTGGCTTTTTTGATCATATGTTGACTTTATTGAGCTTTCACTCCGGCATGGATCTGGATGTGCAGGCTCATGGTGACTTAGAAGTTTGTGATCATCATACTGTAGAAGATTGTGGAATTGCCCTGGGAAATGCGTTAAAACAAGCTTTAGGCGATAAAAAAGGAATTCAACGTTATGGCTTTTTTCAACTGCCGATGGATGAAACCTTGTGTAATGTGACATTGGATATCAGCGGTCGTCCCTATCTTGTCTTTCATGCCGATTTTAAAAGAGAGACTATCGGCAATTTCAGTACAGAAATGGTGGAAGAATTCTTAAGAGCAGTAGTTGTACAGGCTGGTATCACACTGCATGTCAATGTCTTGTATGGTTCGAATGATCATCATCAAATCGAAGCGATCTTTAAAGCCTTGGGAAGAGCTTTAAAACAGGCAGTTACGATCACTTCCAACCAGATTCCTTCTTCTAAAGGTTGGATCGAAGTATGATTGGAATCATTGATTATGGCATGGGCAATTTGTTCAGCGTGCATAATGCGGTTCAAAAACTGGACTATGATGTCTTGATCAGCAGTGATCCGGTAAAGTTGGAACAATGTCAGAAACTGATCTTACCGGGTGTAGGGGCCTTTGGTGATATGATGAAGAATATCAAGGAATCTCAATTAGATGCATTTATAGAAAATTGGGTTTGCAAAGAAAAAAAGCCGTTGTTGGGGATTTGTCTTGGCATGCAGTCATTTTTTGAGAGCAGTGAGGAAAATGGCATACATGAAGGCTTTGGCTTTTTAAAGGGGCAGATTGTCTTTATGAAAGATCAAAAAGTTCGTGTGCCACATATTGGCTGGAATGATTTGATCAAAGAAAATGAACATCCGATCTTTTCCAAACTTTCAGCCCATCCCTATGTTTATTATGTGCATTCTTATTATGCATCCAATATGGATCCTGATGATCTGATTGGCTATTGTAATTATGGAACGATGAAAATACCGGGATTGGTCATGCATGAAAATGTGATGGGATGTCAGTTTCATCCGGAAAAAAGCGGAGAAGATGGATTAAAAATACTACAATACTATTTGGAGGAATTTGTATGATACTACTACCTGCCATTGATATCATAGATAAAGCTCCGGTACGTTTGTATCAGGGCGATTATCATCAAAAAGAAGTTGTGGGTCAAAGCGTACTGGAAATTGCCAAAGAATTTGAAGCTATGAAAGCACAGTATTTGCACATGGTCGATTTAGACGGTGCGAAAAGCGGAAAGCTGGAAAACGCAAGACTGATTTGCCAAACGGCACAGGCGCTATCGATTCCGGTAGAAGTCGGCGGCGGAATTCGTTCCATGGATACGGTGGATTTTTATCTGACATCCGGTGTTTCTCGTGTGATTTTAGGAACGGCGGCCTTAGAAGATCCCGCGTTTTTAAAAACCGCTTTGAAAAAATATGGAGAAAAGATTGCGGTCGGTATCGATTGTAAAGATGGTAAAGTCTGTGCCTCCGGCTGGTTGGTGCAAAGCGATGTCGATTATCTGGATTTTGCGAAAACGATGGAAGACTATGGAGTACAAACAATCATCTTTACCGATATTTCCAAGGATGGAACCTTGGCCGGCCCCAATCTGGAGATGTTAAAAAAGTTAAAGGATGCGGTATCGATACAGATCATCGCCTCTGGCGGCATACGCGATCTATCGCACATTCAGGCTTTAAAAGATTTAGATCTTTATGGAGCGATTACCGGTAAGGCCATGTATGCTCATACACTGGATTTAAAAGAAGCCTTAAAGCTTTGTAAGGAGGGGTAAGATGCTGACAAAAAGAATCATACCCTGTCTGGATGTAAAGAATGGCAAAGTGGTCAAGGGTATCAATTTTGTGGGGTTAAAAGAGGTGGGCGATCCTGTCGAACTGGCTCAAAAATACTATGAGCAGGGCGCTGATGAACTCGTCTTTTTAGATATTACCGCAACCCATGAAGGACGAGATACCATGGTACAGGTCGTTGAACAAGTTTCTTCTTCGATTTATATGCCATTTACTGTAGGTGGTGGCTTAAAGACCATCGAGGATATTAAACGTGTATTGCGTGCCGGTGCGGATAAGGTCAGCTTAAATTCGGCAGCCGTCAAAAATCCGGAATTAATATCACAGGGAGCACAGATTTTTGGCAATCAGTGTATCGTGCTGGCCATCGATGCCAAAGCAAGAGTTGATCAAAGCGGATGGAATGTTGTGATTCATGGCGGACGCATCGATACCGGAATTGATTTGTTGGAATGGGTACAAACAGGTGTTTCATTAGGGGCCGGTGAAATTCTTTTGACATCGATGGATACCGATGGGGTAAAACAAGGCTATGATATAAAAATGTTGGAAGCGGTACGAAATATCACAAATGTTCCAGTGATCGCATCCGGCGGCTGTGGCTGCTTAGAGCATTTTGCCCAAGTGTTTGAAAACGATGTGGCCGATGCCGCACTGGCTGCCAGTTTATTTCACTATGATGAACTGAGTGTGCAAGATGTAAAAGCCTATCTACAAAAGAAAGGAATTCCGGTAAGACTATGATCAAAATTGATTTTGAAAAGCAGAATGGTTTGGTTCCCTGCATCGTGCAGGAAATAGGCACCAAAGATGTTTTGATGTTGGCCTATATGAATGAAGAAAGTTTAAAGAAGACGATGGAAACAGGATTGGCAACATATTGGTCACGCTCCCGTAATGAACTTTGGATCAAAGGAGAAACCAGCGGACACTATCAACATGTGAAACAAATCCTGGTGGATTGTGATGAAGATACGATCCTTTTGTTTGTCGAGCAAGAAGGAGCCGCCTGTCATACCGGAAGACATTCCTGTTTTTATAGAACGATGGAAGGAGAAGAAATCGAATGAATGAATTTGAAGCATTATATGAAACGATATTGGATCGTAAAAAAAATCCAGAAGAAGGAAGTTATACCGCTTATCTTTTTGACAAAGGATTGGAAAAGATCTTAAAAAAAGTAGGGGAAGAAAATACCGAAGTAATCATTGCGGCCTTAAGTCAGACAAATACCGATCTTGTCAATGAACTGGGTGATTTGTTTTATCATATCTTCGTTCTCATGGCACAAAAAGGTGTATCTTTACAGGAAGTGGAAGAAGAACTGGCCAGACGTTCTAAGAAAAAACATAATCTAAAAGCAGAAAGAAAGCCGATTACGAATCTATAAGGCCAAAAAGGACAGAAAGATTACCAAAAAATCCAATTGACTTGTATCTGTCCTTTTCTATGGTAGGCTATAAGTGACAAAGGAAATAGCTTAGAATAAGATCTAAGTTATCATAAAAATCCATGGATGGTAAAAAGAAATCTATGGTAATTGAAAAGGGTTCAAATAAAGTCCTTCAGCAAAACAACAATGAAAAGAGGATAGGACTTGAGAGTGAGCTCTTTTCTTTTTCAATGTTTAAAGGATATGTATGCGAAAATCATCAAGAAAATAGATAAAAGCGCTTTCGTTAATTCTTTAAAAAGCCTATAATGATACTAGGCTAACCATTGTCTGTATTCGTTATACCTAAAAAACAAATTATAATGCCAAAATGACTGAAAATTAAAACAAGTCAACAAATTTCAGTGTGTGATGTGTAACGATAAGACAGCCTGGAAGGAGATAGAATATGAAGGTGAGAAAACGAAACATTTTGTCGATTTGCCTCTCGGCATTTCTGATGCTTAGTGCATCCTTCTCAACAATTCCTGTGTATGCGCAGGGTACAGGAACAGAAGACGATCCTTATATTATGGATGATTATCCCGAAGTTGCCAATCCATACCCTGATAAAATTTCCGATGCGGAAATTCAGGCTAAATTGGCTGAAGCTGGAGAAAGCAGACCGGCAGCCGATACGAATATCTTTAAAATCGAACTGATTTTAAAAGATGGCAGTACAGTTATGATGTTTGATGGAAAAAAACAACAGCAGGATTGGTTTCAAAAATACTATGGACAAATTAAACAGGTGAAATGGTATTCTGTTTTTTCCAAGAGCAGAGATGTAGAAGTTATCATGGCTACAACGTTTTTAAATGATTTGCGATTAAAAACGAATGTTCTTTCCAATGACAGTACAAATACCCTTAATAAAAATGCAGTGATGACAGAACTTAAAATCAACAATGAGAATGTAGATCCATCTATGATGTTCTTTAAGTGGAAGAACGGTATTAAACGTACTATTTTCTTTGAAGGAACACTGGAAGTTCCATCGGAATCCCCTGTATGGATGAGAGTCATCTCGTATCCTGTATTTAGCAGTAAAGGGGGCGTACTTACTCTGATAAGAGTGTTTGATTCTTATATGGTGACCAATGCAACTTTTCACTATGTTGATGAAAAAGAGTATCGAAACGCCTTAAATTTAGATTATAATTCACCGATTGCGCAGCGTAGCAATGGATCGGATTGGTCTAGTACAGCACCTTCCAAAGATTTGTCGCTGACGGATTTAAAAGATCCATTAAAATTGAGCGACGAATTTATGGGACGAAAATTTTTCTTTAATTCAAGCGATTCCGATGGTACATTATATCCATATTTCAGTATTGGAGACACTAAATATTCAAATAAAGAATGGTCTTCGGATGGAATGAGCATCAATACGACAACGATTCGTCCAACTTATGCAGAAGCAATCAAAGACAATCTGGTTGGTTATACGTATATAGCTGATGACATTGACAAACCAATGGACACAAATAATCCACAAAATTTTGTATATAATACCGATGCAGGAAAGGGAAATTATTATTTCACACCTGTATTAAATAGCGATGGAACGATAAGTTATGACAAACATTATTATATTTTGGAACGTCAGATGCCATCTCC
>CABOGK010000045.1 GCA_902399855.1 Erysipelotrichaceae bacterium
AAAGAGCCGCCCGGATGCCCGCTTTGTGCCGCATACACCATTTTTAATATATTCTTTCGAATACTAATTACATGTTTTTGAATTTCTGTCATTCTTTTTATCCTCTCGTTTTCAATAAGCTAGACAACTCCCTTCTCCTTATTAGATTGTGCCTCGTTGTCGGCTCTTCTTTTTTCTTCTTCATAGATGGTCCCGACTTGTTTAAGCATCGAGATATCGTTATAGTTTACTGCAAAAAAATTCTTATGTTGGAGTTCATTAAAATCCATACATTTTTATCATTTAAAGTAGATTCAAGATTTCTTTCCATTTGGCCTCAATGACAGGAAGGCCTTTTTTCATATTTTCTTTTCTTACCTTGGTTTCTAATTCACCAGGATAATAGACTTCTCTTCTTTCTTGGATAGGATGAGAATCTTTTAATGATTTTTTAAGATCGTGAACTATTTGATCCATTCTCTCTATGTTAATAAATTTTAAAGGATCAATCACAATAAAAATCTGTGTAAGCCCAATCTCTCTTTCAAAGGTTCCAATCTTCATAACAGAATTCCCATTACTTAATATCGTGCCAATCAAATCTAATAAAATGGATAATCCGCTTCCTTTCCAATAACCCATAGGTAAAACTCTTTTGGTTTGATAAATAATAGAGGGATCCCTCGTAGGCTCTCCCTTTTCATCGAGGCCACCAGGAACTGGAAGCTCAATATTCTTCAACATGCATTCTTCGATTTTTCCATAGGAAAACTGAGAAACAGCACAATCTAAAATTATATGTTCCTTAGAGATATCTGGTACAGCGAACACGATGGGGTTGTTTCCAATATTGGTATCCTTGCTTCCCCAAGCTTGCATATTGGGCTTAGTATTAGACCAACAGATACATATACAACCTTGATCAGCAGCCAGAGAACCATAATATCCACCACGAAGCCAGTGATTATTATTACCCAATGCGACGATACCAATACCTTGTTCTTTGGCAAGCTTGCAAGCTCTTAAAACCGCTTTTTGTGCATTGAGCGGACCAATTCCACAATGTCCATTCCAACGTTCGATATTTCCGATTTTTACTTCGCAAGTACATTGTTCATGGATATTGATAAGACCCTTGTCTATATATTCTATAATTTTTTTAAAACGGTTGATCCCATGACTATAAACACCGACCAAACTATTGTCCACAAAAATCTGCGCCCAATCGCTAGCGTATTCTTTGGGTACACCATGGTTTACTAAAATCTTAAAAAATATAGAGTGCATTTCTTTAGCTTCGATTCTCATGATGATTCCTCTTAATCAGTTTCCCAAATTGGAACCCAATTTCTTCTAGATTTACTTTTGTGTTTTGAATAGCCTCTTGTAATGAACAAATACTCGGTTGGATCGAGAAAATCCCATCAAACCAATCGTTTAACGACTTGTCTGTATAATTTTTCTGTCCACACAAGGCTATGATTGGTTTTTGCTCTTTTTTAGCCATTTCTGCCATACATAAAGGTAATTTCCCTTGCAGAGTTTGATCATTGATAGCCCCTTCTCCAGTAATGATCAGATCTGCCCATTGTACTTTACTTGTTAAATCAATGAAATGTTTCACGATATCAAAACCTGGCACAATATTTCCACCAATTATTTTTAATCCAGCTGCCAAGCCTCCTCCGGCCCCACAGCCAGGTTCCATCAAATCCAAATCACATTGTTCATCCAACTTTCTTAAATGGCCTTCCATTTGTTGGATTTGTTTTTCATCAGCCCCTTTTTGCCGAGCATACATTTGAGAACAACCATAAGTTCCATACAAAGGAGCATTTACATCCACTCCGACAACAAGTTCGACTTTTTTTAAATGATTTCGGATTTGTTGCAGCTTCTCTTTATCAAGATGATCAAAGTTCATAAGAGGATTGGCATGATTCGCTAAAAGTTCATGCTTCTCATCATATAAAGAAAGGCCCAATGCCTGTAATGCCCCCAGACCGGCATCGGTAGTTATCGTACCTCCGACAAATACAATGATTTTACTGATTTGGTTTTCCATCAAATGACAAATCAATTGCCCTAAGCCATAACTAGAAGTGGTCATCACTGTATTAGGAGTCGGATTTTGTCCCTGAATTCCTATCATCGAAGCCGTTTCAATGGCGCAACATTTCTTATCATCTTCTTCAAAGAACAAAACGTTTACCATAGTATCTCTACCAAAGGAATCTTTACACATCATTTTCTGATAAGTCCCTATGCCATTTTGAGACAAAACTTCCAAGCTTCCTTCTCCACCATCAGAAACCGCACAAACTTGTAACTTTAAATCAGGATTAATAGATAATCCCGATTTTAAAGAAAAACCAGCTTCTAAAGAAGAAACCGCTCCTTTAAAGGAATCAATCGCTATCAATACATTCATAAATTCTCCTTCAAAAAAAGCGATTCTCTCCTAAGAGAAAACCGCTATTCAAAAAAATCTTTAGAAAGATTACTATAGTAATCCGCCTTTTTTGTATCCCCTTTATTCGTATATTGTACCGACAACAAATAAGCAGATAGCATTTTCTCAGAGTCTTGGAGTTTATCAAAATTCTTCTCCAGTTGATCAATGTATTTTGACTTCTTATTCACAAAAATATCATACAACATTTGACATCGTGCATTTAAAGACTCATCATTGAACTCCTTTAACTTGTTTTTCAATTCAAGACTTTTTGACTTATCCGCCAACATAACATAATGTTCAAACGCATTAGTATAAATCTCTATTTTTTGTTTCTTAGTTACAGCCGATTCAATTGTGACTTGATACTGTTCATCAACTTTTTTTGAATTATTTTGAACTAAATACATCTGTAGTCTATAACATTCAAGTTCATATCGTGGAAACAAAGCTTTGGAAGAAAATGCATTTAGTCCCTTTTCCATCTCCTCGTATGATTTTGTGTTTAATAAATGCGCAAACCAATATTGTTTCCTGTTTTTTAAGCTCTTTCTTATAAAAGGCGTCATAAACACAAGAATCACAAAGAATAACAAAATTAATCCAGTTGGATTCATACTAGATACCCCTCTCAAAAATAAGTCTTTCGAATAACTCCGTCTTTTACATATTTTGAAACCCGAACGATTGAACATTCACATATTCCATAGATTTCCGACTTGGTCTTTCTTCCATTACACACATCGAGAACCAGCGAGAACAAAGCATTCTCCAGCTCATCCATATTGTTTGAATTTAATCCTTCACTACAGTCAAAGTCAATTGATTCTTTCATTTTTTCTGCCGTTTGCTGATTACCGGTGATTTTGATCACTGGTACAAGTGGATTGCCTAATGGTGTGCCTTGTCCGGTCGTAAACAAAATCAAGGAACAACCCCCTGCCGCCATTCCCATCATACTGATAGAATCATTCCCCGGTGTATCCATGATTACAAGGCCTTTGCAACTGATGGGCTGGGCATAATCAAAAACATCCTGAATCATACTAGAGCCTGATTTTTTGATACATCCTAAAGATTTCTCCTCCAAAGTGGTAATCCCACCTCTTTGATTGCCCGGAGAGGGATTTCGCATACGAATATCATCTCCCACACTGTACTGACTTTCTTCATATCGCTCAATAATTTCATCAATGTGAGTGGCTACCGAAGTATTTCGAGCCCGTTTTTTTAAAACGTGCTGTGCTCCAATAAATTCTGTAGTTTCCGATAAAATCGAAGTTCCGCCTAAAGAAACCATTCGATCAGAAACATGGCCCACCAAAACGTTGGACACAAGACCACTGGTAGGATCCGAACCGCCACATTCTGTTCCTAAAATTAAATTGGAGATTTCGAACTCTGTTTTAGACATTGCCTTGGCTTCTTCCACCATTTTTATAGCCGCCTTAGTAGCTAACTCAATGGTTTTTTCAACTCCTGGGACATCCTGGATAATAAATGTCTCTAATGGTTTTTTGGTTCGACTTTTGATCTCGGTAACCACTCGATCCATTTGACAGTTCTCACATCCTAGGGAAATCGCAACAACACCATACACATTGGGATTGGCAGCCATTCCTGCCATGGTAGATATTGTATAAGCTGTATCAATTTTTGTCTGTGAACAACCCAGATGATTATGGAAGGTGATAGTCCCATCCACCTTTTCCGATACGATTCGCGCCACATCCGAGGCACAAATACTAGTTGGTAAAATCAGTACATGGTTTCGAATTCCATAGGTCCCATCACATTCCCTCTTGTATCCATTGATCTTCATAACTCAATTCTTGCTCCTTAAATTATGTGTATGAACATGTTGCCCTTGCTTTATATCTTTATACGCAAAGCCTATACATTCCCCATATTTTAAAATAGGACTTCCTAAAGAAATATCCTCAATTGCCATTTTATGATATATGGGAATCTCATCCTGTACCTGTACTTTTAAAGAAGACACAACAATCGTTTCCCCTTTATTAATATCCCGTATGGCAACCACGACATTGTCATTTTCATCGATCTTTAAAACCTGTTCATTAGTCATCATAAAGTCCTGCCATAATGTCAATAATCTTATTCAAATCTTGTGTTTGGCGCATTTGTGCTTGTCGTTTTTCTTCAATAATACGAAGATTTTGGGCATTTTTGATCACATCATCTAAAACGCTAGCTGGAAATTTAACCGCCCCATTTTCATCCATATGAATGATTTCTCCTGGAGAAACTGCCATATCAAACACTTTCACGGGTGTATTGATCGACTTGATAGACCATTTACCATGTCCTGGACATACACCACTAAGCATATATTGCATTCCTAATGGTCTTACTTCATCAACATCCCGACTTGGCCCATCTGATATTACCCCAACGACACCCACTGATTTAAGTGCTGTCATCATATTCCCACCAAGTAAACCATTTTTATTTTTAATTCGTTTTGGCAAGTTTTGTTTCACAACTAACACAACAGGCTCATTCAATGCGGAAATAGTTCTCAGCACGTCTGGAAATGAAAGCCGTTGATAATGTGGGTCGGGCAACCCATATGTACAAGTTATGGCATACCCTGCCACCGGTCCTAATTCTGGATACATCACTTTAGCTTTCTGATTGGTGTACCAAGATTCTTGCCAGGGATCATAAAGACCCAAACAATAGTCTTTTTCCGGATACGTTGCGACCACGTTGGTAATACTTGGCGTATCGAATTGTTTTAAAATCTCCAATCTATTATCTGCCACAAACACCCCTCAATTCATCCAATCGTTCTTTATATTTTTTATCTTCTTTAAACAATGCGCTAGTTCCTAATACAAACCCATCTACACCGCAACAAGAGTAAGCTTTAATTCTTTCAGGAGAACAAGCACCATCCATAATAATTTGAAAACCATATTTTTGTTTCAGCTGAACCAGTCTTTCAACTTTTCGATCCATACTTTCTATAAAACTTTGTCCCGCAAAGCCCGGATTCACTGTCATCACTAAAATATAATCACAGAAAGGATACAACTCCTCCAAAGAAACAAGACTAATATCGGGATTGATTGCAATGCCCGCTTCTTTTTTTCTTTCATGAATGTGCTGAATAGTTTTGATGACATACATCTCAGATTCTGGATGCAAATAAATGATATCGGCACCGGCATCTATAAACCAATCCACTTTATTTGCTGGTGAATCAATCATCAAATGTGCGTCGATCTTTTTGTTTGTCAAAGAGCGTATCGCCTGGATATCTGAAATCCCCAAAGCCATATTAGGAACAAAGGTTCCATCCATGATATCGCAGTGATACATATCGATCTTCGCTTCTTCCAATAGAGCCATCTCCTCTTTTAAATTGGAAAAGTTACAGCACATCATACTAGGGCATAATAATGGCTTCATATCTTTGCCGCCTCCATCATCAAATCATAATTTTCTTGTATGCTTGCCTTATCATTAAATAAACCAGAAGTTCCCCCTGTCAGGATCGTTGCCCCCGCCTGAACTACTTCAGGGATCGTATGCACATTGATATTGCCATCAGCTTCAATATCCATATTTATATTCGCCTTATCCAAGTATTCGCGCATAATTTGAATATGTTTTAAAGCTTGTTTTTGTATAGGCTGTCCGGCATACCCCGGATTGACCGTCAATTTCAAAATACTTTCAACCTGGCCAACCAATTCTAAAAAATCTTCTGGAACGGGTGTTTCACATCGAAAAGCCAAGATGGGTTTAGCTCCTAAAGAGCGAATCTCTTCAAATACCTCTTTATGATCGCAAGGGGTTTCATAATGCACCGCAAGATAATCAGCACCTGCTTTGATCATCGGTTTGATATAAGGCTTGATATCTTCCACAGCCAAATGCACCACGATAGGCTTTGTAGTCAAAGGTCGAAGCCTTTCTAAAATTAAATCTCCGAACACAAAACAATCGTTGAACTTCCCATCCACCACATCATAATGTAGAAAAGACAGATGGGTTTGATTAATCAAATCCATCTGGTCTTTTATATGCAATAAATCGATACAAGACAAGGAACCGCTGATTTTAATTTCTCTATGTTTACTCATCTCACTACTCCACAGAATAGACAAGCTCTTTCATGCAGATGTTATGGCGATTGGCCTTGATCAACTCATAATATTTTTCCACCCGTTTCACCATGGCATCGTCTACAGAAAGACCATTTATATCACAGAATGTTTCGATTGGTGATTTTGTTAATACAGGTTCACTGCCATTTCCTTGGAGTTCTTCCCAATACACCAAAGCCGCTGCCGCCACGAATTCCATGATTCGTGTATCTTTGTCATGCTCTTTTAAAATTTTCATAGGTGACATGATTCTCTCTGTTGGTCCTAATTTACGTTTTGCGGCACGTCCATTTTTTACATTGAAATCTAGAATATCTTTGTTTTTCATCTTACGCATAGCGCGTTGGGCAAACTCTTCTTGATCTTCTTTTGTAATCTGGAAATAATCCTGTAAAGCCGGATTTAAATCTTCTAAAAGAATATCCATCATTTCGGCAATGTCGGGATCATTAGCAGCATCACCATAGACTTCATAGTCTTTGATATATCCGCAATAAGAGATCAAACCCGCCAAGCAGTTATACGTATAAATCTTTCTTTTTAAGAACTTTTCAAAGTCATGAATAGGAACCGCTCCTTCAAAATCAATTTCATCAAGGGCGTCCGCATCAAACGGGAAGTAGTATTCATTCATAGACAAGATATCCAATCTTGTCTTATCTAAGGCAACCGTTGAGCAGAAGACGGCCGTCATAGATACGGTAAAATTTTCTTTTACTCCTAAATCTTTTAAATGATTGGTTAATACTTTCCCTGGATTGATTCCATTTTCCGCCGTCAACATAACTACCTTATCTTCACGCCCGGCAATGCCTTCCTGAATCTGTTTAGCCACATCGCCTAAATTTTGTTCACCAACAGAAGTAAAAATAATATCCGCATCATGAATTGCTTGTTTGGCTTCCTTAGAATAGCTTAAATACGCTTTCAATCCATGAACATATAAAGGTGTTCTATCTTTTGAATAAAAATGGATACAGAACGCTTTATCCTCTTGGAGATAGTCTATTAACCGTTCATTTTTATCGATTAATGTAATATCATAGTTTTTTTCGAACAGAAAACGAACCAAATATCCACGTCCTGTTTGACCAGCTCCAATTACAACTGCCTTTTTCATTATTCTTTTAGCCATCCTTTCGCTCTTAGTTCATCAATGCTGCTTAAAATCATTTGATACAATTCTTCTTCCGGTTTTAACTGACAAACATTTTGTAAGATGTATTCCACGCCATGTTCTTTTCGCATTTGCTGAAGCTTCATAGCGGATTCATCATCGGGTTCATCATAGAATAAAGCCGCTGCCGTTGCCAATGCAATCGCAGTTGGTTTTACACCAATGGACAACGCAATATTACTTGGGCCAATCAAACGATCTTCGGGACGAAGTTTTCTTAGAGGATCCCGAGCAATACGCGTCAATTTATCGACAATATCTCTATCGGTATACTTAGCCTTGGCACGTTTAGAAAAAGCGTATTGACTCTCTGCATCGATACCCATTCCTTGAATCAAAGCTTGGTTGATTTCATTATAAATTTCATCCATGATTGGTTCGATTTCCACATCATTGGCAGCTTCGGCCATATAAGTCAAACCTTTTAAATGCCCCAGATACGCTACCGAACCACAGCTTGTGTTATTTGTGTACAATTTCTGTGTCAATAAATGCCCAAAGTTGTCTACAAACTCAATATATTCCCAATTTGGAATCTCTGTTTTTATAGCATCTTTATCAATTGGCAAGTATTTAAAGTTTTGAACCCACGTATCAATTGGATTTATCACTTTAGAAGGATCTGGTGCCCCTGTTCCCGTACAAAGGATTACCGATTCTCCTACACCCACGTTTTCTTTAAATAACTTTGCTTCTTTTTCATCCAAACAGCTTAAGATGGCTTCTTCCAGGTCTTTGGCCGGATCGATCCAGTTTTCACAAGTTATAATATTAGAAAGGTGTACACCACCGATCGTAACTAATTTTTTAAATGCCTGACCAATGGTTTTTCCTACTGAAGGCATATTTTTTCCACCACAAGCCGTAAAGATAAAATCACTTTCTTTCCAACAAGCAGCCAACTGATCAATGTCTGAAGTTGGATATGCCTTCACATGATCCACTTCTAAATCAAGATCCGAATGTCCTAACACATGGATCGTATAATGTCCTATTTGATTCATTTGTTCAACCATCGCATCGCTGGCATCAAAATAAGTAATGTCCACATTATTCAATGTCAATAGTTGCGTCACAAAGCCTCTACCAATTCGTCCTGCACCTAAAATAACTGCCTTCATATATACACTTCCTTCCAATTACTTTAAAAAATCAATCATTACATCCGTAGCGCGGTTTACCGTATTGATCTCAGACTCTCTTGAACGAGA
>CABOGK010000046.1 GCA_902399855.1 Erysipelotrichaceae bacterium
TTGGGTATTTAATTTTTAGGGTGGTTTTTTCCACTCTCTTTTTTTATACTCATTTTTCTATTTAAGATTTAGGGTGGAAAATAACATATTGTTATGTTGAGAACAGACTGCAAAATATGGTATACTATATTTAAGATTTAGGGTGGGATTTTTAATCCTGTAAAGGAGGCTAAGATATGCCTAGAGCACAAAGTGAATATGAAGTAGAAGATATCTTTATTGATAAACTTACTACTATGGGATATGACTATGTCCAGTTAAACAATTATGATGATGTAATCAAGAACTTCAGGATTCAGCTATGTAAGTTGAATGAAAAGGCATTAAAAGAAGCTAAAGGAGAAGCCAAGCTTTCTGATGCTGAGTTTGATAAGGTCATGCTTCGATTGGATGGTCATACCGTTTATGAATCAGCCAAGATATTAAGAGAACAATGGGTTTTAGAGCTGGATAATGGAAAGAGTGTTTATTTGGAGTTCTTGACCGAGGATTCAACTCGTAACATATTTCAGGTGGCTCATCAAATAACGATGGACAAAGCTCACATGAAGGATGTTATTTACAAGAACCGCTATGATGTAACATTATTGATTAACGGATTACCTCTTGTTCAGGTGGAATTAAAACGTCCAGGAGTTGAAATCAATGAAGCAGTTAATCAAATCAACAGATACAGACGTTTTTCATTCAAAGGATTGTTCAGATACATCCAGATTTTCGTTGTATCAAACAGTACTCAGACAAAGTATTTTGCTAATGTAAACGAACGTGATATGAATGGCGAAGAACAGAATATATTGAAATCATTGGTATTCTACTGGACTGACAGTGTGAACAAAAGAATCAACAGACTAATGGAGTTTACATCTGACTTCCTGACAAAATTCAATATCACAGAGATGTTGACTAAATTCATGATTATCAAGAAGACTGAGCCAACATTGATTGTTTTAAGACCATATCAAATCTACTCAGTTAAGCGTTCGATTGATAGAATCATGCTTTCAAACATGAACGGTTTCAATTTTGCCTGCACAGGTAGTGGAAAAACGATTTCTAGTTACATGCTTGCCACAACACTAAGAGATGACCGTAGAATCGACAAAGTATTCTTCCTGATTGACCGTAAGGACTTGGATGACCAGACGGTTGACGAATACAACAGTTTTGACCCAGGTTGTGTAGATGCTACAGACAGCACGAAAGAGCTTGTTAAAATGCTTGAAGATTCATCTAAAAAGATGATTATCACAACGATTCAGAAGATGGCTAACGCCCTAAGAAACAAGCGTTATACAGATATTATGGATACATACAAAACAAAGAAATGTATCTTTATCATAGATGAATGCCATCGTTCTCAGTTTGGAAAGATGCATGCTGAAATCAAAAAGCACTTTCAGAATGCAAACTACATCGGATTCACTGGAACTCCTATCTTTAAAGAGAACAAAGGAGCCACTGGACGAACAACAGCCGATGTATTCTATTCAGGTGACAAAGTGGATGCGTGTATCCATAAATACATGATTAAGGAAGCCATTGCTGATGGTAACGTACTTCGTTTCTCTGTTGAATATATGCGTTCTATCTCAGCAAAACAGATTCAAAAGGAAGGTCTTGACCCAACTAAGATTGATGACCCTGAATACTGCAAACAGCATCACATCGACATTGACGAATTGTATCACGACCCTCAACGTATCGCCTTTGTGGCTGATGATATCCTAAAGAATTTGGATAGACACACACATCCTGAAGGTAAAGATGTGTATACGGCTATCTTTGCTACGGATAAAATCAAGACGTTGATGGAATATTATCACTATATGAAGAATCATAATCCTGACGACAAGAAAATTGCGGCTATCTTCACATTCACAGCAAACGAGGATTTGGATGAAGGACAGGATAAGTATTCTAGACAGTATCTAGAAGAATGTATGAAAGACTATAACGAGATGTTTGGCACAAGCTTTGACATCGAAACATTTGATGGCTATCGAAAAGATATCGCTAAACGTCTAAAGCAAAAGGATTTACCACAGGTTGATTTACTTCTTGTTGTAGATATGTTCCTTACTGGATTTGATAGCAAGGCTACAAATACCTTGATTCTGGATAAAAATCTGGTATGGCACAACCTTGTACAGGCATACAGCCGTACAAACCGTGTCAGCAAGGTGACAAAACAGTTTGGACAAATCATCACATATCGTAATATCAAAAAGGCTCAGGATGATGCATTGAAGCTATTCTCTGGTGATGGGAACCCAAATGAGTATTTACTTGAATCTTATGAATATTATCTATCAGAGTACCGTAAACAATGTGAGGATTTACGTCAGATTACGCCAACTCCAGATGACGCTGGTGAGCTGGTTGACGAGAATCAACAGCGTGACTATGTATTCGCTTTCCGTAAGATTGCTCATACTTTGGCAGTATTAAAGACATTCAGTAAATTTGACTGGGATGATATTGACGCAATTCTTGATGAACAGAACTACGCTGATTACAAAGGTTGGTATTTGACTTTCTATGATGAAATGAAGAAAAGTGAGAAAACTGGCAAGGAATCTATTCTTGCAGATATCGACTTCAATATCGAGCTGGTTCGTACAGACAAAATCAATGTAGTCTACATCTTGAACCTTTTGAAAGATATCAACCGAAATAACAAGGAAGAGATGGAAAAATCAATTGATTTAGTCCTTCGTGAAATCGAACGCTCTGATAACGAAAAGATGCGTTACAAACAGGACATCATGAAAAACTTCATTACGACTCGATTCTTTGATTTGGACCCTGATGAAGATATCGAAGCAGCATTCGAACAGTACGAACGAGAAATGCTTGAATCATCAATCAAGAACTTTGCCGAAGACCACGGAATCAGTGTGGAACTTGTCTCAGACTTGTTGAACAAGTATTTTACGGATGAAAACTCAATCTCAAGAGAAATGATTCGAAATCAAATCAAATCGTTGAATCTTGGATTACTTAAAACAACAAAAATCATCAATGATTTGCAGATATTCATTGAAGAGATGTTTGATAAATTTACAGCTGAGGGCAACTAATGGTTGTCCTTAGCTTTTCATAAAGGAGGGTGCTAAATGGCAGCAGAAGATATTAATCAGAAATCACAAGAGCTTGCAAAAAGCTTATGGGCAATTGCCTGCGATTTGAGAGGAAGCATGGATTCCTCAAAGTTCAAAGACTATATTTTAGGAATTATATTCTACAGATATTTATCTGAAAGAACAGAAAACTATATGGATGACCTTTTGGCTCAGGATGGAATCACATATATTGAGGCTTTGAATAATCCGGAATTTTCAGATACTGTAAAAGGATGGGCTATTGACTATCTTGGATATGTCATTGAACCTCGGTATTTGTTTAAATCTTTGGTTGACGAAATCAAAGAAAATACCTTCTCTATTTCTCATCTTGAAAAAGCGATTCAGAAGTTGACAGAATCCACATTAGGACAGGAATCAGAAGCCGCTTTTGATAAACTGTTTGATGATATGAACCTTCAGGATAAGGATTTAGGCAAAGAAGTATCTGAAAGAACTGCATTGATTGGAAAAGTTATGCTTAAAGTTAGCGATATTCCATTCGATTTTAAAAACGCTCAATTTGACGTTCTTGGAACAGCCTATATGCAGTTGATTGCACTTTTTGCTTCTGACGCCGGAAAGAAAGGTGGAGAATTTTTCACCCCAACATGTGCGTCTGAACTTTTAGCAAAGCTGGTCACGGTTGGATTAGAAAGTGCTCATTCCGTATGTGATTGTGCGGCTGGTTCTGGTTCGTTACTTCTTGAAGTTCAGAAAGAACTTTCTACTCATAATGTGTCTCACTTCTATGCTCAGGAAAAGAACGGAGTAACCTATAATTTGCTTCGTATGAACCTGTTGATGCACGGCATCCCTTATAGAAGCTTCACAACTTACAACGATGATACTTTGGTTCATGACAACTTCAAAAACGTTTCTGAAGGTTTCCAGTTGCAGGTGGCAAATCCACCATTTTCATTGAAATACAGTGCTAGTAAGTCATTTGAGAGCGACCCTCGATTTGCCTCGTGTGCTTTACCTCCAAAAAGTTATGCAGATTTAGGTTTTGTTGAGCACATGGTTTATCACATGTCAAATGATGGACGAATTGCCGTACTACTCCCACACGGGGTCTTGTTCCGTGGTGGAGCTGAAAAGAAGATTCGTGAATACTTGATTGGAACATTGAATGTTGTGGATGCAATCATCGGACTTCCTGCCAACCTGTTTCATGGTGCCTCAATCCCTACGATTGTGATGATACTAAAAAGGAACCGTAACGGAGACTCAGACAATATCTTCTTTATGGATGCCAGTAAATACTTCAAAAAAGGCAAGAATATGAACGAGCTAAGAGAAGAAGACATTACACGAATTGTGGAATGTTATAAGAATCGTGTGAATGTTGATAAATTTGCATATAAAGCCCCATTGTCTGAAATTAAAGAAGATAATGATTACAACTGTAATATTCCTCGTTACGTAGATACATTTGAAGAAGAAGCTCCAATTGATTTAGATGATGTTCGTAGTAAAATCAAGGATGCCAAAGAGCAGAAGCAGGCTACATTGGATACTGTAAATCAAATGCTTCGTGAATTAGGAGTACAGGATATTTAATATGATATTTGACAAATATACTTTTCTAACAGTCAATGATGAAAAGATGTATAAACAAAGTATGAATGGCCCAAATGATGTTACAATCAAAGATTTTTCTATGATGGCATTAACTCCAATTTATAAAGACGAATGTGTAAAAAGAGAGTCGTTAAATGAATATATTAGGTCTTATATATCAGCTGCTGAAATATTAGCAAAGACCGAACATGAGCAAAATCATCCTAAGGTGAAAGGTATACGCTTAGCTATTAGTAATGACTCTTTGGCTATTCCGATTGTTTATATGTGTCATCATGTTGTGGAATTAACAATTAAAAAAGCTATTTACAATTTTGATGCAAAGCCTAAATCAGAACATAATTTAGTAAAAGTCTGGGATTCATTCTACAGCCATTTGCCATCAAATATGTCTGGTAAAGATAAGAGTACATTAAAAAACTTAAAGAAATTGGTAGAAGCAATCAATAAATTAGATACTTCAAGTACACAGACGAGGTACCCGTTAGATAATAACGAGGAACGCTCGTTAAAACAGTTTTACTGGATAAACACAATTGAACTTGTGAGGATGACAAAAGGATTTATCGAACAAATGGATTCGATAGATTATTCTAGAATCAAGGAGGTGAAGGAGAATGGTCGAGCCTAAGTTAAGATTTAAAGAAGAGAACGGGGTTCAATTTCCAGATTGGGAAGAAAAAACATTTAACGATATCGCAGACTATAAAAAGGGACCATTTGGTAGTGCTTTAAAAAAGAAGATTTTTGTACCAAAATCAAATAGCACCGTAAAAGTTTACGAACAACAGAATGCTATTTCTAAGGATTGGAGACTTGAACGATATTTTGTGACAGACGAATATTTTCAAGCAAACCTGAAGTCATTTTCTGTATCTGGTGGTGATATTATTGTTTCATGTGCAGGAACTATTGGCGAAGTATATGAATTACCAAATGATGCGGAGAAAGGAATTATAAATCAGGCGCTAATGAGAGTGCGTATTAAAAAATCAGTAATCAATAGCATGGTATTTAAATGCGTATTTGATAAAATGATTTCTTCGGAAGGTATCAAAATTAGTAATGGGTCAGCGTTAAAAAATATTCCACCGTTTGCTGATATGAAAAAGCAGCCTGTATTTTTACCATCATTACCAGAACAACAAAAAATCGCTTCTTTGTTCACTGAACTTGACAATCTTATCCATTCAGCCGAAAACGAACTAGATGGCTATAGGGAACTAAAACAAGGAATGCTGCAGAAAATGTTCCCTAAAAAGGGTGAGACAACTCCTGAGATTCGTTTCCCAGAGTTCACTGGCGATTGGGAACATCGTAAGTTTGGAGAAGTGCTTGAAACGGTAACTGATTATGTTGCAGCTGGTAGCTTTGCTGACCTTGCAAAAAATGTTGAGTATAAAGATTATCCAGATTATGCTCAACTAATTAGAACAATGGACTTGAAGAACGGATTTACAAGTGCACAGGAAGTATATGTTGACAAAAACGCTTTTGATTATTTGCATAGAGTAAATATGGATAAAGAATGTATCATTCTTCCTAATATAGGTAATTGCGGAGAAGTATACTATGTAAAACCTGAAAGTTTACCATATGAACATAATGTTTTAGGGCCTAACGCAATATTTGTTCGTAGCGAAACATGTGCAAATAACTTCTTATCTATATTGCTTCAAGCAAAAGACTTTCAAACAAAACTAAAATTGATTGTTAGTCCAAACGGACAAACAAAGTTCAATAAAACTGAGTTGAAAGGAATTGATTTGATTCTTCCAGGTAATGTATATGAGCAAGAAAAAATCGGACAGTATTTCGAAAATCTAGACAGCCTTATCGCTCTGCAACAGAAAGAGATTGATGGATATAAAGAACTTAAAAAAGGATTATTACAGCAGATGTTCTGTTAGCAAAAAGACTCTAGTCGTTTGATTAGAGCCTTTTATTTTAACTGTGAGATTCCGTAAGCTTGTTCATATATCGTCATAAGTTCATCATCCACTGGAACAGATGTAGTGAGAATCATCTGCTTATCCACAAAAGAGATAGCAATCTTGTTGATTTCAAAATCAGCTAAGAACTCAAGTAGTTCTTCCTTTGTCCCTTCTAGCCCTATGGACGGTAAAATACGTTTGTTGCTCATCATTTAAGTCCTCCTACAATCCATTGTAGCAACTCAATGTGAAAACAACGTGAATTTTGGAAATTTGTTTGAGAAAAGTATAAGAAAAGAGCTGACAGAAAGGGTTGAATGTCAGCTCTAGGAATTAGAAATGTTGGATGATTTACAAGGGTTAAGATTTACGGCTCATCCAACAAAGCCTAGTATAACAGTGTGTTATGTGTTTTTTGAACTACAAATTCAGCTTCTTGCTTAGTTTTGAATAATTTTGATTCTCGAACTCTTGTTCCTGCTGGAGTTTCATCGTCATTGAACTTAATTGTACAGAACTCTCCAGCACGAATTACAGTAGCTTCTCTGATATGATATCCGTTTGATATGAAGAAAACGATATCCCCTACATTATATTTTCGCATCTAATCATCCTCATCTAAAACGCTGAAATCAACAGCTCCTGAGCGTCTTGCAACGTATGGACGAAGCACCATCTTATCTCGTAATACTTCAAAGCTATATCCTCTACCTGCTCCATCAATTTCACGGATTCTATTGTTCATACTTTCAGTTTGAGCATTTGTATATGGATAATCAAAGTAATTGAATATCTCGGTATGCCAACGATTTACGGTATTGATAAAGCTGTCGAAGCAAGTCAGATGCTTTTCATCATGGAGGATGCGAACCCATTCTTCATAAGTAGCTTCAGCCTCAGCTCTTGATTCTGAAAGATAGATGGCTCTGAATATTTCCTTCATATCGTAAGGGTCACTAAACTTAGGATATTTTTCTAATAGCTCTCTTAGCTTTTGAACCTGTAATGGAGTCAGATTTTCCGTACCTTTTAATAGAAGGAAGCGATTATTTTTCAGGGCCGTTCTAGCCTCTCGTTCTCGTATATCGTTTGAGATAGAAGCTCTGACAGCGTCCATTTGGGCATTCAGCTCTTTGATAACGTGGAATTTGTCTATTACAACAGGAACACCAGGTAATGTATCGTGTACTGCGTCTCTGTATTGAGCCCACATGTCCATAGTTACAGCTATGATGTTTTCTTTGTTTGGAAGACTGTTGATATAAGCTTTAACAGTAGCTTTGCTTCGGCTTTTGGTTATCTCTATGATTGAACGCCTTTCGATATCAACAAATACCCCGTAGTATTTTCTATCAAGATGAACCTCATCAATTCCTAAAACTCTTGGTGCATATACCTCGGCTTCTTTTCTTAATTCATCTGCTTTCTCTTTGAATAGAAGTGCTACAGTCGGAACCGATAAGGCATATTTATCAGCAACTTCCTTGAATGGTGCAAGAAAAGCATCTTCTTTGATACTTTCTCTTAAACGAATAGTCATCTTTCCAGAATCAATAGATGGATACTCTTCACTGCAGATGTAGCCACAGTCTTTATTACTGCATCTATAGCGTACTGCTTGAATAGCCAATCCAACGTTATGCCCACGTTCATTCAGGTCTCTAATCTTTCTAACACTCTTTTTATGAACATGCATTCTAGCTCCACACTGAGGACATGTTTTATATTGTTCTTTAAGTTCGTCTTTCAGTTTCAGAACATAGACATAATCGCCAGAAGAAGACTCTTTTCGGTCAATAACATCAAACTCAGGCAAACCAATATCATAGTTGTCTGGCATATATTCCACCCCAAATCTTAAATAATCCCACCCTAAATCTTAAAGATGGTTTTCAATTCAAGAACATTATACCATCTGGAGGCAATGGATTCCACCCTATTTCTTAAATAATTCCACCCTATTTCTTAAATAAAACCACCTAAAATCTTAAATACAAAAAAAGAGTGGAATCCACAAATTAGTGAAATCCCACCCAAAATCTAAAATACTC
>CABOGK010000047.1 GCA_902399855.1 Erysipelotrichaceae bacterium
CATGTTGAATCATCAACTTTTTAGTTGAATTTAGCGAAAAAATTCAATTTTTTCTAAAAAAACAGGGTTAAAAGATAGCAAGCAAGGACTTTGTGTGTACAAGTCTCAAAGAGGTCTTCTTTTGGACCTCTTTTCCTTTTTGGGCGTGTCCCCAAACCCCTTCGTATTTTTTTGAGTTTATAACATTTGCTGACCTGAGATGAATCAATGTTATAATTCAAATAGGCAAAATAGACAACAAGCCTGTAATGAGAAAAAGACACCCTTGGCAGAGGGTGCTTTTTTTATTTTCCTAGAGAGTCCTCGGAGATTTGACCAAGGGCAAACACAGGCTATAATGAATTTTACTTAAGCAATTAAAAACAATAATTATAATACTTAATAATTATAATACTTTTATTATAGTGTGATTGTTACTATAATTAAATTAAAGATAAAAAGATAAATAATGAAAGTAGGTGGAACATATGAAAAAATTAATTTATCTTTTATTTTCAACTGGTTTAGCGTTTATTTTATGCTTTTCTATTATTCCTATAGACGCACAAGAAAACAATTTTAATCCGGATACTGGTGTTGCCATAGAGGTTGAAGTTCCTGAAATTCAAGAAGGCGAATCAATTACGTTAGAGCCTATTCCAGTATATGTTTCAGATAATTTAGAACGAAGTAGTACTAGAATAATTAATATAACTCCAACATTTAATAAAATTAGTTCTAGTAGATATACTGTAACATTGACTTTGCGGCTGCTTGATCCATCATACTATTATTACAGTGCTTCATTTAATCTCTTAGTTCAGGGAAATATATTGCAAGGATATCCAACTAAACTTAACCAAAGACTAACAGTTAATTCAACCGTAGGACATATGACAGAATATGTAACATCTAGTAGTTTTGCTGGAGAACAAGGAAATACAGTAAGATTAGTTATTAGTAACGTCCTTTTAAATACGTATTATCATGGAACAATGGCTGGAGAAGGAAGTTCAGGAGGCTTTTTCTTAAATTGATTATAAAAGTTGACGATGTTATTGATTCAAACATTTGTGTACATTATTTAGATTGCTTTCGATTCCAAGTTTGTGGAAGTGAATATAATGTATTATTAAATAAATCAAATATTGATTTATATCAGTATGAAATCTGGAAAAAAGATAGCAATAACTTAATTTTTGTAAATAATGTATCTATTTCGTTGGATAAATTTAGAGAGTATTATTTTGCAGACGAAAGATCAACAAATTATAAAATAATAAATGAACTGATAATTCCAACGATAATAAAATGAAAAATATTTTATATTAGTTTATATAAAATTATATCTATCAAAACGGGAACTGCTTATAGTGAGTCCCCGTTTTTTTTGTAAAGTCATAAGAAATAGACCGCATGCACTTTTGATGGAACGTCAAAAGTGCAAATGCGTTACTTTTGGAAAAAGTAACAAAAGCGTGGTATAATTATATCAAAATAAAAAAGATATGTATCAAAATTAAAATGATATATAACAAAATCATTTTGATATATATCAAAATAAATTTGATATACATAAGGAGTGAAACCATGAAATCATTAATGTTGTTCGGTGATGAATCCGATCTAAACGAGATCAAAAAAACATTGGATCGATATTACTATGTATCGACTAATCCGACAAAAAAACAAAATGGGTACTGGATCAATCTGGAAGAAAAAACAGTCAGTCAA
Organism: Erysipelotrichaceae bacterium; assembly: GCA_902399855.1. Taxonomy (GTDB): domain Bacteria; phylum Bacillota_I; class Bacilli_A; order Erysipelotrichales; family Erysipelotrichaceae; genus Faecalicoccus. The sequence goes on from CABOGK010000047.1 coordinate 1,714, forward strand.
TTTCTAAATGAAATTGGTGAAGAGAATCAAAAAATTCTTTTCGAAAAATTATCTCAAAAATTTTCGAACACAGAGAAGAAGGCCGGTCGAAAAAAAATCAATCTTCCATCTAGAGAAGAATTGAAAGCTGAACGTGAACGAGATTGCTTGTCGATCTCTCAACTGGCAGCCAAATACGGGTGCTCGAACACTACGATCAATCGGCGGCTTGGATTGGTCAAAAAGGGGTGATAGATCATGCCAACCGCATCTATTGTCAAAGGAAAAGGCTATGCCCGACACAACGATCGTTCTCTAGATCCAAAAAATCCAGAACAAAAGAGTTGGGATATTAATCTTTCTAGTCAAAACATCATTTATAAAAATGAACCTGTTCGAGATGCTTATGATCGAATTTTTGGTAATGCTCTCGAAAAATATAATCGATCTCAAATAGAAAAAGGGCGTGCTGATCGTCAAATCAAAAATTATTACGATAAGATCAGTCGTTCAAAACAAGAAAAAGCTTGTTATGAATTGATCATTCAAATTGGATCGATGAACGATAAACTGGATCCAGGTAAATATGCGGCTGTTCAAAAAGCGCTGGATCAATATAACCGGTCGTTCCAGGAAAGAAACCCTAATTTTCAAGTGTTCCAGCAGATCACCCACAGAGATGAAAAAGGGATGGATCACACGCATATCATGTTTGTTCCCGTCTCTACAGGCAATAAAAGGGGGCTGGAAACCAAAAATTCGTTCTCTGGTGCTTTGAAAGAAATGGGGTACAGCCGAAATGGCTTTGATCAATGGCGAGAACATGAGCTGGAAGTCATAAAAGAGGTCATGAAAGAGCATGATCTGGAGTTTGAGCTCGGTGACGGACGGACAGAACATCTTAACGTGCGCCAATATCGAGAATATAAAAAATACGAATCATTGACCTTAGAAAAGCAGAATACCCTCTCAGAGCTCCAGAAAAGCGTCTCAGAGCTCGAAAACAATTTAGATGAATTGAAATCCGAGAAAAACGGTTTAGAGGCTCAGAATGCGTTAAAACGAGTCGAAATAAAGAAAAAAATATTAGACTTTGGTAAGCCGTTTGATTTTTTAAGAAAAATGATTGATTTGGCTCGTGTTGTATTTTCGTTCCCAGAGTATTTTTTAAATGCGATCAATCAAATCTATTGTGATTATTATACTGGTTATAATACAGAGGCATATTCTGATGGAATTGAGAAATTAAATAAAGCAGCTCAATTTATATCTGAAGATAAATATCAATCGATTGAGGAAGTAAATGAAATGATTAATGAAATTGATTATGAATATGAACGATAATGGACAAATACGTGTACTTTTTAATACTTATATGACAACTTTTTTTGCGGACAACATTGAGGGTTTTTCAAGGATGAATTTTCTCTCTTTTTATTATTATCTTTTCTTTTAAAGAATCTTTTAATACTTTTAGGAAGGAAAAAAGCCTTTATTTATGGACTTTTCGATGATTAAAAGGGGAGTTTTTTGGCGGTTAAAAGGGGAGCATGGTTGCCAGAAGAAATGATTCCAGTCCCCAAATCAGTAATTAATGAATTGATTCAAGTTCGGGATATAAATATAGAATTGAGTAAAGAAACTAATCTTTTTGTTCGAACTTTTGAAGCTTTAAAAAGGAATATTGAGCGAGTGAAAAATAAAGTTAAAGTTCATTTTGAACGATGAAAAAAATTTTTAACAGTGAAATAATCGTTATTTTTATATAATTAATTACTTTTAAAGTATCTTTTATTTCTTTTGTCACCAACCCCCCTCTATTCATGCGGATTAAATGGCAAAATATGAGGACTTTTTTAATACATATGAGGACTTTTTTAATACATATATGAGGACTTTTTTAATACATATGAGGACTGTTTTAAATTTAGTCCTCGTATTGTATAATTAAATTAGTTTGATTGAGAGGGATTAAAATGAGTGATTTTGATATTAATAATAAAGTGGTTCAAACTAATGAATTAGTACGTGAAGCTAATTGGACATTAGATACTGTTTCATTAAAACTTTTTAAAACATTGGTATCTTGTATTAATACTTTAGATCCTCCAGAAGATAATACAGTTTCAATATCAAAAAAAGAATTGTATGACTTACTAGGTTCAGATTCTAAAAACAATTATGATTATTTAAAAAATAAATTGAGAGCTTTACAAGGAACTACTATTAAATTGCATGATAATACAGAAGAAGAAGCATATATTACGTTAATAACTAAAACAGTATGGAGAAAAAAAGAGAATATTGTATCATGCACATTTAATGAAGAGATAATGCCTTATCTTATCGAAATGCATGCTTTATTCTTACAATACGAAGTCGGCAATATCAAAAAGATAGATACAAAATATGGTCTTATACTATACGAGTATTTACTCTCTATGGCTCGCCAAGAACAAGCAACTGCAACAAATCCTAAATATGAGTATAAGATATCTATGAAGCGTTTAAGAGGGTTAACTGGTACAGAAAAAAAATATAAATTATTTAAAGATTTTGAAAAAAAAGTACTTCGAAATGCGGAACAAGATATCAATACAGCTGGTGTAGAATATCTTATGAGATATACAAAAAACAAAATCGGGCGATCTATAGAAGCAATTACATTTAATATAAGAGTTCGAACCAGTATTCTGGAAGATAAGTTTTTTGAAATTAAAAATCCAAATCTAATGGATCAATCAATTTAAAGGTGTATTATGGCAAAAACAATCAAACAGATAGCCGATAATCTTGGATTAGATAAACAAAAAGTATATCGCTTTATCAAGAAAAACCACATCAATGAAGTGCATCAAAAAAAAGGTGTGATGTACTATAATGAAGCAGCAGAAAGGCTTATAAAATCGCACTTTTCAAAAATTACTACATCAAAAGAAGCGTATCAAACCACATCAAACGATGCAGTGATTGATGTACTTATGAAACAGTCAGAAATACTTAAAAATGAATTAGAAATTAAGAATAAACAAATTGATGAACTAAACAAGCGATTAGAAGAAAATCAAAGGTTATTAGATCAGCAACAACAACTACAAGCTATGGCAGAAAATAAAATTAAAATGTTGGAACAGAAAGAAGCATCGCCAGAACCAGTAAATGGTTCTACATCGGTTGAAACTAAAAAAGGTTTTTTTGATAGATTATTCAATCGGAAATAGAAAGGGAACTTATTATGACAAACCAAAAGCTTTTGAAAGATATTAAAGATTTATTTGAACAAACGAAAGCAGATGAACGATATACAGACAGACAAAAGGCTATTAAGTATAGCGAATTGATGACACTTTTAGAAAATATGTATCATTTACCATTACTTGAATCCGACTTTTCGGATGTGGATGAAGATGTAGAAAGCTTATATTTAGAGCTTTCAAAGGAAAGAAAATTGACCTAAAAAAAGACTGTGCTATAATGCAAGTAGGCAAACGAGTAAAGTGCCTGAAGCATAAGAAAAAAGGAGGATGGCAGTCCTCCTTTTTTTGTGCTCATTGCACTACTTCTTTTCAAACTTCTTCTCGAGCCACTTGCGAATGAGCCAGGCAACTACATTCACTGCGATTGGAAGTATAAACGAGTAAAGTATACACTGAAGCATAATCTCACCCCCTTCACGCTCGAGGGCGTTTTCGTGCAACAGACTGATTATATCATGGCTCAAATTCTTTGTGTGATGAACTCCGCAAATATAGTGACTCAAAGTCAATCAGAGAGTCATGATAAGCCAAAAAAGAATCATATTTCTAAATTTGAAGATTATAAATATGAATCACAAAAATTAAATTTTTGTGATTTTTTTATACAAAAAAATCTCTTTCGATACAAAATTTTTTCTTTCGAAAAATCGAAAAAATGCACTTTTTTAAAAAATTCGCTAAATTCAACTAAAAAGTTGATGTAGAGAATTAAAAACGATGTTTTTTAGTTTTGATACAGTGTAAACACATCAATTGGCAGCTCAAAAGAACATATGTCTTTTGTCACAAAGGAAACAGATCCTTTCATGGCTAACATATAAGCTTTTGTTTTTCTGGCTTCTGCTTTGATTTGGTATTTCATCTGTTTACGGAACACAAGCCAATCCAAATAGTGTTGTAGATGTCTTATGGAGACTCCATGATAATGCTTAATCATTTGTTTGAATTCCTGATGCAGCTGATTCACTTCGCCCAGACTGTTTCCATTCCGACTTGTATAGTTTTTTTGGTTCGGTTTAGGTCGTATCGTATCTTTTTGAAACTGATTGTTGGAAGCAAACTCAAGAATGGCCTGTTTACCATCGGAAACGATCGTGCAGTCTTTATCGAAACGTTCAACGTATTTTTGATATTTTTCCGTGCTTTCTGCTCCGTTACCGGCTATTTCAAACAACATGGTATCCCATTCATCTATGGCCGTCACAATACAAACTTTGTGACTGTTGATTCCCCGCTTATGTTTGTGGTTTGCATCTGTTTTTGATTTGCCCCGGACCTTACTTATTCGGGGCATGTTCTTAGCTTTCATACCTTTCAGATTGATACCGGTAAATGTACTGTCAATCTTAACGATTCCTTTTAAAGGAGTATTCCGGATATGGGCTCCAATCGCTGCATAAAGTTTATGACGCATATGAAAACAGGTCGTTTTACTTTTTCCTGTAGCCACAACCTCCTGTTCCAGTGTCATCTGATTGAGTTCGCAGGCAATAAAGGTGGTCCATGTATGATAATGGCTTCTTGTATGAGAAAAAATGGTATTTGTTGTATCACTGAATATTTTCCCGCAATTTCTGCAAAGATACTTTTGCCTGTGTTTTTTGTTAAATCCATTTTTCACAAAATGAAAAGATCCACAGTGCGGACAATGGGACACAGTAGATTCAATATTTTCTGAATTTGTTGTATCCAGAGTTATTTTGTCGCTTGTCAGTTTATAAATGAAGGCTTGAATGAATTCGAGTTCTACTGGTTTTAGATGGTTCAAGAATGTTTCGTTGATCATAGGGAATCTCCTTTATAT
>CABOGK010000048.1 GCA_902399855.1 Erysipelotrichaceae bacterium
GACCCGGCAACGTGCTATCTTGGCAGGGGCAGGCCCAACTATTGTCGCCGCTGAAGTGCTTAACTTCTGAGTTCGGTATGAGTTCAGGTGGTTCCACTTCGCTATCGTCACCGGATCGTTCTTTTGAAGGATCGCTCCCTCAAAACTAAACAACATGCTCAAGACATCTCTGATTAAGTCCTCGACCGATTAGTACCGGTCAACTCCGTGTATCGCTACACTTCCATCTCCGGCCTATCTACCTTATCGTCTTTAAGGGGTCTTACTTCTTGCGAATGGGAGATCTCATCTTGGAGTAGGTTTCGTGCTTAGATGCTTTCAGCGCTTATCCTTTCCCTACTTAGCTACCCGGCTGTGCCGCTGGCGCGACAACCGGTGCACCAGAGGTAGGTCCATCCCGGTCCTCTCGTACTAAGGACAGCTCTCCTCAAATCTCCTGCGCCCACAACAGATAGGGACCGAACTGTCTCACGACGTTCTGAACCCAGCTCGCGTACCGCTTTAATGGGCGGACAGCCCAACCCTTGGAACCGAATCCAGCTCCAGGATGCGATGAGCCGACATCGAGGTGCCAAACCTCGCCGTCGATGTGAACTCTTGGGCGAGATCAGCCTGTTATCCCCAGGGTAGCTTTTATCCGTTGAGCGACGGCCCTTCCATTCGGCACCGCCGGATCACTAATCCCGACTTTCGTCCCTGTTCGAGTTGTTGCTCTCACAGTCAAGCACGCTTCTGCATTTGCACTCGCCGATTGGTTTCCATCCAATCTGAGCGTACCTTTGGGCGCCTCCGTTACTCTTTGGGAGGCGACCGCCCCAGTCAAACTGCCCACCTGGCACTCTCCCCATCCCCGATTCAGGGGACCAGGTTAGAACTCCGATCACACAAGAGTGGTATCCCAACGGCGACTCCTCGCATACTGGCGTACGCGTCTCTTCGTCTCCCACCTATCCTGTACATGCATGACCAAAGTTCAATACCAAGCTACAGTAAAGCTCCATGGGGTCTTTCCGTCTAGTTGCGGGTAACCTGCATTTTCACAGGTACTAAGATTTCACCGAGTCTGCTGCCGAGACAGCGCCCAAATCGTTACACCTTTCGTGCGGGTCAGAACTTACCTGACAAGGAATTTCGCTACCTTAGGACCGTTATAGTTACGGCCGCCGTTCACCGGGGCTTCAACTCACTGCTTCATCTTGCGATTGACAGATCCTCTTAACCTTCCGGCACCGGGCAGGTGTCACCCCCTATACTTCGTCTTGCGACTTCGCAGAGAGCTGTGTTTTAGTTAAACAGTCGCTTGGGCCTCTTCACTGCGGCTCACTCTTCATGAGCGCTCCTTCTTGCGAACGTACGGAGCCATTTTGCCGAGTTCCTTGGCAACAGTTCTCTCGCTCACCTCGGGATACTCTCCCTGCCCACCTGTGTCGGTTTTGGTACGGGCCGCACATGCATACGCTTAGAAGCTTTTCTTGGAAGCTGGCCTCATATGCTTCGCTACTTGCCGAAACGTTCGCTTACCTGTCACGTCTTCCCCTTTCGATGGCCGGATTTGCCTAACCATCAGGTACCCCGCTTCGCCCTCAATCCGTTAAGAGGGTCATACTAGCCTTCTCCGTCACTCCTTCGCTCCATGTACGGGTGCAGGAATTTCCGCCTGCTTGCCATCCACTACGCCTCTCGGCCTCGCGTTAGGTCCCGACTTACCCAGGGCGGACGAACCTTCCCCTGGAATCCTTGGGCTTTCGGTGTGTAGGATTCTCACCTACATCTCGCTACTCACACCGGCATTCTCACTTCCATACGGTCCACCGTTCCTCACGGTACGGCTTCCACCTGTATGCAACGCTCCCCTACCACTTGAATCATATTCAAATCCGCAGCTTCGGTATCAGGCTTAGCCCCGGTACATTTTCGGCGCAGGGTCACTCGACTAGTGAGCTGTTACGCACTCTTTGAAGGATGGCTGCTTCTGAGCCAACCTCCTAGTTGTCTGGGCATCCCCACATCCTTTTCCACTTAGCCTGTATTTCGGGACCTTAGCTGGCGGTCTGGGCTGTTTCCCTCTTGACCATGGACCTTATCACTCACGGTCTGACTGCCGGACATCTCATGCGGCATTCGGAGTTTGATTGTATTCAGTACCCCGGGATGGGGCCATCACACATTCAGTGCTCTACCTCCGCACAAGTTCTTTCCGACGCTAGCCCTAAAGCTATTTCGGGGAGAACCAGCTATCTCCGGGTTCGATTGGAATTTCTCCCCTAGCCACAAGTCATCCGCCAACTTTTCAACGGTGGTCGGTTCGGTCCTCCATTGAGTTTCACCTCAACTTCAACCTGCTCATGGCTAGATCACCCGGTTTCGGGTCTACGATGTCCTACTTCGGCCCTGTTAAGACTCGCTTTCGCTTCGGCTCCGCGTTTTCCCGCTTAACCTCGCAGTCCATCGTAACTCGCCGGTTCATTCTACAAAAGGCACGCCATCACCCTTTAACGGGCTCTGACTTCTTGTAGGCATACGGTTTCAGGTTCTCTTTCACTCCGCTCCCGCGGTTCTTTTCACCTTTCCCTCACGGTACTGGTCCGCTATCGCTCACTCCCTGGATATTTAGCCTTGGCAGATGGTCCTGCCTGCTTCCGACAAGATTCCTCGTGTCTCGCCGTACTCAGGATCCCGCTGGGCTTCACTCGGATTTCGGTTACGGGACTTGCACCCTCTACGGTCACGCTTTCAATCGTGTTCTCCTATCCTCGTTCTTGCCGTGTCGCGGTCCTACAACCCCGGTCCAAGGACCGGTTTGGGCTGCTCCCCTTTCGCTCGCCGCTACTCGGGGAATCACTCTTGTTTTCTTTTCCTCCGGGTACTTAGATGTTTCAGTTCCCCGGGTACCTCTCCATGACCTATGTATTCAGTCACGGATGACAGCCGATGATGGCTGCCGGGTTCCCCCATTCGGACACCGCCGGGTCGTCGCTTCCTTACAGCTCGCCGACGCTTTTCGCAGTTTGGCGCGTCCTTCTTCACTCTGGAGTGGCCAGGCATCCTCCGTACGCCCTTCCTTACTTAATCAGTGGTTCTCTTCTTACTTCTCGTGTTTTCTTCGAGATGTTTCACACTTACAAAGAACTGTTTTTTAACTGTTTCTCGTTAAAAATCTTAGTCTACAACTTTCGTTTAGACCTTTTCTGTTATGTCTTCTTCATGTTGTTCAGTTTTCAAAGATCGATTCTGAGTTCTCTCTTTCGAGATCCCTCAAAACTAAACAAGAACACTGTCCTGATCGGGAAACTTCTTTTAACTACACTCTTTCTCCTTAGAAAGGAGGTGATCCATCCCCACGTTCCCGTAGGGATACCTTGTTACGACTTAACCCCAGTCATCGATCCTACCTTCGACGGTTCACTCCTTGCGGTTATGCCACCGGCTTCGGGTATTACCAACTCCCATGGTTTGACGGGCGGTGTGTACAAGGCCCGAGAACGTATTCACCGCGACATGCTGATTCGCGATTACTAGCGATTCCAACTTCATGAAGTCGGGTTGCAGACTTCAATCCGAACTGAGACGACCTTTATGAGATTCGCTCCCCCTCGCGGGTTCGCCGCTCTTTGTAGCCGCCATTGTAGTACGTGTGTAGCCCAGGCCATAAGGGGCATGATGATTTGACGTCATCCCCACCTTCCTCCGGTTTGTCACCGGCAGTCTGATATGAGTCCTCATCTTACTGTTAGTAACATATCACAAGGGTTGCGCTCGTTGCGGGACTTAACCCAACATCTCACGACACGAGCTGACGACAACCATGCACCACCTGTCTCCCGGTTAACCTCCAACATGTCTCCATGTCTTCGCCGGGGATGTCAAGGCCTGGTAAGGTTCTTCGCGTTGCTTCGAATTAAACCACATACTCCACCGCTTGTGCGGGCCCCCGTCAATTCCTTTGAGTTTCACACTTGCGTGCATACTCCCCAGGCGGAGAACTTATTGCGTTAACTGCAGCACTGAGTTATTCCCCCAACACTTAGTTCTCATCGTTTACGGCGTGGACTACTAGGGTATCTAATCCTATTTGCTCCCCACGCTTTCGTGCTTCAGCGTCAGTTACAGACCAGGCGACCGCCTTCGCCACTGGTGTTCTTCCATATATCTACGCATTTTACCGCTACACATGGAGTTCCATCGCCCTCTTCTGCACTCTAGTTCGACAGTTTCCATAGCCTACGACAGTTGAGCTGCCGCCTTTTACTACAGACTTACCGTACCGCCTACGCACCCTTTACGCCCAATCATTCCGGATAACGCTCGCCACCTACGTATTACCGCGGCTGCTGGCACGTAGTTAGCCGTGACTTTCTGGTAAGATACCATCACTCCGACATCATTCCCTATGTCGGCCGTTTTTCTCTTACAACAGAGCTTTACAGTCCGAAAACCGTCTTCACTCACGCGGCATTGCTCGTTCAGGGTTCCCCCCATTGACGAAAATTCCCTACTGCTGCCTCCCGTAGGAGTTTGGGCCGTGTCTCAGTCCCAATGTGGCCGTTCGCCCTCTCAGGTCGGCTATGCATCGTCGCCTTGGTAGGCCGTTACCCCACCAACCAGCTAATGCACCGCAGGTCCATCCATGTTCAGGGCCGCAGCCCCTTTAATAAGGTCCTCATGCGAGATCCCTACCTATCCGGTTTTAGTTTCCGTTTCCAGAAATTATCCCGGGCACATGGGCAGGTTACCTACGTGTTACTCACCCGTTCGCCACTGACTTCCAAAAAAAGCAAGCTTTTCTCTTCTGTCCGTTCGACTTGCATGTATTAGGCATGCCGCCAGCGTTCATCCTGAGCCAGGATCAAACTCTCCATTTGATTTAGCTCTTTCAGATGTCCTCTGACATCGTTTTCTCTTTTACCGAAATTGACGTTTCCTTTTTCTTTCAGGTTTGTTCTTGTTCAGTTTTCAAAGATCTCGCTCAGCGCTTTCCCGCGCCGTGCTCAGTTATATTACCAAATCCACTCCCTTCCGTCAACATCTTTTTTCACTTTTTTTATCTTTTTTTA
>CABOGK010000049.1 GCA_902399855.1 Erysipelotrichaceae bacterium
TTACTTAAAAGGCTATGTCAACAAATTGGAGGTTAAGCGATAAAAAACTATATCGTATCTAAAAGTCGCCAGAAAACCACCGATTATGCCCGATAATCCGATTGATGTATAAAACAAACACTTATCAATGCTTAACCAGAAGTCCATTTTATTCGCTGAAGACTTTAAGATAGATTCATTGAAAATACAATCTGCAGTTCCTGAAAGAAATGCATATGAGACTCCCCTCAATACTGATCCCAAAAATAGAACAATGAAAGATCTAGAAAACAAGGTGATGAATAAAAATAGTATAAAGACACTCTGACCAAAGATTCCACATTTCTTTCTCCCCAGCTTATCCGATATAAAACCGCTGGGAATCTCAAACAAGAGTTTTGATAATTGATAAACGCCCAACAAAGTCCCTGCATGTGTTAACGTTATCTCTTGTTGAGTCAAATAAAGTGTATAAATAAATGCTAAGGGAGATAAATTTGTCAAAAAATCATAAATTAGAAAAACATAAATGTTAGCTTTATATCTCATAAAAGTTTTCCTCAATCACATCTTGTAGAATTTGAATGATGAAATTTTCCATTTCAATTTTACATTGTTTATTATTTTTGAGTTTACACCCACCGCCACAAATTGGACCTAAATGGCATTTTAAACATTTGGGTATATCTGTGAAATAATGTTCATCTTGAATATCAGAAATAATGTAATCTTTATTACCACAAGATTCTGTACATGAATACGGGACACCTTCATAATCATATAAAATAATACTATTACTATTACAGTAATCAAATAAAGGTAATACAAAATTGTCATCATAAATCATCGCCAACATCTGATTTAAAGGGGGATACACTAACTCTATATTCTCATGTTTATTGCAGACTCTGTTAATTCTTTTTATTAATTCAGTTTTATCTGAAATTGTTGACCTATTACTTAACAATCCTCGATTGTTCTCTACAAAGTATAGTTTTACATTATGATCTTTACAAAGTGCATTATTTTCAATAAATTCCACGATTTTATATTCATTTTCTATGCCTATATTAGATCTAATGATTACTGGAAAGCTTTCATTATCTAATAATTCAATATTTTCTCTTATTCGTTTAAAAGTTCCTTTATGATTTTTTGTTATTCGTGTTGAGTCATGAACACTTTCATTACCATCGATTGTAATAATAAATTCTTCAAGTACACTTTTAAATTTTAAAAAAAGATTTAAAAACGGCTTGATTGTAAAACCGTTAGTTATAATCCTAACTCTTATATCAAGTTTCAAAGCAAAAGAAAATATTCTTTTTAAATTAGCATAATTTTCAATTAATAATGGTTCCCCACCATATAAGGTAAGAACAAAGTCAAATTCATTATGAATTAAAGTCAATCTCTCTAAAATTTTATCAAGTACTTTTGCTTCTATTTGATTTCCGCTTTTATCTTGTTCAAAACAATAAATACAATCAAAATTACAATTATATGAAAAAACTAAATACACATTCTTAATTCTTTTTCTAATTTTCTTATATTCGCATAATTGAGATAACAAAATCTTTTCTTCATTTTGTTTAGTGTCCGTTAAATATTTTCTACTTAAAAGTAATTCATAATCTTGATTTCTTATTTCAGAGAATTCTCCATTTTTTATCATGCTAAATACAGAATTAGGTATTATATCTAAATATCCATAAATTGTATGGAACAAAACCATATATTCATTATGTGGTATAGAAATCATGTATTTCGTCAGCTTTAATTCTTTCATGATAATTCTCCTTTATAGCTACATTTAATAACTTTTCAAAATCATGACATTGACCGCCTTGACTTGACACAGTAAAACTATTATTTATCATTCTACCAACACATCCTCCTCCGCAAAGATATCTAAATTTGCATAATCTACATTTTTTTATCATAGAAATTTTTCGTAATTTCCATAATGAATCAAGCAATAAAGAATTATCTGGATTAATTTTATAATGGCTAAGCCCAATACCCCACCAGCATTTATATATGCCGCCATATAAATCAAATAAATATTGATTCTTAGAAGATGCGCACTTTCTTAATGCAGGATAAAATGGAACATCATCAAAGATTGACTCTACAAGTTCTCGTCCTATATACGCTATATTTATCTGCTTTAATACCTTGTGTTTCTTTGCTAATTCATAAATTAGGCTTAAAGCTTCATAATCTTCCATGACATTTTTCTTTCCCATACAACCTTCATCTTCTAATAAAAAAATATAAGGATTGAAGTTAGGATAGTTAAAAAATTGTTGAATTTCGTGAGCTAAACTTGGAAGTTTAAATATATTATCTTTATCTACATTGATCCTCAAATCTACATTAATATTCGAATCTAATAATAATTTAATAGAGTTTTTAATTATATGATATGTCCCATCGCCATTTTTTCTCATTCTTCGACTATCATGTGTCTGCATATTTCCATCTAAAGTAAGTTGAACTGAGGTTAAATTCGGAGTATTAATTATTTCGCTAAGTTCAACTAAAAAGTTGATGCAGAGAATTAAAAA
>CABOGK010000050.1 GCA_902399855.1 Erysipelotrichaceae bacterium
AATAATCGGTTTTCTATAGGGATCAAAGTTTGTCTTTCGATCGGGTTTTCGACAGTTATCCCCTCATACTAGAACTACAAAACATTCATATCGCCTTTACATAAAGGCGATTTTTTATTTTTCTGTTGTCAAGTCTATTAAATTTTAGTTGCATGTGTTGCATGTGCAGCATCTCTTTGATATAATACCGGTAGTACTGGAGGCTTCTATGAAACTGTATTATGATAAACGTCTTTCCGATCCTACCTATTATGTTCAGATTGGAATCCGTAAGGGAAAGAAAGTAACCTCAAAAAACATTTCTAAGATCGGAAAACATTCAGAGCTGTTAAAAGAGCACCATGATCCTCTTGCCTATGCTCGTTCGGTTGTCAAAAAAATGAATGAAGAAAAAGATATCCGCAGCCTTAACCTGGTTATAAATTTAGAAAAACAACTAGAGAAAAGTCCGGACAGCTTCTCTCATTCCACGACTCTCAATATCGGATATCTTATCCTGAATCAAATATATAGAAACCTGGGATTAAATTCGTATTTTCATCAACTGGAAAAATCGTATCGATCTCAGTTTGACATGGACCAGATTTTTCGGTTTTTGACAGTGGATCGTATTCTCTGTCCGCAGTCTAAACTCCAAACAGTCCTCAATTTATCGAATTATTTTGAAAAACCGTCTTTTGACTATCAACATGTTTTACGTTTTATGGATGTGTTAAGTGATCATTACGAAGAATATATCACCTATTTATATAAGGCAACAGATAAAGTCATCACCAGAGACACAACCGTGTGTTACTACGACTGTACCAACTATTACTTTGAAATCGAAAGAGCCGATGAGGATATCTACGATGAATATACGGGTGAAATCATCGACGGATTCCGAAAATATGGAATGTCAAAGGAGCACCGTCCCAACCCGTTAGTGCAAATGGGATTATTTATAGATAATGACGGGATTCCCCTTTCCATGTGTTTAACCAGTGGAAATCAATCGGAGCAGCTAACCGCCCTACCACTGGAAAAAAAGCTCATCAAAATGATGGAAAATAGCGATTTTATTTATTGTGCAGATGCAGGTCTAGGGTCCTATCCTATTCGAAAGTTCAATTCCATGGGTGGTCGCCGTTTTATTGTGACCCAGTCTTTTAAGAAACTGCCAGAAACATTAAAAAAAGCGATATTCAACGATTATGATTATCGTCTTTTATCCAATAGAAAACCAATACACATTCAAACTATGAGAGACTTTGATCCCACCAGCAATCTATCTCTTTATCAGGACAAAGCCTATAAGGAAATAGACGCTTCCAAGGAACTGATCATGGAATTCTATGAAAAAAAGATCTATAAAAACGGCAAAACACGCATGGTAAAAGCCAAGGCAACATTAGAACAAAAAATTATAGTAACCTTTTCACGGAAGATGTTGGAATATCAAAGAAAGATTCGAGATGGGCAAATTGAACGTGCCAAGAAATTATTAAAGAACATGGATCCTGATTCCTATAAAAAAGGAGCCAATGATTTCCGACGATTCATCAAAAAAGAAAGCGGTCATAAAACGAGTTATATTTTAGATGAAGACAAAATTCGTGAAGAAGAGCAATATGATGGCTATTATATAGTGGCAACCAATGTCTTTGATAAAGATGTAAAAGAAATTCTTAAAATCTCTGGAAACCGATTTAAAATCGAAGAATGTTTCCGCATATTAAAAACGGATTTTAGCGGCCGTCCCATCAATCATCGATTGAAAGAAAGAATCATAGCCCATTTTATGATCTGTTATACCGCTCTACTTATATATCGGCTGTTGGAAGTACAATTAGACCGAAAGGGTACACATCTAACAGGGCAGCAGATTATAAAAACATTAAAAAATATGAATGTCACAGACTTGGATGGACTCATTTATAAATCCCTGTATACAAATTCTGAAGCATTGGAAGCGATGATGGGACTCATTCCATTAGGGCTGGATAAAGAATATTATTTGAAACCGACATTAGAAAGTTTAATACATAAAACAAAACACATATAACATAATAAATAATAGAAAAGTAGTCAAAAGTCCTTTATTTAAAGGGAAATTGGCTACTTTTTATCTTTAAAACTGTCGAAAACGAGATTATACATAAAAAACACATCAAAGTCTAATGATAAATATA
>CABOGK010000051.1 GCA_902399855.1 Erysipelotrichaceae bacterium
ACATTATTTATGTCATATCAACAAATTGAAGGTTAAGCGAACGCTTTTTCAATAAACATATACCACAGACATTATCTGCCATTTTCGCCCCCACCTTATCCATTGCCATAATTCTTCCGATTGCCCTTTGTATCTTAGGCCCAATTGGTTCCATCGTAGGCGAATACATCAGTAACGCTCTGATTGCCTTAGGAAATATGGGTGGTCTTGCCACAATTCTTTCCATGGCATTGATTGCGGCCCTGTGGGAATATATCGTTATGGCTGGGATGCATTGGTTATTTATCACAACCATTTTTATGATTCTTGCACAAGATGGCGTAGAATCGGTTGTCGCCCCTTCTGTTTTACTGGCCGCCTTCACCGTGGGTGGAATGTGTTCAGGTGCCATGCTTCGAATTAAAGACAAAGAACAACGAGCCTTGGCATTTTCTTATATTATCGCCCAGATGATCGGCGGTGTGACTGAAGCTGGTTTGTATGGAATTGGGGTACGATACAAAAGACCGTTTATCGGTATGATGGCAGGCGGAATTGCCGCCGGTTTATTCGCATCCATTGTCGGATTACAAGTTTATAATTTCTTACCCGTTGCCAGTTTCTTAGGTTTACTGAGTTTTATCGGTGGTAGCACCATGAACTTAGTGTATGCCATTATAGGAGCTGTCATTGCCTTTGTGGTTTCCACGATTGTAACATATATATTAGGTGTCGATGAATCCAAAAATGAGAATAAAGAAGTAATTAAACAATGATTTTGTATCATCTATGAAATAAATTGACCTAATTTTTATAAAAAAGTATCATAAATTGCGATTTATGATACTTTTTTATATTTTCCTACAAATACATTGTAAATCTTCTTATACTTATATCCTTTTTTCATCACCTTATCATCCTTAACAATAATATTTAACTCTTCTAATCGGTTAATAATCCGTGATACAGTCGCTTTTGATACACCGCTCATTTCCTCGATTTCTTTTTTTGTGAAAACAATTTGAGACATGATGATCGGCATAATTTTATAAACCATACCACTATGAACTTGTTCTATGGTCTTCATATCTTCCTCATAAATCGTTTTAATCTTATGTAGTCTCAACATAAAAGCATTGCATTGATCAATGGTACATTGTGAAAAAAATTTTAAATATCCCCTGTAGTTTCCTTGTCTGTACTGCATCAAATATCTTTGATACGAAGGTTTGTAAACCTCTAAAATTTCAGACATAAAAAGAATTGGTTTTTGTTTCTCCAACATCGCCATTTGTACCGGTATCAAAGCACGACCTAATCTTCCGTTTCCATCGCTATAGGGATGTATTGTCTCAAATTGTGAATGTGCTAACGCAATATTGACTAATAAAGGATCAATAAACGCATCATTCATATACTCGTATAAATTCTGTAACAGCGTATAAATTTCTTGTGGCACCGGAGGAACGAAAATAGCACCTTCGATTCCTACACCTCTAGGCGCAATCCAGTTCTGGGTAGAGCGAATCTGACCTGGCTGTCGATCATTTCCACGCACACTATCCAATAAGATTTTATGCATTTGATTTACTAAATACATATCGATCTTTTTGCCTTGTATAACTTGTTGATAAGCAAACTCAATCGTTCGTTTCAAATTTTGAATTTCCCGACTATCATCCGTCGGCTTTAAATATTTCAAATAATACATTTCATCCTGTGAAATCTGCGTTCCTTCAATTTGTGTGGATTTATAACTTTCATTCAACAAAGCAGAATCTAGGAAAAAAGAAGAATCGAAATTCAAATTATCAAACAAAGACTTATATTCTCCATATCTTTGACTGGCTTCACTTAAAAGATTTAATAATTCTTTATCAACTTTATATTCAACAGGTAGAATTTTGCCTGAAAAGGTTCCAAAACAATCACCTCAATTTATATATGAAATAATTACGCTTAACCTCCAATTTGTTGACATAGCCTTTTAAGTAATC
>CABOGK010000052.1 GCA_902399855.1 Erysipelotrichaceae bacterium
ATGGATGATGAAGACGGAGAACTTACAGGTTCAGTCAAGGTTATCGATAATACGGTACCGGTGGATGAAAACGGAAATACAACAGAAGTTGGATCCTATACAATTACTTATCAGGTAATCGATTCCAAAGGAGCATCCAGTACGAAGACCATTACAGTGACTGTGAATCCGAAGATGGAAGAACTGAACCAGATTCCAACGATTAAAGCCGAAGATAAAACTTTGACAGTAGGGGATAGTCTGGAAGTGATGAGAGATGTTACGGCAACGGATGCAGAGGATGGAGATGTAACAGGTAATATCCAGATTTTGGAAAACAAAGTACCAATGGATGAAAGCGGAAAGACGACCCAGGCGGGAACGTATACGATTACCTACCTGGTAACGGATTCCAAAGGAGCCTCCAGCACCAAGACGATTACGGTGACGGTGAAGGAAAAAGAAGTAACACCGGATACAGAAAACAATACAAACACACCGAATGAAGGCAAAGAAACTCCGTCTTCCTACAAGCCTGGAGAAAAAACGAAGGGAACCAGTAAGACAAAGGGAACGAAGACGTCTACAAAAACCTATGTGGCCGTATTCAGTGCAATGGCTTCAATTGCCTTGATAGGTGCTTTGATACTTGTTCTTGTCCAAAAAAGAAAATCATTATAATTGATTTTTGAAAACTTAAATGGGTGCTTTTTAGGCAAGAAGCATCCATTTTTTTAGAAAGGTAAAAAAAATGAAGAATATTTTTAGACGAATTGGTGCAGCTATAGTAACTCTATTTTTATCGTTAAGCTTTGTTGTTCCGACCTTTGCACAAGAAGGATTGCCAGGCTCATCTGAGGCGAATCCTTATGAAATTTCCGGAGGTCGGGAGAACGATAATCCGTTTCCGGATAAAGTATCGGATACATTGATTCAAACATATAATCGACCGAGCAAGTACGAGGTTGACAATATGATTGTACGTGGTGAGATGGAGTTTAAAGATGGTTCCATACTCCCCTTAGGGGATCCTAACAGTGGTATAAATGACGCTGCATGGGAAGAATTTTCGACCACGCCTTTAGAAACATATGGAAAGATGCCGACAAGAATTCACTGGTATGTTGTGTTTGAACCGTCAAAAAGTCATAACATGTCTTTTGGCTTGGGTGTCTGGACTTATGTTGAGCAACAAGAAAATAAACTTAACTTGGGCAGTGGCGATAAGGTTGTTTCAAAACAAGCCAAAAATAAGGATATCTATTTAAATGGTGAAAAATTAGATGACTCACAGGTACTGTTTCACATAAATTCTATTTCACAGCCGCAATATTTATCCTGGACATTGGACATAACAGATAAACCTTATTCTTTTTTACAATCTTTTACATTTGGGCATGATGCAACTTGGTTTGGAATTTATGGCTCTGCCGATAAACAAAGACTTTTTATGTATTGGAGTTCAGTATCTCCACGAGCAAATTTCCATTATGTAGATGAGATGGAATATCGTAAATTAAATGGTTTGTCTGGCTCAGATTCTATTCTGCAACGCAGTAATGGAGAGAATTGGCAATCAACTGTTCCCGGTACAGCTCTGCAGTTGGAAGATATGATGGATCCTGTGCAAACTAAAGGAGAATTTAGGGCATTAAGACCCAATGCAGATCCATATTTTAGTTTAGAAGAAGGAACGACTAAGCCAACCTATGCAACTGTGATTGAAAAAAGTCCGCTAGGATTCACCTACATTGCGGATGATATAGACAAGCCGGAAAATGTTACAGATTCAGAGAGCTATAAACCGCTCACAGAAGCAGGAAACGGAAACTATTATTTGACACCGGTACTCTATGAGGATGGAACCTATGGTTTAGACAAACATTATTATATTTTGGAACGTCAGATGCCATCTCC
>CABOGK010000053.1:0-1593 GCA_902399855.1 Erysipelotrichaceae bacterium
ACGGGTCTCGTATACGGCGCTACATTTATATGTTGATGTACGACTTATCTTAGATAGTATTCAAGGGGATTGACCAAACCGGGTCGGTCCCCGTTTCTGATACCAAGTACATAAGGTGTTATTAGATAATTTGCGGTTTTCATTCCCGCTTGTCTATATAGTCCTAATCGTGTATTCGCTGTGGCATAGATGTCCTCATCTGTTATATTCTTCGCTTTAACGAATACTTTCAGTTTCTGTAGGTTCTTATAAATACGTACTGGTTCCTTCCATTGCTTGAAAAGAATCACCCGTATTTTATGTCTGAGCCATTGCCCAAACTCGTCCATGAAACTTTTCATCCTTCCAATTCGGAAATAGTTTATCCATCCTCTTACAATTTGATTGATTCGTGTAAATGTTCTCGTATTGGTCCGTGCTATACACCTTTTCCGTATGAGCTCCTTACGGCACTTGTCGTATAGGTTTCTCTTACTCTTGTTGGATGGTCTGCACTCCCACTTGGAAGAACCTTTCCAATAGGTAAAACCTAAAAAGTTACTGTTCGTTGGTCTTACCACTTTTGTTTTCGTGGCACTGACCTTCAGGAACAGTTTTCTCTCCAGCCAGGATGTGACGGACTTCATCACTCTGTTGGCTGCCATTTCACTTTTCACAAAGATATTACTGTCATCCGCATACCGTACAAAGTGCAATCCTCTCTGTTCCAATTCCTTATCAAATTTATCAAGATAAATGTTTGAAAGAATCGGACTCAGTGGTCCGCCCTGTGGCATTCCGATCGCGTTTGGCTTAACGAGTCCTTTTTCCATAATTCCTGCCTGCAGAAATTTACGGATAAGATGTAAGGTTGCCGAATCAAATACACGCTCTCTAAGAATTGAAATTAATTTATCATGATTCACCGTATCAAAGTAGGCTTCGATATCTAAATCAACAACCCATTCATACCCTTCATTTAAGTAATCAAGTGTACGTATAGTGGCATCCTGTGCACTTCTGTGCGGACGGAATCCAAAACTATTGTCACTAAACGTGTTATCATAGATTTTTGATAATACTTGTGCGATAGCCTGTTGAATCACTCTGTCTACTACTGTAGGAATACCAAGCGGTCTTTTCTTACCGTTTGATTTAGGTATATATACTCGTCTGACAGGTTGGGGCCTGTATTTCTTCTCCATAATCTGTTTCTTTATGGTTTCCCTATGGATACGAAAATACTCATCCATTTCATCTACCGTCATCTGATCGACTCCGGCAACACCTTTATTACTCTTGACTCTTTTCATAGCCTCCTCAAGATTTTCATCCTGTAGAATCACTTCGATTAATTTCATGTCGCTGCTTCTCCTTCCATTTGTAGATACTTTCAGAACCATTCCATCGTCTCCCGCTTCCGTGAAGTTTACGACTCTCCACTTATGAAACGTTCCTCAAATTCGAACTGTCTGAGTATTGCGTATGGTGATTAGCACCATATAAACATTAGGCCCTTCAGTAGCGGTGTTTCTACCTACTATGACCTCAGCTGACTTCTTGTGATAAACCTTTTTCGACCGATGGTACCATCACTGTTTTTAAAGATATTGG
>CABOGK010000053.1:1603-1877 GCA_902399855.1 Erysipelotrichaceae bacterium
CGATGGTACCATCACTGTTTTTAAAGATATTGGATTTCATCTTCCACAAGATCTCCCGGGGTAGTTCATGTCATCCTACTTCTTTCACAACGTCCGGATTTACTGTCTTGGTTTTAATACGTCTACCCTTTTGGACTTCGGTTTGTACGGCAACCTCATCCACCATTTAGCCTTGTATCCGGTTTCTGTTCGTACGCTCGAAAGAATCGCTACACCACTTCCTTCATCCTTGACATCACTGTCAACGACTTGTGGTTCACTACGCTTCAGCGGT
>CABOGK010000054.1 GCA_902399855.1 Erysipelotrichaceae bacterium
CTCGTATTATCCATTTAGGAAGACCTGAATGGATTTTTTCTTTCTAGGCCGTTCCTGGTCAAGTATATCTTACGGCCATTTGATATACTTGCTTTGCACTGTGGATTTGTTTCTATACAATTACAGCTTTAACTGTTCTAAGGAGATTCCTACCACAGTTCTTTTCTAATGTTGATCAGTTGATTAGCACTTCGATGCTTTATGATTCACGAGTTCACATGGATCGAACATTTGTGGAGTTCTTACCAAGCAGTGCACACTTACTAGGAGGTGTCTTTATGACCTATTTCATCGGCATCGATATTGCCAAATACAAGCACGACTGTTTCATCATGGATCAGGACGGTTCCGTTATCCGCGATTCCTTTTCCTTTTCCAATGACAGTGCCGGTTTTTGCCTGTTTCTTTCTGTCCTTGATTCTCTTGATCCTTCCTACGAAAAAAGGATAGGCTTTGAATCAACCGGGCACTATGGATTGAATCTCAAGTGTTTCCTTGAGGAACACGATATTTCCTTCATGGAGATCAATCCCATCCTGATCAAACGGTTCTCCTCAGCTACCACCTTGAGAAGAACCAAGACCGATAAGGCGGATGCCGCTCTTATCGCTTCCTACTTAACTACGGTTGAATACATTACCTATCCAATCCAATCTTATCATATCCACAACCTGAAATCATTGACTCGCTCCAGAGATGCTCTGGTTAAGCTGAGATCTGGACAGCTTGTCATGATCACTAATGTTATGGACAAGATATTTCCTGAATTCAAGCCCTTCTTCAATAAATCTCTAAAAAGTTCTACGGCTATGTATCTTCTAAGAAATTACACCGTTCCTTCCAAAATGGCTTCCATGAATTCTGAATCTTACAGAAAGATGTCTTCAAAACTCAAAAAGACGATTTCCTATGCACGATTCTCAAAGCTTAGGGAACTTGCGAAAAATACTGTAGGGCGCGAAGATCCATGTCTAACTTTTGAACTGAATACTTATCTGGACATCTATCAGTCCTTAGATTTCAAGATCAAAGAAATGGAAGCCCATATAGAAGAAGAGTTTAAGAAAATTCATTCCCATATCCAAACAATCAAGGGGATAGGATGGATGTCCGCCGCTTCTATCTATTCAGAATATGGTGGCATCGAGAACTTCCAGACACCAAACCAGATGCTGGCTTATGCCGGTCTTGATCCTTCCAGAAGCGAATCTGGAGAACATGCATATAAGGGGCACATGGTAAAACACGGATCTTCCCACCTCCGCTATGTTCTTTTGAACTGTGCAGAAATGGTCATTCTCCATAATCCCGTTTTTTATGATTATTACCGTAAAAAACGGGAGGAAGGCAAACATCATCGGGTCGCCCTTTCTCATGTGGCCAGAAAACTGGTTCGTATCATCTTCTTTTTAGAGAAGAACAATGTTGATTATGATCCTAAGAAAATGAGGTAGCCATTTTCTTATAGACCATAATTTTTTCAATCGACCTTTTGTTAGGTCTTTTTGTCATGTCTTTTTAAAATTTTTGATTTTTTACTTGATTTCTAATAGTTAATCTCCT
>CABOGK010000055.1 GCA_902399855.1 Erysipelotrichaceae bacterium
ATGTCAAAACCAGAAGTAGAAGTAAGAATGAAAAAAACAGCAATCATGGCTGTTGTACGTGTAGAAACAGTAGAAAGAGGATTGGAAATCGCTAAAGGATGCATTGACGGTGGTGTAGATGTAATGGAAATCAGTTATACCAACGCTAATGCCGGTGATGTGATCCGTGCTATTAAGGAAACTTATGGTGACAAAGTATGTGTTGGTGCCGGAACAGTATTGGATGCAACTACCGCAAGATTAGCTATCATGAATAAAGCCGAATTCTTTGTTGCTCCTAACTTTGATCCGGCGGTTCAGGAAATGGCCAACTTGTATCAGATTCCTTATGGGCCTGGATGTACAACATATTCCGAATGTTTGAACGCGTTAAAAGCCGGTGCAGCATTCATCAAGATGTTCCCGATTTCAAATTACTATGGACCGGACCTGGCTAAAGTGTTCAAAGTACCATGTCCTCAGATCCCTGTATTGGCAAGTGGTGGTATTAACTTAGACAATGTAAAGACATGGGTGAAGAATGGAGCCGAAGTTTTAGGCGTTGGAGGTTTGTTGTCAAAGGGAGATTCTGCTCAGATCGCTGAAAACGCTAGAAAACTACGTGCTTTAGTGGAAGAAGCCAGAAAAGAGATGGGTAAATAATGAAAAAGATCTTAGTAACGCCTAGAGGCTATGCCAAATATGGCCAGGAAGCTAGAAAACGCCTGGAAGCTCTTGGATTTGAAATGGATATCAATGAGACAGGGAAACCATTACCTCGCGAAGTCTTTATTCAAAAGGCAAAAGAATCCACCGGCATTATCGTTGGTGTGGATGAACTGGATAAGGATCTGCTTGCCCAGTGCAAGGACTTGAAGGCTATTGTAAAGTTTGGGGTCGGAACTGACAATATTGATGTTGATTACTGCAAGGAACATGGAATACAGGTAGGAAGATGTTTGGGAACTAATTCCAATGCGGTTGCGGAATATACCATTGGTATGATGTTCAATTGTGCTCGTTATATGGTTAGCGATGCGATGTGCGTGAAAAACGGTGATTGGGATAAGCCAACCGGCATGGAATTAACAGGGAAGAAACTGGGAATCATTGGCTTTGGGAACATTGGCAAGCAAGTTGCCAGAATGGGATATGGAATAGGTATGCAGATTTATGCTTATGATGCTTTTGATATTCCAGAAGAAGCTCTACAACCATATAAGGCAAAAAAATCGAATCCAGAAGAAATCTACAAAGAGTGTGATTTTATTACGGTTCATGTACCTTTGACACCGGAAACAGAGAATATGATTTCGGATGAAGAATTTGACAAGATGAAAGATACGGCCATTTTGATCAATGCGGCCCGTGGAGGGATCGTAGATGAAAAAGCATTGTTGAAGGCATTGAAAGAAAAGAAGATCTTTGCGTGTGCCAGTGATGTGTTTACCAGTGAACCTCCGGCAAAGGAAGATTGGGTGCAAGAATTATTAGGAATGGATAATTTCATTTTAACGGCGCATATTGGTTCTCGTTCAAGAGAGTCTGAGATCAATACGGTAAACCGCGC
>CABOGK010000056.1 GCA_902399855.1 Erysipelotrichaceae bacterium
ACATTATTTATGTCATATCAACAAATTGAAGGTTAAGCGAATAATTATACGTGATTTTTTAAAAAAAGTATCATAAATTGCAATTATTGATACTTTTTTTATTTCTTATATATAAATTTTGAATCATTTTGATACAATTTACCACAATAAACGTGTGATACTCAACACCAATGGAATACTAACGAGAGATAATAAAGTAGAAAGACTGACAATGCGCGCACCATATTCAAGGTCTCCCGCATACATTTGCGAAAACATCGCAAGCATGACACCAACGGGTGTGCTGTTTGCAATTAACAAAGTCATTCGAATATCATAAAACTGTATAGGCAACAACATCATAAAAATAGCCGTGCATAAAGGAACGATAATTAGTCTGAAAAAACTGACTTTATACCCTTCCAGAGATGTAAAGATATGTACACTTTTACTATTGGCCATATAAAGATGTACATCCAACTTATCACCCTGCACTTTCAGTCCATAACCCGGGCGACTGATTAATTCCAAATTGTATTGACTTAGTTTATTACGGACTTCTTTCAAACATCGAGAAAGGGTAGATTAGTCGATATAAAGACGATCACATAGTGTTTCAAACTATGTCATGGCGATCACCTCATTTTAACCGCTAAAATCAGGCCATCTATGTTAACGAGGTTTAACGCTCCCCGGTTTAGCGACCAGGGTTACCTGTGTTGATCTGTCTGGATTTATTTTAAATCTTTCCTTTATGCAAACCATGAATTTAAAATTCAACACTTAAAAAGTCTATTGAAGTTATGATCAATAGACTTTTACAATTTTATGACTGTGCTTCTTCAGAGATCTCTGCCGCTTTGATTTTCCATTCATTTTCATCCTGAACTAAATCAAAACGCATCTGGTATTTCTTTTGTTCTGCACCGGTAAACAAAGTTTCCATTCTATCAAATATATAGCCGCCGATATCCTGCATCATTGCCTCCATCATGGCATCTTCTCCTTGATCATTGTAAATCTGCATCAATCGATTCAAATTTTCATTGGCATAATTCTGCGTATAAGTTGTTAATTCACTCTCCATAGCCGTAAAATCAATATTTTCATAATCTTTTCCATCGATATCAACTAATACTGAAATCGTATCTTCTTCCATTTTTGTATCATTGATCTCGTAAGATGTAATCGCTGCTTTTACCGCATTTGTCGCAAAATCATTGGCTTCCTGATCAAATGTATCACCCATATCCAAACTATCTAACAGACTTTCCATATACGAATCCATATTATCAATACCTAAAGGATCAATATAGGAATCTGTTGTGTATTCTTCCGCTCCATCTAAATTTCCATTTTGAATCGCATCCAAATACCCACTGACAACATCGGTAGCTGCTTGTATCTGTGCTTCATTATTATTTCCACAACCAGCTACGCCTATGGCAAATGCCATTGCCACAAACAAAGATACTAATTTTTTCATAATCTATCTCCTTTCGCTTAACCTCCAATTTGTTGACATAGCCTTTTAAGT
>CABOGK010000057.1:0-352 GCA_902399855.1 Erysipelotrichaceae bacterium
AAGAAAAGTGTGTAAGTAATTTTTAATTACCTGTTGACACTATCTGAAGTATCTTATTTTGAATAAACCAATCTTGCATATGCACCAAAAGCCAGGTAGCTCCTTCAGAGTTGCCTGGCTACTTTTTATAAAGCTTCTATCTTAAAGGCGTATGTACTTATCGATACGATCCTTGAATAAATCATTCACCATGAGTTGATTCAATACCATGGACCAGTTCGGAATATAGCCGGTAGACCATTTCTTTTCCAATTCTTTGATACGAAGATACAGAAGTTTGAAAAGTGCTGTTTCGTTAGGAAATGCACCTTTCTTCGTAACTTTGCGGAAACTGGAATTCACAGCTTCTATT
>CABOGK010000057.1:362-1268 GCA_902399855.1 Erysipelotrichaceae bacterium
ATTCACAGCTTCTATTGCGTTGGTGGTATACATAACTTTTCGAACTGCGCTTCCGTAATCGAACAACTGCTCGACGTGTGAATAATTTCTTTTCCATACATCTACAGCTCCGGGATACTGGCTCCATTCTTTACAGAAGATCTCAAATGCAGAATTGGCTGCTTTGAGAGTGGGAGCTCCATATACTTTTTTCAAACTCTGTGTGAATTTTTTATAATCCTTGGTTGGTACATATTTGATTGAATTTCGAATCAAGTGAACGATGCAGCGTTGTACAACGACTTTGGGGAAGATAGCCTTTGCACCGGCTTCCAATCCGGCAACTCCATCCATCGAGATAAAGAAGATATCTTCCACTCCCTGGGACTTGATCTCATCAAATATCTGCATCCAGTAGTTCTTACTTTCGCTTTCACTGATCCAAAGTCCCAGGATTTCCTTTCGACCATTTAGATCATATCCAAGTATCACATAGACAGCGCATTCCTTTACTTCATAATCGTTTCTCAGTGTTACATAAAGACAATCCACAAATACAAAGGCATAGCATTTTTTTAGAGGTCGATTTTTCCATTCTTCCAGTTCCGGTATGATACAGTCCGTGATATCGGATATCATATCGTGAGACATTTGAAAACCATAGATGTCTTCGATCGTGGATGAGATGTCACGTTGCGACAGACCGCGGGCATACATGGCCAATACTTTATTCTCGATGGCGGATACATCCTTTGTCCGTTTTGGGACAATCTGTGGTTCAAACGAACCATCCCGATCTCTGGGAACTTCAATTTCCACCTCACCCTGTGTTGTCTTCAGGGTCTTCTTTCCATAACCGTTTCTTCGATTGTCATCTTTTTTTGGCCCTTTGTCGTTAGAGTCATAACCCAGGTGATGATTCATTTC
>CABOGK010000058.1 GCA_902399855.1 Erysipelotrichaceae bacterium
AAGGAGAAAACAAAATGAAGATCGAGAAAAAACACTTAGACGATATCAAGCGCTGCTACTGCGCCAGCAATATCTGTATGAACGGTGAAAACCATATCCTTCTGGCCAGCGAGGATCCCGATATCGCCTGCAACATGTACAGCGGAAAAGACTTTGAGACAAAGGAAACGGTATGGACCCATCCCGGTGGCTGCATGTCCATCATCCCCATCCCCAACAAAGAGAAGGAATTTTTGGCCGTTCAGGAGTTCTATCTGAAGGTGTCCCCGTCTTTAGCCAAGATCGTATGGGGAAAGTACGATGACGAAAAGGGATGGCAGATCAAAGACGTCCTGTCTTTACCGTATATCCACCGTTTCGATATCTATGAGGTCGATGGCGCCAACTACTTTATCGGGGCCACCATCGCCACCTCCAAGAAGGAAAAGAACGACTGGTCCGTACCGGGACGCATCTATATCGGAAAGCTACCCGATGATCCATCCCAGGGTATCGAACTAAAGATCCTGAAAGACGGTCTGTTTCGAAACCACGGCTACTGGCATGGAAAGGAAAACGGAAAGGATGTCGGCTACTTCGGCAGTGATCAGGGCATCCTGAAAGTGACACCGCCGGAAAAGGAAAACGGAGAATGGAAGACCGAGTTCATCCTGGAGGGACAGATCGGTGAGATCGCCACGGCCGACCTGGATGGTGACGGTATCGAAGAGATCATGACCATCGAACCGTTCCATGGCAACTCCATCCAGATCTATAAGAAGGAAGAAAACGGCTATAAGAAAGTATGGACCTATGACAATACCATCGACTTTGCCCATACCCTGGTGGGAACAACCCTATGCGGCAAACCGTCCTTTGTGGCCGGCGTACGAAGAGAAGAGGCGGAACTGTTCTATGTGCAGTATGTGGACGGAGCCTACAAGGCAACCGTCATTGAAAAAGGGGTGGGACCGGCCAACCTGTGCGTGGTCCATGAAAAAGACCGGGATCTGATCGTCAGTGCCAACCATACGGCCAATGAAGCGGCTGTTTATGTGGTCACGGAGGAATAGACGATGCTGGAGAAGATGAAACAGGAAGTCCTGGAAGCCAATATGCTGCTTCCCAAATACGGACTCATTACCTTTACCTGGGGCAATGTCAGTGCCATCGACCGGGAAAGGGGGATCGTGGCCATCAAACCAAGCGGTGTCGATTACGATACGATGAAGGCCGAAGATATCGTGCTGGTCGATCTG
>CABOGK010000059.1 GCA_902399855.1 Erysipelotrichaceae bacterium
AGAATAAAAAACGGACTAGTCAAAAAGAGAGATCTGCAAACAATGGTACAATGTCATAGAGAATAAAAAGTAAGGAGGAAATAACACTCTATGGCAAATAAACAAAAACAGTTTGATATTCAGTTAAAAAAGGCTGCCGTTAAATTTTGTGAAGATCATCCAGATATGATACATGCAGAATGTGCAGCCAAACTTGGTGTTGGAAACAGCACGCTTGCTCGTTGGAAGCGGGAATACAAAAACAACAATAATGAAGTACAGTTTCGCGGTTCCGGTAACTTCAGCAGTGATCTTGAAAAAGAAAATGCCCGACTGCGAAGAGAATTGAAAAACACACAAGATGCTCTTGAAATATTAAAAAAAGCCATCAGCATTCTGGGAGACTAACTCAAATACGATACCAGCTGGTTTTTGAAGCTTCACAGTCCAATCCAGAATTTGAAGTTACTGGAGTGCTGAAACAACTAAAGGTATCAAAATCGGGCTACTATGCATGGCTGAAGCGAAAAAAGAGTCCACAACAGCTGCATAAGGAAATGGTCATGGAAAAGATACAGCAGATCCATAAAGAAAGCCACGGGATATATGGGGCACCCAAAATAACAGAATGTCTTAAAAAGGAAGGTCATACCATATCATAGCGAACGGTCAGCCTATATATGAAGGAACTAGGGATTCGAGCATGCTGGGCAAGGCCGTATACGATCACAACATTGAATAGTGATTTTAACAGTAGGCTAACAAATGTATTAGACAGAAATTTTAATCCAGAGAGACCAAATGAGGTATGGTGTACAGATATAACATACATATGGACAATAGCGGATGGATTTGTATATTTGACAAGCATTATGGATCTATATTCAAGAAAGATCATAGCATGGACATTGAGCAAAACACTGGAAGTAGAAGAAGTATTAAAATGCGTTGAGATTGCAAAACAACGCAGGGAAATAAAAGATCCATTGATTATACATAGTGATCGTGGAATTCATTTTACTTGTAGAAAATATAGTGAATTGACAAACGGTATGAAACGAAGCTATTCAGAAAAAGGGGTACCCTATGATAATGCATGTATTGAATCCTTTCATTCACTGATCAAAAAAGAATGGCTGAATCGCAAGGTGATATTGGACTACGATCATGTGTATGATCTATGTTTTGAATATATAGAAACATTTTATAATACAGCGAGAATACATAGTCATTGCGA
>CABOGK010000060.1 GCA_902399855.1 Erysipelotrichaceae bacterium
GTGCCGCATACACCATCTTGATGATGTTCTGTCTTACATGCCGGGCATGTTTTTCTATATCTCTCATAAGTCCTCCTTTATTCCACATGCTTCGAAACGAACCAGGAAACTCCATGATTCTGATTTGATTTTGTCACATACGTTGCCTGCTTCTTTATATCCTGCAGCGCATTATCAACCGCTACACTGATGCCTACTGCTTTAAACATGGAAACATCATTGTAGTTATCTCCAAATGCCACTACCTTCTCTGGATTCACATTCAAATATTTAAGCAGCCATTGTACCGCAGCCCCTTTAGAAACTTTACGATGCGATAGGGTATATACATATCCTTCGGATTGTACACAATGCGTATGAAGACAATTCATATGTATCTCATTTTGTATAGACTTCATAAATTGGACATTCGTATTTATGATCACAACCTTGAAAATTTCTTCCTGTCGTAAAGAATCAGTATCAAAGTCATAAATGATTTCGCATTTATCGATCAAACGTTGTTTAAAAACTTCCAATTCCGGCTGATTTCCTTTACAAAATATCTTGAAGTTTGAATATGCCAAATAAGGAATATTGGATGCCTCCAAGATTTTCAAAGCTCTTACTAATTCTTCGGATACAATGCTTTTTTCATAAATACATTGATCATTTAAGAAGATATTGGCCCCATTGTTTGTGATATAAGGCAGGTTGATTTCATATTTTTTAATCAAATCTTGAATGATATGATAATTTCTACCGGAAACAAAGGTCAAAGGAATCTGTTTTTTTTCCAAAATATCTTTTAGGTAAGGATCAAATCTTTTTTGATCATCTAGTAATGTTCCATCCAGATCACATAAGATCAACTGTATATTTTTTAGTTTATCCATCTAATTTATCCCTTAAAAAGCGGGAGGCAAAGCACAGATCTTCTTTCCAGTTGGGATCACCCGTGTACCAGAATTCTCCCACAAACCGGTACA
>CABOGK010000061.1 GCA_902399855.1 Erysipelotrichaceae bacterium
TTTCTATCCACGAGGTCGTTTTGGCGGACGACATCCATTGTGTGGAATTGGGGTCACATCATTAATCATCGTGATGCTCAGTCCGGCTACCTGCAACGCTCTCACTGCTGCTTCTCGTCCCGGCCCCGGTCCTTTTACTTCCACGCTGACCGTCTTCATCCCGTGATCCATTGCAGCTTTACCTGCTGCTTCTCCGGCTAACTGGGCTGCATACGGTGTGCTCTTTCGGCTTCCCTTGAATCCTAAGGCTCCCGCACTGCTCCATGCTACCGCGTTTCCACTCTCATCTGTGATCGTTACGATCGTATTGTTGAAAGTCGAGTGGATATGTGCACATCCGCGCGCTATATTCTTCTTGACGCGGCGTTTTCCTCTTCTCTGTACCTTTGCCATACTCTACTCTTCCTTCCTACTTCTTCTTGTTGGCTACCGTCTTCGCTTTCCCTTTGCGTGTTCTCGCATTGGTCTTCGTTCTCTGTCCTCTGACCGGCAGTCCCTTTCTGTGTCGGATCCCTCTGTAGCATCCGATTTCCATCAGTCGCTTGATGTTCAACTGTACTTCTCTTCGCAGATCCCCTTCGACCTTGATCTTGTCGATGGCCTTGCGGATCGCGTTCATCTGTTCTTCGCTCAGATCCTTTACACGGATGTTCTCATCGATTTTTGTCTCTTCCAATACTTTCTCTGACGTGCTCTTCCCGATCCCGTAGATATAGGTCAGGGCGATGACTACACGCTTGTCGTTTGGAATATCTACTCCTGCAATTCGTGCCATTGTTTCCTCCTACTTAGTTTCCTTGTCTTTGTTTGTGTTTTGGGTTTTCACAAATTACCATGACGCGACCCTTGCGTCGTATTACTCGGCACTTGTCGCACATCGGTTTTACGGATGGTCTTACTTTCATTTGTCTAATCC
>CABOGK010000062.1:0-281 GCA_902399855.1 Erysipelotrichaceae bacterium
GAAATGGAACGATCTGATCATAGAAACGCAGAATGGAAATTCGCTGCTTCACACAGCTGCTAAAATTGATGTACATGAATCCACGGCTTTTCGTATGCGTCACAAATATCTTCATTTCATTGAAGATATGGAGTGTCCCATATGTACTACATCATGAAATCGAAATGGATGAAACGTATGTGACACATTGCCGTAAAGGCCGTTTTATCAAAGATCATCCCGGCAAGAAGCGGGGGACCTGTGCTTCCAGGGCCGGTTTGTCCGATGAGAAAGTGTGCATA
>CABOGK010000062.1:359-795 GCA_902399855.1 Erysipelotrichaceae bacterium
AATGTAGCGAAACCTTCTATAAAAAATGTAGAAGACTTTTGTCAATCCGTTGCCAATAAAAGCTACGTCTGGACAGATGGACTGCAAAGTTATACGAAAGTCCTCTGTGAAAAGAAATGCACCAACAAAGTTTTGAATACCTACAGTAAATATGATGCAGTCAATCATCTGAACAATGTCAATTCATTCCATTCCATGATCAAGGAGCAGTATCGGTTTTACCGGGGAGTGTCCAGCAAATACATCAACCGATATAATGCACTGTTTACATTACAGAAGGAATATCAGGGAATGGACGCACAAGAATTCCTGTTACTGATTATGAAAAGATTGAGAGGACAAGCTAGTTACTTTTTTATTCGTCAAATACGAAAAGAAGATCTTTTTAAATTTGCGATTACTTAAAAGGCTATGTCAACAAATTGGAGGTTAAGCG
>CABOGK010000063.1 GCA_902399855.1 Erysipelotrichaceae bacterium
GACAAACATTATTATATTTTGGAACGTCAGATGCCATCTCCCATCAAGATTCATAAAACAGATGATCAGGATCAGGGATTAAAAGATGTTACGTTTGATTTGTATCGAATCAATGGTGAAACCGAAACACCGGTAGCCAGTGGGCTGATAACGAATGAAAACGGTGATCTTTATGTTTCCCAGGCAGAAAGTGTGACACAAAGTGATCTCTCAAAGGTAACCACAAGTGAATCGTATGATCCGCAAACAGGTTATATCGTACAGGATGATTTGGCTTATCTGACTCCGGGAACATATCGCTTAAAGGAAACGGCTGTTCCAAACGGCTATAAAAAGGCAAACTTTGATTTTACGGTGAAGGCGGTTCAAGATCTGGTGACGGATACAAGCACACCGGTTCCGGTACAGAGCTTCACATTTAAAAATGAATCTGCCTATCCAGTGGAATACAGCTTTGTCAGTGCAGATGGACAAAAAGAACTTCCGGAAGGAGTCAAAGCTTTATTGCCTAAGGATGATGAAATGTATGCAAAAGGGGATACAGTCCAGGCTGTTGAACCAGAAACAACGAGTTTCAAGGCGGAAGACGGTATATGGAAATTCAAATCGTATGATGCAAAGAGCAAAGAAGTCAATGACGAGAACCTCAAAGAGGGAAAGATCCAGTTTGTGGGAACATGGACATTTTCACCTTATATGACTTCTTTAAATGCGATTCCAACAATCGATGCCGAAGACCAAACCCTGACGGTTGGAGATGCCTTTGATCCTGCAAATGGAGTAACGGCAACGGA
>CABOGK010000064.1 GCA_902399855.1 Erysipelotrichaceae bacterium
ATCTATTGCCTGCTGGGCGATGGAGAAAGCGAGGAAGGACAGGTATGGGAAGCCTGTATGGCAGCCTCCCATTACAAGCTGGACAACCTCTGTGTGATGCTGGACTACAACCATCTGCAGATCGATGGCAACATCGACGATGTGATCGGCCCGGAACCGTTCAAATCCAAGTTTGAAGCATTCGGTTTCCATACGATCGAGATCAACGGTCATAACTTTAATGAAATCGAGGCAGCCTTTCAGGAAGCCAGAGAGACCAAGGGACAGCCGACAGCCATCATCGCCCATACGATCAAGGGAAAGGGCGTATCGTTTATGGAAAACAACTATGCATGGCATGGAAGTGCGCCAAACAAGGAACAGTATGAAGAAGCGATGAAGGAACTGGGTGGTGAATAATATGGCAACAGCAACAAGAGAAG
Source organism: Erysipelotrichaceae bacterium (assembly GCA_902399855.1). GTDB lineage: Bacteria > Bacillota_I > Bacilli_A > Erysipelotrichales > Erysipelotrichaceae > Faecalicoccus. The sequence continues at coordinate 423 of CABOGK010000064.1, forward strand.
CGTATGGAAAGGCCCTGGCCAAACTGGTACAGGAAAGAGAAGATATCGTGGTACTGGATGCGGACCTGACCAAATCCACAAAAACGATCGAAGCCAAGAAGGCGTGCCCAGAAAGACATTTCAATATGGGGATCGCGGAAGGCAACATGATGGGCGTGGCAGCGGGACTGGCAGCCAGTCATAAGATTGTCTATGCATCGAGCTTTGCGATGTTTGCGGCAGGAAGAGCGTTTGAACAGATCCGCAACAG
>CABOGK010000065.1:0-293 GCA_902399855.1 Erysipelotrichaceae bacterium
TTTAAATCAAAAGGAGTTACAAGAAAGTTAGTCGACTTGGTTTATCCGGTCGGCTCTTTATATTTTAGTACCAACAGTACCAATCCAAGCACTTTATTTGGAGGCACTTGGCAACCCTACGCTCAGGGCCGTTGCTTGATTGGTGCTGGTCAAGGTAACGATGGTACTACAAGTATGTCATTTACGGCTTCTCAGACTGGTGGAAAATATAAAGTTACTCTTACTATCGCTCAATTAGCATCTCACTTTCATAATGTAAGACATTTAGCAAGTGATCAAACTTTTGTAAATGG
>CABOGK010000065.1:303-564 GCA_902399855.1 Erysipelotrichaceae bacterium
TGTAAGACATTTAGCAAGTGATCAAACTTTTGTAAATGGTCCGTTTGAAGGGCAAAAAGCTTGGACTATTGGTGATGGTGGATATGGTCATGATTCACAATCAACAGGTGGTAATGAAGCACATGAAAATATGATGCCTTACATTGCCACGTATATATGGAGAAGGACTAATTAAGCAGTCCTTCTCCAAATGTTAGTAGATATATAAGGTTGTAAATTGTTGTGTGGAACATCTCCACCATTATGCTCCACATAATTAGG
>CABOGK010000066.1 GCA_902399855.1 Erysipelotrichaceae bacterium
ATCGAAAGACAAACTTTGATCCCTATAGAAAACCGATTATTGAAAAAAAGGAACTTCGATCTATGAAGGAAATTGCACCTTTAGTGGCTTTAGATCGTGGAGATAATCGTATAGTTTGTCGTTGTGAACAAGTAGATGAGAAAACAATTCGTGATGCGATGACCCGTGAAATTCCGGTTACAACAATCGATGGAATAAAACGAAGGACACGAGCTGGCATGGGTTTTTGTCAAGGAACATTTTGCAGGCCCAGAGTAAAAGCGTTAATGGAAGAAATTTTAGGACACGAAATAAATGATGAGTTCGATGTAGAACATAGTGGTATCAATCGAGTGGGTAAAAGTGAATTCTTAGATTTTTTATCCAAGGAGACAAAATAATCAGTCAGATGCTTAGAATCATTTGTTTATTTGTATAAATTGTAACCATTCCATGATAAATTTTTTTTAAACAGAGACATATGGTAAGCGATTCTCTCGTTTGGCATTTGACATCCGACTATATTTATCATTAGACTTTGATGTGTTTTTTATGTATAAT